>NZ_JBNHFF010000002.1:0-539501 GCF_059089965.1 Arthrobacter sp. SPT-J7
CGTAGCCGGTCAGCCAGGCCGGTTCGGTCCCGCCCTGCAGCAGCGCCCGGTCGGTCATCACCAGCTGCACCTCGAGCCGGGCCGGGTCCGCGGTGCTCCGGCCGGTGACGCGTTCAAACACGGTATCGGCCATCATCTGGCCCCGGCTCCTGGGGTCCCCGGCGTTGCGCAGCCGCTCCGCTTCCTGATGCAGCGCGGCCATCACCGCGACCCCTTGGGAAACGGGCAGCAGGGTGCGGACCGAGACCATTACGTCGGGTTCGGGCCGGGAGGAGACGTGCCGGTCCGCTTCGGCCTTCGCCGCCCGGCCGACCACCGCCCGCGGGTCCAGCCGGTACGCGATCCGTTTGGCCTCGGCCTCCAGCTGCCGGTTGCCCATCCCGTGCAGTCGCTCCGGGTTCCCGGCCAGCTCCCGGTCCACCCCGGCCCGATGCTCCGGGCTCAGGCAGTCGGTTTCCCGGACCAGGATCGCCGCCCGCCACTCATTCAGCGTCCCCGTTTGCAGTGCTTCGAGTGTGTGCGGCATCTGGTTGACCAGGACCCTGGCCCGGCCCAACAGCAGGGCCGCCCGGTGCGGGGACTCCCGGCGCGCCAACCCGATCTGCTTCGCGATCCCTTCACCCCGCCGCCCGGCCGGGACGCCCGCGGCGGCGCGCTCGGCCCGGATCCGCTGCTCCAGCGCAACCATCAGCCTGGCCTGGTCCGCGGCGATCGCGTCCTTGGCATCCTCCCTCGCGGCGAGCTGGTCCACCAACTCCTCCACGGGAGCCTCCAGATCAACCGGCGGCAACGAAACCGCCACACCGCTCACGGCGGCAGGCGCCGCGGCGGAAGGTTCAGGTGCTACCGGATCAAACATTCTCACGCGTCTCAATCTTCAGCATGCCCACACAGGGCACGGCATCGACTACGAACGGTCACGGAACAAAGCCCGCAGACACCACCGGAAAACCCCGCCCCGATGGCCAACGTTTGGTACAGAACTGCTACTGAAAACAGCCTATAAGCCGGGTCGGACACTTTCGGTGGGTGCAAGAAGGGCTACTGAAACCAGCTTGTGCGGGACCAACGGTTTCGGATCCCCATCGGCTGTGAGCGACGCTACCCCTGTGTTGGCTTGAGTGCCGCCACGAGCCAATGCAAAACGCGCGCGTATCTGGTTGTCCGGCTGGCGCCGACTGGCCGGACGGCACGCGCTAGCTCAGGGCCGCGACGAGGTGCGGCAGCAGAGCGCGGAACGCTTGGCCGCGGTGGCTGATGGCGTTCTTTTCTTCCGGTTGCAGTTCCGCGCAGCTGCGGTCCATCCCGGCCGGCTGCAGGATGGGGTCGTAGCCGAAGCCTCCCGAGCCGCGAGGTTCGGTCAACAGGACGCCGGCTAGGCGGCCCTCTTCGACAGCTTCCAGCCGTGGGGACACAACGCTCGCGGCGCAGACGAAGGAGGCACCTCGGTGCTCGGGCGCGATGTCGGCCAGCTGGGCCAACAGGAGGCGCAGGTTGGCTTCGTCGTCGCCGTGTTTCCCGGCCCAGCGGGCGGAAAAGATTCCGGGTGCGCCGCCAAGTACGTCTACGGCTAAGCCTGAGTCGTCGGCGACAGCCACGAGGCCGGTGGCTTCGGCGACCGCGCGCGCCTTCAACAGGGAATTTTCCGCAAAGGTCAGGCCGGTTTCGGTGACGTCGGGCGCACCTGCTGCAGCAGCGTCGATCACCTGGGTGTCCACGTCGAGCCCCGGAATCTGATGCCGCAGCAGTTCGCGTAGTTCGCGGAGCTTGCCCTGGTTGTGGGTGGCCAGGACCAGACGGGGTTCGGTGCCCGGTGAGCTCTGGGGGTCCTGAGCGCTCCGGGAGCTCAGTGCGCCGCCCTGTTCAGCCGCTGCTTCAGCCACGGATGACTTCTCCCAGCGTCTCCGAGAGCGTGTCGCGCTGGATCTGGGAGAGCTGAGCAGTGCCAGCCAGAGCCAAGTCCAGCAGGGCGTCGAGCTCCGTGCGGTCGAACGGCGCGCCTTCGGCGGTGCCTTGGACCTCCACGAACTGACCGGATCCGGTGACCACCACGTTCATGTCGGTTTCCGCGCGAACGTCTTCAACATAAGGCAGGTCCAGCATGGGAACGCCGTCGATAATGCCCACACTCACGGCGGCCACAGTGTCGGTCAGGGGCCGGGCGGAGCGGGCGACCAGTTTCTGCTCTTTGGCCCAGTGCAATGAATCGGCGAGGGCAACAAAGGCGCCGGTGATGGCGGCGGTGCGGGTGCCGCCGTCGGCCTGCAACACGTCGCAGTCAAGCACGATGGTGTTCTCCCCCAGCGCCTTGGTGTCGATCACTGAGCGAAGCGAGCGGCCGATCAGCCGGGAGATTTCGTGCGTGCGCCCGCCGATCTTGCCTTTGACGGATTCTCGGTCAGAACGGGTGTTGGTGGCCCGCGGAAGCATGGCGTATTCGGCGGTGACCCAGCCACGCCCCTCGCCCTTGAGCCAGCGCGGTACGCCGGAGGTCAGCGAGGCGGTGCACAGCACGCGGGTGTTGCCGAATTCGATGAGCGCCGAGCCTTCGGCCTGGTTGGACCAGCCGCGGGTGATGCTGATCGGGCGCAACTGCTCAGGCGTCCGGCCGTCGGCTCGGACAGTGACGGCGGGCAGGGCGGAGCTGGAATCAACATCAGTCATGGCACCAGCCTATCGGCTCGCGGCTGCCGCGTGCGGTTCAGGAGGGCGAGTCAAGCGCCGCGGTTCGGCCGGAGTGAGCTAGGCGCCGCGGTTCAGGCGGTGCGAGTCAGTCAGTGTGGCACGGGCCGTGCGGTTAGGGCACGACGGCGCAGGCTTCCGCGCGCCGCCGCCGCCGCCGCGGTTCAGGAGGTGCGCGTCAGACGACGTAACTGACGCCGGCTACCGCCACGGCCAAATCGCCCTGGTAAGTTTCGCGGGCTTCGTTGACGGTCCGGACCGAGTCGTTCCAGACCGGCAGGTGCGTCAGCAGCAGCCGCCGGACCTGGGCCTCGGTGGCGGCTGCGCCGGCACGCTTCCCGGTGAGGTGCACGCCGTCGACCGCGTCGTCACGGCCTTCGTGGAAGGCGGCTTCGCAGAGGAACATGTCCGCGCCGGTGGCTGCTTCAACCAACCCAGGGCAGCTGTCGGTGTCCCCGGAGTAAGCCAACACCCGCGTCACCGGCCCATCGGGTGTGGGTTCAGTGGCCTCGACGCGAATAGCGTAGGCCTCGTCCACCGGATGGCGCACCGGGTAGGGCGTGATGGTGAACGGCCCCAGCTTCACCGGTTCCCGTTCGGCCCAGTGGTGGAAGTCGAACTCCTCGGTCATGCCGGGGTCCAGCTCCAGTCCGTAGGCGGTGGCCATCCGATCCGCGGTGGCAGCCGGTCCCCACACCGGAATCCGGCCCTTGGCCCAGCCGCCGGGATTCCAACGCACCGCAACGTGGAGTCCGCACAGGTCCATACAGTGGTCCGGATGCAGGTGGCTCAGGAAGATCGCGTCGATATCCTCCAGCTCCATGTAGCGCTGCGCGGTCCCCAGCGCGCCATTGCCCAGGTCCAACAGGATGCGCCAGATGCGTTCGCCGTCGTTGGCAGTTACCAAATAGCACGACGCCGGGGACTGCGGTCCGGGAAACGAGCCGCTGCAGCCGATGATGGTCAGGTTCATGCCCGCTCCCCTTGGCTGGGCTGCCCCGCCGTGGCGGCAAACGGCGAAATCCTGGGTTCCGACGGCGCGCCGGCGCGCGCGGCGGCAATCATCTCCGGAGTAATCCGGGCCATGCTGCCGGTGGGATATTGTGCGGCCACGTGGTCCACATGCTCTACCGCAATCACTTCGGGTCCCAGGAACCGGCGGGCCAGCACCTCGAAGGAAGCGGCATCGCCGGTGGCAATAAAGTGGTGCTGGCCCGGCGTTCCTTCCGGCCGAAGCAGATCGTGGGAAACCAGGGAACGGTAGACGTCCTTGGCGGTCTCTTCCGCGCTGGACACCAGCGTGACGCCGTCGCCCATGACATAGGAGATGACGCCGGTCAGCAGCGGATAGTGCGTGCAGCCGAGCACCAAGGTGTCGACGTCGGCCCGCTTGAGCGGCTCCAGGTATTCTTCGGCGGTTGACAGCAGTTCCTGCCCCGCGGTCACGCCGGCTTCCACGTATTCAACGAAACGCGGACAGGCCACCGAGGTCACGTCCAGGTGTGGCGCGGCGGCGAACGTGTCCTCGTAGGCGCGGGAGCCGACCGTGGCCGACGTGCCGATCACGCCGATCCGGCCGCTGCGGGTGGAGGCGACGGCGCGGCGGACGGCCGGCTGGATCACCTCGATCACCGGGATGCCGTAGCGGGCGGTGTAGCGCTCCCGGGCGTCGCGCAGCACGGCGGCGGAGGCGGAGTTGCAGGCAATGACCAAGAGCTTCACGCCGGCGTCGACCAGTTCGTCCATCACGCCCAGCGCGTTGGCGCGCACTTCGGCGATCGGCAGCGGACCGTAGGGGCCGTTCGCGGTGTCCCCCACGTACAGAATGGATTCGTTCGGCAGCTGGTCGATCACCGCGCGGGCCACGGTCAGCCCGCCCACCCCGGAATCAAAGATGCCGATCGGGGCTGCGGGTTGGATCAACATCTTCAGTTTCACTGCCTTTCCGGGCTCATGTTCACTAGAGGATAAGACGTTGGCGGCGGGTTGGGCGAACTTCTGCGCCACTTCTGTAAGCCATCTCACACCCCCGCGGGCGTCCAGCGGCCTCTCCTCGCGGCGGCGCGCAGCTCAGTACTCGTGCGCGGCGGCGCTGAGCCAGGAGCTAGGCGCTAGTGCGCAGCCCCGCGGAGCTCAGCGCCCGTGGCCGGATTGGCGGTCTAGTCCGTCCAGCAGGGCCTGCATCAACGTTTCCTGAAGCCAGGTCATGAAGTTATAGACCAGTGCCAGATAGGTCTCCAGGTCCTCGGCCTGGGACCAGTCGTCGATCTCATGCAGCGCCTGCGCGTCCTCATCGGTGCGGATGTTCAGCCGCTCGGCCAGCACCAGCCGGACGTCGTTGGTGGCGCGTGCGAACAGCCGGGCCTGCTCGTCGGTCAGTTGCAGCGGCGTGTGTTCCAGCAGCAGCGCACTGGCGCGCAGCGCCCCGAGTTTGTCCTCGCGCAGTGAGCGCTCGGTGAGCCTGCGGAACTCCAGCGCCTCGCCGTCGTCGTGCTTCACCGCGTCGGGAAGCAGTCGCAGCAAGGCGGCATCCTGGGGCTTGGCGGCGTCGAGGTCCAGCCCCACCATCGCCGCCAGCGGATCCTCGTCCTGCCGGTCGACCTCCAGCAAGGAGATCACGTCCCCGAACAATTTCCCGATAAGGTCCCGCTCGGCCGGCTCCAGGAAGCCGGTAATCCCCTTGCGTGTGCGCTTGAATGCCTTGGCCATCTACGCCTGGTCCGCCTTCTGGTAGGTGGCCCACAGGCCGAACGAATGCATCGCCACCGTGTCCCGCTCGGCCTGTTCGCGGCTGCCGGTGGCCACCACGGATTTGCCCAGCTGGTGCACTTCGAGCATCAGCTTGTGCGCTTTGGCCTCCGAATAGCCGAAGTAACTCTGGAAGACATAGCTGACGTAGCTCATCAAGTTGACCGGATCGTTCCACACGATGACGACCCACGGGACGTCTTTGGCCGTGAGTTCGGACGATTCCGTGCGGCGGGACGTCTCAATATCCGCGTCCAACACGGTTGTGCAGGAGGGAAGCATGCTCACGGTCATGGCTTCCATTGTAGGCAGGCGCCGCTTCGGGACCCGCCGGCGGCCTCGAAGTACTCAGACGGCGAACACAGGATTAGAGTCGTGGATGTGAACACTGCAGCTGGCTGGGGGCACCCCAGCACCTCCCTGTACACCGACCACTACGAGCTGACCATGCTCCAGGCCGCCCTGCACTCCGGGGCAGCCCATCGGCGTTCTGTCTTCGAGGCCTTCGCCAGGCGGCTGCCCGACGGGCGACGTTACGGAGTAGTGGCCGGCACGGGCCGGGTCCTGGAAGGAATTGAACACTTCACTTTCTCCGAAAACCAGCTGGACTTTCTTGCCCGCACGGACGTGGTGGACGCGAAGACCATCGACTGGCTGGCAGATTTCCGTTTTACCGGCGACATCTACGGGTATGCCGAGGGCGAGGCCTACTTCCCGTACTCGCCGATCCTGATCGTAGAGTCCAGCTTCGCCGAGGCCTGTGTGCTGGAGACGTTCATCCTGTCAGCGCTCAACCACGACAGCGCCATCGCCTCGGCTGCGTCGCGGATGGCCGGCGCGGCCGGCAATCGGCCCTGCATCGAGATGGGGTCCCGGCGTACGCACGAGGAGTCGGCTGTGGCCGCGGCCCGCGCTGCGGTGATTGGCGGCTTCTCCAGCACCTCCAACCTGGAAGCCGGCTACCGCTACGGCGTCAAGACGGTGGGAACCGCCGCCCATTCCTTCACCTTGCTGCATGACACCGAGCAACAGGCCTTCGAAGCGCAGCTGGCTTCGCTGGGTGTGGGCACCACCCTGCTGGCGGACACGTACGACGTCGAAACCGCCGTCCGTACGGCCGTGGACTTGGCAGGTCCCGAGTTGGGCGGCGTGCGCTTGGATTCGGGCGACCTGATCGCCCAGGCGCAATGGGTGCGCAAGTTGCTCGATGATCTGGGCAACCACCACACCCGCATCACCGTCACCTCCGACCTGGACGAGTTCGCCATCGCCGCACTGGCCTCGGCCCCGGTGGATTCCTACGGCGTCGGCACCGCACTGGTCACCGGGTCCGGCGCGCCCACCGCCAGCATGGTCTACAAACTCGTGAGCCGCGAGGGCCCGGACGGCGAGCAGGTCTCGGTGGCGAAGGCGTCCAAGAACAAGATCTCGGTCGGCGGACGCAAATACGCGCTGCGCCGACTCAATCCGAAGGGCGCTGCCACTGCCGAGGTGGTCGGCATCGGCCACCGGCCTTTGGACGACGGCAACGACCGGCCGCTGCTGCATCAATTTGTCACCAACGGCAAGCTGGCGGACGGTTGGACCGGCGCCGAAGGCGTCCGCCGTGCCGCGGAACGCCACACCGCTTCGATGGCCGAACTGCCCGGCGCCGTACACCGGCTGCAGCGCGGCGAGCCCGCCATTCCCACCGAATTCGAGGAGCTGTCATGACACGTGCACTGATCATCGTCGACGTCCAAAACGACTTCTGCGAGGGAGGTACCCTGGCGGTCGACGGCGGCGCCAAGACTGCCGCCGACATCAGCGAGCACTTGGACAACCGGCCGGATGACTACGACGTCGTGGTGGCGACCCAGGACTGGCATGTGGAGCCGGGCGGCCACTTCTCCGACGAACCGGACTTCGTGGACAGCTGGCCGCGGCACTGCGTGGCAGGCACGCGCGGGGCCGACCTGCACCCTGACTTGGACACCGACCGGATCGACGCCTACTTCCGCAAGGGCCAGTACGACGCCGGCTACTCCGGTTTCGACGGCCTGCTGGCTCCGGCCGACGAAGTAGCCACCGGCGAGCGCGACGGCGAAGAGGAAGAAGAAGAGACCGAACCACTAAGCCTGGACGACTGGTTACAGGAACACGAGGTGGACGAAGTGGTGGTGGCCGGACTGGCGACCGACTACTGCGTCCGGCAGACGGCGCTCGATGCCGTGCAGGCCGGCTATGCCACCTCAGTGAACCTGACGCTCTCGGCGGGCATCAACGCCGAACGCGTGGAGAAGACCCTGGCCGAATTCAGCGACAACGGCATCGACGTCATCGAGTAGTGCCTGCGCCGGAATCGCACGCGGCTTAGACACCTCGCTCGTTCCTCGCTCGGCGATGCGCCGCTTAGCGATTCCGGCCTCCGGCCCTAGCTTCTCCACCTGAGCCGTTCGCGCGGTGATCGACCAAAGGCGCCCGCGCCTGCGTGGAGATCCAGCTGCCCATCCGCCTATTTCATGTTGCTCTTGAGATCCTTCAGGCGGCCCTCGATAAGCGCAATGCGTTTAGCACGGCTCCAGTTCTGAACCTGCTTCTCCCGAACGAACGCGTCCTCTACTCGACTGAATTCTTCGCAATAGACAAGACGAACCGGCCTGCGGCGGGCCGTATATGCAGCCCCTTCGCCAGACCCGTGCTCACTGATCCGCCGTTCAAGGTCCCACGTGCTCCCGACGTAGAAGCTGTTGTCCGAGCACTGCAGGATGTACATGTATGGCATGCCGCCTCCTGTCGGAGGACCAGTGTGCCAAAAAGTCGTGGGAGCGGCAGGGGATTTCCACAGTGACCGATCTCCACGCAGGCGCGAGCGCCTTTGGTCGAACACCGACAGCGTTGGGAACAGGGTTCGCAGCCGGAATCGCAAAGCGGCGCATCGCCGAGCGAGGAACGAGCGAGGTGTCTAAGCCGCGTGCGATTCCGGCTGCGGATCTCCGCGCGGGCGGATCTCCACGCAGGCGCAAGCGCCTTTGGTCGATCAACGAACCGCAGGCGCAAGCGCCTTTGGTCGATCACCGCGGGGTTATTTGCGGCCGATGAACCAGTCCTGGAGCTTTTTGAGCCGCTTGTTCAGCTGTTCTTCGTTGGCCTGGGCCACGGCCGGACCGCCGCAGACCCGGCGCAGCTCCGAGTGGACGACGCCGTGCGGCATGCCGGAGCGGGCCGACCAGGCGGAGACGTTCTTGGCCAGTTGGTTGCGCAATTCGGTCAGCTGCCGGTGGTCCACCACGGCCGGCACGGGCTCAGCGGCGGCTGTTCCTCCGGCCCGCTGGCGCTTGCGGGTCTGCTGCTCCTGCTGGCGCTGGCGCAGCAGCACGCCCACTTGCTCGGCGTCCAGCAGGCCCGGGATGCCCAAAAAGTCCAGTTCGTCTTCGCTGCCGATCTCTCCCCCGGTGCCGAACTCGGCGCCGTCGAACAGCACCCGGTCGAAGGAGGCCTGCGAGTCCAGCGCCTCGAACTTCTGCTTGGTCAGCTCCCCCGAGGCCTTGTCCTCCCGGTTTGCCTGCTCCATCAGCGCTTCTTCGGGAATGAAGCCTTCGTCATTGTCCTTGTCCGGCCGGTCCAGCGCATGGTCGCGTTCCAGCTCCATCTGGTTGGCCAGTTCCATCAGGTTCGGCACCGACGGCAGGAAGACGGACGCCGTTTCGCCGCGCTTTCGGGCGCGCACAAATCGGCCCACGGCCTGGGCGAAGAACAGCGGAGTGGCCGTGGACGTGGCGTAGACGCCGACCGAAAGCCGCGGGACGTCCACGCCTTCGGAGACCATCCGCACGGCAACCATCCAGCGGCTGTCGCCGGCGGAGAACGACTCGATCTTTTCGGAGGCACCGGCGTCGTCGGAGAGGATGACCGTCGGGGATTCCCCGGTGATCTTCTTCAGCTGGCCGGCGTAGGCACGTGCGTCCTCGTGGTCGGTGGCGATCACCAGCCCGCCGGCGTCGGGCACGGCCCGGCGGACCTCGGTGAGCCGCTTGTCGGCGGCAGCCAGCACGGACGGAATCCACTGGCCCTGCGGGTTCAAGGCCGTCCGCCACGCCTGCGCGGTGATGTCCTTGGTGACCGCTGCCTCGCCGAGCGAGGCTGCGTACTCCTCCCCCGAGCTGGTCCGCCAGCGCATTTCCCCGGAGTAGGCCATGAACATCACCGGGCGCACCACGTGGTCGCGCAGCGCGCTGCCGTAGCCGTAGGTGTAGTCCGCCCGCGAACGGCGGATCCCGTCCTTGTCTTCGGCGTACTCCACGAAGGGAATGGCCGCGGTATCGGAGCGGAACGGGGTACCGGTCAGCGCCAGCCGCCGGACGGCAGGTTCGAAGGCCTCGCGGATGCCGTCGCCCCAGCTGAGCGCGTCGCCGCCGTGGTGGATTTCGTCCAGGATCACCAGCGTCTTCGCGGCTTCGGTCTTGGCCCGGTGCAGCAGCGGTTTCATCGCCACCTGCGCATAGGTGACGGCAACGCCGATGAAGTCGCGGCCGTGCGACCCGTCGGAGTTCTTGAAGTTCGGGTCGATGGCCAGCCCCACCCGGGCGGCGGCGTCCGCCCACTGCCGCTTGAGGTGGTCCGTCGGCGCCACCACGGTGATCCGGTTGACGAGCCCGCGGTCCACCAGTTCGGTGGCCACGCGCAGCGCGAAGGTGGTTTTGCCGGCGCCGGGCGTTGCGACGGCGAGGAAGTCTTGGGGTGCCATCTCGAAGTACTTCTGCAGGGCCTCGGCCTGCCACTGGCGCAGCTTGGGCGCCGTGCCCCACGCGGCACGTTCCGGGTAAGCCGGCGGCAGCACCGGTCCCGCGCCAAATAGTGTGTCATTGCTCATTCGGTGGCCTCCTCCCGTTGTTCCTGTCTGTCTTCCGTCCGTTCCGCGCTGCGCCACCCGGTGAAGATTCCGCCGGCCGCCACCACGGCAAGTACCAGCCAGATCACCACGTAGACGCCGATCGCGCCGGGATTGTCCGGATCGCGGAGCAGCGAAAACAGCGCTCCCGCTCCCGCTGTTCCCACCACGCCGCCCAGCTGGTCGGCCAGCTGCAGCGACGCTGAGTTCCGTCCGCGCTCTTCCGGAGCGGACATCTTCAGCACCAGCACCGAGGTGGTGGACAACGCCACCCCCATGGAAAACCCGGCCAGCGCCCAGACCGCAATAAGCGCCCAGAGCGGCACCGACGGGGCCGAGACCAGGGCCATCAGCCCCATGCAGGCGGTCAGGATGCCGGAGCCGACCACCAGCAACCGGTGCCGCGCCGTCTGCACGCGGGCCTGCAGCCAGGAGCCGATGCTCCAGCCCACCGCCCCGGCCGTCAGGGCCAGGCCCGCGGTGGCCGGCGAGATGCCGTGCGCCGCCACCAGCATCAGCGGGATGAACGCCTCGGCGCCGAAGAACGCCAGATTGATCAGCCCTCGAGTGGCGATCACGCTGGGCAGCCCGCGGCGCAGCCGCAGCGTCCCGGCCGGCATCAGCTTGGGCAGCGCCACCAGCGCCAGCACCACTCCCCCGGCGGCCAGCGCGTACAGCAGCACCAGCTGCCAGGCGGGCCCGCCGGCGACCACTTCGAACAGGGCCCATTGGGCCAGGAACACGCCGCCGGCCAGCATCAGGCCGCGCACCGCCTGCAGGCGTCCGGCGCGCCGGTCCGTCGTCGGGTTGTCCGGTGCCCCCACGCTCCGCGTCCGCGGCCAGATGACCAGCACGGCCAGCAGGAAGATGGGCGCCACGCCGTAAAACACCAGGCGCCAGGACAGGTACTCCGCGACCACGCCGGCGGCCAGTGGCCCCACCAGCGATGGAACCACCCAGGCCGCAGCCAGCCAGCCGAACACCACCGGCTGCATCCGCTGCGGATACACCTGCCCGATGATCACATAAACCGCCACGATGGCGAAGCCGCCGCCCAGTCCGGCCACGGCCCGGCCTGCGGTGAAAATCCAGAACTCTCCGGCCACCCCGGACAGCACCAGGCCGGCCACCATCAGCACCAGCCCTGCGCCAAGCGCCGGGCGCGGGCCCTTGGCATCGCACCAGACACCGGCCACCACGCTGGCCAGCAGCGAGGCCGTCAGGAACATGGAAAAGGCCAGCCCGTAGGCGGACTTTCCCTCCAGGTCGGCCGCCACCACCGGCATCGCCGTCGCCACCGCCACTGCCTCGAAGGCCGCCAGCGTGATCACTGCCAGCAGTCCCAGCGTCAGCGGCCGGTAGGCAGCCGACATCGCGCCGGGCGCGCGGACGGCAGTGGATTCGGTCATCGAGGAACCAGGGCTAGCTTTCTTTGCAGGCAGGGGGCAGCGCGGCGGACGCCGGACGCGCCCGCTTCAGGTGAGTGGGAGGGGCTACTTCTTCTTGCCGGAATCGTCGCCGCCGGGGCGCAGGCCTTCGTAGATGGCCTTGCAGTCGGGGCAGACGGGGAACTTGTTCGGGTCGCGACCGGGCACCCAGACCTTGCCGCACAGGGCGATCACCGGTTCGCCGGACAGTGCCGACTCCATGATCTTTTCCTTGCGGACATAGTGCGCAAAGCGTTCGCGGTCGCCTGGCTCAAGCTCTTCGCGGAGTTCTTCACGCTCGATCGTCGCGGTGGACCCGCCCGGGGTCTGCGGCGCGCGGGGGTCGTTTTCGAAAGGATCCGGGGGAAGACTCATGCCATCCATCTTAACCCCTGAAAAAGGAAGGACGACGGCGGAGCGCGCCTCCGCCGTCGTCCTCACCTGCCGTGGCGGCCGAGAGGGCCTGCTATTTGTTTTTCGCCACGGCCTGGAAGAGTTCCGGCGTGCGGCGGTCGTACCAGCGGCCGCCCAGCACCACGCCGACCACCAGCAGCACCGCACCGAGCACGACGCCGACCACCAGGGCCAGCCAGCCCCACAGCGCGTCGCCGGTGAAGACGCCGATCAGCGCCAGCACCACCTCCGGCAGCGAGAGCAGCCCCAGCACGCCGAGGCCGCCGAGCTGGACCAGCATCATCCGGGCGGTCGAACCGGGCGGGGTCTTGAACGGGCTCTCGCCGGGCAGCGGCACGTTGTAGGTGTACCGGGCCGAAACCACGCTGGACAGGCCAAGCCCGGTGAGCAGCACTCCGAACGCGACCCCGGACACGGGGGCCAGCAGGTGCCATTCGCCGATGAAGACGAACGGCAGCACGGTCAGCAGCACGGTGGCCGGCAGGGCGATCACCGCGCAGGCGACGACGCGCCCGATCCGCTCGGCCAAGCCGCTGACGCCGGTGGTGACGTGCAGCGCGAAGGCCGTGTTGTCGTAGGCGATATCGGCGGAAATGCCGAAGGACAGCAGGAAGGCGATCATCGGGCCCAGCCAGAGCATGAAGGTGAAGTCGCCGGCCTGCGAGAGGCCGAAGAAGACCGCCACCGGAATCAGCGGGATGGACACCAGTGATGCGCCGTAGCGCGGGTCCTTGAACCAGTAGATCAGCGCCCGCGCCGCCACCGCGCCTGCCGGCGTGCCGGGCATCCGGGAGAACCAGCCCAGCTTGCCGCCGGCCTTGCGGGACACCGCGTTGTACGGCGGCGTGACCAGCGCGCGGGCCAGGCTCAGCTTCCACAGCCAGGCCATCACGGCCAGGAAGGCCACCGCGATCAGCAGCCGGGCCGCGGCGGCGCCCCAGTTGCCCAGCGCCAGGTCACCCGGCACCGCCCAGACGGCGCCCAGCGGCGACCAGGCCAGCCCCTCGGCCAGTGCCGGCAGGAAGTTCTGCGAGCTGCGGAAACCCTCGACGACGCCGATGCTGATCGGTCCGAGGAGCATCAGCGGAATGATGCCGATGACGCCGCTCAGGTCCTTGAACCGGCGCGAGCTCGCCAGCGTGGTGGACGCCGAGGTCGTGACGCGGGAGAGCACCACGCAGGTGAGCGTGGCGATCCCCGCGCAGAGCACCGCGGCCACCAGCGCTGCCGGGTGCTGCCACCAGGCGGCCGCTTGCCCCAGCGCTGCCACCAGGGTGACCACGCCCGGGATGCCCACCAGGCCGCCGATGGCAAGGCCCAGCAGCAATTGCCGCATCGGTACGGCATAGGTGACGAAGCGGGCCGGGTCCAGCGTCATGTCCACGCCGGTGGCCATCATCGGGATCAGCGCCCAGCCCAGGAATGCCGCGGATCCGCCCAGCACCACCACCATGCGTGCCATCTCCGGCTCGGTGTAGCTGAGGAAGAACAGCCCGGCGATCAGCAGCGCCAGCACGCCGATGGCGTACAGGCCGCCGAGGATCACGCCGACCAGCTGCCACGGGCTGCGTTTGAAGCCGTTGCGCAGCAGGGTCAGCTTCAGCCTTACGAGGTGCGCAACCACTCGAGCCCCTCCGCCTGGTTCCGGCCGCCGACCAGCTGGACAAAACGCTCTTCCAGGCTGGCACCGGCGCGGACCTCGTCCACGGTGCCGGCGGCCAGCACGTTGCCGCCGGCGATCACCGCCACGTGGTCGCACATGCGCTGGACCAGGTCCATCACGTGGCTGGAGACGATCACCGTTCCGCCGGAGGCCACGTAGTCGTGGAGGATGTCGCGGATGTTCGCGGCGGAGACCGGGTCTACCGCCTCGAACGGTTCGTCCAGCACCAGCAGCTTGGGCGCATGGATCAGCGCCGTGGCCAGAGCCACCTTCTTGGTCATGCCGGCGGAGTAGTCCACCACCAGGGTGCCGGCGTCATTGGTCAGGTCCATGGCCCGCAGCAGGTCCGGCACCCGCGCGGCCACCGTCTCCCGGTCCATGCCGCGCAGCAAGCCGGCGTAGGTGACCAGCTGCTCGCCGGTCAGCCGGTCGAACAGCCGCACGCCGTCGGGCAGCACGCCCATCAGACGCTTGGCCTTCAGCGGCTCGGCCCAGACGTCCACCCCGTGCACCCAGACCTGGCCGTAGTCGGGCCGGAGCAGCCCGGTGGCCATGGAGAGCGAGGTGGTCTTGCCGGCACCATTGGGGCCGACCAGCCCGTAGAAGGACCCGGCCGGCACGTCCAGGTTGATGCCGTTGACGGCGATCTTCTCGCCGAACCGCTTGGCCAGCCCGCGCACGGCCAGGGCGGGAACGGGTGCCTGCGCGCCGTAGGCAGGGGCGGAAGCCTGGCCGCCGCCGGCCGGGGCGGGCGGCTGGCCGGGGTTCTGGTTGTCCGGCTGCTGGACCGGGGGCTGTGATGGGTGCGAAGTCATACTGCCACGTTAACAACGCGGCGTCCGCGCGGGCATCATCCGCAAGGACTAATAATTCTCCGTCACGGCGGCACGCTCGTACTGCGGCGCCCAGGCCAGCTCGTGCCCCAGTTCGACGGCGGCGCGCTGCCACCAGTGCGGATGGCGCAGCGCCGCCCGGGCCAGCAGCACGGCGTCGGCCGAGCCCTCCTTGATCACCGCGTCGGCCTGCGTTGGCGTGGTGATGAGTCCGACGGCGCCGGTCGGGACGCCGGACTGGCGGCGGATGGCGGCAGCGAAGGGCACCTGGTAGCCGGGGCCCAGCGGGATTTTCACCCCGTGTACCGCGCCGCCGCTGGACACGTCCACCAGGTCCACGCCGCGGGCGGCTGCCTGGGACACCACGTCGGCCACCGCTTCCGGTTCCAGGCCGCCGTCCGCCCAGTCGCTGGCGGAGACACGCAGCAGCAGCGGCATGGCGTCCGGGATCACGCCGCGGACCGCGTCCACTACCTCCAGCAGCAGGCGGGCACGCTTGGCCGCCGAGCCGCCCCACTCATCGGTGCGGGTGTTGACCAGCGGGGACAGGAACTGGTGCAGCAGATAGCCGTGGGCACCGTGGATCTCGATGGTGTCGAACCCCGCCCAGACCGCCCGGACCGCCGCATCGCGGAAGTCGGAGACGACCTGCTGGATGCCTGCCTCGTCCAGCGCCGCCGGCGCGTCGTAGCGGCCGAAGGGCTCCGCCGTCGGGCCGACCGTCCGCCAGCCGCCTTCGGCGTGCGGCACGGTGCCGGATTCCCGGGCAAACGGTGCGTAGGTCGAAGCCTTGCGGCCGGCATGGGCCAACTGGATGCCGATCTTGGTGTCCGCCGAACCGTAGCGGTGCACGAACTCCGTGATCCGGCTCCAGGCCTGCGCCTGCGCGTCGGTCCAGATGCCGGTGTCCTGGGGACTGATCCGGCCGGTGGCGTTGACCGCCGTTGCCTCGGTGAGGACCAGTGCCGCGCCGCCGGCGGCGAACTGGCCCAGGTGCATCAGGTGCCAGTCGTTCGGTGTTCCGGGTGCGTCCTCGCGGCTGACCGAGTACTGGCACATGGGAGCCACCCAGCCGCGGTGGGCCAAGTGCAGTCCGCGCAGCTGCATCGGCTCGAACAGGCCGCCGGCTGAATCCTGAGCCATTTAGAAGAGCGCCCGCGCCAAGGCCTGCCGTGCCTTGGAGACCCGTGGGTCGGAGCTGCCCACCACATCGAACAGTTCTACGAGCCGCGCCCGGGCTGCTTCCCGTTCGTCACCGGTATGCCGGCTGATGAAGCCGACCAGGCGGGCAAAGGCGTCTTCGACGTGTCCGCCGGAGATGTCCAGATCGGCCACGGCCAGTTGGGCCTGCAGGTCGTCGGGCTTGTCGGCGGCGGCGGTCCGCAGCTCATTCGCGTCGGCGCCCTGCAGCCGCTCCAGCAACTGCACCTGGTACAGCCCCGTGCGTGCCTCGTTGTCTGCCGGCTGTTCGGCCAGCGCCTTCTGGTACGCCGCCGCTGCCCGGGCATAGTCGCCGGCCTCGATGGCATCGAATGCTTCCTGATGCAGCGGCGGCAGCGGCTTCTCCTCTTCAGCCGGAGCGTCCGCCGCGCCGGGCGCCGTGCCGGTCACGCCGTTGGCCTGGGCCACCTTGAGCAGCTCGTTGACGAACTGCCGCAGTTCGTCGGCCGACGCCGCGCCCTGGAACAGCGGGATCGGCTGCCCCTTCAACAGCGCGACGGCGGCCGGCACGCTCTGCAGCTGGAAGGCCTGGGCGATGCCGGGACTGGCGTCCACGTCAACCCGGGCCAGCACAAACCGGCCGGCAAACTCGTTGGTCACCTCGGCCATGGCGGAGGCCAGCTGCTGCGCCAAGTCGCTCCACGTTGCGGTCAACTCCACGATCACGGGAACCTGGGCGGAGAGTTGGACGAGCGCCTGGAAGCTTTGCTCGTTGACCTCAACGATGTAGCCTGCGGTGTCGCCCGCTGCCGGCGCTCCGGCGGCCGTGGCCGGCGCACCCGAGGCCGGTTGCTGCGGCTTTTTCAGCGCTGACAGGTCAACGGCGCCGCGCAGGCTGACGGAAGACGGCGCGGGGCCCTGCTCTGGAGTTGGAGTGGTCATAGCATCACACTAATACGTCTCGGTGGGGGTCCGGAATTGTGCGGCGGCAAGCGCCGCTGCCCGGCCGGTTGCCCGGCCGGGCTGACTCTACTTCAGCTTGGCGTCCACCAGGCCCTGGGCCACCCCGACCACGTTGAGCTTTTCATCGGAGCCTGCCGGCGGCACGTACAGGAAGACCGCTTCGCTGTACGTCACGTCCACGCCTTCGGTGGTGGAGTCTTCCCCGGCCAGCGCCGCGAACTCGAGCGAAAGTTCCACGGTGGCACCGGCTTCGGCCGGCACGCTTCTGGTCACCGACTTGATGTGGCCGAACACCACCGCGCCGCCGTCGGCCGTGCGCAGCGCGCGCAGCGACTTGTCGTCGACGCTGCGGCGGAAGGAGATGTCCGCGCTCTTGTTGGATTTGACCTGGTCCTTCTGGATCTTCTGGATCTGGTCGGAGAAGGTGTTCTTGCCAATCTTGTTCTGGTGTTTGCCGCTGTCCAGGTTCTCGGCAACCATCTTCACGGCCGCTTGCGGCGAGTAGAGCAGGCCGTCCTTGGCATCCAGCGGAACAGCCGGCGTCCCGCTGCTCTCGGTGGAGACCTGCGGGAAGGTTGTCCCCGGCAGCATCTGCAGCGCGCCCACCATCCGGTAGTTCGACCGGGGATCCTGCTGCGTCAGCACAATCACCTGCGGCACCGGGTTGTCCTCGCCTTCGGTCACCGTCACCACGGTCCGCGGCCACTCTGCACTGGTGCTGACCATGGAGGTCAGGATTGGTCCGGCGGCCACCGGGACCGGAGCCGCAGACTTACCGTTTTCGGCCCGCACCGCGTAATTGGCCTCGCGCACGGTCAGCGCCGCTCCCCCGACACGCGGCTTCAGTTTGCCGGCGTCCTGCGCCTTGTCGGCATCAGATACCGATGCGGCCACCGCATCCATGATCCGGGTCAGCTGGCTCTCCTGCACCACCGGGAAGCCGGCCGCTTCCTCGGCCTCCGGTGACGGAGCCGCCTGCGCGGGCAGCACTGTGCCGGCGGCAAGCACGACGACGGTGCCCGCTGCGGCCGCAGCACGCAGGCCAAGCGCGGGGCGGACCATCAAGGACCGGCGGCCCGAGGGACGGCCCTCTTCCGGATTCTCCGTGCCCGGATTTGCCGTTGCGGCTTCATCAGCGCGGCCGGCCGGCACGGCGGCGTCGGTCGCGGCCAGCGGCGCGGTCGCCGGGCTGGCCACACTCTTGTTGCCGGTTCCGCTGCCGGGACCCGAGCCGTTGCCCGGCGAATCGTTGCCCGGCGTCTGGCGGTTCGGACGGCGGGACACCACTGCCATTGCCACGCCGAGCACCACCAGCAGGGCTCCCAGGATGATCAGGGCCAGCGACCACGGCACGGACGTGTCGTTCGGCCAGGTGACGGTCACCGTGGTCGGCGCCGGCGCGGTGCCGTCGGAGGCCAGCAGGATGGACCACTCGCCGTCGGCCGGAGCCACCCAGCGGTGCTCAATGCTGCCCTCGGCCTGCTGCTCGCTTACCCAGAGGTCGGACCCGGCCGGATTCGGCACTTTGGCCTCGCCTTCGGTCACGGTCCCCTGCAGTTGGCCGTCCTCGATTCCGGTCAGCGAGGTGTGCGCTGCCTCTCCGACCCAGGCGTCGACGTCCCCGGCACGGCCCACAGCCAGAAGGAACTCGCCGTCGGCCTCCACCGAAACATCCACTTCTTCCTCGTGGATTCCAAAGACTTCCGGTTGAATCACGGTCACCGGGGCGGAGGCCTCCGCCGTGTAGCTGGCGGTTGCCCGCTCGGGCGGAGCCCAGACGGTGCGCTGGGCGATGCCCAGCGCGATGGCCAACAGCCCGATCACCATCAGGGCCACGGAAATCTTGAAACGCACAAAAATACCAATCGTCGATCGTGCAGGAAGCAAGGGCCGCGGGTCCGCCCAAGCCGTCAGGGCCGGGGCGGGTTGCCCGGCGTCGGTTAAACTTTATAACCCTATGGTAACGAACCGCCTTGCGGTCCGTGCGAGGCTGGTTTCCCCCGCAGTCCGATGGCGTCCCTGCGGCCGGACGTCATCCGCTGCCGTGCCCTTCCATACTGGTAGTCTGTCGCTCAGAATCGCCCGCATCCTGCAGCCGTTGCTGCCTACCGCGCGTCGAAGCGCCCGCCCGCAGCTTCAGCGGCTGCAGGCGGAAGAGAGGATGCTGCGTGAACGAACACCGGGACGGTCCGATGCCGGGCGCCGGCAATGGACCGGATGCCAAAGACCACCGGCCTGCCGCCGGTGCGCCGGGGGAACCACCGGCCGGCCCACCTGAGTCGGCACCCCTGTCGGCGGCACGGCAGCGTGCCGTCTTGAGCGCACTCGGTCGCATCGGGGCGTCCATGCCGCGTGCCCGGCCCCGCGTCCGGTTCGAGATGCCGCCCGAAGGAACTGATCCGGCTGCTGCGCGCCCTGAGGGAGCCACCACAGACTGGTCCCCCGCCCGGCATCCCATCCATTTCGGTTTCATGGCTACAGTCGGCGTCGGTTTCGCCCTGCTGCTGTACTTTGTGCTCACCAACGTCGGTGGTCTGCTGGCGTGGATTGCGGCGGCGCTGTTCATTGCCTTGGGCCTCGACCCGATTGTCCGGTGGCTGGAACGCAAGGGGCTTCCGCGTCCGGCCGGCGTCATCATTGTGGTGCTGATCCTGGCCGGGTTGGTCGCTGCCTTTATCTCCACGCTCATCCCGACCATCGTCAACCAGACCACCCAGATCGTCGCCAATGCACCACGCTATGTGGACAACTTCCTGAACTCGGCTTTCTTCCAATCCATCGATCAGCAGTTCCAGGTCCGAGAGCGCATCGACGTCGAACTGGCGAAGTTTTTTGCCAATTCCGAAAACGTCACCGGCATCTTCGGCGGTGTCCTCGGCGTCGGCAGCGCCGTCCTGCAAGGGGCGTTCGGCGCACTGATCGTGCTGGTGCTGACGTTGTACTTCCTGGCGTCGCTTCCGGCGCTGAAGGTCTGGGCCTACCGGCTGGCTCCGCGGTCAAAACGCCAGCATGTGCAGAGCCTGTCCGAAGAAATCAGCAGCAGCGTGGGCAGCTATGTGATCGGTCAGGCGTGCGTCGCCTTGATCAATGCAGCGGTCGCCTTCATCGCCATGACCATTGCCCAGGTGCCGTTCACGGCCTTGCTGACGTTCGTCGTCGCTTTGCTGGCCTTCATCCCGCTGATCGGTGCGGTGATTGCCGGTGCGCTCGTCTCGCTGGTGGCCCTGACGGTGAGTTGGCAGACGGCGGCGCTGTTCGCCGTCATCTACTTTGCCTATCTGCAGATCGAGGCCTATTTCGTTTCGCCGCGCGTCATGCAGCGGGCTGTTGCGGTTCCCGGGGCGGTGGCGGTGATCGCCGTCATTGCCGGCGGCTCGCTGCTGGGGGTGCTGGGCGCGCTGATGGCGATTCCGGTGGCAGCCTCGGTGATGTTGCTGCTGAAGGACGTCTTCATTGTGCGGCAGGACCGCAACTGACTCAGCGGTAACGGAAACTGCGGGTTTGCCAGCAGCGCGGGTGCCAGTGCCGCCGCTCGGCCAGGGCCGTTTCGCCGCCGAACAGCGAATCCGCGCGCCAGGCCACCAGGTGCTCGATTCCGGGACCGATCGTTCGGTGGCAGCCCGGGCAGATGTAGTCCTTGGCGGCGTTCGAGCCGCTAATCCGCCGGACGTTCCATTCGCCGTCCGGCGCATTCTGCCGCTCGGGGATGCCGGCGCGGGCGCGGTCCAGGTCCAGTTCGCTTCCCCGTGTCCATTTGCTGTTGCCCGTCCCCGAACGGCGGCGCGGACGGTTCGATCGGGGCATGCTATCCATTCTGCCCCACCGCCACGGCGCGGACCGAACCACCCGTCCGGCAAAGGTAAAGTGGCCTACTGTGCGTCTTGTCATTGCCCGTTGCTCCGTTGATTACATCGGCCGCCTCCGCGCCCACCTTCCGCTGGCCACGCGCCTGTTGATGGTGAAAGCGGACGGCTCCGTCCTGATCCATTCCGACGGCGGTTCGTACAAGCCGCTCAACTGGATGAGCCCGCCGGCCACCCTGCGGGTCACCGAACCGGAGTCCGATGACGCAGAGTCCGGCGTGCAGGAAGTCTGGCACGTCCAGCACGCCAAAAGCGATGACCGCCTGGTGATCAGCATCCACGAGCATCTGCACGAGTACAGCCACGACTTGGGCGTCGACCCGGGGCTGGTCAAAGACGGGGTGGAGGCCGACCTGCAGCGCCTGCTGGCGGAGCAGATCCACCGCCTCGGACCGGGCCACACGCTGGTGCGGCGCGAATACATGACCGCGATCGGCCCGGTGGACATTCTGGCCCGCAACGCCGACGGCGGCACCGTGGCTGTTGAACTCAAACGGCGCGGCGACATCGACGGCGTGGAACAGTTGACCCGCTACCTGGAACTGCTCAACCGCGATCCGCTGCTGGCCCCGGTCAAGGGTATTTTCGCCGCGCAGCAGATCAAGCCGCAGGCGCGGGTGCTCGCCACGGACCGCGGCATCACCTGCCTGACCCTGGACTACGACGAGATGCGCGGCGTGGACGACGCCGAATCCCGCCTGTTCTGAGCCGGAGCTCTCCGATCCGCAGCCGGGACCGGCACCGGCCTAGAATCGGACCATGAGCTCCCCCGGGCGGACCGGTCCGCAACCGCAGTACGTCCGCGGCCGGATCGTCTCCTCAGGAACCTCGCTCGACGACGGGGTCGTCGCCTTTGAGGGCGACCGCATCCGATACGCCGGCCCCGCCTCACACTTCGAGCCCGCCGGCTGGCACCAAGTGGACCTCCCGCCAGAGAGCCTGCTGCTGCCCGGACTGATCGATACCCACTGTCACGGAGCCTACGGCGGCGATTTCTCCTCCGCAGACGAAGAGGGCGTCCGGCGCGCCGTCGATTTCCTGCACCGCAGCGGAACCACCACCCTGGTGGCCAGTACGATGGCCGGTCCCCGGGACGAAATGCTGCGGGCCGTGCGACTGCTGGGGGAACTGACCGGCGAGGGCTTGCTCGCCGGCGTCCACGCCGAAGGCCCCTTCCTCTCGCCAGCCCGCTGCGGCGCGCAGAACGCCGAACACCTGCTTGCCCCGGACACCGGCTTCGCCACCGTGCTGGTCCAGGCGGCCGGTGGGCACCTGTTCTCCATGACCTATGCCCCGGAACTGGACGGTGCCGACGAACTGGTTGACCTGCTCTCGGCGCTCGGCGTGACACCTGCCCTCGGGCACACCAACGCCGATGCCGCGACAGCCGCCGCCTCGCTGGTCCGCGCTTCGGAGGGCCTGGCGCAGGCCGGCTCCGACCGGAACCAGCGGCGGCCGCTCGTCACGCACCTGTTCAACGCGATGCCACCCCTGCACCACCGCTCCCCCGGCGCTGCGGCAGCCTGTCTGCGCGCCGCCGCGGCCGGACGCGCCGCCGTCGAACTCATAGCCGACGGAACCCACCTGGACCCGGAGACCGTGCTGACCGTGTTTGATCTGGTGGGCGGCGCCAACATCGTGTTGGTGTCCGATGGGATGGCGGCCACCGGACTGGGCGACGGCCGGTATGTGCTGGGCGGCAACGACGTGAGCGTCAGCGGCGGCGTCGCGCGGGTGGCCGCCAGCGGTGCCCTGGCGGGCGGCACGGCCACCCTCCTGGACGTGGTGCGCGGCGCAATTGCCGCCGGAGTCCCGCTGGAGACTGCCGTTTCCTCCGCCTCCGCAGTACCGGCCGCGGCGCTCGGACGGGCGGAGGAAGCCGGCGCGCTGGCCCGCGGCTTCAGGGCCGACCTTTTGGTGACCACCCGGGACCTGGCCTTGACGGCAGTGTTGCGCTGGGGCCGCTGGCTGGACCCGCTGCCGCGCTGAAGCGGACGGCGGCGTAACCACGGGGCGAACTCTTCCTTAATTTGAATTGAATCTACCTTTGTACCGTTGACCGCCCGTATAAACGTATGTGATGCTTGACTCAGTCTTTGTGTAGGTGAAGTATTCATGCTCGCAAGACATGTTGCGAGTGTGAAGCTCCTCAGCGTCCGGCCTGACGGCCTTTGTTGTTCGGATCTTCCACGGAGTAACCGGGTTGGTACGAGGTGTACCGGCTTGATTCTGTTCCACGATGAGGAGATTTAAATGGCACAGGGGACCGTCAAGTGGTTTAACGCGGAAAAGGGCTTCGGCTTCATCACTCCGGATGAGGCAGACGGAGATGTCTTCGTTCACTACTCCGAAATCCAGTCGGGCGGCTTCAAGACGCTCGATGAAAACCAGCGCGTGAGCTTCGAGATCGGCCAGGGAGCCAAGGGCCCGCAGGCCACCGGCGTCACTGTCATCTAGCTTCGGCTTGAGCACCGCGCGGCCGACGGCAGCGCACCGCCAGCAGAACCCCTCCGGACGGTTTCGGAGGGGTTCTGCTGCGTGCTGGGTCAGGCCGGCACGGTAGGCGGTCCCTGCCGGACCACGTCTCCGCCCAAGGCCTGCAGACGCTCGTCGAACCGCTCGTAACCCCGGTCGATGTGCTCCACGCCGTGCACTTCGGTAGTCCCTTCCGCCACCAGCCCGGCGATCACCAGCGCGGCACCGGCACGAATGTCGTTGGCTTCGACCGGAGCGCCGGAGAGCTGCGGGACGCCCTTTATCAGTGCGTGGTGGCCGTCCAACCGCACCACCGCACCCAACCGGGACAATTCGGCGGTGAACCCCCAGCGTGCTTCAAACACGTTTTCCGTCACCATTCCGTGCCCGTTGGCCACGGCGTTCAAGGCAACAACGAACGGCTGCAGGTCCGTGGGGAAGCCCGGATACGGCAGCGTGGAGACGTTGATCGGGTCCGGGCGCTGCGGCCCTTCCACCGTGAATCCGTCGTCCCTGCGGGTAATCTGGCAGCCCGCCTGCGACAACTTGTCCAGCACCACGGTCAGATGGCCGGGATTGGACTTGGCGACATCCACGGTCCCGCCCGTGATGGCCGCGGCAAAGGCCCAGGTACCGGCGACAATCCGGTCCGGCACGGTGCTGTGGCACACCGGGTGCAGGCGCTCGACGCCCGTGATCACCAGAGTGGGCGAGCCGATCCCTTCGATCCGCGCACCCATCGATACCAGCAGGTCGGCGATGTCGGTGATTTCCGGTTCCCGCGCGGCATTGTCGATCACCGTCACTCCACGCGCCAGCGTCGCCGCCATCATCAGGTTCTCCGTGGCGCCGACGGACGGATAGGGCAGGCGGTGGTGGGCGCCGTGCAGCCCGTTCGGCGCCTTGGCCACCAGATAGCCGTGGTCAATGCTGATGCTGGCACCCATTTGCTCCAGCCCGGCCCGGTGCATATCCAGTCCACGGCTGCCGATGGCGTCTCCCCCGGGCAGCGCGACTTCGGCCTGGCGGCAGCGGGCCACCAGCGGGCCCAGCACGGAGATGGAGGCCCGCATGGCGCGAACCAGGTCGTAGTCGGCTTGGTGCGCGGGTTCGGCCGGCACGTCGATGTGGACGCTGGCAGCGTCGACGTCGTAGTCCACCGCACAACCAAGCCGGCGCAGCAGTTCCGACATGATCCAGACATCTTGGATATCCGGCACGTTGGTGATCGTGGACCGCCCCTCCGCCAGCAGCACTGCGGCCATCAGCTTCAGGACGCTGTTTTTCGCGCCCGAGACCTCCACTCGCCCGTTCAGCGTGCTGGGCCCGCGCACCACGATCACCTCATGCATGGAATCCATCCTACGGTTGTGCCGGAGTTGTGCTGTTTAACGGCTGACGGCGCGGCTCCCGGGGGAACCGCGCCGTTTCATCCAGGCCTAGCGCCAGGTGCCGATGCCGATCACCGGCCCGGCTTCCAGCCAAGACGAAAGACCGGCGTAGACATCGAATGTCATCGCCATCGCCAGATCCTGTTTTTCATGCGTGAGCATCACGACGATCGCACCGGGCTGGATCTTGGCCCGCTCGGTTTCGGTCGGTTGCCGCCAGCCCTGCAGCTCCAGCGAACTGCGCCGGAACCTGTAGCGCGGCTTGGGGCTCAGCGACAGGAGGCGCAACCATTCCAAATGGGTGTCCGTATAACGACAAACCCCCATCTGCCAGCTGCCGGGCAGCATGGCGATGGAGGCGTCGAAGGTGCCCAGAGTGCGCCGCAGTTGATAGCGGCGCACTCCGAAGGCAATCAGTGCCAACACCAGCAGCAGGAAGACTGCGGCCAGGATGGCGAACGTGATGTCGAGACCGTTCACCGGCGGCTAGCTGGTCGCCGTGGCCTCGTCGCCAACCGTCGCATTATCTGCAACGATGACGACCCGGTTGCTGTCGACGGAGAAGAACCCACCGTCGACATTAACGTTGATGCGGTCACCAGACACGGGCTCGATGGCCAGCTCTCCGGCTGCCAGGATGGCCAGCACCGGGGAGTGTCCCGGCAGGATCCCGATTTCGCCGTCGCTGGTCCGCGCCTTGACCATTGTTGCCTGGCCGGACCACACGAAGTGGTCCGCGGCAACAATCTCAACTTCCAGTTCAGCAGAATTATTAGCCACAGGCCTTACTTCCCGGTCTGTTCCTGGATCTTGGCCCACTGGCGCTCAACATCGTCCAGGCCGCCCACGTTGAAGAAGGCCTGCTCGGCGATGTGGTCGAGCTCGCCGTCGCAGATGGCCTTGAAGCCTTCCACGGTGTCCTTGATGGAAACCGTGGAACCCTCGACGCCGGTGAACTGCTTGGCGGTGTAGGTGTTCTGCGACAGGAACTGCTGGATGCGGCGGGCCCGGGCGACGACGATCTTGTCTTCTTCGCCCAGTTCATCAATGCCGAGGATGGCAATGATGTCCTGCAGTTCCTTGTTCTTCTGCAGGATCTGCTTCACGCGCACAGCGGTGTTGTAGTGGTCGTGTCCGATGTACTGCGGATCCAAGATGCGTGACGTCGAGGTCAGCGGATCCACGGCCGGGTACAGGCCACGCGATGCGATTTCACGGGAAAGTTCCGTGGTCGCGTCCAAGTGGGCGAAGGTGGTCGCCGGAGCCGGGTCGGTGTAGTCATCCGCGGGGACGTAGATCGCCTGCATCGACGTAATCGAGTGGCCCTTGGTGGAGGTGATGCGTTCCTGCAACACGCCCATCTCGTCGGCCAGGTTCGGCTGGTAGCCCACGGCGGAGGGCATGCGGCCCAGCAGCGTGGAGACCTCGGAACCGGCCTGGGTGAAACGGAAGATGTTGTCGATGAACAGCAGCACGTCCTGCTTCTGCACATCGCGGAAGTACTCCGCCATCGTCAGGGCAGACAGGGCCACGCGCAGACGCGTTCCCGGCGGCTCATCCATCTGGCCGAACACCAAAG
This sequence comes from Arthrobacter sp. SPT-J7, assembly GCF_059089965.1. Lineage (NCBI taxonomy): Bacteria > Bacillati > Actinomycetota > Actinomycetes > Micrococcales > Micrococcaceae > Arthrobacter > Arthrobacter sp. SPT-J7. Next base: position 26,070 of record NZ_JBNHFF010000002.1, read on the forward strand.
CGGTGTCCTTGAGCACGCCGGCTTCTTCCATTTCCACCCAGAGGTCGTTACCCTCGCGGGTACGCTCGCCGACACCGGCGAACACGGAAGTACCGCCGAAGTTGCGGGCCACACGGGTGATCATTTCCTGGATCAGCACGGTCTTGCCTACACCGGCGCCGCCGAACAGGCCGATCTTGCCGCCCTTGATGTACGGGGTCAGCAGGTCGATCACCTTGATGCCGGTCTCCAGCATCTCGGTGGAGCCTTCCAGCTCGGCGAAGTTCGGCGCCTTGCGGTGGATCGGCCAACGCTCGGTGATCTCCAACTGCGAGGCTTCAACGTCCAGCGGTTCGCCCAAAACGTTGAAGATGTGGCCCTTGACGCCGTCGCCCACGGGCACGGTGATTGGGGAGCCAAGGTCCTGCACCGTGGTGCCGCGGACCAGGCCGTCAGTAGCCTGCAGCGAGATGGCGCGAACCAGGTTATCGCCCAGGTGCTGCGAGGTCTCGAAGGTGATGGTGCGGGTCTCGCCGTTGAGGGTGATCTCAGCGGTGAGGGCGTTGTACATTGCGGGGATTGCGTCCGCCGGGAATTCGACGTCGACAACCGGGCCGATGACACGGGCGATACGGCCGGTAGCGCCCGTAGCGACGGAACCGGTTCCGTGCTCGATGGTTTGGGCAGTCATCTTTCTCACTTCTCAGTTTCGATGGCGTGGTTTATGTGTGCTGTTGCTGCAGGGACTGATTAGGACGCTGCCAGGGCGTCCGCGCCACCGACAATTTCGGTGAGTTCCTGCGTGATCTCTGCCTGACGCGCGTTGTTGCGCAGTCGCGTGTACTTCTCGATCAGGTCCGTGGCGTTGTCGCTGGCGGACTTCATCGCTCGCTGGCGGGCTGCAAGCTCGCTGGCAGCAGCCTGCAGCATAGCCGCGAAGATGCGCGATTCGATGTAACGCGGCAGCAGTGCGTTCAGAACCTGTTCGGGCTCCGGCTCGTACTCGTACAGCGGCAGCAGGTCGGTCTCCTCGGTGGCCTCTTCTTCCACAACCTCCAGCGGCAGCAGTCGGATGACCGCCGGCTCCTGGACGACCATGGACTTGAAGCGGGTGTAGACGATGTGAATCTCGTCCACGCCACCGTCCTCGAACGGCGTGTTGAAGTCGGAGAGCAGTTCCTCACCGATCTCGCGGGCGGTGCTGAACTCCGGAGAGTCAGTGCCACCCGTCCAGACCTGCTGGTACTGGATGTTCCGGAAGTCGAAGTAGGCCTGCGCCTTGCGGCCGACCAGGTAGTGGCGGACTTCCTTGCCTTCTCCGTGAAGCAGCTCAGTCAAAGCCTGGGCCTGCTTCAGCACGGACGCGGAGTACGACCCCGCCAGACCGCGGTCGGAGGTCAGCACGAGCACGGCGGCCCTGCGGATCTGCTCCGGCTCGGTGGTCAGCGGATGGTCGATCTCGGACTGCGAAGCCACAGCAGAAACGGCACGGGTGATCGCATTGGCGTACGGCATCGAGGCCGCGACACGGCTGCGGGCCTTGCCAATGCGTGAGGCGGCGATCAGCTCCATCGCCTTGAAGATTTTCCGCAGCGACGAAGTCGATGCGATCTTCTGGCGGTAGACCCGAATCTGGGCTCCCATACTCTTCCTTTCCTCGTCCTCGGCGGCCGGGCGGGACCGCTATGTGGTCCCGCCCGATCAACGAAGATGAATTAGCGCTTCTGCCTGACGATCTGTTCCTGGGCGACTTCGTCTTCGGCCAGGGCATCGTACTCTTCGCGGCCGGCGCCAACCAGACGGTTGTCGCCCTCCCCGAAGAATCCCTGCTTGAAGTCTGCGATCTGCGACTTCAACTCGTCCACCGTGGAATCCTCGAGCAGGTTCGTCTGCGCGATGGTCGTCAGTACCGAGCTGCGGTGCTTCAGGTGCGAGAGGAAGTCGGTCTCGAAGCGGGTAACGTCCTCGACCGGAACATCGTCCAAGTAACCGTTGGTACCGGCCCAGATGGAGACAACCTGGTCTTCCACCGGGTACGGCGTGTACTGGCCCTGCTTGAGCAGTTCCATCAACCGCGCACCGCGGGTCAGCTGCTGGCGGGATGCCGCATCGAGGTCCGATGCGAACATGGCGAAGGCCTGCATATCGCGGTACTGGGCCAGGTCCAGCTTCAGCGTGCCGGAGACCTTCTTCATCGCCTTGACCTGTGCTGCGCCACCAACGCGGGAGACGGAGACACCCACGTCAACGGCAGGACGCTGGTTGGCGTTGAACAGGTCGGACTGCAGGAAGATCTGGCCGTCCGTGATCGAGATGACGTTGGTCGGAATGTAGGCCGAGACATCATTTGCCTTGGTCTCGATGATCGGCAGGCCGGTCATCGAGCCCGCGCCCAGCTCGTCGGAGAGCTTGGCACAACGCTCCAGCAGGCGGGAGTGCAGGTAGAACACGTCGCCCGGGTAAGCTTCGCGTCCCGGCGGGCGGCGCAGCAGCAGCGACACGGCACGGTAGGCTTCGGCCTGCTTGGAAAGGTCATCAAAGATGATCAGGACGTGCTTGCCGCCGTACATCCAGTGCTGGCCGATGGCCGAACCTGCGTAGGGCGCCAAGTACTTGAAGCCGGCCGGGTCGGATGCGGGCGACGCCACAATGGTGGTGTACTCCAGCGCGCCCCTGTCTTCCAGGGTCTGGCGGACGGCAGCGATGGTCGAGGCCTTCTGGCCGATCGCCACGTAGATGCAGCGGACCTGCTTGGCGACGTCGCCGGACTCCCAGTTGGCCTTCTGGTTCAGGATGGCGTCGACGGCGATGGCGGTCTTGCCGGTCTGGCGGTCGCCGATGATCAGCTGACGCTGGCCGCGGCCGATCGGAATCATGGCGTCGATGGCCTTCATACCGGTCTGCAGCGGCTCGTGCACGGACTTACGCTGGGTGACGCCCGGAGCCTGCAGCTCCAGTGCACGGCGTTCGGCCGACTCGATCGGGCCCTTGTCGTCGATCGGGTGGCCCAGCGGGTCCACCACGCGGCCAAGGTAGGCGTCACCGACCGGAACGGACAGGATCTCACCGGTGCGGTGAACTTCCATGCCCTCTTCGATGCCGGTGAAGTCGCCGAGGATCACGACGCCGATTTCGCGGGTGTCGAGGTTCTGGGCCAGACCCAGTACGCCGTTCTCGAAACGCAGCAGTTCGTTCGCCATAACCGAGGGAAGACCCTCGACGCGGGCGATGCCATCGCTGGCAGTGGTCACGTGGCCGACTTCGACCCGTTCGGCGCTTCCGGGTTCATAGGACGCCGCGAACTCGTTCAGCGCATTGCGGACGTCGTCGGCGTTGATGGTCAATTCGGCCATCTGCAGTCCCTGCTCTCCTGTGTTTGTGATCATCGCGTGGTGCACGATGACCGGTGTTTAATTCAGTCTGTGTGAGGCTTCCGGTGCCAGTCTCCGTGAGGAAACTACGCCGAGAGGCTCCTGCGAAGTTCAGCCAGGCGGGAGATCACGGACGCGTCCACAACCTCGTCCCCGACCATGACCCGCACGCCGCCAACAAGTCTCGGATCAACGTTTACGTTCATCTTCAACCCGCGACCATACAGCCGGTCAAGACCAGCCTGCAGCCGGGCTGTCTGTTCGCTGGTCAGCGGACGGGTGACGCTGACCTCCGCGATCCAGCGCTGCTGGCGCTTGGCCACCAGTTGGACGAACCGTTCGACCAGTGCCGTGGGCCTGATGCCGCGCGGTGCGGTCACCGCCTGCCGGATCAGCAGCCGGGCTGCCGGTCCGGCATTCGGCACCAGCTGCAGTGCCAGCGCCGTCTTGGCTTCGTCCGATGCCTGGGGCTCAACCAAAGCACGCTGCAGGTCGTGATCCGACCCGACAACGCGGTTGAACGCGAACAGGTCGCTCTCCAGACCTTCGAGTCCGTCAACACCCTGGCCCTTCTCTGCAACGACGACAGCGGTGGTGGCCGCGAGGGTCTCCAAGGCGTCCCCGATGTCGCGCGCAGAAGCCCAGCGCTTGGCAGCGAGCGAGGTGACGATGTCCCGCGCTTCCGCCGAGACCTTCCCCTCGAGGAGACGGCCGAACAGTTCGGCCTTCTCCTTGCTGTCGCGCGCCGGATCGGTCAGGGCACGGCGCAGTCCGGCATTGCTATCCAACAGACCCAGGACGCTAAAGAGTTCCTCGGCCAGGGACAGCGAAGCGGTGGGAAGCTTAGCTTCCAGCTCCTGCAGTGCCGCTTTCAGCGACTCGCTCGATACACCGGCCATTACTTAGCAGCACCTGCGCTCTGGGACTCAAGGTCGGCAAGGAAGCGGTCCACGACGCGCGCAGAACGCTCGTCGTCGTCCAGCGCTTCGCCAACGATCTTGCTGGCCAGCTCGGTCGCCAAGGCACCAACCTCGCTGCGCAGCGAGGTCACAGCAGCCTGACGCTCGGCGTCGATCTGCACCTGAGCCTGCTCGCTGATGCGTGCGGCTTCGGACTGTGCCTTCTCCTTCAGCTCCGCCAGGATCTGGGCGCCTTCGGCGCGGGCATCCTCACGGATGCGGTTGGCTTCCGTGCGGGCCTCCGTCAACTGCTGCTTGTACTCGTCCAGTGCAGCGCTGGCTTCAGCCTGAGCTGCCTCCGCCTTAGCGATCCCGCCCTCGATGGCTTCGGTCCGCTCTGCAAACGTCTTCTCAAACGCCGGAACGACGAACTTGGCGACGATGTACATGAGGATCGCGAAGCCGATCAACGTGACGAGGATTTCCCAGACGTTAGGGATCAGAGGGTTAGTACCCTCCGCGGCGGCGAGGATCATTGCCTGATTCATATCTCACCCGTCCTATCTATTCGGTGTGGATGGTTCGCGTTGCCTTGATTAGAGGACGAACGCGAACACCAGACCAAGGATGGCCAAAGCTTCAGTCAGCGCCAGGCCCAGGAACGCGATCGGCTGCAGCACGCGCTGTGCCTCCGGCTGGCGGGCAACGCCGTTGATGTAAGCAGCGAACACGAGACCCACACCGATGGCACCGCCGATAGCGGAGAGACCGTAACCGACGAGGTTGATATTGCCTTGGATGTTGCCTTCCATTTTTTTCCTTTCAAGATGCCCAGAGGGCAGGTTGTTTGGTTCAGGTTCTTCCCCAGAGGGGAAATTTAGTGTTCCTCGGCCAGGGAGCCTTGGATGTAGATCGCGGTCAGCAGGACGAATACGTAGGCCTGCAGGACCTGGATCAGGATTTCGAAGAAGTACATGCCGACGCCGCCGGCGAGGGTGAGGACGCCCAGCGGCTTCAAGAAGAAATCAGCGTCCACCAGCAGGAACTGCGTACCGGCTGCGGCCAGCATGATGATCAGGTGGCCGGCCAGCATGGTGGCGAAAAGACGGAGGCTGTGCGTGACCGGGCGGACCAGGAAGGTGGAGATGATCTCGATCAGGACGACCAGCGGCAGAATCGCCTTCGGTACACCGGAAGGGACCACGGCCAGCTTGAAGTAGCCGATGCCGTGCCTCTTGATGCCAAGCACGATCCAGGTGACGTAGACGATGCCGGCCAAGGCGTAGGCCGTGCCTACGTGGGACGTCGTCGGCATCTGGATCAGCGGAATGGAGCCGAAAAGGTTGTTCACCAGGATGAAGAAGAACAGCGAGAACAAGAGCGGCACGAAAGGCTTGAAGTCGCGCTCACCGATGATGTCCTTACCCACCGAGTTGCGGACAAAGTTGTAGCTCATTTCGCCCAGGTACTGCAGCTTGCCGGGGACAAGCTGGCGGCGGCGGGCGGCGGCAATAAAGAACCAGGAAATCAAGGCGACGGACAGCAGGACCAGCAGCATCTGCTTGCCGAAGCCCTCGCCGTACGGGGCCATCCACGGAAGAATCTCCGGTAGATGCATGTCTTCGAGGGTCGGTGGGACGAAGCCACCTTCATTAGCGGCCGCCGGAAGCGCAAGCGCGATCAACGCGTTTCCTCTCTGCAGTGTCCATCTTTGGGCGTTTCAGGGTGGGTCGCCGTCAAGGCAGGCCACCATATGAAGTTGTCTGACATTTAGGTGTGGTCCCCCGGGCCGCCCTCATGGCGACGCCGAGCGCCGCGCGTGAGCTTGTGTTTGCGGGCCAAGTAATATCCGCCTCCAGCGCCTAGAACGGCGCAGACGAAAATCAGCCAGCGGGTATCCAGCAGATAGTCCAAGGCCCAGCCTATCAAACCCCAGGCAATGATCCCGCCAACTATATAGGTCAGGACGGTGTTGCCGCCTTGGTAGGTGGAGCCGTCGCCGGAATCGTTGCGCGCCGGGTCGGATGAGCCTTTAGCTGCCATGGCCGGACTCCCCTTTCGGCTGCTGGCTGTCTTCCGGCGCTGGCTCGGGCTCGGCGTACAGCTGATGCCGGGTGCGCGAAAACGCGAACACCTCAGCGGCCTGCCACACGACGACGGCGGCTACTCCCGCGACGAAGAACCAGGTCCGTTCCAACCAGCCCGGTGTCCCGATCATGAACAGTGCGGCGCCGAATCCCACGACTTTGATGATGTACGTGGCAATGAAAGCGCCGATGGCACCGGACGGATTCGACCGTCCGACAAAATGGCCCACCAGCAAACTGATGGCGAAAAACAGCATTACCAGCACCGCGCCGAGCAGGGCGCTCACCGCACCCACTGCGCCGGCCGCGATGGCCGACGTCGTGATGATCAGCACGGTAGCTGCGCCGCTTGCCAGCAGGGAAGCACGGAGGATTTTCAGCCAGGGCGACCGGGTCGGGCCGGAAACGTCGACGGCTCCGCCAGCGGCTGGAGTGCCGTGGTGGCGGGTAGCGCGCATGGTGGGTCCGTTTCGGTCGCAGTCGGAGCAGCTGGCCGGAAGCGGCCGAAATAATTCTACATGAGATAGAACTGGCCGACGATGCGCGACCCGCTGTTACGCTGTCGGTCCGGCAGCCTTGGCCGACCGCCGGCTGAAAATTACCGGGGAACGCAAATAGAAAACAACGACGGCGGCGCCTGCCACGATGGCGGCGGCCTTGCCCAACAGGTCTGATTCGGCGGCCAAGTAGCCGCAAAAACCGGTCAGCAGCGAGCACCCGGTGACCAGCAGCGCCGACTGCAGGTGGCTGAAGCCCACGTCCGTCAGGCGCTGGTAGGCGTGCGTGCGGTGCGGCGCGTACCACCGCTCCCCCGCACTGATCCTGCGCAGCAGCGTAGCGAGAGTATCCGCCAGGTAGATGGCCACCGGCCCCAACAGGTACTCGGCGGCTACTCCATCGAGGAAAGCCGTCAGGCCAAGCATGGCCAGGGAGGCACCCAACAGGTAGCTGCCGACATCGCCCAGGAAGACGTTGCCGCGCCCGAGGTTCCAGGGCAGGAACGCCACGAACGCGGCGGCCACGACGGCGCCGCCGACCACCAGCCAGCCATGGCCGGTCACGGCTCCGGTGGCGGCAAACATCAATCCCACGGCGGTTCCGTGCAGCCCGGAGATCCCGTTCACGCCATCCATGAAATTGGCGATGTTGATGTAGGCGGCCAGGGCCAGGGCGCCGAGCGGCAGCCACCACCATGTCTGGCCGGTCAGTTCGATGGCCAGTGCGGTTCCGCCGGCGCCGATGCCGAGCTGCAGCGCGGCCCGGCCGCGGATGGACAGCCCGCGGAAGTCCTCGACCCAGCCCAGCAGCGCTGCCGCCGCCGCCACGACCGCGACCGCGAGCAGCAACTGCGGGAATTCCGCGGCATTGCCGAAGCCTGCAATGAGGAGCCCGGCCACCAGCCCGACCGCCACCGTGATGCCGACGCCGCGGACCACGGCCCGCGTGTGCGACGAACGTTCATTCGGCACGTCAAGCACTCCGTGCCGTTTGAGCAGCGGGATCAGCCCAAACGGCAGAAGGAGGCTCAGCAGAAGGGCTGCAACAACGGACACCACGGCTGTGGTCACGAGGCCCGCTCCCGCTCGTCGGGTTCAAGGTTGTCATCCGGCGCCATTGCCACTGGGACAGTGTCCAGCGCGCCGGTCGATGCGGAGACCAGATGCTGCCGGCTCTTCCAGTCGGCCAGGCTCATCCGGTCCGGATCAAGTCCCTCGATGCTCGCGTGCGAGATCTTGGGGTGCAGCGGCCGCGAATCGCTTTCGCCGTCCCCGATCAGGTCTTCGTGCAGCTTTTCGCCCGGGCGCAGGCCGGTGAAGACAATCTCCACGTCCCGGCCCGACATCGCGATCATCCGCTCGGCTACATCCAGGATCTTGACCGGTTCGCCCATGTCCAAAATCATCACTTCGCCGCCGGTGCCGATGGCGCCGGCCTGGATCACCAGCTGGCACGCTTCCGGGATGGTCATGAAGAACCGGGTGGCCTCTGCGTCGGTCACCGTGACCGGACCGCCCTTGCGGATCTGTTCGCTGAACAGCGGCAGCACCGATCCGCGGCTGCCCAGCACGTTGCCGAACCGCACGGAGACATACTTCAGTCCGGTTTCCTGCGCCACCCAGGCAGTGAGCTTCTCCGCTACCCGCTTGGAATGGCCCAGCACGGTGGTGGGGTTGGCTGCCTTGTCGGTGGAAACGTTGACGAAAGTCTCGACTCGGGCAGCGCGGGCGGCGCGCAGCACGTTCAGCGAGCCGAGCACGTTGGTCTTCCAGGCCTCTTCCGGATACTGCTCCAGCAGCGAAACGTGCTTCAGCGCCGCAGCGTGGAACACCACTTCGGGCCTGCGGTCCAAGAAAATGGCTTCCAGTGCACCGGCGTCGCGGATGTCGGCCAGCACCGTATCCTTGCCGGTGAGCAGGCCCTGGCCGGTGATTGAAATCTGGGTGCCCTGCAAACCGGTCTCATCGCGGTCCAGCATGATCAGTTCGGCCGGCTGGAAGGCGTGGATCTGCCGGCACAGCTCGGAACCAATGGACCCGCCGGCGCCAGTGACCAGCACCCGCCTGCCGGTCACGTAGTGGGCAATTTCTTCCACGTGGATATCCACCGGTTGGCGCCCGATCAGGTCCTCAATCGCCACTTCGCGGAAGGAGAAGTCCTGCCGACCGGTCAGCATGTCCTTCAGCGGCGGGACCACCAGGACCCGTACGTTCAGGCCGGCGACGGTGTCGGAGATTTTCCGCATCTGCACGGAGTCGATGTCCGCGATCGCCACCAGCAGGACGGTTGCCTGGGTGCGGTGCACAATTTCCGGCAGGTCTTCCATCCTGCCCAGCACCGGAACGGACGCGATGCGCAGGTGCTTCTTGGCGGGATCGTCATCGATCAGTCCCACCGGCAGCCACGGCGAGGCAGGATCATTGCTCATCCGGGTGACGATGTTGTTGCCGACAAACCCGGCGCCGTAGATCAGCGTGCGTTCGGCCTGTTCGCCCGGCTTGGCTTTGCTTTCCACATACATGCGCTTCAGGTAGCGCACCGCCGCCATGAACAAGCAGGCGAAGGGGAACGCGATCAGGCCGGTGCCGCGGGCGATGCCCAGCGAGATACCGAACGTCAGCAGTCCGACGGTCAGGATCACGGACACCGAGATGGTCACCATGACCAGCAGCTTGGCCTCGTGGAAACTGCCGAAACTGTAGCGTCCCTTATAAAGCGCGAAGGCGGAGCCGACGGCCACCTGGGCCGCGATCGCCAGTGCGCACAGCAGGATGATGCCGGGGATCTTGGCGGGGCTCAGCGCCATTTCGTAGCGCAGGAAAACGGCCAGCACAATCGCCACAACCCAGGCCAGGGAGTCCAGCAGGATCTGCGACCAGAGCCACAAGGCGCGGTCGCTGCTGGCCGTCTTGCCGGGGGGAAGAGCGGAAACGCGGCTCATGCTTCCACCGTCTCCCCCAGGCCAAGGACATCCGGGACGACGGTTCGCAAGGTTTCCAGGCTGATGGTGCCTTCGCGCACCACCCGCAGGGGGCTGGAGGTGCAGTCCACGATGGTGGAGGGCACCGCCGTCGCGCCCTCGGCAGGACGGAAACCGTCTTCCAAATAGACGTCCACCGATTCAGCCAGCTGCTCCCTGGCCTGCGCGGCCGTCTGGGCCGAGGGGTGGCCGGTGCGGTTGGCGGAGGAAACGGCCAACGGTCCGGTGGCTGCCAGCAGTTCCAGCGCCAGCTCGTCGTCGGGCATGCGCAGCGCCACGGTGCCCTTGGTTTCGCCCAGGTCCCAGGTCAGCGACGGCTGGGCACGGAAAATCAACGTCAGGCCGCCGGGCCAAAAGGCATCGGCAAGGGCGCGGGCTTCGTCGCTCACGTCGGTGGCGAGGCCGTCCATGGTTTGCGGTCGCGGCACCAGGACCGGCGGCGGCATTTTCCGCCCGCGGCCCTTGGCTGCCAGCAGGGTGGCCACCGCCTGGGGCGAGAACGCGTCGGCGGCGATCCCGTAAACCGTATCGGTGGGCATGACAACACACTGCCGGTCGGCGAGGGCGGCTTGTGCGGCCGCGAGTCCCTCGCTGCGGTCTGCGGCGTCGGTGCAGTTGAACGTGGTGCTCACAGTTTCATTGTTCCATTCTCATAACCGTCGAGCGGACGTGGCCCGCTCGCGCCCGGTTAGATCGTACTCGGTAGCCACCTGCTGCCAGCATCCGGCAGCGTCCAGCAGGGACAACACCGCTGCGGCCTGGACCTCGGCATGCTCCATGATGAAGTAGCCGCCGGGCTTCAACAGCCGCGCAGCGGTTGCCGCCGTGGCGGCCGGCAACTCCATACCGTCCGCTCCCCCGCCGTAGAGTGCCATCTGCGGATCGTGGTCGGCGACTTCGGGCTCACGCGGGATCGCTTCGGCGGGAATGTAGGGCGGATTGGACACGACGACGTCGAAGGTTCCGTCATGCGCGGACAGCGCGGTGCGCAGGTCCTCCTTTAACAGCCTGACGCCCAGCGGCGCGAGGTTCCGTTCGGCCCAGGCATGTGCAAGGTCGCTAAGCTCCACCGCGTACACGGTGGCCGTCGGCACTTCACTGGCGACGGCGGCGGCGATGGCACCGGAGCCGGTGCCCAGGTCCACTACTTTGGCAGCGGGCAGGGCCCGCGCATGGTCGATTGCACGCTGGGCGACCGTTTCGGTCTCTGGCCGCGGCACGAAGACTCCCGGTCCCACCTGCAGCTCAAGGTGCCGGAAGAAGGCCCGGCCGGTGATGTGCTGCAGCGGAACCCGGGTGGCGCGTTCGGCCACCAAGTCCTCCAGACCGGCCGGAGACTCCGCGTCCATCAGCGCCAGCGCACGGACGCGACCGAGCGAAACGCCCAGCAGGTGGGCGGCCAGCAACTCGGCGTCCACGCGCGGCGAAGGGACGCCGGCCTCTGCCAGCCGCGCGGCGGCGGCGGAGAGGGCTTCGGCAAGACTCGTGCCGGGCACCGCTGGCTAGTTTTCCTCGCCCAGGGCGGCCAGCCGGTGTTCCTCGTCTGCCTGGATGGCGGACTGGATCACGGGTTCCAGTTCGCCGTTCATCACCGCGTCCAGGTTGTAGGCCTTGTAGCCGGTGCGGTGGTCGGCAATCCGGTTTTCCGGGAAGTTGTAGGTACGGATGCGCTCGGACCGGTCCATGGTGCGGATCTGCGACTTGCGCGTCTCGGAGTTCGCGGCGTCGATCTGCTCCTGTTGGTGGGCCAGCAGCCGCGCACGGAGCACACGCATACCGGCCTCACGGTTCTGCAGCTGCGACTTCTCGTTCTGCATCGCCACCACGATGCCTGTGGGCAGGTGGGTGATGCGCACCGCCGAGTCGGTGGTGTTCACGGACTGGCCGCCGGGCCCTGAGGAACGGTAGACGTCGATTTTCAGGTCGTTCTGGCTGATGTCGATTTCTTCCGGTTCGTCCACTTCGGGCAGCACCAGCACGCCCGCGGCGGAGGTGTGGATGCGGCCCTGGGATTCGGTCACCGGGACACGCTGCACACGATGCACGCCGCCCTCGAACTTCATTCTGGCCCACACGCCCTCGGCCGGGTCGTTGGAATTGCCCTTGATGGCCATCTGCACGTCCTTGTAGCCGCCCAGATCGGATTCCGTTGCCGAGATGATTTCGGTCTTCCAGCCGCGCGACTCCGCATAGCGCATATACATCCGCAGCAGGTCGCCCGCGAACAGCGCCGCTTCGTCGCCGCCTTCGCCGCCCTTGACCTCAATGATCACATTGCGGGCGTCGTCCGGATCGCGCGGGATCAGCAGCCGGCGGAGCCGTTCCTGGGCGGTCTCGAGTTCGGCCTCGAGCCCTGGAACCTCGGCCGCCAGTTCCGGATCCTCATCGGCGAGTTCGCGGGCCGCTTCCAGATCGTCCGACAGGTGCGACCAGCGCTTGTGCGCCTCCACAATGCCGTTCAGCTCCGCCGACCGCCGCCCCAGCTTCCGCGCCCGCGCCTGATCGGCATAGACAGCAGGGTCGCTCAATTCCTTCTGCAGCTGGGCATGCTCATCCAACAGCCCCTGAACGGACTCAAACATCTTCAAACCTCTTTCGACTCACAACAAGTCTAAATAGCAACCACAACGACGGGGACGGAAAGGTGACTTAACAGCAACAGCCGCTGAGTTTTTTGCCGGCCCGGGAGTGGCATCGGGCCTACCGGAGCCGGGCGGCTCAGGATCGCAGATCCTGGGCCGCCCGGCGTAGGGGCGGGGCCGGCAAAAAATCAGCGGCTATAAACCAGCTACTTGTCGTTCTCAGCCTTCGAGCCGAGCGTCGTCTTCTGGACCTGCATCAGGAACTCGACGTTGGACTGCGTTTCCCGGATCTTGCCGGTGAGCAGTTCCAGCGCCTGCTGGGTGTCCAGTCCGGAGAGGACCCGGCGCAGGCGCCACATGATCTTGACCTCTTCGGGCGAGAGCAGGTTTTCCTCGCGGCGGGTGCCGGAGGCGTTGACGTCGACGGCCGGGAAGATGCGCTTGTCCGCCAGCGAGCGGGACAGCCGCAGTTCCATGTTGCCGGTGCCCTTGAATTCCTCGAAGATGACCTCGTCCATCTTGGACCCGGTCTCCACCAAAGCGGTGGCGAGGATGGTCAGGGAGCCGCCGTTTTCGATGTTGCGGGCGGCACCGAAGAAGCGCTTCGGCGGGTACAGCGCGGACGAGTCCACACCGCCGGAGAGGATACGGCCGGAGGCGGGAGCGGCCAGGTTGTAGGCACGTCCCAGGCGGGTCATCGAGTCCAGCAGGACCACCACGTCCATGCCCATTTCCACCAGGCGCTTGGCACGCTCGATGGCCAGTTCGGCCACCGTGGTGTGGTCATCGGCGGGACGGTCGAAGGTGGAGGCGATGACCTCGCCCTTGACCGTGCGCTGCATGTCGGTGACCTCTTCAGGCCGCTCGTCAACCAGCACCATCATGAGGTGGACCTCAGGGTTGTTGGTGGTGATCGCATTCGCGATGGACTGCAGGATCAGGGTCTTGCCGGCCTTCGGCGGGGAGACGATCAGGCCGCGCTGGCCCTTGCCGATCGGCGCCACCAGGTCGATGACGCGGGGGCCGATCTTCTTCGGCTCGGTCTCCAGGCGCAGGCGCTCCGACGGGTAGAGCGGAACCAGCTTGGTGAAGTCCACGCGGTCCTTGTTGTCTTCCACCGGCTTGCCGTTGACGGAAGTGAGCTTGACCAGCGCGTTGAACTTCTGCCGGCTGCTCTGGCCGCCCGAGTCGCCGTCGCGCGGGGCGCGGATGGCGCCGACGACGGCGTCGCCCTTGCGCAGGTTGTACTTCTTGACCTGGGCCAGCGAGACGTAGACGTCGTTCGGTCCGGGCAGGTAGCCGGAAGTGCGCACGAAGGCGTAGTTCTCCAGCACGTCCAGGATGCCGGCGACGGGCAGCAGCACATCGTCTTCGGAGATCTCGGTGTCGTCGACGTCAGGACCGCGTTCGCGGCCGCGGCGGCGCTCATTGCGGTCGCGGTAACGGGTGTTGGTGTCATTGTCGCGGCGGTTGCGGCGGTTGCGGTTGCGTCCGCGGCCGCCGTCCTCGCCGTCATCCTGACGGTTGTCCCGGTTGTCCCGACCTGCGTCGCGGTCGGATTCGTTGCGGCTGCGGGTGCGATCGCGGGTGCGGCGGTCGGACTGGCCCTCGCCGCGGCCGGACTGCTGCTGGCCGGCGCCGTCCTGGCCGTCCTTCTTCTCGTCCTGCTTGCCGGCTTCGGCGGTTTCCTGCTGGGTATCGCCCTTGGTTTCGGCTACGTCCTGCTGGCCGGATTCCGAACGGCGGTTGCGTCCGCGTCCGCGGCGCTCCTGGCGGACTTCGCCGTCGGCCTGGACGGTCTCCACTGCGGGAGCCTGGGCAGGGGCTTCGGCCGGCGCGGCGGCGGCGGTGGTCGCGGCCGTGGCCTCGCCCTCGGCAGACGCCACCGTGCCGTCGCTGCTGGCGCGACGGTTGCGGTTGCGGGTACGGCTGACCCGCTCGGCGGCCTTGTTGAGGTCACCGCCGGACTTGCTGCCGGCGCCCTCGCCCGCGGTGCCAGTGGTCTCTTCCTTGGCCGGGGCCTCCTTGGCCGGAGCCGAAGCTTCCTTGGCCTGGGCCGGAGCTTCGGTGCGTGTCGGCTGGTCCACCTTCTTGGCCGCCCGGTCGGCGACTGAGGAGCCACGCTGGTGGTCGGAAATCGCGGCGACGAGGTCGCCCTTGCGCATCCGGGAGCCACCGGTGATGCCGAGCTGTCCGGCCAGCACCTGCAGTTGGGCCAGCTTCAGGCCGGCAAGGCCTGCACTCTTCGGTGCAGGAGAGTCTATTGTTTCCACACCTGCAGTCAGGTCAGTGGTTTCGGTCACGAAGGATCCTTCCCCCTCGTCGGGCGGTGTGCATATGAAGCGCACCGCGTTGTTTGCCACCCGACCGTTGCATGAGAAGCCCGGCCGGGGTCCGTTATTGCCTGCGGCATCATGCCGAGGAAAATCCGGGTGAACAGATATGAAAGCCCTTGAAACAAGCCGTCCGGCTGGAACGAGTGAGGTCCTGTCCGGCCGATGGCCGGCAGCAACGCCTGAGTGCCGCGGAAGGCTCCTGAAAGGCTGCACCTGGAACGGGGATCCTGCCTCAACGGCTACTCGGCTTGCGTGATCCGGAATATCCGGACAGGGTTCCTCGCCGGTTAATCCCGGGGGTGCACTTCCACTTTAGCACCATCTGTGTCTACTGCCAGTTTCAGAACACGCCAGTTCCCCGGCATGTCGAGCTGGTCCAGATGGGTGGCGATGGCCTTCTGGACCTGCGCCGCCTCGGCCTCATCCGCGGCCAGCGTCATGACGGTCGGCCCGGCTCCGGACACGACGGCCGCATGGCCTTGGCCGCGCAGCGTCTCGATGAGCGCAGCGCTGGGTTTCATCGCCGGCGCCCGGTGCCGCTGGTGCAGCCATTCTTCAGTCCCTGCCCGCAGCAGGGACGGGTCGCGGGTGAGTGCCTGGACCAGGAGTGCGGCGCGGCCGGAGTTGGCGGCAGCAACGTGGTGCGGAACCGAAGCCGGCAGCAGATTGCGTGCCGTTTCGGTGGAGAGTTCGTAGGACGGTATGGCCACCACCGGCACGACGTCCGGGCAGATCGGAACCCGGGTGCTATAGAACACACCGGCTTCCTCCCAGGAGATGGCCAACTGGCCGCTCAGCGCCGGCGCCACGTTATCCGGATGGCCTTCCAGAGTGGAACAGATTTGCAGGATCTTCCCGGCCCCCAGGCGTGCCTGTTCCGGCAGCAGCGCATCGGCCAACAGCACGGCGGACACCACGGCGGCGGCGGAGGAACCCATCCCCCGCCCGTGCGGGATCAGGTTCTCGGCTTCCAAACGCAACCCATCGGCGTCGTACCCCGCCTGGCGCAGCGTGTCGCGCAGGGTGCGGATGATGAGGTGCGATTCGTCCGAGGGCAGGTTGGCCGCGCCTTCACCCGTGACGGAAGCGTGGAAAACACCGTCGTCGGTCGACTCCACCGTAACGGTGTCATGGAACGACAAGGCCAGGCCCAGGCTGTCGAAGCCCGGCCCCAGGTTGGCGCTGGTGGCCGGCACCCGGACCGTGACGCGCTGGCCGGGCGCGATGCGGCCGGCCACCGCGGCGTCCTCCCCCGCCAAGGTGCTGCTACTCAAGACCCAGGGCGGAGGCCACGCTGACCACGTCGAAGTCCACCTTGATCGGCGACGCTTCGCTGCCGTCCTCGGTTCGCAGCGCCCACTGCGGGTCCTTCAGGCCGTGTCCGGTGACCGTGATGACGATGGTCTTGCCCGCGGGCACTTCGCCGGCGGCGTGCTTCTTGATTACGCCGGCCACGCCCGCGGCAGAGCCGGGCTCCACGAAGACGCCCTCCTTCGAGGACAGCCAGCGGTGCGCGGCCAGGATCTCGTCGTCGGTCACCGAGTCGATCAGGCCGCCGGACTCGTCGCGGGCAGCAATGGCGGTGTCCCAGGAGGCCGGATTGCCGATCCGGATCGCGGTGGCGACGGTCTCCGGTTCGGTCACCGGGTGCCCCAGCACCAGCGGGGCGGCGCCGGCGGCCTGGAAGCCCCACAGCGTCGGAGTCTTGGTGGCGACCGGGCCGAGCATGCCGGCGGTAGCGGACTCGTACGGCGCGGCGTACTCCTGGTAGCCCTTCCAGTAGGCGGTGATGTTGCCCGCGTTGCCCACCGGCATCACGTGGATGTCCGGCGCGTCGCCCAGGTAGTCGACCGTTTCGAAGGCTGCCGTCTTCTGGCCCTGGATGCGTGCCGGATTCACCGAATTCACCAGGAACACCGGGTAGGCCTCGGAGAGTTTGCGGGCCACTTCCAGGCAGTTGTCGAAGTTGCCATTGATCTGGATGATTTCGGCACCGTGCGCGATTGCCTGGCTCATCTTGCCCATGGCGATCTTGCCGGCGGGCACCAGCACCGCGCACTTCAGCCCTGCCTGGGTGGCGTAGGCGGCCGCGGAGGCGGAGGTGTTGCCGGTGGACGCGCAGACCACTGCCTTGGCGCCGGCCTCCACCGCCGCCGTCATGGCCATGGTCATGCCGCGGTCCTTGAAGGAGCCGGTGGGATTCATCCCCTCCACCTTCAGGTACACCTCGGAGCCGGTCAGCTCGGAGAGCGCCTTGGCATGCACCAGCGGGGTGCCGCCTTCGCCGAGGGTGATTATCTCGGTCTGCTCCGTTACCGGCAGCCGGTCCGCGTATTCACGGATGACGCCGCGCCATTGGTGGGCCACTTAGATTCCTTCTACTCGCAGGACAGAGGTTACAGCGTTGACAATATC
The DNA here is from genome assembly GCF_059089965.1 of Arthrobacter sp. SPT-J7. NCBI lineage: Bacteria > Bacillati > Actinomycetota > Actinomycetes > Micrococcales > Micrococcaceae > Arthrobacter > Arthrobacter sp. SPT-J7. Next base: position 43,217 of record NZ_JBNHFF010000002.1, read on the forward strand.
GAGCCCGCGCACGGCCTCAACCGTCGCGGCCAGCGACGCCTCGGACGCCCGGTGCGTGACGAAGCGCAGTTCGGCGGTCAGCTGGCCGCCGGCCTCGGCGGCGTCCGGGTGCGCTTCGGCGTGAATGGTTTGGCGCATGGTCTCGATGGAGACGCCGTGGTCGGCGAAGACGCCGGCAATCTTGGCCAGCACGCCCGGCTGGTCGGCCACTTCCAGGCCGACATAGTAGCTGGTCTTGACCGAGTCCAGTCCGACGGCGGGCAGCGCCACCGTCGGCGTTTCGGTCCGGCCGGGGCCACCGCCGACCATGCGCCGGGCGGCGCTGACCACATCGCCTACGACGGCTGAAGCGGTCGGCGCCCCGCCGGCCCCCTGGCCGTAGAACATCATTTCGCCGGCGTTTTCGGCTTCCACGAAGACCGCGTTGAACGCTCCGTGCACGGCTGCCAGCGGGTGCTTGCGCGGCAGCAGGGTCGGGTGGACCCGCACGGCCACGCCCTCGCGGCCGTCGGCGCCGCGCAGCCGCTCGGCGATGGACAGCAGCTTGATCACGTAGCCGGTGTCCTTGGCCGCGGCGATGTCGTCCGCGGAGATGGAACTAATGCCCTCGCACTGCACATCGGCCAGGTCGAACGCGCTGTGGAAGGCCAGCTCGGCCAGGATCGCGCCCTTGGCTGCGGCGTCATGGCCTTCGACGTCGGCGGTGGGATCCGCCTCGGCGTAGCCGAGTTCCTGCGCGGCGGCCAGCGCATCGGCAAACTGGGCGCCGGTGGAGTCCATCTGGTCAAGGATGTAGTTGGTGGTGCCGTTGACAATGCCCATCACCTTGGTGATGCGGTCACCCGCCAGCGACTCGCGGATGGGCCGCAGCAGCGGGATGGCGCCGGCAACTGCTGCTTCGAAGGAGAGCTCGACGCCGGCTTCGTCGGCGCGGGCGTACAGGTCCTGGCCTTCGGCCGCCAGCAGGGCCTTGTTGCCGGTGACCACCGCGGCGCCGTTGTCGATCGCGGTGCGGATGAGCGTCCGGGCCGGCTCCAGTCCGCCGAGCAGCTCAATCACAATGTCGGCGTCCTTGACCAGCGGCTCGGCCTCGGTGGTGAACAGCTCTGCGGGCAACTCCACTGTCCGCTTGGCGGCAACGTCGCGCACCGCGATCCCGGTCAGTTGCAGCCGCGCGCCGGTGCGCGCGGCGAGCACTTCGGCGTCGTCAATCAGGATCCGGGCCACCTGGGCTCCGACATTCCCGCATCCCAACAGTGCTACTTTCAGCGTTTTCATGCTGCCCAAACTCTCAGTCTTTTGTCTCGCTCGCCTTGCCTGCCGCCGCCGGGGGTCAGCCCAGGTCGCGGGCCAGCAGGTCGTCTTCGGTTTCGCCGCGGATGATCAACCGCGCCTGCCCGCCGCGCACCGCCACTACGGGCGGCCGGGCAACGTAGTTGTAGTTGCTGGAGAGCGCCCAGCAATAGGCCCCGGTCGCCGGCACTGCCAGCAGGTCCCCCGCCTCGATGTCCTCGGGCAGGTAAACGTTCCTGACTACAATGTCACCGCTCTCGCAGTGTTTACCAACCACGCGGGAAATAATCGGCGCTGCTTCCGTCACACGGGAAGCCAACACGGCCGAATAATCGGCGTCGTAGAGCACCGGGCGGGCGTTATCGCTCATGCCGCCGTCCACCGACACATAGCGCCGCGGACTGCTGCCGCCACCGTCCAGGTCAACCTGCACGGTCTTGCGGGTACCGGCCGAGTAGAGGGTGAACGTGCTCGGCCCGGCGATCGCGCGGCCCGGCTCGATCGAGATCCGCGGCACCGGGATGCCCAGCCGCTCGGTGGTGGCGCGCACGACGGCGGCCATCGCCTGGGCGAGTTCGGCCGGCGGGCGCGGGGTGTCGGCTTCGGTGTAGGCAATGCCGTAGCCGCCACCCAGATCGAGTTCATGCAGGTCAACGCCGTGATCCTCCCGGACCTGCGCGACGAAGGTCAGCAGCCGTTCAGCCGCCAGTGCGAAGCCCTCGGGCTCGAAAATCTGCGAGCCGATATGGCAGTGCAAGCCCAGCAGGTTGATCGACTCGTGCGCCAGCGCCGCCGCCACGGCCTGCGCGGCGGGTGAGCCGGCAGACTGAGCCGACGCGCCGCCGTCGTGCTCCGGACGGTCCTGTTCCTGGCCGGAGTCGGCGGCAGCCATCGAGAGGCCGAACTTCTGGTCTTCATGCGCCGTCGCAATGAACTCGTGGGTGTGCGCGTGCACGCCCGGGGTCAGCCGCAGCATCACGTTGGCCATGTCGCCGCGGGCTGCGGCGATCGCACCGACCCGAGCCAGTTCATCCAGGCTGTCCACCACAATGCGGCCCAGGCCCATGTCCAGCGCGCGGTGGATCTCGGCGTCCGACTTGTTGTTGCCGTGCAGGCCCAGGTCCTCCCCCGGGATGCCCGCGCGGGCGGCAACGGCAAGCTCGCCGCCGGAGCAGGTGTCCAGCCGAAGCCCTTCCTGGGCCACCCAGCGGGCAATCTCCACGCTGAGGAACGCCTTGCCGGCGTAGTAGACGTCCACGCCGCCGCACAGCGAACTGAAGGCATCGTCGAAGGCCTGCTTGAAGGCGCGCGCACGGGCGCGGAAGTCGTCCTCGGATACCACGAACAGCGGCGTGCCGAACTGCTCCTTGAGCGCGGCGACGCCGATGCCGGAGACTTCCAGCTCTCCGGCTGCACCGCGGGCCACGTCCTGGGCCCACAGCTTGGCGTCCAGCGTGTTGACATCCTGCGGGCAGGTCAGCCAGTCCGGGGCCAGCTCGGACGCGGCGCCGGATTCTTGTGCTGTGGGCATTACATCCTCTCCGGGGCGCTGACGCCCAGCAGGTCCAGACCGTTGGCCAGCACCTGGGTCACGGCGGTGTTCAGCCACAGCCGGGTACGGTGCGTGTCGGTCACTTCGCCGTCGCCAATCGGGGTGACGCGGCAGGCGTCGTACCAGCGGTGGTAGGCGCCGGCGATGACTTCCAGGTGGCGGGCGACTCGGTGCGGTTCGCGGAACTTCGCGGCCATGGCGACCACCGACGGGTAGGCGCCCAGCACGGCCAGCAGTTCATTCTCGGTGGCGTGGTCCAGCAGCGACGCGTCGAACGTGCTGCGGTCCACTCCGGAGGCAGTTGCATTGCGGGCGACGGCGCAGGTGCGCGCATGCGCGTACTGCACGTAGTAGACCGGGTTGTCGTTGCTGTGCTTGACCAGCAGGTCCAGGTCAATGTCGATGTTCGAATCGGCGTGCGAGCGGGTCAATGCATACCTGGCCGCATCCACGCCCACCGCGTCGACGAGGTCCTCCATGGTCACCACGGTGCCGGCGCGCTTGGACATCCGCATCGGCTTGCCGTCCTTGACCAGGTTGACCATCTGGCCGATCAGCACTTCCACCCGGTCGGCGCTGTCGCCCATGGCGGCCGCGGCGGCCTTCAACCGGGCGACGTAGCCGTGGTGGTCGGCGCCGAGCATATAGATGCAGAGGTCGAACCCGCGGTCCCGTTTGTTCTTGAAGTAGGCAATGTCACCGGCGATGTAGGCTGCGTTGCCGTCGGACTTGATGACCACGCGGTCCTTATCGTCGCCGAAGTCGGTGGACTTCAGCCACCATGCGCCGTCGTTGAAGTAGAGGCTGCCCGAGCTTTTCAGCTCTTCCAGCAACTTCTCGACGGCGCCGTCCTCGAACAGCGAATTCTCGTGGAAGTACACATCGAAATCCACACCGAATTCATGCAGCGATTTCTTGATGGCCGCGAACATTAACTCGACGCCGCGGCTGCGGAATTCTTCCTGCGGGTCCGCAGCCGAGAGCGCGCCGGGGTTCTGTTCCAGCACCGCGTTGGCGATGTCGGCGATGTAATCTCCGCCGTACCCGTCCTCAGGTGCGGGCTCGCCCTTGGCCTTCGCCAGCAGGGAGCGGGCAAAGCGGTCGATCTGCGAACCGTGATCGTTGAAGTAGTACTCGCGCGCGACGTCCGCGCCCTGGGCAACCAGGATGCGCGCCAGCGAATCGCCCAGCGCTGCCCAGCGGGTGCCACCCAGATGGATCGGGCCGGTGGGGTTGGCGGAGACGAACTCCAGGTTGATGCGCTGCCCGGCCAGATCATCGCTGGTACCGTAGCCGGTTCCAGCTTCGACGATGCTCTTGGCCAGCACGCCGGCGGCGGCGGCATCCACGGTGATGTTGAGGAAGCCGGGGCCGGCAATCTCGACCCGGGCCACGCCGTCGATCTTCTCCAAGCGAGCACTGAGGATCTCCGCGAACTGGCGGGGATTCATGCCGGCCTTTTTGCCCAACTGCATGGCAATGTTGGTGGCCCAGTCCCCATGCTCCCGGTTCTTCGGTCGCTCCACCCGGACCTCGTCCGGCATTTCGACGGCGAAATCGCCGGCGTCGACGGCGGCCTGCAGGCAGGCGGCAATGGCAGCGGAAAGTTCTTCAGGAGTCACCCCACAAGCATAGGGCAATCGCTTGTACCGCCCGGCTTTCCGCGGTCCGGCTGTGACGGGGCTCGCACCGGTCTTTCGGGGGCGCCTTTCGGCGCGGTCGCCGGCCGCTCCCCCACGACCGGCCCTCCGGCGGTGCGGCGTTGCGCATTTCTTTTGCCGGGCCGGATGCTGATAAGCTCAATAGGTCCCGCAGGGCACCAGGCGAACAGCCGGTGCCGCGCCCTCGTAGCTCAGGGGATAGAGCGTCTGCCTCCGGAGCAGAAGGCCGTAGGTTCGAATCCTATCGAGGGCACTGATGATGCAGGACAAGGGGAATCCCCGGCCAATCGGCCGGGGATTCCTTGTTTAAGCGCCAGCCGGAGCACCTTGCCCCTGTCTGTCTGGCTTTGGCAGCCGCCTGCGTCAGCGCTCTGCCGACCCCAGGCTGTGGTCCACACCGACCTGGTCCACTTTGCGGTGGAAGTGCATTCCGGCCCTGCCACCGAGCAGCGCACCCGCCAGCGAGACTAGTGCCGCAACCACCAGGACGATGATCCCGCCGGTCGTCAGCGTGTCTTCACCCACGGGAAGGCGGGGGAAACCGTTCAACGTGCTGAGGACATTGAACTGGCTACCGACGATCAGCCCCAGCACGGCCAGGACAATCGCCGCCACGACGGCCCAGAGCCACACGGCCAACCCTTGCTTCACACCGTCGAACCGAGCCATCCGTCCTGCCACATACCCGCCGCAGAAGTACGAAATGAACAGGATCACGGCCAGGGCGATACCGCCGACAATGCCCACCGTGCCCAGATTTTGGGACGCCTGCTCGGCGGCCTGGCTCGGATCTGCGCTCTGCGAGCTGGTGGCCGCGCCGATGGCGGCCACCAGCGCAGTCAGAATCGCTCCTATACCCGTGGCGGCTATCCAGCCGAAGAACGCCGACCCGAACTTCATGCCGCCGAACTGGCGATGCTCGGCGGCCACCACATCATTGCGCCGTTCCTTTGAACTGCTGGCTCCTGCTGAAAACGAACTCATCACCGGATCTCCCTTGCTCACGTTGTGTCGCGCGCCTAGCAACCCACTGACCGGTGATGCCAGCCCATATACTAAGCACGCTTATGATTGTCCATGCGGCATGGTCGCAGCACAAGGGCAGTCATCGCGGATCCAGGGCCTGACAGTCGCTAATGGGCCGCGGCCGCAGACTGAAGAGCCTTGGCCGAAACGCCGCTGCCGCGGAAAGTGCGGCGGTAGGCCGCCGGGCTCACGCCGACGGACTTGGCGAAATGGTGTCGCAGCAGCACCGCTTGGCCGAAGCCGGTGAGCCGTGCGATTTCCTCGATATTCAGATCCGATTCCTCCAGCAACTCCTGAGCGCGCAGGACCCGCTGCGCGTTGATCCATGCTGCAGGTGTTGCACCGGTTTCGGCCCGGAACCGGCGCGCGAAGGTGCGCTCGGACATGTGCACCCTGGCGGCCAACTGGGCGACCGTCACGTCCTGGGCCAGGTTTTCATCCAGCCACACCAACAGGTCTTTGAGCGTGTGGCAGCCCGCCAGCGACATCGGGCGGTCAATGTACTGCGCCTGCCCGCCGGCCCGGTGCGGCGGCACCACCATGTCCCGGGCGATGGCGGTGGCCACCGAGGCCCCGAGTTCGGTCCGGACCAAGTGCAGGCAGGCGTCGATCCCCGCGGCCGTTCCGGCGCTGGTGATGATGCGGTCGTCCTCTACATACAGCACGTTTTCGTCGACGTCGATTTGCGGATAGCTGGCCGCCAACTGGTGGGAGTACTGCCAGTGCGTTGTGGCGCGGCGGCCGTCCAGCAGTCCCGCTTCGGCCAGCACAAAGGCCGCCGAGCACACGGACAACACCCAGGCGCCGCGGGCGTGCGCGGCGTGCAGGGCGTCCCGCAGCTCGTCGGGGACTTGATCCATCTGCTGGTAGGGGGCAACTACCACCAGGTCTGCATCGGCCGTCGCCTCCAGCCCAAGCGGGACGTTGAGGGAGAATCCCAGCTTGCTGCTGACCACTCCGGGCACCGTGGTGCAGATCCGGAAGTCGAACGCCGGAACGCCCGTGCCACGGTCGGACCGGTCAATGCCGAAGACCTCGCAGACCACGCCAAACTCGAACGGCGCGGCCCCGGGAAGCACCACCACAGCCACTGTTTTCAACATGCAACCAGTATGGCAGTTTTTTATGCTTTATGGTCGTTTCTGCCACTCTTTTTTGGGCTGCATCAGGATCACCATTGAGGCATGGAACTACTTCTGATCACCGTCTTGGCACTCTTCGTCATCGTCGCCACCCTCCGATTGGTTATCCGGGACGGACGCGGCGCCACCCCGCCGGAACGTTCGCACGCCGATTGGACCGCGGGCTCCATCCCGAGCCGCCCCTATTCCGATCTCGTCCGGCTGGTCTGAGCTAACCGTTCTTGCCTGGCCTCCATCCACCCCCGAGCCCGACCGCTACCCGGCCGGGCTCCGTCATGCTACTGACGGTGGGCGAACAAGTCCCGCAAGAGCGCAATCTCGGCCAGATGATGAATCATTTCCCGGTTGATGTGCAGCACCAGCGTCCCCATGGACCGGTCGGCAAAATGCCCCTCCGCCGGTCCGCACGGCCGGCCCAGCCCGTCCTCGCCGAGCGCGCGGACACCGTCAAGCCACCGTTCGTAGTATTCGTCCAGCAAGGCCAACGCCCCGGCGGCGGTTGCCGGATAGTCGAAGGACTCGTAGCCCACCTCCGGGCCGCCAAAGTGTGAAGCGTTCCGGCTTCCCAGCACCCCCACCAGAATGTGGTTCAGGCGCCAGGCCACCGTCGTGAAGGGCGGGGGTTTCGGTTCCGGCAAGGCGAATTCGATGACAAAGTCCCCGGCGCCCACCGCCATCTGGGCCGTGCTGGTGCCGCGGCGTCGGACGTTCCAGCAGCCCTCGGCCGGCTCCCAAAAATACTCCTCGTCGGTGAGTCCGTGCAACCGGGGCCGCGCCTGGGCGTCCCAGTGCCAGGTCAGTTGTTCAACCAACTCCACTGCTGCGTTGAATGACATCGCCGCTCCCATCCCGCCTGCAACCCGGTCAGGCGGACCCTCGAGTCCATCTTGAAGGGTAGGCCAGGTCTTGCCCAGTGCCCGGGGGCCACGATGCCTCTTCCGCGCCACCATCGCGGACACTTCCCGTCCGCAATGGTGGGTAGATTGGGCTCCATGCTCGAAACGTCCGCACGACTGCTGCAACTGCTTTCCCTGCTCCAGATGCGCCGGGAGTGGACCGGCTCCGCCTTGGCCGAGCGGATGAGCGTCACCGAGCGCACGGTACGCCGGGACATCGGCAAGCTGCGCAGCCTGGGTTATCCCATCAACGCTTCCCCCGGCGTGGCCGGCGGCTACCAGCTGGGCGCGGGGGCCCAGCTTCCGCCGCTGCTGCTTGACGACGACGAAGCCCTGGCCGTGGCCCTGGGCCTCAGCGCAGTGACGGCCAGCCCGGTGGCGGGCGTCGGCGAAGCCTCACTGCGCGCCCTGACCAAGCTGGAGCAGGTCCTGCCTTCGCGGCTGCGGCCCAAGTTCTCCACGCTGAAGAACGCAGTGGTCACCCTGGCCGGCCCCACCGCCGCGGTGGATCCCGAGGTGCTGACCGGTATTTCCGGGGCCATCGCCGAGCGACGCGTGATCGGGTTCCGCTACGCCAAGGCCGACGGCGAATCCTCCCGCCGGCTGGCCGAACCGTACCGGCTGGTGGACACGGGCCGGCGCTGGTATCTGGTGGCCTTCGATACCGGTCGGCGGGACTGGCGCACCTTCCGGGTGGACCGCTTCGAGTCCGTACCGACGCCCCGGGAGCGCTTCACACCGCGACAGTTGCCGCAGCCGGACCTCGCCGCGTACGTCCAGCAGTCGATCACCCGGTCGCCGTACCAGTTCGACGTGGTGGTACGGATCGATGCCCCGCTGCAGGCCGTCGCCGAGCGCATCCCACCGAACATCGCGGCCCTCTCCGACGACGGCGATGCCACCGTGCTGCGGGCAGGCTACGATTCGCTCGACTATCCGCTGGTACAGCTGGCCTCCGTCGGCTTCGCGTTCGAGATCCTGGAACCGGCGGAATTCCGGCAACGAGCCGCGGAGCTCGGCGGCCGGCTGGCTGCTGCCGCGGGCGCCAAAACGGCGGCCACCCCACCCGCATGGGTGGGACAGCCGCCGTCGTAGGTTTGGTCTGGGACGCGTTACTCCGGGAGCACCAGGCGCTACTGGAGCATGGTGCGGTCGTCCACCACGCCCTTGATCTTTTCGAACTCGTGCAGCAGGTCCGGCACGGTGGCCTTCAGTTTCTGCTCCTGATTGAGGTCCAGGATGATTTGGCCGTCGTGCATCATGATCAGCCGGGTGCCCAGCCGCAGCGCCTGCTCCATGTTGTGCGTGACCATCAGGGTGGTCAGCTGATGGCGCTCCACCACCTCGGCGGTCAGCCGGCTGACCAGGTCCGCACGCTGCGGATCCAGTGCGGCGGTGTGCTCGTCCAGCAGCAGGATCTTCGGACTGCTGAAGGTGGCCATCAGCAGCGACAGGGCCTGCCGCTGGCCGCCCGAGAGCAGTCCCACCTTGGTCTTGAGCCGGTTCTCCAGCCCCAACTCCAAGGAGCGCAGCTCTTCTTTGAAGAACTCGCGCTTCTTGCGGGTCACGCCGGGCCGCAGACCGCGCCGCTTGCCGCGCTCATAGGCGATGGCCAGGTTCTCTTCGATGGTCATTTCCGGCGAGGTGCCGGCCATCGGATCCTGGAACACCCGCCCGATGAAGCGTGCGCGCTGATGGTCGGCCAGCCTGGTGACGTCCTTGCCGTCAATGCTCACCGTGCCGGTGTCCGGACGCAGCTTGCCGGAGGTGATGTTCAGAATGGTGGATTTTCCGGCGCCGTTGCTGCCGATGACCGTGACGAATTCGCCCGCGGCCAGGGACAGGTTGATCTCACGCAGGGCAACACGCTCGTTGACGGTTCCCGCGAAGAAGGTCTTGTGAACGTTAGTGATTTCCAGCATGTCAGCCCTTCGCTCCCGTCAGGGACTTCTTCATCTTCCCCAGACCACCGACCCGGGCGAAGACCTTCCATTGCGGAAGGAGCAGCGCCATGACCACCAGCACGGCGGAGACCAGTTTCATGTCGGTCTGCTTCAGCCCGGCTTCCAACGCCAGTTGGATGACCACGCGGTAGAGCACCGACCCGAACACCACGGCCAGCGTGGCGATCCAGATCAGGCGGGTGCCGAAGATGGCCTGGCCGATAATGACCGAGGCCAGGCCGGCCAGGATCAGGCCGATGCCCATGCCGATGTCGGCAAACCCCTGGTACTGGGCAATGAACGCCCCGCAGAGTGCTACCAGTCCGTTGGACAGCGACAGGCCAAGGATTTTTTGGTTGTCGGTGCTGACGCCGAAGCTGCGGATCATTTGTTCGTTGTCGCCGGTGGCCTGCATGGCCAGCCCGACGTCGGTGTGCAGGAACCAGTCCATGATCACCTTCACCGCCAGCGCGACCAGCAGGAAGATGGCGATGGCGCCGATGCCACCGAGCCAGCCTGCTTCACGCAGCGGCGTAATGAGGGTTTCTTCACGCAGCAGCGGCAGGTTGGCTTTGCCCATGATGCGCAAGTTGATGGAATAGAGGGCAATCATCGTGAGGATGCCGGCCAGCAAGCCGTTGATCTTGCCCTTGGTATGCAACAGGCCGGTGACGGCGCCGGCAGCCATGCCGGCAATGAAGGCCAAAACTGTGGCCATCACCGGCGGCATGCCGTTGATGATGCTGATGGCGGCAACTCCGGCACCGGTGGTGAAGCTGCCGTCGACGGTTAGGTCGGGAAAATTGAGGATGCGGAAGGTCAGATAGACCCCCAGGGCCATGATCGCGTAGATCAGCCCAAGCTCAACCGCGGTAATCATAGGTAAAGGACCTTGGTTCTCTCGTCGGGTCCGTCCGGCGGCCGGGGTGGCCGGTCGCCGGACGGACTGCGGACTTCTGCAGCTCGCGCTGGAAGTGCCTTCGGGTTTACTCGAAGACGTGCTCGGCCTTGGCCTTGTCAGTGAAGCCGTCGGGCAGCGTGACGCCGGTGCGCTTGGCGGCAGCCGGGTTCACGTAGAGTTCCAGCTCGGTCTGGGTCTCCACCGGCATCGATGCCGGCTCGGCCTCGCCCTTGAGGATCTTTACGGCCATCTCACCGGTCTGGTAGCCCAGCTTTTCGTAGTTGATGCCGTAGGTGGCCACGGTGCCGCGCTTGACCGAATCGCCTTCGGCGGCGATGGTGAGGACCTTCTTGGATTCGGCCACCTGGATCAGCGACTCCAGGGCCGAGACGACGGCGTTGTCGGTCGGGACGTAGAACGCATCGACGTCCAGCGACTCGGCCGCCTGCTGGACTTCGGTGGAGTTGGAGATGGCGGCTTCCTTGATCTCCAGGCCCAGCTTCTTGCCGGCTTCCTTGGCCCACTCAACCTGGACGCCGGAGTTGACCTCGCCAGAGGAGTAGACGATGCCCACGGACTTCGCGTCCGGGTTCAGTTCCTTGACCAGGGCCAGCTGCTCTTCGACGGGGTTGCGGTCGGAAGTACCGGTGACGTTGGACCCCGGGGCGTCCATGCTCTCCACGAGGTCGGCGGATACCGGATCGGTGACGGCGGTGAACAGGATCGGGGTGTCCACGATGGCCTGGACGGCCGCCTGCGCGGTCGGCGTGGCGATCGCCAGGATGAGGTCCTTCTTGTCGCTGGCGAACTTGCCGGCGATGGAGGTGGCCGTGGCCTGGTCGCCCTGCGCGTTCTGCTCGTCGTAGGTCACGGTCTCACCCTCGACGTAGCCGTTGTCGGCCAGCGCCTTCTTGAAGCCTTCGTTCGCCGCGTCCAGGGACGGATGCGAAATAATCTGGCTGATGCCGATTTCTACGGATTCGGGAGCCCCTTCGGCGGCGTTGCCTTCGGACGATGCCGAGCTGCCGCACGCCGAAACCAGCAGGGTGGTGGCCAGCAGGCCTGCACCGAGGCCGAGCTTGGTAGAACGTTTCTTCACGGTGTTCCTTTCGAGTGTCCATCACGTGCCGGTAGTCCGGCACGTTTCCGCCTGACTGCCCCTCCCCGGTGCAGCTGTTGCGGTCCGCCACGCACGGCAGCGTCGTCGGCGCCGGAAGATGTGGCAGCGATCCCTGCGGAAAGCGTCCTGAAGATCTTACCTGTGAACGGAGTCACATTGTCTAACCAGACCCGCGGGGTCAGGACAACCATATGAGATACGTCTCCCTCCCCGGACAGATTGCATCCTAATGTCGCCGGATATTTATTTTTGTCCACGGGCAGCTTCCCTTTGTGGACCCCTGTCCGGCCGGCCAAGAGCGGCTGTGCCAGCCGCTAGACTGTGATCAATCATGGCTGTGAACATCACGTATCCCGCGGCCCTGCCGGTTTCAGAGCGGCGCGAGGACATCATGGCGGCCATCGCCGCGAACCAGGTAACCGTCATCGCCGGCGAAACCGGCTCCGGCAAGACGACCCAGATCCCCAAGATGTGCCTGGAGCTGGGCCTCGGCGAGAAAGGTCTGATCGGCCACACCCAGCCCCGGCGGCTGGCGGCCAGGACCGTTGCCGAGCGTATCGCCGAAGAGCTGGACGTACAGATTGGCCAGGAGGTGGGCTTCCAGGTCCGTTTCACCGGTGAAGTCAGCCGCGAAACACGGATCAAGCTGATGACCGACGGCATCCTGCTGGCCGAGATCCAGCACGACAAGCTGCTGAAGAAGTACAGCACCATCATCATTGACGAGGCGCACGAACGCAGCCTCAACATCGACTTCATCCTGGGCTACCTCAAGCGCATCCTGCCGAAGCGCCCGGACCTGAAGGTGATCATCACCTCGGCCACCATCGACCCGGAGCGCTTCGCCCGCCACTTCGGCAACGACGACGAACCCGCCCCGGTCATCGAGGTCTCCGGCCGGACCTACCCCGTGGAGATCCGCTACCGCCCGCTGAACCAGCCGGCGGGTTCGGACGCCGACAACCTGGACGCGGACGAGCTGGAGGAAGACAGGGACCCGCTCGACGCCGTCTGCGATGCCGTGGACGAATTGTCCTTGGAAGCGCCCGGCGACATCTTGGTCTTTTTCTCCGGCGAGCGCGAAATCCGCGATGCCGCCGACGCCCTCACGGCCAGGATCAAAACCAACCGGCGGCTGGCGGGCACCCAGATCCTGCCCCTGTATGCCCGGCTCTCGCTGGCGGAGCAGCACCGCGTCTTCTCCCCCGGAAGCCAGCGCCGGATTGTGCTGGCCACCAACGTGGCGGAAACCTCGCTGACCGTGCCGGGCATCAAGTACGTGATTGACACCGGCACGGCGCGCATCTCCCGCTACTCGCACCGCACCAAGGTCCAGCGGCTGCCGATCGAACGGATCTCGCAGGCCTCGGCCAACCAGCGCTCGGGCCGCTGCGGCCGGGTCAGCGACGGCATTGCCATCCGGCTCTACTCCGAAGAGGACTACGACTCGCGGCCGGAATTCACCGACCCCGAAATCCTGCGCACCAACCTGGCCGCGGTCATCCTGCAGATGACCGCCATGGGGGTGGCGCGTGACACCAAGGACATCGAGGCGTTCCCGTTCGTGGAGCCGCCCGAGACCCGGGCCATCAACGACGGCGTCACCCTCCTGCGTGAGCTCGGTGCGCTGCCCGAACCCGGCGCCGCGGCGGCCGGATCTCCACGCGCGGGCCTCACCGCCGTCGGGCGCAAACTGGCGCTGCTGCCGGTGGACCCACGGTTGGGCCGGATGATTGTGGAAGCGGGCCAGCGCGGATGCGTGCGCGAGGTGATGGTGTTGGCGGCTGCGCTGACCATTCAGGATCCGCGGGAACGCCCTACCGACCAACAGCAGCAGGCGACCGAGAAGCACAAGCGCTTCGTGGACGAGAAGTCCGATTTCACCGGTGTTCTAAACCTCTGGCGCTACCTGCAGGAGAAGCAGCAGGAACTCTCCTCCACGCAGTTCCGCAAACTGTGCCGCACTGAGTTCATTAACTACCTGCGGGTCCGCGAGTGGCAGGACCTGTTCGCCCAGCTGCGCCAGCTGGCCAAGCCGCTGGGCATCACGCTGGGGTCCGGGCGCGATGTGGACCCCGTGGGGAAGCACGACGACATCCACAAGTCGCTGCTGGCCGGCTTGCTCAGCCACATCGGCGTGTACGAGGAACGCAAACGCGAATATGCCGGCGCCCGCGGCACTCGGTTCGCCATTTTCCCCGGCTCGGCGCTGTTCAAGAAGTCGCCGGACTGGGTGATGGCGGCTGAACTCGTGGAAACGTCCCGGCTCTGGGCCCGTGTGGCGGCAACCTTTGATCCCGGCTGGGCCGAGGAGATTGCGCCCCAGCTGTGCAAGCGAACGTATTCGGAGCCGCACTGGTCCAAGAAAATGGGCTCCGTGATGGCCTACGAGAAGGTCACGCTCTACGGGGTGCCGATCGTGCCGCAGCGCAGGATCCAGTACGGCCGGATCGACAAAGAACTCAGCCGCGAGCTGTTCATCCGCCATGCCCTGGTGGAGGGCGATTGGCGAACGCACCACAAGTTTTTCCACCGCAACCGCAGGCTGCTGGCCGAGGTCGAGGAACTGGAGACCCGGATGCGCCGCCGCGACCTGCGGGTGGACGACGAAACGCTGTTCGAGTTCTACGACGAGCGGATCGGCCCCGATGTGGTCTCGGAACGGCACTTCGACAAGTGGTGGAAGGATGCCCGGGCGGACAACCCCACGCTGCTCGATTTCGATCCGGACGCCGTGCTGGCTGCCGACGCCGAGGAACTGGACGCTGCGGCGTTCCCCAAGATCTGGCAGCAGGGATCGTTCGAGCTCCCGCTGAGCTACGAATTCTCGCCGGTGGCACCGGGCGCCGCTCCGGATCCGTCCGACGGCGTGACCGTGCACGTGCCGGTCCTGTTCTTGAACCAGCTGGACGAAGCCCCCTTCCGCTGGCAGATCCCCGGGCTTCGGGTGGAACTGGTGACGGCACTGATCAAGTCGCTGCCCAAGCAGATCCGTAAGAACTTTGTCCCGGCCCCGGACGTGGCGCGGAGCGCGGCCGCGGCGCTGGCAGCTGACTTTAATCCGGCCGAGGACGAGCTGGAGCCCTCGCTGGAACTGGTGCTGCGCCGGTTGAAGGGGCACATCATCCCGCCCGGTTCCTGGAACTGGGACACCGTGCCGCCGCACCTGCGGATGACCTTCCAGGTGGTGGACGGCAAGGGCAAGGTGCTGGACGAGGCCAAGGACCTGTCGCGGCTGCAGCAGGAACTGGCGCCGGCCAACCGGCGGGCGATCGCCGAGTCGCTGGGCGCGACGCCGAGTCTCCACGCGGCCGCGAGCGGCCTTGGTCGACCACCGGCTCAATCTTCGACCGGACAGGGCCGCGGCACCGCCGGCAAGAAACACGGCAAGCACGGCGGCAGGCAGGGAGCCGCCGCGGCCGGTGCCGTCCCCGGTGCCGGCACACCGTCGTCGCCCTCCCCCGCGCAGACTACCGGCGGCGTGCAGGAACGCAGCGGCCTGACCGCTTGGCCGGAAGGTGACCTTCCCCGCGAGGTCAAGCGCGAGGTGGCCGGCCACACCGTGACCGGTTACCCGGCGCTGGTGGACGAGGGCACCACCGCGGGTGTGCGGGTCTTCCAGACCCCGGCAGGTCAGCAGGCGGCCATGCGCGCAGGTCTCATCCGGCTGCTGGTGCTGCGCGTCCCCTCGCCGCAGCGGTACGTGCTGGACCACCTGAACAACACCGAGAAGCTGACCTTCACGCAGAACCCCCACGGCTCGGTCGCGTCGCTTATCGATGACTGCACGCAGGCAGCGGTGGATAAACTGGTGCCCGCCGACTTGCCGTTCACCAAGGCCGGGTTTGACGCGCTCTACGAGCAGGTCCGCGCCGATCTGATCGACACCGTCTTTACCGTGACCGCCATTGTGGAGAAGATCCTCTCCAGCACGCGGCGGATCCAGAAGGAACTGAAGTCCAACGCCAGCCTGGCCCTGATCAGCCCGCTCTCCGACATCAAGAGCCAGCTGGAGCAGCTGGTCTACCCCGGGTTCGTGGCTGCCACCGGCTATGCACAGCTGAGCCAACTGCCGCGTTATCTGGAGGGCATCGAGCGCAGGCTGCAGAAACTCCCCACGGCCGTGGGCCGCGATGCGCAGCAGATGTCCGTGGTTCAGCGCCTCGAAGACGAGTACGACGACGCCCGGGCGGCCCTGAAGCCCGGCAGCTTGGACGGCGCCGGACTGGACAAGGTGCGCTGGATGCTGGAGGAACTGCGGATCAGCTTCTTTGCGCAGGAACTTGGCACGGCGTTCTCGGTGTCGGAGAAGCGCGTCCGGGCGGCCCTGCACGAGGCGCTTTCCGGCTGAGGGCGGGCGCCGGGTCTGCTGACCTCTGGGGCTGGCGCCGAGGCTAACCCGGCACAGTGCCCGGCCCGCCGCACCAAGCGCCCCTCAGCGCAGGCCCGGGTCAGTCCGCCGGGACGAAGTCTCCGTGGCCGGCGTCGCGGAGAGCCGCCCGAAGACGCTTGGCGGATTCCTCCATCACGTCCGGATCGGGGTTCTGCTGGGCGCGTTTGAAGTCGAACTCGGCCTCGGAGTTCGACGGCCAGACATGCAAGTGCAGGTGGTTTACCTCGAAGCCGGCGATGATCAGGCCCGCACGGGCGGCACCGAAGGCCTCCACCTGGGCTTTGCCGATGGTCTGGGCGACCGCGGTGAGCTTCTGCAGCAGGTCGGCCGGGGCGTCGGTCCAGCGGTCCACCTCTTGCCGGGGCACCACCAGCGCATGCCCGTCCGCGAGCGGACCGATGCTCAGGAAAGCCACCACGTCGTCGTCCTTCCAGACGAAGCGCCCGGGGATCTCGCCGTCGATGATCTTGGTAAAGAGTGTGCTCATGTACGCCATCCTTGTCAGTCGGTCAGTCAGTCAGTCGTCAAAGTCAGTCAGTCAGTCAGGTTCAGCAAGCCAGGTTCTGGGTTGGACAGTCAGTTGGCAGCAGTCAGCAAACCAGGTGTCCAGTGCAGGTGTCAGTCGTTGAGCGAGGCGATGTCCAGCACAAACCGGTAGGCAACGTCGCCGGCCACCATCCGGTCATAGGCCACGTTGAGGTCCGGCGCGCGCACCAGCTCGACGTCGGCGGTGATTTCGTGCGCGGCGCAGAAATCGAGCATCTCCTGGGTCTCGGCGATGCCGCCGATGTTCGACGCGCCGTAGGCAATCCGGTCGCGCATCAGCAGGTTGACCGGCACCGGCGGCATCGGCTCGGGCGGCACGCCCAGCTGGATCAGCGCCCCGTCACGCCGGATGGTCCGCAAATACGGCGCCAGGTCGTGGGCCACGGATACCGTATCGATGACCAGGTCAACGCTGCGCCGGGCGGCGGCGAGCGCCTCGTCGTCGCCGGTCACCACCACGTGGTCGGCACCGAGTGCACGGGCGGAATCGGCCTTGTCCGCCGAGCTGGTGAAGACGGTCACAGACGCGCCCATGGCCTTGGCCAGCTTGACCGCCATATGGCCCAGCCCGCCGAGACCCACCACACCAACGGAATCGCCGGCTTCCACGCCGAAGTAGCGCATCGGCGAGTAGGTGGTGATGCCCGCGCACAACAGCGGTGCGGCAGCGGCCGGGTCCAGCTCCGGCGGCATCCGCAGCACGAAGTTTTCATCGACGACGACGGAGGTTGCGTATCCGCCCTGCGTCACCTCGCCGCCGTGGCGCCGGTCGCGGGCGCCATAGGTGCCCACCGCGCCCTTGGCGCAGTACTGTTCAAGTCCCTCGTCGCAGGAGGTGCAGTCACGGCACGAGTCCACCATGCAGCCCACGCCCACCAAGTCGCCGACGGCGTGGAGCGTCACATCCTGGCCGATGGCGGTGACCCGTCCGACGATCTCGTGGCCGGGCACCAGCGGGTAGTCGATCTCGCGCCACTCCCCGCGGACGGTATGCACATCGGAATGGCAGAGGCCGCAGAACGCGATGGCGATCTCCACGTCGTGGGCACCCGGGTCTCGGCGTTCTACCTGCAGCGGGACCAGAACGGCCCCGGGGGCCTCCACGCCGTAGGCCAGGGCCGTGTTCATGCTGCTCCTCGGTGTCTGCAGGTCCGCTGCCGCATGAGCCAGCTGTTCCTGCTGAAGTGAAAGCGCTTTTCCCAGCGGCGGTGGTGCCGGACGGCCAAGTGTCATGAGCCTGACGCTACCTTTTGCCGGCCCGCCATGCCACCGGGACGCACCGTCTGTGACGCTCTGGATTCAGTAGTGAACGACGTCGGGTGCCTGCCGGTCACGGCTCGTCGCCTGTTGCTACCGGCAGGTCCGGATGCCCGCACCACTGAGACCACGAACCAGGAAACAAGGCGGCATCGATGCCGGCCTCGGCCAGGGCCGCAATCTGGTGCGCGGCGGTAATGCCGGAGCCGCAGTAGACCGCTACGTCCCGTCCATCGGCGCCCAGGTCCTTGAACCGCGCCGCGAGTTCTGCGGCGGGCAGGAAATGTCCGGCCGGGGCGAGGTTGCCCGTGGTCGGTGCGCTCACCGCGCCGGGGATGTGGCCCGCGCGCGGGTCCACCGGCTCCAGTTCGCCTCGGTAGCGCTCGGCAGCGCGGGCATCAAGCAACAGCGAGGTGGCGGCGAAGTCCAACACGTCTTCCAGCTCCAGCCGGGGCATCCGCCCGCTGCCCAGTTCGACGTTGCCCAGCGATGCCATCTCGTCGCCGCTGTCGAGTTCGTAGCCTTCGGCCTGCCACGCGGCCAGTCCGCCATCGAGCAAATATACGGTGTCGAAGCCGCCGTCGCGCAGCAGCCACCATACCCGGGCGGCGGACAGGCCGCCGTTATCGTCATAGGCCACCACGACGTCGTTGTTGTTAATGCCCCAGTCCCGCGCGGCCTCGCGGAAGGCCTCCGGCTCCGGCAGCGGATGCCGGCCGCCGGATGCGGACGGTGCGGACGCAAGTTGCGTCGGCAGGTCAACGTAGACCGCTCCGGGAATGTGGGCCTGGCGGTAGCGGTTCCGGCCTTCGCCGTCGCCGTCGCCGAGTTTCCAGCGGACATCCAGCAGTACGGTGCGCTGTCCGGAGGTCATCCGTTCACGCAGCGTCTGCACGTCCATCAGAGTCCTCATGAGATCTCCTCCTGACTGCTGGCGGGCGCCGTTGCCCGCCTGTGTGGGGCCAGTCCATCACAGCAGCCCCTGCCGGGCCAAGGATCCGGGCGCGGACACCACTCCCGGAGCTGTCAGGCCAACTCCACGCTCTCCCCCGGCGACAGGTGCTGATAGCTGGTGCCGTAGTGGCCGCCAAAGAGCGTCACGTGCTTCTCCACCAGCGGCAGGCCACGGTCGCTGAGCCCGGCGTCGTGGATGGGGTACGCATGTTCGGCGCGCATGGCCGTGACGAAGTCGATCACCTCGGCGGTCTTCGACCACGGCGCGTGGATAGGCACCAGCACATTCTTCACCATCAGCCCGTGCGGCACGATGAAGGAATCCCCCGGGTGGTACAGGTTGTCATTGACGACGTAGCCGATGTTGGCCACCACCGGGATGTGCGGATGGATCAACGCATGCTGGCCGCCGAAGGTGCGGATGCGGAAGCCTGGCACCTCGAACTCCGTCTCCGGTTCGGCGGCGTGGATCCGCGCGGCCGTCTCCGGAGCGGACGCTCGGAGCTCGGCCGCAACCGAGGCCGGAGCATACAGATTCATTCCATCCGCCTCAGCGAGCACGCCGAGCACCTTGTCCCGGTCAAGGTGGTCCGCGTGCTCGTGGGTCACCAGGATGGTGGAGGCCCCGTCGAGGGCTTGCTCCACCTCGGAAAAATTGCCGGGGTCGATCACCAGGACATGCCCGTTCTCTTCGAGCCGGACGCAGGAGTGGGTGAATTTTGTCAGCTGCATGGCACCAACCCTAACGGCGCGCGGCACCCGGCGGTACGGCGGCCCCGCCGGCCCGGCAAATCAGGCCTGCTGGTAGGCTGGAGAGAGCCCACGGGCGCCCAGATCAAGCAGCAAGGAGCCGAAGCGGACATGTCCGTCCCGTCAGCCAAACCGCAGGCGCAGCGCCGCGGTTCGGAGCAGCGAGTGACCCGCCAGCGGGTAGCGGTGGCCACGGCCTTGGACAGCCTGGAGGACTTCGTCAGCACGCAGGAACTGCACCGCTGGCTGCAGCAGCGCGGCGAGTCGGTCTCTTTGGCCACCACCTACCGGATCCTGCAGTCCATGGCCGACGACGGCCAACTGGACGTCATGCGCAACGGCGAGGGTGAAGCGGTTTACCGGCGCTGCGCCGTCGAGCACCACCACCACCACCTGCTCTGCCGGAACTGCGGCAAGACCGTGGAGATCGAGGCTCCGGCGGTGGAACAATGGGCAGCCCGGATGGCGAGGGAGCACGGCTTCACGCAGGTGGCGCACACTGTGGAAATGTACGGGCTGTGCCCAGAATGCAGCACCGCCCAGTGACCCGCCAATTCAGCAACCCGGCAGTCCAGTAGCCTCAGGCGCTTATCCGGCGCTGACCTTCACCGCGGCCACAGTGCGCCGGCCCACCGTGCCGCGGCGCTGCCGCCGGGCGCCGACCAGCCGGCAGACCACGTAGATCAGGAACGAAATCGTGGTCACGTAGGGGCTAATCGGCAGGCTGCCGCCCAGGGCCAGCAGGATCCCGCCCAGCGTTGCGGTCACGGCGAACAGCACGCTGAGCAGCACCACCACCCGCGGCGAACTGCTCACCCGGAGCGCGGCGGCCGCCGGCGTAATCACCAGCGATAGCACCAGCAGGGCACCGACCACCTGGATGGACAGCGCCACGGCCAGCCCCAGCAGGAACATGAAAACAATCGCCAGCGCACCCACGGGCACGCCGCGGGCCTCGGCCAAGTCCGGATCGGCGCTGGCAAAGGTCAACGGACGCCAGATGGCCAGCAGCCCCAGGACCACTACCGCCGACCCCGCGGCCAGCAGGTTCAGCTGCACGGTGTCCACGGACACGATCTGCCCGGTCAACAGGCCAAACTTGTTCGCCGACCGGCCCTCGTAGAGCGAAAGAAACAGGATGCCCAGGCCCAGGCCGAAGGACATGATCACACCGGTGATCGAGTTCCGGTCCCGGGCGCGCATGCCCAGTACGCCCAGCACGACGGCGGCAATCACCGAGCCCACCAGCGACCCGAACACCACGTTGGCGCCGATTAGCAGGGCGAAAGCCGCCCCGGCGAAGGACAGCTCGGCGATGCCGTGCACCGCAAACGCCAGGTCCCGCATCATCACGAACACGCCGATCAGCCCGCCGACCAGGCCCAGGATGGCGCCCGCGATCAGCGAATTGCGCACCAGCGGAAGCAAGTCGCCGTAGTCGCTGAAATTGAAGACCGCGTTCAGCAGCTCCGAGGGGTCCATGGTCACTCTCCCTCGCCGTGATGGTGCGTGGTGGCGTCCGGCAGGCCCACCACAACGATGCGTCCCTGGTTGTGGATGACGTCGACGTGGCTGTTGTACATCCGGGACAGCACCTCGGTGGTCATCACTTCTTCCGGCGTGCCCACGCGGAACTGCCCGCCCGCCAAGTACAGCACCCGGTCCACGTAGTCGATAATCGGGTTGATTTCATGCGTCACGAAGACCACGGCACTGTTCTTTTCGTGGCATTGCCGGTTGATCATCGCGCTGACGGCCTGCTGATGGTGCAAGTCCAGTGAAAGCAACGGCTCGTCGCAGAGCAGGACTTGCGGGTCGGAGGCCAGCGCCTGGGCCGCCCGCAGCCGCTGTTGCTCGCCGCCGGAGAGCTGCCCGACCGGGGCGTCCGCGTACCCGGAGGCGCCCACCATCTCGAGCAGTTCATCCACCCGCCGGCGGTGCTTGCGCGTGTGCAGCCGGATCCCCCACCGGTGACCGTCCAGGCCCAGACCCACCAGATCGCGGGCCCGCAGCGGCGTCTCCGGGGCGAAGGTCTTCTGCTGCGGAATGTAGCCGATGTCCCGGCTGCCGCGTTCCAGCGGCCGGCCATTGATCTCGGCGGTACCGTGGGTCAGCGGCTGCAGGCCCAGCAGCACGCGCAGGAAGCTGGTCTTTCCCGAGCCGTTCGGGCCCAGCACCGCGAAGAACTCCCCCGGCTCGATCGTCAGGTCCAGGTCATGCCACAGCACGCGCTGGCCGAAGGACAGCGAAGCTCCCTGCAGGCGGACGGCGGCGGACGCGGCCCCGCTCATCCGCGCAGCGCCTTCTCCACCGCGTGGAGGTTGTCGCCCATCCAGCCCAGGTAGTCCTGGCCTTCGGGCAGGGTCTCGGTGAAGTTGACGACGGGCAGGCCCGCCTTTTCGGCCAGCTGGCGGAGCCGCTGTGTCTGCGGGCCCTCGGTCTGTTCGTTGTAGGCGACGAACCGGACCGACCCACCGGTCACCAGGTCTTCGGCTTCTTTGAGGGCCTGCGGGGCCGCGTCGCTGCCTTCCTCGGCTGCCTCCATGAAGTCCTCGGGAGTCTTGTTCTCCAGCCCGAGGGCATCGAACAGGTGCAGCGGCACCGGATCGGTGGCCGCTACGGCTTCCCCGTGGGCCGTTGCGGCGAGGGCGTCCACCTCGGCGCGCAGCTTGTCCAGGCCGGCATGGAACTTCCCGGCGTTGGCTTTGAAGGTGTCGGCCTGCTCCGGGTCCAGCGCGGACAGCTTCCCGGCAACGGCATCGGCGACCTTGGCCATGGTGGGGAGGTCGTACCAAACGTGTTCGTTGAAGCCGCCATGGCCGTGGTCCGCGTGGCCGGCGTCGGAGCCGGTTGCCTCAGACGCGTGCGCCGCATCGTGTTCCGCGCCGGGCAGCGGCGACAGTTCCACCGCGGTGATGATGTGGTTGTGGTCGACGCCGGTGTCGTCGGCGAGTGTGTGCATGAACGTGTCATAGCCGCCCCCGTTTTCCAGCACCAGGTCAGCCTGGGAAACCGCCAGCTTGTCGCGGGCCGTTGCCTCATAGGAGTGCGGGTCCTGGGCCATCCGGTTGACGATCGACGTGACCTCGACCTGGTCGCCGCCGATGCTGCGGGCCAGGTCTCCGTAGACGTTCGTGGAGGCGACCACGCTCAATCTGCCGTCCGCTTCGCCCTCGCCCCCGGCAGCGGCGCAGCCG
Organism: Arthrobacter sp. SPT-J7; assembly: GCF_059089965.1. NCBI lineage: Bacteria > Bacillati > Actinomycetota > Actinomycetes > Micrococcales > Micrococcaceae > Arthrobacter > Arthrobacter sp. SPT-J7. The sequence continues at coordinate 65,848 of NZ_JBNHFF010000002.1, forward strand.
GACAGCAACAATGCCGTCACGGCCAATCCTGCCAACACGGGGGTGGTACGGGAGTGCCTCACGGAACCTCGGTTCTACTCACAGTTGAGAATCAGTAACAATAAGGATTCCAGCTTAGCGCATTGCGAACCGTTCGCATTACTGCGGGCGCGGAACCGTCCAGCAGTTCCGCGCCCTCAGACGGGTTATTCGCCGGTCCGGCGCAGTCCCTGGGCCTGCGTCTCGTCGCGGATCTCGCCCACCAGCACTTCGATCACGTCCTCGAGGAACAGCACGCCGTGGGTAGTGCCGTCGTTGCCCAGCACACGGGCCAGGTGCGAGCCGGTCCGCTGCATGACGCCCAGCGCGTCCTCGATCTCTTCGTCCAACGCCAGATTGGCCAGCGTACGGACCTTGGTGACCGGGATCGTCTTGTTGAACCGGTCCTCCGGGATGGTCATGACGTCCTTCAGGTGCAGGTACCCGGTCAGATTGTCGCCGGCGTCGGCCACCGCAAACCGGGAAAACCCGGTCCGGCCCACCACCCGCTCGAACTGCTCGGGCGTGGTGTCGACGCCGATGGTCACCAGCTGGTCAAGGGGCACCATCACGGTGGCCGCCGTGACGGCCGAAAACTCCAGCGAACTGGAGATCAGTCCGGCATCGTCGTCAACCAGTCCGTGCTTGGTGGACTCCTGCACGATCGACTGGACTTCCTCCAGCGTGAAGGTGGAGGTCACCTCGTCCTTCGGCTGGATCCGCACGGCCCGGAGAATGTGGTTGGCCGACCAGTTCAGCGTGGCGATCACCGGCCGCACCACCTTGGACACGGCCACCAGCGGCGGAGCCAGCAGCAATGCGGCCTTGTCCGCCACCGAAACGGAAATGTTCTTCGGCACCATTTCGCCAAACGTCACGTGCAGGAAGGTCACCGCCAACAGCGCCACGGCGAAGGAAATCCCATAGGAGACCTCATGCGGAACGCCCAGCCAGCCCTCCAGCGGCAGCAGCAGCAGTTCCTTGATCGCCGGTTCAGCCACGTTCAGAATCAGCAGCGAACACACGGTGATGCCCAGCTGGGCACAGGCCAGCATCAGGGACACGTGCTCCATGGCCCAGAGGGTGGTCTTGGCCCGCTTGGAGCCGGCCTCCGCCAACGGTTCGATCTGGCTGCGGCGGGCGGACATGACGGCGAACTCGGCGCCGACGAAGAAGGCGTTGCCGAGCAGCAACACGACCAACCAGAAAATACCCATGGCCGCCATCAGAGCTCACCCGCCTTGCCGGCATCGGGCAGCGCGGCGCTGGCAGCCGGATCGGGAATGAAGCGCACCCGGTCCACCCGCCGCCCATCCAGCCGCTCGACCTCGAGGACGCCGCCGTCCACCGGGACCGTGTCGCCGACCACGGCAATCCGGCCCAGTTCGGCCATGATGAAGCCGCCAACCGTTTCATAGCTGGCCTCGTCGGGCACGGTCAGCTGCGGGATCTGTTCGGTGACCTCATCGGGGCGCATCAGACCGGGGAAATACCAGTTTCCGGCGGCGCTCTGCAGCACTCCGGGCTTGACCCGGTCGTGTTCGTCGGCGACCTCGCCGACGATTTCCTCCACCAGGTCCTCCAGCGTGACCACCCCCGCGGTTCCGCCGTACTCGTCGAGGACCACGGCGAACTGCAGGTTCGCGGCACGCAGTTCGGAGAGCAGCGAGTCCAGGTGCACGGTCTCGGGCACCCGCAGCACGTCGGTCATGATGGTGGCCGCGGGCAGCACTGCACGCTTCTGGCGCGGGACGCCGATGGCTTTCTTGATATGCGCGACGCCGCGGACGTCGTCGGGCGATTCGCCGAGCACCGGGAACCGGGAGAAGCCGGTACGCCGGGCCGCGGCGATCAGGTCTGCCACGGTCTGGTCCGCATCAATGAACTCAACGCGGATGCGCGGAGTCATCACATCGGCCGCAGTCCGGCCGGAGAAGGACAGCGTCTTGGCCAGGAAGTTCGCGGTGCCGGCGTCCAGCGTGCCCATTTCGGCGGAGCGGCGCACCAGCGATGCCAGTTCGGAGGGAGTCCGGGCTCCGGAGAGTTCTTCCTTGGCCTCCAGCCCGAACAGGTGGAGCACTTTGTTGGCAAAGCCGTTGAGCATCAGCACGAAGGGCTTGAAGACCGCGGTGAAGACCAGCTGGGGCCGTGCCACCAGTTTGCCGACCGCCATCGGCAAGGCTATGGAAGCGTTCTTCGGTACCAGTTCGCCCAGCAACATGGAGAGCAGGGTGGCGATCACCATGGCGATCACGGCGCCAATGGGCTGGATGACCGCCTCGGCCAGGCCGAGCGCCGCCATCGGCGGACGCAGCAGGCTGCTGATAGCCGGCTCCATCAAGAAACCGGTCAACAGTGTGGTCAAGGTGATGCCGAGCTGGCAGCTGGAGAGCTGCGTGGAGAGCGACTTCAGGCATTTCATCAGCGGCACTGCGCCACGGTCGCCGTTGTCGACGGCGCGCTGCACAGTGGGCTGGTCAAGGGCCACCAGGGCGAATTCAACGGCAACGAAGAAGCCGGTGCCGAGAATCAGCAGCAGGCCGGCGGCGATTTGGATCCATTCCATCAGCGCGCCGCCGTCCTGCAGGTCAGGCGGTCAGATGGAGGGTGGTCATCCGAGCCCGGACTAGAGGGCTCCTGACCGGCCGCGGAGGCGGCCAGGGTGTGATGGGCACGTGCGCGGGATTTGCCGGTGCTGGGTGACGCCTCGCAGCTGTCAGCCGTGTGGGCTGCCTGTACTCCCGCAGTGTGGCATGCACCTGCGGGGCGCGTCACGGACCGGCTCCTAGAATAGCTGTCCATTATGGGCACTAGCGTAGCAGTCGCACCCCGAGCCGGACCGCGGCGCGGACCCCTGCGCCGCTACCAGCTCTGCGGGACCGGGCGGCCTTCTTCATAGCCGGCGGCCGATTGCACGCCGACAATCGCCCGTTCGCGGAACTGCACCAGGTTCTGCGCACCGGCGTAGGTCAGCGAGCTGCGCAGTCCGGCGGTGATCTCGTCCAGCAGGTCCTCGACACCGGGGCGCAGCGGGTCAAGGTACATCTTCGAGGACGAAATGCCCTCCTCGAAGAGCGCCTTGCGCGCCCGCTCGAACGCGTCCTCGCGCCGGGTCCGGTTCTGTACGGCACGGGCTGATGCCATGCCGAAGCTCTCCTTGTATTTCCGGCCGCTGCTGTCCGTGAGCAAATCCCCCGGACTTTCGTGGGTCCCGGCGAACCAGGAGCCGATCATCACCTGGCTGGCGCCGGCCGCCAGCGCCAAAGCCACGTCGCGCGGATAGCGGACCCCGCCGTCGGCCCATACGTGCGCGCCAAGTTCCCGCGCGGCCTCCGCGCATTCCTGCACGGCCGAGAACTGCGGGCGGCCTACGGCGGTCATCATCCGGGTGGTGCACATGGCGCCCGGTCCCACGCCGACCTTGACGATGTCCGCGCCGGCTTCCACCAGATCGCGCACCCCTTCGGCGCTGACCACGTTGCCGGCCACCACGGGTACCTGCGGATCCAGGCTGCGCACGGCGTCCAGCGCGTCGAACATCTTGCGCTGATGCCCGTGCGCGGTATCCACCACCAGCACATCCACGCCTGCCTGCAGCAGTGCCTCGGCCTTGCCCTTGACATCGCCATTGATGCCGACGGCGGCCGCCACCTTCAGTTTGCCCTGCGGGTCCAGCGTGGGGGTGTAAATGGTGGACCGGAGCGCGCCCGAACGGGTGAGCGCGCCCAGCAGCATGCCGTCGTCGTCCACCACCGGTGCGAAGTTCGCCGAGGCCGAGTCGAACAAATCGAAGGCCTGGCGCAACGAGGTGTCCGCCCCGGCGTCGAACATGGAAGCCTCCAGCAGCAGCGGGTGGGCCGCCATCACCGACTCGAGCGAGGCGTAGCGGTCCACGCCTTCGCAGTCCTCGGCGCGCACCACGCCCACGCACTTGCCGGCGTCGTCCACCACCGCAACAGCGCCGTGCGCGCGCTTGTCCATTAGGTGCAGGGCGTCAATGACGGTGCTGCCGGTGGTCAGCTTCAACGGTGTTTCGAAGACAGTGTGCCGGCTTTTGACCCAGCCGGTGACCTCCGTGAGGACCTCGGACGGCACATCCTGCGGCAGCACCGCGAGTCCACCCCGGCGCGCCATCGTCTCCGCCATGCGGCGTCCGCTCACGGCGGTCATGTTTGCCACCACCAGCGGGATCGTGCTGCCCGTGCCGTCCCCGGCGGACAAGTCCACGTCCAGCCTGGACGTGACGTCGGAGCGCGAAGGCACCAGGAAGACGTCCGAATACGTCAGGTCGGTCATGGGCTGGTTGATCAGGCGCATGGATGCTCACTTTCCTCGTCGCTGTGCCGGCCGGCGGAACGTCCGGGTACAGGTGGTGCGGGAACCGCATGGTGCCCGGGGCCTGCGGCAGCGCACCGCAGTTGAACGGCGCAGCTCCCCCCGGAAAGTCTAGAGGCACCTGCGCCGGGATCGAATCGGAGCGCTGTTCGGCGGCACAGGTGGTAAAGATTAGCCTGCGTTGCGAAAGTGTCATTAGACTGGCTACTGGTCCAGATCTAGTGCGCGCCAGACGCGCACTCGCAATTCCGCTGCTAGCCGGCAGGTCCGGAAGGCAGCCAGGGAAGCGCGTGATCTGCAGGGCAAGCGGCAACTCACGGAAGAGGCGTATTACAAGTGCCAGAGCATCCCAACCTTCGTCTACCCGAGGAATTTGGCGGTAACGAATGGCTCGTCGACGAAATCTACGAGCAGTACCTCCGAGATAAGAATTCCGTGGACAAGAAATGGTGGAGCATCTTCGAAGCAGCCAATGGTGCCGGCAATTCTAACGATGCTGCTCCCGCGCAGTCCCCGTCCCGTCCCGCTCCGGTGAAGGACACGCCCCAGGCCTCGAGTGAGAGCACTGCCACCGATCGGGCCGGAACCAAGCCGATTCCAGCCGACAACGAGCCGGCCCCCAACACCTCCACCGACACGGCCGCTGCCCCGGCCAAGCCCGCCGCGAAGGCGGAGCCGAAGCCGGCACCGATCCCGGCCCAGCTGCCCAAGTCAGCGCCCAGCGCAGTCGCCGAAGAAGACACCGTCTCCGTGCTCCGCGGACCGGCCAAGGCCATCGCCACCAACATGGACGCCAGCCTCAGCGTGCCCACCGCGACGACGGTGCGGGCCGTTCCGGCGAAGCTGCTGATCGACAACCGCGTGGTCATCAACTCCAATCTGGCCCGTGCCCGCGGCGGCAAGGTCTCCTTCACCCACCTGATCGGGTACGCCGTGGTCAAGGCGCTGGGCCAGTTCCCCAGCCAGAACGTCCACTACGAGGAGATCGACGGCAAGCCAGCGGCGGTCCAGCCGGCCCACGTGAACTTCGGCATTGCCATTGACATGCCCAAGCCTGACGGCACCCGCCTGCTGGTGGTGCCGAACATCAAGCGCGCCGAGACCCTGAACTTCTCCGAGTTCTGGCATACCTATGAGGACCTGATCAAGCGGGCCCGCGCCGGCAAGTTGACCGCCGACGATTACGCAGGCACCACCGTCTCGCTGACCAACCCGGGCGGCATCGGAACCGTCCACTCCGTGCCGAGGCTGTCCAAGGGCCAGGCCACTATCGTTGGCGTCGGTGCCCTTGAGTACCCGGCCGAATTCCGCGGTGCCAGCGAAAAGACGATCGCCGCCCAAGGCGTCGGCAAGATCATCACGCTGACCTCCACCTACGACCACCGCGTGATCCAGGGCGCGGGCTCGGGCGAGTTCCTGCGTCTGGTCGAATCGCTGCTGCTGGGCGAGCAGGGCTTCTACGATGAAATCTTCGAAGCGCTGCGCATCCCCTACGAGCCGGTCCGCTGGCGCTCGGACAACCAGGTGGACGTCGAGCTGCAGGTCAACAAGATTGCCCGCATCCAGCAGCTGATCCATGCCTACCGCGTCCGCGGCCACCTGATGGCGGACATCAACCCGCTGGAATACGTCCAGCGCAAGCACCCTGACCTGGACATCAACACCTACGGGCTGACCCTGTGGGACCTGGACCGGGAATGGGTCACCGGCGGGTTCGGCGGCGCCGACCGGCTGAAGCTGCGTGACATCCTCGGGGTGCTCCGCGATGCCTACTGCCGCACCACCGGCATTGAATACATGCACATCCAGGATCCGGCCGAGCGCGAGTGGTTCCAGAACGAACTGGAGCGCCCCTACGCCAAGCCCAGCCGCGAAGAGCAGCTGCGCGTGCTGGGCAAGCTGAACGCCGCCGAAGCGTTTGAGACCTTCCTGCAGACGAAGTTCGTGGGCCAGAAGCGCTTCTCGCTGGAGGGCGGCGAATCCCTGATTCCGCTGCTGGATGCAGTGATTTCCGACGCGGCCGACGACGGCCTGGACGAAGTGGCCATCGGCATGGCCCACCGCGGCCGGCTGAACGTGCTGACGAACATCGCCGGCAAGACCTACGCACAGGTGTTCCGCGAGTTCGAGGGCACCCAGGACCCGCGCAGCGTCCAGGGCTCCGGTGACGTGAAGTACCACCTGGGCACCGAAGGGAAATTCACCTCCGACAACGGCAACGAGACCAAGGTCTACCTGGCCGCCAACCCCTCGCACCTGGAGGCCGTCGATCCGGTGCTGGAGGGCATCGTCCGCGCCAAGCAGGACCGACTGGACCGCGGCGACGAGTTCCCGGTGCTGCCGGTCATGATCCACGGCGACGCGGCCTTCGCCGGCCAGGGCGTGGTGGCGGAAACGCTGAACCTCTCCCAGCTGCGCGGCTACCGCACCGGCGGAACCATCCACATTGTGGTCAACAACCAGGTCGGTTTCACCACCTCGCCGCACTCCTCGCGGTCCTCCGTGTACTCCACCGACGTGGCCAAGATGATCCAGGCTCCGGTCTTCCACGTGAACGGAGATGACCCGGAAGCCGTGGTCCGCGTTGGCCAGATGGCCTACGAGTACCGCCAGCGCTTCCACAAGGACGTCGTCATCGACATGGTCTGCTACCGCCGCCGCGGGCACAACGAGGGCGACGACCCCTCGATGACGCAGCCGATGATGTACAACCTGATCGAAGCCAAGCGTTCCACCCGCAAGCTGTACACCGAGGCCCTGGTGGGCCGCGGCGACATCACGCAGGACGAAGCGGACCAGGCACTGCGCGACTACCAGGAACGGCTGGAGCGCGTCTTCGCCGAAACCCATGCAGCGCAGACCTCGCCGCTCCCGATCATCACCAAGGATTCCGCGGCGGTGTCCGATCTGGAACGCCCGCTGTCGCAGCAGGCAGAGGAGAAGGACAACGTCCCCTCCGAAACCGCCATCTCGGCAGAGACCCTGGCGAAGATCGGCAAGGCGCATCTGGACATTCCGGACGGCTTTACCGTCCACCCGAAACTGAAGGCCCTGCTGGAGCGCCGCGAGCAGATGTCCCGCGAAGGCAACATCGACTGGGGCTTCGGCGAACTGGCTGCGTTCGGCTCGCTGCTGATGGAAGGGGTCCCGGTGCGACTGGCCGGCCAGGACTCCCGCCGCGGTACCTTCGTGCAGCGCCACGCCGTCTTCCACGACCGCGTGAGCGGCGAAGAGTGGGCGCCGCTGAGCAACCTCTCGACTGAACAGGCCAAGCTGTGGATCTATGATTCGCTGCTGTCCGAGTACGCGGCCATGGGCTTCGAATATGGCTACTCGGTGGAGCGCCCGGATGCGCTGGTGCTCTGGGAGGCGCAGTTCGGTGACTTCGTCAACGGCGCCCAGACCGTCATCGACGAGTTCATCTCCTCGGCCGAGCAGAAGTGGGGCCAGCGTTCCTCGCTGGTGCTGATGCTGCCGCACGGCTACGAAGGCCAGGGCCCGGACCACTCATCGGCCCGGATCGAGCGCTTCCTGCAGATGTGCGCCGAGGACAACATGATCGTGGCCAACCCGACCACCCCGGCCTCGCACTTCCACCTGCTGCGCCGGCAGGCCTACAACCGGCCGCGGAAGCCGCTGATCATCTTCACGCCGAAGCAGTTGCTGCGCCTGAAGGCCGCTGCCGCCCAGGTCGAGGACTTCACCACCGGAACCTTCCAGCCGGTCATTGGAGATGTCCAGAACCTCAGTGGCAATGAGGTGGACCGCGTGGTCCTGGTCTCCGGCCGGCTCTACTACGATCTGCTGGCCGCACGCCAGAAGAGCTCGGACACCAAGACCGCGCTCATTCGGGTGGAGCAGCTGTACCCGCTGCCGGCCGAGGAGATCAAGGCGGAACTGGCGAAGTACCCGAACGCCGAGGTGGTCTGGGCCCAGGACGAGCCCGGAAACCAGGGACCGTGGCCCTTCATGGGTCTGTACCTGCCGGAGGCTTTGGACCGGCCGCTGCGCCTGGTCTCCCGTCCGGCCTCCGCTGCGACCTCCACCGGCTCGGCCAAGCGCCACGCCGTGGAGCAGGACGTTTTGGTCAAGAAGGTCTTTGAACGCCGGTAAGTAGGATGGTGGGCGGGGGGCCGCAGGGCGCCCCGCCCACTTTCTTTTAACCATTTCTCTTAAGCACCGTCTCCAGCCCGTCGAACCAGAAAGCTACCCGTGGAGCAACGCAGAATCAGGATCGCCGCAGTGGGTGAACAACTGCTGGCCGGCGTGGGAGACCCGCGCGCCCTCGGTTGGCTGGGCCGTACCTTGGCCCGGACCAACCCTGATCCAGCAACCCTGGAATCCTTCGTGCTGGCCTCGCCCAACGAAGGAACGGAGGAGCTGGCGGGCCGCTGGCTTCAAGAAGCCGGACGACGTTTCGACGACGGTTTCGAAAACCGGCTGATCATCGGCCTGTCCGGCCGCGACCTTGAGCTCGGCTTGTCCACAGCCCGCAGCCGCCTGAACCTGGCCAACATCCTCGACGGCGCGGCACAGCTCAGCGTCAAAGTCTTCGTGGTGGGTCCACCCCCTGGACTGGATGGGGAGCGCAATGCCCAGCTGGCCGAGCTGTCCACCGCCTTCGGCGATGTGACCACGCGCCGCAAACACGTCTTCGTCGATACCTTCACACCACTGCTCAATCACGAACAATGGCGCACCGATCTGGTCAGCAACGGCGGAACACCGGGCCAAGCCGGCTATGGGCTGCTGGCGTGGCTGGTCCTGCACCGGGGTTGGTATCCGTGGTTGGATCTGCCCGAACCCTTCTAGCCGCCCCCAGCTCCGCTGGACAGTGGGGCAACATGTTCAGCACCCAGACGGCGGGACCGGTCACTCCGGCCCCGCCGTCCTGTCGATGCAGGCGGTACAGCCCTTGCTCAAAGTCCTGCAGTCCCACCCCTTGTCAGCTGGCAGTTCGAGATATATCGTGTTTCCCATCGCACGATATATCGCGTTCGGAGCGGTGTATCACCATAGGCAGGACAAGCCATGAACGATACCTGGAGCATCGGCGGTCCACAGACCATCGACGTCGACGAGGTCCGCGCGCTCAAGGCCTCCATCGTCAAAGGGCGGCTGGACATCATCGCGCACGACGAGCCGACCGTCAGGGTGGAGGTCTCCGAGGTCATCGGCGCACCGTTGGAGATGACGCTGCGAGGCGGCACGCTGGAAATCAGCCACCACAAGGGCGGCGAGGGTCCGCTGGGGTTCTTGACACGACAGGTCAACCTTGCGGTCTCCGGCTACCGAGAGGAGGCCCTGATCAGCATCGCCGTGCCGCGGGACGTTGCCGTCAAGGCCTCCACCGTCAGTGGGGACGGCTTGGTGTGCGGCACGGCCGCCAATGCGGATTTGAACACTGTGTCCGGGTCCATGATGGCCGACCAAACGACCGGAGTGCTCACCGTCAATACTGTCAGCGGCGAGATCATTGTCCGTCGGCACAGCGGCACTTTGGCGGTGAAGAGTGTTTCCGGCGAGGTGACTGCCGCCGGCGACCTAGACCACGTCCGGGCCAGCACGGTCAGCGGCGACCTGAGCTTTGACCTGCAGGGCGCCCCTCAGGATCTAGCCGTCAATTCCGTTTCCGGCAACGTCACGGTGCGGGTGCCCGAACACTACGGCGTGTACGTTGCTGCTTCTTCGGCTACCGGCAGCATTACCGTCAATGACCAAAAGTTCTTCGGCTTTTCGGAGAAGGTCAAGACCCGGATAGGTCCCGAGGGCCGCGGGCTCACCCTCCGGTCCTCCACCGTCTCGGGCACCTTGGCGGTTTTCCACCGGGACACAGCCGGAAGCCAGGTGAACTGATGCCTCCAGTCTTTGCCCATGGCGCCTTGCGACTCTATCTGCTCTCCTTGGTGGCAGAAGGAGACAAGCACGGTTATGACATCATCCGAGCCCTCAGCGATCGATTTGGCGGCACCTACTCCCCCAGCGCGGGCACCGTCTATCCCCGGCTGGCGAAACTTGAGGAGGAGGGACTGGTTGCCACTGTCTCGGATGGGCGGCGAACGGTCTACAGCATCACCGATGCCGGGCGGCAGGAACTGGCCGCCCGGCAGGACGAGCTGGCCGACGTCGAAGCAGACATCTCCGCGTCCGTGCGGCGCCTCGCCGACGGGTTGCGGGAGGAATTGCGCAGCTCCATGAAAGGGCTGCGCGCGGATCTCGCAGCATCGGCCGAGGCCGCCCGCAGTACAGCCCGGAAGTCTCCGCGGGCGGCAGACGCCGCCGGTCTTCGGACGGTGAAGGAACTGGAGCACCTGCTCAACGACTTCCGCGACGAGGTCCGGGTGTGCTTGCGCCGGCGCAGCGCCACCGGCGCCGTGGATGAAGTGGCAGTGCAGACCATCAGGACGGTGCTGGACCAGGCCAAGGCATCGATCACCGCGGCGTTGCGCTGACGCCTACCCTGCAGCTTGTGTCAGTTAGGAGCAGGCGCGGGCATGTGAAAGACTGGTGCGCAGTTCTTTTTCATCCAGCAAAGGAGGCAGCTATGAGCAAGCGTGCACGCAAGCGCCGTGACCGTAAGCGCGGCGGCGCAAACCACAGCAAGCGCCCCAACACCTAAGCGGTTGGGCACCAGCCCGCGCGGCTGATGCTGCTGAAGGAAGAACCCCCGTGCCCGATTGGGCGGCGGGGGTTCTTCTCTTCTGTGCTGCGGGTTGGCCAGCCGGGGGGCGGGCCCGCCGAAAGACCTAAACGATGTCGGATTCCCTGATGTGGCCGATCTTGTCCAAGATACGTTCCTTGAGGGTCTGCGGTGCAGCCTCCTGACAGGAGCGCTTCACCACCGAGCGGATCAGGCATTCCAGATTGTGTTCTTCGGCGCACTCTTGGCAACTGTCCAGATGCGCCTTGATCTCCGCGAGGTCGTCGCGGGAGAGTGCGCCGTCAACGTACTCGTAAATCCGCTGCATCCGGTCGTCTTCGCAGTCGCCCAGTCCGTGGCAGTCGCTCATTTGACGTTCTCCTGTTGTGTCCCCACCGCCGCTGCGGCGTCTTTCCTGTCTTTGGTACCTGTCATCCCGCGTTCGTGCGCATAATCCGCAAGCAGTTCGCGCAACAGCTTGCGTCCCCGGTGCAGGCGGGACATCACGGTACCGATGGGGGTGTTCATGATTTCCGATATTTCTTTGTACGCGAAGCCCTCTACATCCGAGAAGTAAACGGCCAGCCGAAATTCCTCCGGGATGGCCTGCAGAGCGTCCTTGACGTCAGAGTCCGGCAAGTGGTCCAACGCCTCTGCCTCCGCAGACCGCAGTCCGGAGGAAGTGTGAGAGGCGGCTTGGAACATCTGCCAGTCCTCTACCTGGTCCGTATTGGACTGTTGCGGTTCGCGCTGGCGCTTCCGGTAGAGGTTGATGTAGGTGTTCGTCAGGATCCGGTACAGCCAGGCCTTGAGGTTGGTACCCGGCTTGTACTGATGGAATGCGGAAAACGCCTTGGTGTAGGCCTCCTGCACCAGGTCCTCGGCATCGCTGGGATTGCGGGCCATCCGCATGGCCGCAGAGTACAGCTGGTCCACATACTGCATGGCGTCGCGTTCAAAGCGGGCACGGCGCTGATCGGCAGTTTCCGTCTGGACGTCAACCTCATCCGGCTGCCCCGTTGTTGCGGGGTTGCTGCGGTTCTTGGCGGCGTCCGAATTCTCAGTCGTCATTGGCTCCCAGTCTACGCTGAGCTTCACGAACCCCTGGGCCGATGCCGCGCCGTCTACCCGCCCCGCGTGGGCCGGTTCGGCAAGCGCTGTTGTCACAGGTTTTCCCTTCGTTCGGACACGTTCTGGACCGGAGACGATGCACCGGCATTCCTCAGATACGTAACGATCGCTGCCGGCCGGCTATTCCCTGCCGATGATGGACTATCCGCCCTGCGAGGTGTGCGGTGCCAACAAAAGTGCCAGACTAGTGTCCAGTGCCGCCTTCCCGCGGTTTGGCCGATGGGAAGGGCACAGATTCCTTCGACGCACGCTGACGCCCAGGAGGCCTCCATGTCAATCGTCCGCCTTGCCGCCCGTCCCCTGCTGGCCACCAGCTTCGTAGCCACCGGGATCGACCGTCTGCGACACACTGAGGAAACGGCTGAGTCCCTGCGGCCGCTGGTTCAGCAGACACAATCCGTCCTTCCCGCAGCAGGAGCGTTGGTCGGGCAAGAGAAGACGATGGCGCGCGTCATCGGCGCAGCGCAGGTGGGAGCAGGCGTCCTGCTGGCCATGGGCAGGTTTTCCCGGCTTGCTGCGGCTCTGCTGGCCGGCACCACCGCCGTTAACACGCTGGTGGAATACCGCACGGCAGATTCCGCTACACCAGAAGCCAGACGCGTCCGCCGCAACCGGCTCTTGAAGAACCTGTCGCTGATCGGAGCCGTCATGCTGGCTGCCGTCGACACGGCCGGACGGCCCGGACTGGCCTGGCGGGCCGAGCACCTGGCCGCGGATGCCCGGCGCAACGTCCGTTCCATCAGCAAGGGCGCGCGCCGCAGTGCGGGATCGATGGGCAAGGACGCCCGCAGGCAGCTGAAAAAGGCGGAACGCGTAGTGCGGGAAGCCACTGCGGATGTGGTGGGATCCTGAACGCAATGCCCCTTGTTTCCAGCAGTTGGCCGGCTCCCTATGCAGAGAGGCCGATCGACGCAACGGTCCAGATCCCTGCTTCCAAGTCCCTGACCAACCGCTATTTGGTGCTCGCGGCGTTGGCCGACGGTCCCTCCCGGCTGCGCGCCCCGCTGCATTCACGTGACACCTTCCTGATGGTGGCAGCGCTTCGTTCGCTGGGAGCCCGGATCACCGAGGCGGAGGGGGACGGCCGGTTCGGCCCCGACCTGTTGGTAGAACCGATTGATCCGGCACAACCGCTAGGCGGTGCCGGTGTCGACTGCGGTCTGGCGGGCACCGTCATGCGCTTCGTGCCGCCGCTGGCAGCGCTGTGTACCGGCGACGTGGAGTTCGACGGCGACCCCGCGGCACGGCGCCGGCCGATGTCCCCCACCATCGACGCACTGCGCCAATTGGGCGTGCTGGTGGACGACGACGGTCGCGGCAGCCTCCCGTTCCGCATTACCGGCACCGGCAGTGTGGCTGGAGGCCATCTGGCGATTGATGCCAGCGCGTCCTCACAGTTCGTGTCCGCCCTGCTGCTGGTCGGTCCGCGCTTCCGCGACGGCCTGCATCTGGAGCACGTCGGCGAGCGCGTGCCGAGCCTGGACCATATCGCCATGACGGTCCAGTTGCTGCGCGACCTCGGCGTGAGCGTGGACGATTCCACCCCGAACCACTGGGTGGTCTCCCCCGGCCCGATCCGTGCCTTCGATACCCGGATCGAGCAAGATCTCTCCAACGCCGGCCCGTTCCTGGCCGCCGCCTTGGCCACCCGGGGCCGGATCAGGGTGCCCAATTGGCCGGCTTCCACCACCCAGGTGGGCGACGCCTGGCGGGACATCCTGCCGCGGCTCGGCGCCACGGTCACGCTGGAAGACGGAACGCTCACGGTGGTCGGCGGCGAAAAAATCACCGGCGCGGACTTGGCCGATACCAGCGAATTGGCTCCCACCGCGGCGGCCCTGTGCGCGCTGGCCGACGGCGAGTCCCGGCTGAGCGGCATTGCCCACCTGCGCGGACACGAGACCGACCGCTTGGCCGCCTTGGTGGCGGAGATCAACCGCTTGGGCGGCGACGCAGAGGAGACGGACGACGGACTGTGGATCCGGCCCCGGCCGCTGCACGGCGGGTTGTTCCATTCCTACGAAGACCACCGGATGGCTACCGCCGGTGCCATCATCGGCTTGGCCGTGCGCGGCGTGGAGGTTGAGGACATCGGAACGACGGCGAAGACCATGCCCGAGTTCCCCCAGCTCTGGCAGGAAATGTATGCTGCCGCACCGACGCCTTCGGCGGGCTGACGGTGGCGCGTAGTACTGGAAGCTGGGATGAGTCGGATGTGCGCATCCGCCCGAACAAGCGCGGAACGCGTCCGCGCACCAAAGACCGCCCGGCCCACGAGGATGCCGAGCTCGGCCGGATCGTGACCGTCGACCGTGGCCGCTACACCGCCGTCGTCGATGAAGACACTGATGGCGAGCGCATCGTCGTCGCTGCCCGCGCCCGCGAACTGAGGCGCACTCCGGTGGTGGCGGGAGACTTCGTGGCCTTGGTCGGCGATGTGTCCGGCGAACCGGACAGCCTGGCCCGGCTGGTCCGAGTGGAGGAACGCCGCACCCTGCTGCGCCGCAGCGCGGATGACACCGACCCGGTGGAGCGCGTGGTCGTAGCCAACGCTGATCAACTCGTCATTGTGGTGGCCGCGGCGAATCCCGAACCTCGTACCGGGTTCATCGACCGGGCGCTGGTGGCAGCGTACGACGCCGGGATCAGCCCGCTGCTGTGCGTCACCAAGGCGGACCTGAAGGACCCGGCCGAGCTGTTGTCCAACTACGAGCATCTGGACCTGCCGGTGATCGTCAGCCGCACTGCGGCTGTGGACGCTTCCGGGGTGGACACGCTATCCGACGAGGGCCTGTCTGCCCGGCTGGACACCGAGGCGGTGGCAGAGCTGCGCAGTTACCTGGACGGCAAGGTCACGGTCACTCTGGGCCACTCCGGCGTCGGCAAGTCCACCATGGTCAACGCACTGACCGGGGCGCAGCGGGCCACCGGCGGGGTGAACGCCGTCACCGGGCGCGGCCGGCACACCTCGTCGTCGGCTTTGGCTTTAAAGGTTTTGGACGCGCCGGCCGGCACCTGGATCATCGACACTCCGGGCATCCGGTCCTTCGGCTTGGCCCATGTGGATCCCGACCGCATCCTGTCGGCCTTCCCGGATCTGGAGCCCGGCACGGCCGACTGCGCGCGCGGCTGCAAGCACGACGCGTCGGCAGTCGACTGCGGACTGGACGCCTACGTGGCTGACGGCGGTGCCGGTGAGGCCGGGCCCGCCCGGCTGGCGTCGCTGCGCCGTTTGCTGGGCGCCGAGGAACGGCCGGAGGCCAAAGAGCTCGGCACGGTCTAGGTTCGGCGCCCGGCTGCTGGCGCTGCCTCCCGCGTCCGCGCTGCACTTACCGATAGGTTGAAACGTATGACCCACGCTCCGCAAACCTACAACGACGATCTGCGCCTGGCCCATGTGATGGCCGACTCCGTGGACGCGCAGACCATGGCCCGGTTCAAGGCCCTTGACCTGAAGGTGGAGACCAAGCCGGATCTGACGCCAGTCACCGACGCGGACCGGGCCGCCGAAGAAGCCATCCGCGGGCAGCTCTCCCGGTCCCGGCCGCGCGACGCGGTGCTGGGCGAGGAGTTCGGCAGCAGCGGCCACGGCTCCCGCCGCTGGATCATCGACCCGATTGACGGCACCAAAAACTTTGTCCGCGGCGTGCCGGTCTGGGCCACCCTGATCGCCTTGGTGGACGAGGGGCAGCCGGTGGTGGGCCTGGTCAGTGCCCCTGCGCTGGGCAAGCGCTGGTGGGCAGCCAAGGGAACCGGCGCCTATACCGGGCGTTCGCTGGCCGCCGCCACCCGGCTGCAGGTTTCCGCAGTGGATCGGCTGGAGGATGCCTCGTTGTCCTACTCCAGCCTCACCGGCTGGAAGGAGCGCGGGAATCTGGACGATTTCCTCGATCTGACCGAGTCGGTCTGGCGCACCCGCGCGTTCGGCGACTTCTGGTCCTACTGTCTGGTGGCCGAAGGTGCCGTGGACATTGCCTGCGAACCGGAGCTGAACCTCTACGACATGGCCGCGCTGGTCCCGATCGTGACCGAAGCCGGCGGGAGGTTCAGCTCGCTGGAGGGCGAAGACGGACCGTTCGGCGGCAATGCGCTGGCCACCAACAACCTGCTGCATCAGACAGCCCTGCACCGCCTGAACCCCGAACTGCGCGGACAGCGCCCGGCGGGTTCGGCCACGGCCGGGTATGACGATGAAGCAGCCGGCGGCATCGACGGCGGCGAGGGCCGCTAACCGGCTGTTTGACAAGGAGCACCACGTGGCACACGGCGGCCCCCGGATGGACGACGAGCGGCGCCGCGCCTACGGCGGCACCTTCCAGCAGGGCGGCGAACACTACGACCGCATCCGTCCCGGCTACCCGGACGACGCGGTGGACTGGCTGCTGCCGGGCAACGCCCGCACCGCCGCCGACGTGGGGGCCGGCACCGGGAAGTACACCGCCGCCTTGGCTGCCCGGGGGCTGCAGGTGATTGCGGTGGACCCGTCTGCGGACATGCTCGCCCAGCTTCAGCGCAATCTGCCCGCGGTGACCACGGTGGTGGGCACCGCGGAGCACACCGGGCTCGCCGGCGCCAGCGTGGATGTTGTCACGGTGGCCCAGGCCTGGCACTGGACGGACCCGCTCCGGGCCAGCACCGAGGCCGCGCGCATCCTGAAGCCCGGCGGCGTCTTGGGACTGGTGTGGAACCAGTTGGATACCGGTGTGCCGTGGGTGCACCGGCTCACCCGCATCATGCATGCCGGCGACGTGCTCAAGCCGGATTTTCGTCCCCGGATCGGCCCGGAGTTCAGCGGACTGGAAGGGCACGAAACCCGGTGGCAGGATCCGCTCAGCACGCTCGATGTGATGGAGCTGGCCAAGACCCGCAGTTATTACCTGCGCGCCAACGCGGCGACCAGGACGAAAGTGTTGGCCAACCTCGACTGGTACCTCCACGACCATCTCGGCCACTCCCCCGGGGCGCCGATCGGGCTGCCGTACCTGACCCACAGCTGGCGGGCGCGGGCGGTCTGACGCCGGAGCGCTGTTAGAGGTGCTCGCTGCTTGTGTTGAGGTCCACCGTCCGGCAAAATTTAGGCATGCCGAAAATTTGGGTGAAGGTATGCCTGATGGCCACAGCCGCCATGCTGGCGGTCGCCGGCTGTGCCCGCCCGGCCGCACCCGCCGCCGCCGGACCGGGAGAACGGCCGCTGGTACTGACCACTTTCACCGTCCTGGCAGACATGGCGAACAAGATTGGCGGCGGACACGTCGAGGTCATCTCCGTCACCAAGATCGGCGCGGAAATCCACGGCTACCAGCCCACGCCGTCGGACTTGGTCAAAGCACAGGATGCCGACCTCATCCTGGACAATGGGCTGGGGCTCGAACGCTGGTTCGCACGCTTCGTGAACGCCGTCCCGGCCCCGCATGTGGTCCTCAGCGACGGCGTGAAGCCGGTGAACATCACTGCCGGAAACTATGAAGGCCGCCCGAATCCGCACGCCTGGATGTCGCCCGAGGCTGCCAAAATCTACGTGGACAACATCGTGCACGCCTTCAGCGACCTGGTGCCCGAACACGCCGACGATTTCCAGCGGAACGGCGCGGACTACCGCCACGAACTGGACAAACTGATGGACGACCTGAAGGCTGCCTTCGCCGATCCGGCGGCCGTTCCCGCCTTGGTCAGCTGTGAAGGGGCCTTCTCCTACCTAGCCCGCGATGCCGGGCTGCACGAGGCGTATCTCTGGCCGGTGAACTCGGACGCCGAGGGCACGCCCCGGCAGATCAAAGAAGTCATCGGACAGGTCCGCGAACACCGGATCCCGTCGGTGTTCTGCGAATCGACCGTGAACCCGGAATCGATGCGGCAGGTGGCCAAAGCTACCGGCGCCCGGTTCATCACGCCGCTGTACGTGGACTCCCTCTCCGGACCGGATGGTCCGGTCCCCACCCATCTGGAGCTGATCAAGCACGACATCTCCCTGATCAAGGAAGGACTGGCGCCGTGAGCACGCACATCATCCCGGCCGAGGCCCCGGCTATCTCGGTGGCCGGCCTGCGCGTGGCCTACAACGACGTCGTTGCGCTGGACGACGTCGGCGCAACGGTGGCCTCGGGAACCATCTGCGGGCTGATCGGGGTCAACGGCTCCGGCAAGTCGACGCTGTTCAAGTCGCTGATGGGGCTGGCCCATCCGTCGTCCGGCACGGTGGAACTGTTCGGACTCTCGCCCCGGCAGGCGCGCAAATTGAACCTGGTCAGTTATGTTCCCCAGTCCGAAGACGTCGATTGGACCTTCCCGGTTTCGGTGCGGGATGTGGTGATGATGGGCCGCTACGGCCGGCTTGGGCCCATGCGCCGGCCGCACCGGGAGGACCGTGAAGCTGTGGAGGCGGCGCTGGAACGGACGGGCCTGAGCCGCCTGCAGCACCGGCAGATCGGCGAGCTGTCCGGAGGCCAGCGGAAACGCGCTTTCGTGGCCCGCGGCATCGCCCAGGACGCCGGACTGTTGTTGCTCGATGAGCCATTCGCCGGCGTGGACAAGGCCTCCGAAGCCAGCCTGATCTCCCTGCTGAAAGAGCTGCGCCGCGAGGGCAAGACGATCCTGATCTCCACCCATGACCTGGCCGGCATCCCGCAACTCTGCGATGAGGCGATCCTGTTGCACCAGAAAGTCCTGGCGCACGGATCTCCGGCGGAGGTGCTGACAAACGACAACCTGGCTCTCGCCTTCGGCTCGGCGCTGGTTGGCCCCACGGAAGGAGCCCGCCGTGGACTTGCTTAACTGGCTGCTGGAACCGCTGCAATACGGGTTCCTGACCCGCGCCCTGCTGGTCACGCTGGCAGCCTCCATCGTGTCCGCGGTGTTGTCCTGCTGGCTGATTTTGATGGGCTGGTCGCTGATGGGCGATGCGGTTTCCCATGCGGTGCTGCCAGGCGTAGCGTTGGCTTACATCATCGGCGTCCCGTTCTCGCTGGGCGCCTTCGTCTTCGGCGCTGCCGCGGTGGCGCTGATCGGCGGTGTACGCTCCTCCACCCGACTGAAGGGCGACACCGTGATCGGCGTGGTGTTCACCGCGTTCTTCGCCGCCGGCCTGGCCATCATCTCCAAAACACCCAGCCAAACCGATCTGCAGCACATCCTGTTCGGCAACGTCCTCGGCGTCAGTGACGGCGAGCTGCTGCAGGTGCTCGGCCTGGGCGCAGTGACACTGTGCGTGCTGCTGTTCAAGCGCCGCGATCTCACCCTGTTCGCCTTCGACCGCGTCCACGCCCATGCCGTCGGACTCAGCACCCGCTGGCTTTCCGTGCTGCTGCTCGGGCTGCTGGCGCTCACCGTCGTCGTCGGCCTGCAGGCAGTGGGCATCGTGCTGGTGGTGGCCATGCTAATCACCCCGGGCGCTACCGCCTTCCTGCTGACCCGGCGCTTTGACGCCATGCTGGCCATCGCCGCCTCGGTCACCGCCGCGGCCTCGGTCGCCGGCATCTACGCCAGCTACTACCTGGACGTCGCTACCGGGGCGGCGGTGGTCCTGGCGCAGGCCCTGGTCTTCCTGGTGGTCTACCTGTCCGCCCCGCGAACCGGGGTAATCTGGCAGTTGGTACGCCGCCGGTCCGCAGGGCAGCGCGCCGCCAGGCAGCCGGAAACCAGCAGCACCGGGCTGTAAGCGTGCCGTCCTTGTCCAACGAAAGGGTGAAACCGCATGCCACCGGCCAGGAAAACAGCGCTCAGCAGCGGCTCGTCCAGCGTGCAGGACTATGTCAAGGTCATTTATGCCTTCACCGAGTGGCAGGACAAACCCATCACGTCCTCACAGCTGGCCGTGCGCCTGGGCGTGGCCAACTCATCGGTCTCCGAGATGGTGCGCAAGCTGGTGGAGCTGCAGCTGGTGGACCACCGGCCGTACAGCGCCATTGAACTGACCGACGCCGGCCGGCGGCTGGCGCTCACCATGGTCCGCCGGCACCGGGTCCTGGAGACCTTTCTGGTGCAGGAACTCGGCTATGCCTGGGACGAGGTCCATGACGAAGCCGAGCTGCTCGAACACACCGTCTCGGACACTTTCATCAACCGGATGGCGGCCAAGCTAGGCAATCCGCAGCGCGACCCGCACGGCGACCCGATCCCGGCTGCGGACGGCACGGTGCACGTGCCCAACGCCGTGCAGCTGGAGGAACTCGACGGCGGCCACACCGGCCGCATCACCCGGATCAGCGACGCCGACGCCGATCTGCTGCGCTTCTTCAGCTCCGAGCGAATCAGGCTCGACGACCGGGTTGAAGTTGTTGGCCGGCGCCCCTTCGGCGGTGCGTTAGTGGTCCGTGTCGGTCCCACCGAATCCGCCCGGGAGCTGGACTTGGGCTACCAGGCTGCCGCCGCGTTGTGGGTGCACGCTGATCCGCACCCCGGCTGCCTGCTCGCTTCGTGAGCACGACGCCGGCCGGCCGGCTGCGGGTCGCAACTGCACCGTCCCTCCCGCCCGCCAGGGGCAGCTGAGCCGCCGTTGCCGGCCGCGCTGGGCCTGGCAACGGTGGACTGAACACGGCTCCTTCCTGCTCCGCTCCAGCCCCTTTCCGGACCTGCCGGACGGCGTTTCTGAGGGCCGCAACGGCTCTGGCGCCGCACACAAGGGCAGGTTGATCGGTTAGGCTCGGCTGTATCCGAGCCTGGAAGCGGAAGAAAGGTGTCCCTTGGCAACTCTGGGAATCGAAGAAGAATACCTGCTGCTGGATCCTGCCACCGGCCTGCCGGCCCCCAAGGCCGACAAGGTCGCCGAAAACCTTGAAGGATCGTTGCATGTGGCCCGCGGGGATATCCAACGGGAACTGCTCACGTGCCAGATCGAGACCGCCACCGCGGTCTGCTCCACGCTCACCGAAGCTGAGGAGTCGCTGCTGAACTTCCGCCGGGAACTTGATGCTGCGGTCCGCAAGACCGGCGTCCGGGCCGCGGCCACGGGCACTGCACCGCGGATCCAGGACGATTACCCGGAGGTCACGGACAAGGAGCGCTACCACCAGCTCAAGGCCAGCGCCAAGGGCATCGTGGCCGACCAGTTCGTCAACGGCCAGCACGTGCACGTGTCCGTTCCGGACAAGGAAGCCGGCGTGCAGGCCCTGAACCGGATCAGGCCGTGGTTGCCGGCAGTGGTGGCGCTCAGCGCCAACTCGCCGTACTGGCTGGACCGGGATAGCGGATTCGGTAGTTGGCGGACAGTGCACTACCGCCGCTGGCCGATCCAAGGCTGCGCGCCGGTCTTCCGCGACGCCGCAGACTACGAGCGCCGGATCCAGCGTCTGGTGGACTCCGGCGTCATTATTGACCGCGGTGTCCTCACATGGCTGGCCCGGCTCTCTGACCGCTACCCCACCTTGGAAGTCCGGGCGGCAGATGTGCAGCTCGAGGCCCAGGACGCCGTGTTGATCGCCGCGGTTATCCGCGGCTTGATCTCCACGGTGCTGGCCGATGAGGCCGCCGCGCGCACTTTCCGACAGCCGGACCCCGAGTTGCTGGATGCTGCCGTCTGGCAGGCGGGTCGGCAGGGCCTGACCGACCGGTTGGTGGACCCGGAGTCAGGGGTGCTGCTGCCGGCACGGGATGTGGTGCGGATGCTGCTGCGCTACATCCGGCCCGCGCTGGAGGACGAAGGCGACTCGGCCTGGGTGGACGCCAGCATCGAACGGCTTTTCGCCACAGGAACCGGCGCCGAACGTCAGCGCAAAGCGATGGAGTCCGGCGGGCTCACGGCGCTGATGAGTCTCTACGCAACGTCGCTGACCGCCGAACCATAGCCCTGAGGCACTCAGACGAACGGCCACCTGCCCGGCCTGCCACTGCCGCCCGCCGAAGCCGGCTCCATGAGCAGGGGCGCCATGATGTTGGTGATCTTGGCCGAAGGCTCCACCCTGAACTCACTCCAGAGCCGCGTCCTGAAGACTTCGAACGCCCGCAGCGCCTGGGCATAGTTTCCATCGGCAATGTGCGTCTCCAGCAATAGGCGCTGGGCGCTTTCCCGCAATGGCTCGATGGCGATGGCAAATCCTGCAGCGTCCGTCGCCAGGTCCGTCTCACCGCGGTCCAGATGCTGGCTGGCGAGACGCTCCAGCGCCGTTAGCCTCAGCTGCTTCCAGCGTTCTTGCTCAGCCACGACCCAGTCCTCGTACCATCCGGGCAGCAGCTCGGCTGTGCGCAGCAAATCAAGCATGGCCGGCCGCAGGCGGACCGCCCGGTCCCCGTCTAAGGAGGCAAGTCGCTGGCGGACTTCATGGACATCCACTGCCACGTCCTCAGCGAGCGCCAGCGGATCCCTGCTTTCGACCAGCAACCCCGGCTGCTGGTGGGACACCATCCAGATGGTCTCCCGCAGGCTCCCCGTTGCCTGCCGCTCGGAACTGTCCGGCCACAGCAGGCCTGCCAGGAACGCGCGTGGCTGGCTGCCAAGCAGTGCCAAAACGGCGATCAGCCGCTGCTGCCGAATGGTTACTTTGACCGGAAATTTTCCGTGGCGAATCTGCCATCCCCCGAGTAATTGGATTTCCCAGGTGCGATCTTCTGCGTTCATTTTCGTTGCCCCCCAAAGGCATTATTTAGGCACCCCTTGCCACTGCCGAGAACGTCTCCCCGTTCAGCTTCCCACCCTGTCGCTGGTTGTCAACGCGACTAAAGGATTCATCCAGAAACTACCTGAACGGTAACGGCCCCAGTAACGGCGCACCCAGCGCATCGACTCGTTGTCAATAACTGGCCAGTAACGCTTGCGTAACACCAGACGCCATCCAATGTGGTCTACACGCACGTCGATCAGAACCGTGACCGACACTAGCGCCGTCCGGCCTAGTGTCGGTCCCGTCAGCTCAGGAGGACTGCCATGGCGCCCTGCTTGTTCACCGCCCCGCAACTGTGCAGCCGGGCGCCCGGCCCCCAGACCGCGTAACTGCCGGCGTGCCACGGCAACCGGAGACCCAAGGCGCGGGCACCTCCACGCCAGCGTGCCATCGAGGACGGGGCCGGCGCGCCGTCCGGCGACTGGATTCGTTGCAGCAGGAAGCGGCATGAGCGCTCCGGCCAGCAGCGGGGCCAGGCACCGACTGCCAGAGACAGAGCACACAAACTCGAACCCCACCTTGGATGCCAGCGGCATTCTCAGCTGTGCTTCAGGCCAGGGAAAGGTGCGCTGGCGCCGCGGGGACCGGCTGGAACGGCTCTTTGAGGACCGCTGCGACGAGCTACGGCGCGACGGCGCGTCGGGCCGGCTCGCCGTCGACAGTCCCGGGCAGTCATTGAGCTACGATCAGCTCGACGCCCGGGCGAACCAGCTGGCCCGCTACCTGATCTCCCGCGGCGCCCGGCCCGGCGACCGGATTGCGCTGCTCTTCGACCAGCCGGTCCGGGCCTACACGGGCGTGCTGGCAGTACTGAAGACCGGTGCCGCCTTTGTTCCCCTCGACGCTGGTTACCCGTCCGACCGCCTCGGCTACATCGTCGAGGACGCGGACGTGAGCCTTGTCCTGTCGCAATCCCACCTGCGTGACCGGATGCCTGAAACTGCCGCTGCCTTCGTCTGCCTCGACGAAGAGGACCCGCTGGTGGCCGCACAGGAGTCCTCGCGTTTAGTACCGGGAGAACAGGTCGCGCACAGCGGCGATCTGGCGTACATCATCTACACCCCCGGCTCGACCGGCCGCCCCAAGGGTGTGGCCATCGACCATCCCAGCATCTGCAACTTCGTGCTCGTGGCGGCCGAGGTCTACGGCTACCAGCCGACCGACCGCGTCTATCAGGGCATGCCCATCGCCCTGGACTTCTCCGTGGAGGAAACCTGGGTACCGTGGATGGTCGGTGCCACCCTGGTTCCCAAGCCCGGCGGCACCAGTCTGCCGGGCATGGACCTGGGCCGGTTTCTGCGGGACCAGCACATCACCGCCCTGTGCTGTGGCCCCACCCTGCTGGCCACCTTGGACGAGGACCTGCCGGAGCTGCGGTTCCTCCTGGTCTCCGGTGAAGCCTGCCCGCGTGACCTCGTCACACGGTGGCACCGCCCGGGCAGGAGGTTTCTGAACGTCTACGGCCTCACCGAAACGACGGTCACGGCCACATGGGATGTGGTCCATCCGGACAAGCCGGTCACGCTCGGTGCTCCGCTGCCCACCTATTCGGCCGTCATCCTGCACCCGGAGGCAGCGCGGGCTTTGCCGCCGGGAGAGCTGGGCGAAATCGGGATTGCCGGCATCGGCCTCGCCCGCGGATATGTCAACCGGGACGACCTGACGCAGAAGGTCTTCATTCCGGATTTCCTGGGCATTGAGAACAATCCCACCGGACGGATCTACCGGACCGGGGATTTGGGCCGGTTCACCGACAGCGGCACCATCGAATATCTGGGCCGGATCGACAAGCAAGTCAAGATCGGCGGCTCCCGGATCGAACTGCCCGACATCGAATCTGTGCTGCTCCAGCACCCCGGCATCGCCTCGGCAGTGGCCAACACCTACGAGCCAGCGCCCGGAATGATCGAACTCGTGGCCTATTACACGCTGCGCCAAGACACGGCCGAGATCGATGAGGCCGCCGTCAGCGCCAAGCTGCGCGGGATGCTGCCCGGCTACATGGTGCCGGCGTACCTGGAGCGCTGCACCGAGATCCCGGTGACGCCCAGCGGTAAGGCCGACCGCACGAAGCTGCCGCCGCCCACTGGAGCGCGCCTGACCGGTGCAGAGCCATCAATGGACTCCCCCGGAGAGCGGGACGAGCTCGGCGCCGACCGTGATCGGGCAGCGCGGACTTAAAGTTGCGGCAGGTGGCTCCCCGGTCCATGGTGGTAGGTGATGATGACCAGACGCGAAGCAGCCCAGTTCCTCGATATCCCACCGGAGATGGCGAAACGCCACGGCATCCCCTCCCGCATAACCCAGGAGGAGCTCGCCGCGTTGGACGCCAACCCACCGGGCTGGCTGGCCCAGTCACGCGCCAACCGCACCGGCAAGCGGCCCGTCTGGACCACGCTGCACTGCGTTGTCTGCGGCCACACGGAGGCCGCCCGACCGAAGAAATGGTGGCCGGACTTCACCTATGTCTACTGCCAGCATCATGATCCGGTGGAGCTGCCGGGACTGCCGGCTGGATGGGTCCGCAGCGAGTATGACGGGATCGGCACCAGATTCATCGGCATCGTTGACGTAGCGCTGCCCGGCTCCTGAGTCTCGGGGCCTTGGGCTGCCCGGCAGGAAAAGAACGCGGCAGGAAAAGAAAAAGCCCCGGAAGTCCGGGGCTAAATCAGTGGAGATGGGGGGAATTGAACCCCCGTCCGATGTTGTGTTGCCAGGACTTCTCCGGGCGCAGTTTGCGTCGGGTTTTCTTGGCCCCAGCCATCCTGCAAACAGGTGGCTGACCCGGGCCCAGCCGTCTAAATGTCCCGAATACCCCAACGGCGAAGGTATTCAGCAGTGGCTCTCTTAATGACGCCAGCATCCGGGGCGAGAGCATCCCCGGGCTGACGGACTTGCAACGCTACTTAGGCAGCGAGTGCGAAGTCAGTGCGCTTAGATTCGGCACTTATTGGTTTGCAGAGAGCGTTTCCGAGATAACTCTGCATCCTCGGCCCGCTTCCCCTGGCGCGACTAACATCGTCGAAACCTGTCATCCCCGTATGTAGTTATCAAAATAACCATGTGTGCCGGCCAGCTACCTGTCCGGAGCATCCAGTGTAACCCATCCCCGCAGCTGTCTATTCCCGCCCCATTCTAGCCAGCGTGCGCGGGCGAGATTACTCTCAAACCATGGTCGTGCGTGCGACGGAAGGCACACCGCAGGGACCGGCATCAATCTCGGCGACGTTCGGCATCGAGGAAGAGTTCCTGTTAATGGATCCCCGGTCTGCACAACCGGTGCCGACGGGGCCGGAGGTGCGGGCGGCCCTGCGTCTGGATACCAACCCGGACTGGGTCAGCACCGAGTTGCTGAATTGCCAGGTGGAGACCGCCACCCCGGTATGCCACACGCTGGACGAAGCGGCCGAGGCGCTGCTGGACTTCCGCCGCGATTTGGCCAAGAGCGCCGTCGCAACCGGGGCAGCCGCGGCCGGGATCGGGGTGATTTTCGACGCCGATCTGCGCCCGGCGTCCGTGACCGACACTCCCCGGTACCGTGGTATTGCCGAACGTGCACCGGCACTGGTCGCCGACCAGTATGTCACCGGCATGCACATCCATGTGGAAGTGCCGGATCCGGAAGTGCGGCTGCAGGTCCTTAATCGGCTGCGGCCCTGGCTGCCACTGTTGACCGCGGTCTCGGCCAACTCGCCGTTCTGGCGGCATGCGGACAGCGGCTTCGCCAGCTGGCGGACCATCCTGTACCGCCGGTGGCAGATCCAAGGCTGCCCGCCGTTCTTTGCCGACCTGCACGATTACCGGGTCCGCGTGCGGCAGCTGTACGCCTCCGGGGTAGTACCGGACCCGGGGCACATCTCCTGGGTCGCGCGGCTCTCGGACCAGTTCCCCACCATCGAAATCCGGGCCTCGGACAGCCAGCTCACGGCCGCCGACAGCGTGCTGCTGGCCGGACTGTCCCGGGCGCTGGTGGCTACCGAACAGGCCGCCGCCGTCGCCGGCCGCCCGGCGGCCAACCACTTCCCCGAGCACCTGGATGTGGCACTCTGGCAGGCTGCCCGGTTCGGGCTGTCCGACAAACTGGTGCATCTCGACTCGGCCACGCTCTGGCCCGCGTTCGATGTACTGGAGTTGCTGCTCCGGCACATCGACGACGCCCTGGAACAACACGGCGACCGGGGCTGGGTACATGAGCAGTGCGCTCGGCTCCGGTTGGAGGGCAACGGTGCGCAGCGTCAGCGGGCGGCGCTGGCCAGCGGCGGGCTGGCCTCCTGGCTCGAGCTGGTGAGCCGGTCCATCACGGCGGGCTGACGTTGCCGAAGCATCAAGGTGCCTGCCCGACTCGCGAGAGGCCTGCGGATCAGGCCCCGCGGTTCTTTTCCCGCATGGCGCGCAGGGCCTCGCGGTTGTCCTGCTTCTCGCGCAGCGTTTGGCGCTTGTCGTAGTCCTTCTTGCCGCGGCCCACGCCGATCTCTACTTTGGCCAGGCCGTCATTGAAGTACAGCTGCAGCGGCACAATGGTGTAGCCGGACTCCCGGGTCTGGCGGGCAATTTTCTCCAGCTCGGCCCGGTGCAGCAGCAGTTTCCGCCGGCGCCGGGCGGCATGGTTCGTCCAGCTCCCGTTGAGGTATTCCGGGATGTAGACCGACTCGAGATACAGCTCATCGTTGTAGAAGATGGCGAAGCCGTCAACCAGCGAGGCTCGGCCCTCGCGCAAGGACTTCACTTCGGTTCCCATCAAGGCCATCCCGGCCTCGTAGGTATCCATGATGTGGTAGTCGTGCCGGGCCTTTCGATTGGTGGCCACTACCTTTCGGCCACTTTCTCTGGGCACGGGGTAACTCCTTCGTCGTCGGAACGTTCCATTATAACGGCGCTGGGGCGTTTAGTCCCGCGCGCCAGCTCCCGCCGCAGGACTAGAGCAGGCCCATCGGGTTCACGAAGTCGCCATTCACGATGGTTTCGAAGTGCAGGTGGCAGCCGGTGGAGTTTCCGGTGCTGCCCACGTAGCCGATCAGCTGGCCGCGGGAGACGCTCTGGCCCGCGTAGACCACGTACTTGTTCAGGTGGTAGTAGTTCGTATCCAGGGCATTACCACCCACCACACCGTGACTCATCGTGACGCTGTTGCCGCCGCCCCACACGCTGCCGTCGGCACGCACCACCACGCCGGAGGCCGGTGCATAGACCGGGGCGTTGCAGCCGGGTCCGTAATCGATCCCGCTGTGCAGGTAGCCGCCGGTGCCGAAAAAGTCGATGGTGCCGGGCGGCGTGGCCCGCCAGCCGAACCCGGACGTGATCACGCCGCTGGTCGGGGCGATCAGGCCAAAGGACGACGGCGATTGGGTCACCGGCTTCGGCGGCTTGACCTTGGGAATGATCTGCGGCACCGGCTGGCCGTTGTTCCGTGCCGCCTGCTGCGCCGCCTTGATCCGGGCCTGTTCGCGCTCCCACGCTTCCTGAGCCTTGCGCTGCGCTTCGGCTTCCCGCCGGGCCTTCTCCTCCGCCTCGCGGCGCAGCCGTTCCTGCCGCTCCTTGATCTGCGAGAGCACCTGCTGCTGGGCCTGTTCGGTCTTGGCCAGCTCCTGCTCGATCTCGGGCTTGCGTGCCTGCAGGCTGTCCGACAGCGCCGAGGTCTCGGAAATCAGCTGATCGACCTTCTGTTTCTCGGCCGCCGCCTCGTCGCGGGCGGTCTGTTCCGCCGCCAGCGCTTCCTCGGCTTGCGCCTTCAGGTCCCGGATTTCCTCTTCCACTGCCTCCAGCCGCGCCTGCGAGTTCACGTTGGTGGCGTTCTGCTGGGAGAGTTTGTTCAGCGCCGCGTTCTGGCTGCGCAGCGCCTGATCTGCCAGATCGATCGTGCTGGCAAGGCTGGCATCGCCGTCTGAGCCGAAGAACAGCGACAGGTTGGACGGCACCCCGCCCTGCTTGTAGGCCTGGGTCGCAATCTGGCCGATCACCTTCTTGGTTTCTTTGAGCTCTTCGGCGTCGCTGGCCAGCTGCTGGTTGATCTTGTCCTTGGTCTGCAGGGCCAAGTCCACCCGCTGCGCCAGGGCGGCGACCTTGTTGGCAGCAGCGTCCACCCGGCCCTCGGCCTCGGTCAGCTTCTGCTGGGCTCCGGGCAGCCGGCTCTGGTACTCCTTGAGCTCCTTGACCGTCTCCACGATGTCCGCGTCGAGGAACTCCAGGGAATGCTCGATCTCCTCGATTTCCTGTTCCAGGGCCGCCTTGCGGTCGTCCAGTTCATCCGCCTGGGCCGGTCCGGCAGAGCCCAGTGAGAAGGCGAGCAGAGCCGCCATGGCGGCACTCAGAATCCCCTGCGGAAGGCATTTCTTCCGCGGCGTTGAACGGCTCACAGCCTGGCTCCCCAATGTCAAGTTCTGCTCACGTTTCACGATTCTAAACCTTCAGGTAGCGGCGCAGGGTCAGCAGGGACGATATTCCTGCCAGGACAGCCCCCAACAGCACCAGCGCGGGGCCGATGACCAGCATGGTGTTGGAGGAAATGAATGCAGTGTCGGGGTACTGGCTGGCCAGCCAATCACCGATGAAAAAGTGCGCCACGGCCCACAGGGTGGCCGAGGCCAGCAGCGCGCCGACCACGGCGGCGATCACGCCTTCGAGCACGAACGGCAGCTGGATCACTGCCTTGGAGGCTCCGACCAGGCGCATGATGCCGGTTTCCCGGCGGCGGCTAAAGGCCGAGAGCCTGATGGTGGTGGCAATCAGGAGGATGGCGCAAACAATCATGATGACGGCGATGCCCACCGCCACCAGCGAGGCGATGTTCATGACGTTGAAGACCTTTTCCAAGATCTCGCGCTGGTCCACCACCACCTCCACGCCGGGCAGCGAGGAGAAGATTTCGTTGATGACCTCGTACTTCTGCGGATCCACCAGGGAGATACGGAAGGATTCCGGCAGCTGGTCGGCGGTCACCGAATCAACAATCGGGGAATTGGCAAACTGGTCGCGGAAGTGGCTCAGCGCGTCCTCCTGCGATTCGTACAGGTAGGTATCCACATACTGCTGCACCGCCGGACTGCTCAGCGTGGCCTCGATCTCGGCCCGCTGCTCATCCGTCACCGGGCCGGACGCGCAACTGGCCGCCGTCGAGGTGTCAACACACAGGAAGACGGCCACCTGGACCTTGTCGTACCAGTAGCCCTTCATCTGGTTGATCTGCATCTGCAGCATGCCGGCAGCGCCCACGAAGGTGAGCGAAATGAACGTCACCAGCACCACGGAGACCACCATGGACAGATTCCGGCGCAGCCCGGAACCGATTTCGCCGAGGATAAAAGCCAGTCTCATTTGGCCTCCTCCGGCTCGCCCAGGTAGATGCCTTCGGCCTGGTCCCGCACCAGCACGCCGTCGCGCAGTTCGATCACGCGCTTGCGCATTTCGTTCACGATCACGTCGTCATGCGTGGCCATCACCACGGTGGTGCCGTTCTGGTTAATCCGGTCCAGCACCTTCATGATGCCCATCGAGGTGGTCGGATCCAGGTTGCCCGTGGGTTCGTCGGCCAGCAGGATCCCGGGCTTGTTCACCACGGCCCGGGCAATCGCCACGCGCTGCTGCTCGCCGCCGGAGAGTTCGTGCGGCATGCGGTGGTCTTTGCCTTCCAAGCCCACCGTCTTGAGCACCTCGGGCACCGTCTCCCGGATCACCGCACGGCTGCGTCCGATGACCTGCATGGCAAACGCCACGTTCGCGAAGACCGTCTTGTTAGGCAACAGCCGGAAGTCCTGGAATACGACGCCGATGCCGCGGCGCAGTTTGGGCACGCGCCAGCTGGGAATGTTGGCCACATTCTGGCCGGCGACGTAGACCGCGCCGCGGGTGGCACGGTCTTCTTTCAGAACCAGCCGGATGAACGTCGACTTTCCGGACCCGGAGGCGCCGACCAAGAACGCGAAGTCCCCGCGGTCGATCTCCAGGCTGATCTTGTCCAGGGCAGGACGCGAGTTCTGATCGTAGATCTTCGTGACGTTATCGAATCGAATCATGACTACTTTGTGCCTCAGTGCCGAGGACGAGGGCCTGTGCTTGGGGGAAGAAACCTCAGCCTCTCGACTATAAGCACGCAGCCTTGGGTTTAGCCTGCAGGACTCCGGGTGTGTCGTTTCACCCGCTCGGCCAAGGCCTGGCGCACCGTACCGGCCACCTCGACGGCGCCCGGGCTGTCCATGACGATCGTGTAGTGGTTGGTTCCGGGCACGTCGCGAACCTGCAGTTCGGGCAGCCGACCGGCCCACTGGTTCACGTACTCCGGCGTATACAGGCCCGCGTCCTCGTTCAGCAGGCCGCGCGGCGCCCGCAGCAGCACGGCCGGCACGTCCAGTGACTCCAGCGCGTCCATCAGGTCCGCCCCGCCGTTGAGGTCGGCGGTGTCACGGGCCATCGCCTCGTAGTTCGTGGCGGGCCGCAGCAGCGGCGGTTCGCCGGCGAGGTCATAGTCAATGTAGTCCTCCACCAGCGCGTTCCAATGGTCGGCGAAGGCCGGGTGTACGCGCCAGAAGTCCCGGTAGGCCTCCCGGCTGGGGAAGGTCGCCGCAAGCCGCTCGGCCGCCGGCCCCAGCACGGACTGGATGACCTCGTCGTCGCTGAGCCCGGCGGGCACTTGCAGCGGCAGCCCGCCGTCCACCAGCACCAGCGACTGCACCAACTCTGGATACCGACGGGCCAGCACCACGGAGGCGAACGCCCCCATGGAATGGCCGACGACGACGGCGCTGCCCACCCGGTGTGTTGCCATCACCTCGGCGAGGTCGTCGGCGTGCGCCGCCATGCCGAACGGTCCGGGCAGTTGGTTGCTGCGGCCACGGCCGCGCAGGTCCGGGGCGATCAGCCGCACGCCGTGGAGCTCCCGCGCCAGCAGGCCCCAGGTGCGGTGCGACGCCGTTACGCCGTGCACGGCCAGCACGGCCGGCGCGTCCGGGTCCTGCGGGCCCCACACGCCGGTGCGCAGGGTCCCGCCGCGGACCGGAACATCCAGCGTGGCGTAGGGCAGGGCTGCCGGTTCGGCGCTCATCGGGCAGACCACCCGCCGTCCATCGTGTAGGACGCGCCGGTGACCATGCCGGCGTCGGCACTGGCCAGCCAGCAGGCCAGCGAGGCCACTTCGTGCGGCTCTGTCAGGCGTTTGACGGCGCTCTCGGTGAGCATCACCTGGGCCACCACTTCTTCCTCCGGCAACTGATGCAGGCGGGCCTGGTCCGCGATCTGCTTCTCCACCAGCGGCGTCTTCACGTAGCCGGGATTGATGCAGTTGCTGGTCACGCCGTGCGCCCCGCCCTCCAGCGCGGTGACCTTGGAGAGGCCTTCGAGCCCGTGCTTGGCGGAGACGTACGCGGACTTGTAGGCGGAGGCCCGCAGCCCGTGCACCGAGGAGATGTTGATGATCCGGCCGAAGCCGCGCTGGTACATGCCGGGCAGTGCCGCGCGGATCAGCAGGAACGGGGATTCCAGCATCAGGCGCAGCATTAGCCGGAAGTCCTCCGGCGCGAACTCCTCGATCGGGTTGATCCGCTGGATGCCGGCGTTGTTCACCAGGATGTCGGTGTCCACCGTCGCCGTTTCCAGTGCGCGGGTATCGCTGAGGTCCACCTGCCAGGCGACGCCGCCGATGTCCTGCGCGACGCGTTCGGCGGCCGCACCATCCAGGTCCGCCACGGTGACCTTGGCGCCGCGTTCGGCCAGCGCCCGGGCGCAGGCTTCACCGATGCCGCTGGCACCGCCTGTGACCACGGCGCTGCGGCCTGTCAGAGTCTGTTCAGCCATGGGGTTGTCCTTCCGTCCCGTGCGGGTGTCCGGGCGCCAGCGCCCGCTCGATAAACTGCATCATTTCTTCAAATACATGGTCGGGCACTTCCCGCGGAACGGGCTGCACACCGGCGTCGTCTTCCCAGAGCACCCAGCGCATGCCGATCAGCTCGCCGATGCCCATCAGCGCCCAGGCCGCGACGTCCGGATCCATCGGACGGACCTCGCCGGTGGCCTGCGCCGCCTTCAGCCCCTCGATGTAGCCGTTGACGATGCGGGTGTAGTGCATCCGCAGCGCGCCCGGCGAGACGAATTCGGCCTGCCGGACAATCCGGTAGAGCGCGGGGTGCTCCGCGGTGAAGCGGAAGAACGCCTTGAACCCGGCCCGCTCAGCTTCCAGCCGGTTGCCGGCGGACTTGGCGGCCTCGGTCATCGCGTGGCGGACCCGCCGGTTGAGGTCCTCGACCACTTCGTCGAAGATCGCCTGCTTGCCCTGGAAATAGAGGTAGAAGGTGCCCAGGCCGACCTCGGCCTGTTCGGTGATCTTGACGATCGAGGCGTCGTGGTAGCCCACCGAGGCGAACACGGTTTCCGCCGCCTCCAGCAGCTTGGCGCGGGTCCGGGTGCCCCGGGCGGTGCGTGGTGCGGCACTCATGATTCCTGCTCCGATCCTGCGAATGCCGCGCCCGCTGGGAGGAGCCCGGGGCTGGCCGCGGCCTGCCGCAGCCGTCCGCGGGCCACCTTGTTCAGCGCCGTCCGCGGCAGGGTCGGGACAAAGTCGAAACAACCGGGGACCTTGAAGGAGGCCAGCTGCGCCTTGCAATGCTCGGCCAGCTCTTCGGCGTCGGTGATTTGCCCCGGGCGGACCACCACGTAGGCCAGTCCCGTTTCGCCCCAGCGTTCATCAGGGACCCCGACGACGGCGGCCTCCGCCACCGCGGGGTGCGACAGCAGGACCTGCTCCACCTGGGCCGGCGACACGTTCTCGCCGCCGGAGATATACAGATCCTTGATCCGGTCCACGATCCGGTAGAAGCCGTCCGCCGTGCGTTCCACCAGGTCCCCGGTGCGCAGCCAGCCGCCGGCGAGCGCGGCCGCCGTCGCCTCCGGGTTGCGGAAGTAGCCGGCGAAGACGCCCGGGCCCGAGACCAGCAGTTCGCCCGTGGCGTTGCCGTGCAGGATCTCGCCGGTGGCCGGATCCGCGACCGCGACGCTGACGTGCGGGTAGGGCTTCCCCGCGTAGCCGATCATCGACGCGGCCTCTTCATTGGGCAGGCAGAGCACATTCGGCGACGCCTCGGTCAGGCCGTAGCCCTGGCTCAGCGCCACGCCGCGCTTGTGCCAGATCCGCAGCAGCGGTGCCGGCATGGACGCCCCGCCGACGATGGCGTGCTGCAGGCTGGAGAGGTCGGTGGACGCGAAGTCCGGGTGCTCGGCCAGCATGGCGTATTGGGCGGGTACGCCCATCATGGTGGTGACCCTGCGCTCGGCGATCAGCTGCAGCACCCGGCCGGCATCGAACGTCCGCTCCAGCACCACCGTGGCACCGGTCCACCAGGCCAGCAGCGGCTGGATGTTCCAGCCGCCCACATGGAACTGCGGCAGCGCCGCCAGCACAACATCGGAGCTGGACAGCTCCATGGTGCGGGAGAGCGAGAGGTTGGTCCAGAAGCAGTTGGCGTGCGTGAGGATGGCCGCCTTGCTGTGCCCCTCGGTGCCGGAGGTGAAAATCATCAGCAGGGCATCGTCGTCGTGCACGTGCCGCTGCACCGCGGCCTCGACCGCGGTGCCTGCCACCCGCCGGGTGGGGCCCGGCACCTGCCGCTCCACCCCGGAAGGCCCGGGTGCCGCGGTGCGCGGCGGCAGCGGCAGCATCGCGGCTGCGGCCGCGGCGAGCGCGTCGAATTCGTGCTCCACCAGCAGCAGTGCCGGGTCGGCCAGCTGCAGCTGCTCGGCGATCTCCCGCGGCGACAGCCGCCAGGACAGCGGCACCAGGACCAGGCCGGCCTTGGCGCAGGCAAAGAACAGCACCACGTGGTCGGCGGAGTTGCCGGTCAGGGTGGCGATCCGGTCCCCCACCCCGTAGCCGGCGGCGCGCAGCCGGCCGGCCAGGGCAACGGCCCGGGCATCGAGCTCGCGGTAGCGCAGGACCACCCCGCGGTCGTCGATCGCCACCCGGTCCGGCGTGGACACGGCGCGGTCGGCGGTCCAGCGGCCCAGGGTGTGGAGCCCGTCCTGCTGGTTGTGCTGCTGGTTCACTCGGCATTCTCCAGTGCTTGGCGCTGCCGGGCGGCTGCCTGGCGGCGCTGGCCGCGGCTGAGGGTGGCCCTGTGCACCGCTCCGGTGATGCCGCCGGGCAGGAAGAGGACCACCAGAATGAACAGTGTACCGAGGATGAACAGCGGCTCCGAGAGCGGGATCCGCAGGATGTCCGGCAGGCCGGCGATGGCCTCGGACTGCGCCAGCGCGGTGAGCCGCTGGTCCAGCAGCGTGTAGAACACGCCGCCGATGATGGCGCCCCAGCGCGAGCCAACGCCGCCGAGCACCACCATGACCAGCAGGGTGATGGTGAAGTCCGCGGAGAGGCTGCGCGGAACGGCGCCGGACTGCAGCAGCAGGTAGACCATGCCCACCGCGGAGGCCAGCACGCCGCCCACCACGAAGACGAGCAGCTTGATCAGATAGGGCTGGACGCCGATCACGCGCACGCGCAGCTCGTTCTCCCGCACGGCCGCGGCCACATGGCCGGCCCGGCTGTACTGCACCCAGGTGACCACGGCGAAGACCACCAGCAGCACGATCAGCGCCAGCCAGTACAGGTTGCGGGTATTCGCCACGCCCAGCAGGGACTCGGGCAGGTTTTCGGTGGCCAGGGTCAGGCCCTCTTCGCCGCCGGTGGCCTGGCCCGGGTTGCGGCCCACCAGCACGTGGCCGGCCTCGGCGAAGGCCAAGGTCACCATGGCGAACGGGATGCCGGTGACGCGCAGCCCCACCGCACCGACCGCGTGGGCCAGCACGATCACCAGCAGCAGCGTCAGCCCCATGGCCGGCAACAGCGGGATGTCGAACGTGTCCAGGATGACGCCGAGCCCGTAGACTCCGGCACCGAAGTAGAGCGCGTGGCCGAAGGAGAGCAGCCCGGTAACGCCCAGCAGCAGGTGGTAGCTGAGCGCCGCCGCGGCCATCAGCATGCACATGGCGATCAGCTGCAGCGACCCCGGCGTGTAGGTGGGCCCGGGCAGCACGCCCGGCAGGGACAGGTTCAGCAGCGGCAACAGGGCCAGCAGGACCACGGCCGCTCCCCCGGCAGCCCACTTGAGCAGGCTGCGGCCGCCGGCGGCAGCACCGCCGTCGTTCTTGCCTTTTCGCGGACCCCGCTGCCGCGCGGCTGGGGCGGCCGTGTCCGGATGGGCGACGGTGCCCCCGGCCGGTGCCGGCTGCACTTCGGACTGCTGGTCGGTCTTGCTGGTGGTCATGATTTCCTCCCGAGCAGGCCGGAGGGCCGGAAGAGCAGGACAAGGGCCAGGGCGACGACGACGACGAAATCCCCGGTGCCGTAGAGGTAGAAGTTGGCGAACTGCTGCAGCAGCGCCACCACCACCGACGCGATGGCCGCACCGGTGAGCGAGCCCAGGCCGCCGATCACGGTGACGATGAAGGCGAAGATCAGCAGCGAGCCACCCAGCAACGGCGAGACGTACTGGAAGTAGTGGCTGGCGAGCACGCCGCCCAGCCCGGCCGCGGCGCCGCCGATGGCGAAGACCAGTGTGAAGGCCTTGCGGACGTCGATGCCCAGCGCGGTGACCATGGAGCGGCTTTCCACGCCGGCGCGGATGATCATGCCGTAGCGGGTGCGCTTGAGGAAGAACACCAGGCCCAGCAGCACGAACACTGCGGCGATGATGGCCACGAAGCGGTCGTTGGCGATCTGGGCGCCGAGGATGCTGGTGGTCTGGCGGAACCACTCCGGTCCGGTGATGTGGATGGTGTCGGTGCCCCAGATGCCGTCGAACAGCGCGACCGACGCCAGCGAGAGGCCGACGGTGACCAGCACCTGTTCGATATGCCGCTCGTACAGCCTGCGGATCAGCACGAACTCGGTGAAGGCGGCAAACAGCGCGCCCACCACGGCGCCGATCAGGAGCGAGCCGAGGAAGGTCCACCAGTTGTCGGCTCCGGCGCGGCGGGCGAATTCCCAGCCGGCGAACGCGCCCAGGGTCAGGAAGGAGCCGTGCGCGAAGTTCAGCACGCCCATCAGGCCGTAGATCAGGCTCAGCCCGGAGGCCACCAGGAAGTACAGCGCGCCCAGCCCCAGGCCGGTCACGGTCAGCAAGACGATGGTGCTCACTTCTGCGCTCCGTTCCGGTCGGTGGTGGCGTTGACTGCGTCCGCGCCTTCTGGTTTGTCGCCGTGCCCGGCGTCGGCGTGGACGCCCAACAGCCGCTGGGTCAGGTCCTCGTTGTCCAGGAATTCCAGCGCGCTGTCGGTGGTGTGGACCACCCTGCCGCCGGAGAGCACCACCGCGCCGGCAGCCAGCTGGCGGACCACCTGCAGGTTCTGTTCCACCAACAGGATGGGCACCGTTTCCGCAGCGCGTTCCAACGTTTCGGCGACTTCCTGCACGATCTTGGGGGCCAGGCCCTTGGTCGGTTCGTCGATCAGCAGCAGCTTGTTCTCGTTCAGCAGTGCCCGCGCCAGCGAGACCATCTGCTGCTGGCCGCCGGAGAGCGTACCGGCCATCTGCGAGGCGCGCTTGACCAGGTCGGGGAAGAGTTCCTCCACCAGTTGGCGGCGCGGGGACGCGTCCCGTTCGGCCAGCCGCAGGTTCTCCGCCACGGTCAGCTTGGAGAAGACCTCCCGGTCCTCCGGGACGTAACCCACGCCGCGGCGGATGATCTTGAACGTCGGTTCCTTGTCGATCCGGGTCCCGTCCAGCGTGACGCTGCCGGTGCGCGAGATCAGGCCGATGACGGCCTTGATGGTGCTGGTCTTGCCCACGCCGTTGCGCCCGAGCAGGGCGGTGATGCCGGTGGCCGGGACGGAGAAACTAACGTCCTCCACCACCTGCTGGCCGGCAATGTGGGCGGTCAGGCCGGCGATTTCCAGTACCGGGCGGGCGGTGCCGCCGGGCGCTGCGTCCGCGGCTGGCTGCGGTTGCTGGCTCATACGGGTTCTCCCAAATAGGCGCTCTGGACAGTGGGGTTGGCCATCACCGCGTCCGGGGTGTCGATGGCCAGTAGCTTGCCGTGGTGCATGACTGCCACCCTGTCCACCAGCCCGAGGACCACATCCATGTGGTGCTCGACCATCATCACGGTGCAGCCGCGGTCGCGGTGCATCCGGCGGATGATTGCGCTGAGTCCCGGGACATCGCCGGAGGCCACCCCGGCCATCGGTTCGTCCAGCAGGATGACGGCGGGATCGCCGGCCAAGAGCATGGCGATCTCCACCTTGCGCTTGTCACCGTGCGAGAGGTCTCCCGCCGCGGTCTGCAGTTTGTCCTCCAGCCCGACCTCGGCGATGTTGTTCTTGGCCAGGGAGGTGGCTGCGTCCGTTCGCGACGGGAACCGGAAAACCGACAGGCTTCCGCCTAAGGCGGCCTGCGCTGCCAGCCGGACGTTTTCCAGCACGCTCAGCCGCGGAAACAGGCTCGAGGTCTGGAACGTTCGGCCCAGTCCGGCCCGTGCCCGGTGGTGGATCGACGCCGAGGTGACGTCGGCGCCGTTGAGCTTGACTGATCCTTCCGTCGGCTTGAGCACGCCGGAGATGAGATTGAACAACGTGGTTTTGCCGGCACCGTTGGGTCCGATCACGCCGACCATTTCGCCGGTCGCCACGGAAAATCCGACATCCTCGAGGATGCGGGCGCCGCCGATCTGCAGGCCGAGGCCGTCGACCAGGAGCGCGGGCTGATCTGGGGAGGTCATCATGTCACTTTCTGTGCGGTCACGGACCGAGGTCATTTGCCGGGTTCGCGGCCAGGGGCGCCGCCCTCCGCGTGGGTCGGGCGGCGCTCCTCGCCTTGCGGTCCCTGCAGCCGGAGCTGTGCAGCGGGGCTTCGGTTACTTGGCTTCCGGCGGAGCCACAGCGTCGGCCGGGATCGCCTTGATCAGCTCGGGCGCCCAGTCGCCGCCCTGCTTCACGAGCTTGGCCTGGTACATCTCCTGCAGCAGCGCGTGATCGGAGGCGCGGACGGTCGTCTCGCCCTTGGGTCCGTCGAACGTGTAGCCCTCCAGTGCGGCAACCATGGCGTCGACGTCGGTGCCGCCTTCCTTGACCGCCTGGACAATCATCTGGCCGGCAACAAAGCCGTCCGGAGTGAACAGGTCC
This sequence comes from Arthrobacter sp. SPT-J7, assembly GCF_059089965.1. NCBI lineage: Bacteria > Bacillati > Actinomycetota > Actinomycetes > Micrococcales > Micrococcaceae > Arthrobacter > Arthrobacter sp. SPT-J7. The sequence continues at coordinate 104,659 of NZ_JBNHFF010000002.1, forward strand.
GCCTTCTTGCCCTCGGCTTCGACCTTTTCGATCATGGCTTTCTCCACGTCGTTTCCGGCCGCGCCGGGGAAGTAGTGGTTCAGGAAGCTGATCTTGTCCGAGGCTGCGCCGTACGCGCCGAAGGTGGCGGCGTCTCCCAGGCCGGTAACGATCGGAGCGGCGTCAAAGGCGCCCTGCTGGCTCAGGGCCTGCCACATGGACCCCGACGTGGCCCCGGCCCAGGCAACAAAGACCAGATCCGGCTTCGCATCGATGAGCTGGCGGGCGAACGGGGTGAACTCGGTGGCGTCTTCGGGCACCAGGACGTCATCGACCTCGGCACCCTGCTCGCCGAGGACGGCCTTGACGGCGGCGAGGTTGCCCTGGCCGAACGCGTTGTCCTGGCCGAACACCACTACCTTCTTGCCTTTGAGGTCCTCCACGAAGGTTCCCGCGGTGGCCACGTCCTGCAGGCTCTGGCGGCCGGAACGGAAGGTGTATTTGTTGATGCCCTGCAGTGCGTCGGTAGCGGCCGGGCCGGAGATGTAGAGCACCTTGTTCTGCGCGGCCTGCTCGGCGAGCTTGAGCGCGATGCCGGACACCACGGTGCCGGCCAGGATCTTGTAATCCTTGCCGATCAGGTCCTTGGCGACGTTGACCGCCTTGTCGGGGTCACCGCCGTCGTCGTGGTAAGTCAGGTTCAGCTTGGTGCCGTTCACCTCGCCGGTGCCCTCGGTGGCATAGTCGATGCCTGCCTGCAGGCCTTGGTGGTAGGCCGCGCCATAGGCGGCGAGCGGGCCGGATTCGGAATAGACGATGCCGACGTTGATGCTCTCGGGCGCACTGCTTGCCTCGCCGGCCGCACCGGCAGTCTCGCCGCCGGTGGTTGGCGCGCATGCGCTCACGGCAAGTCCGGTGGCCAGCGCTGCGGCCATCAGGAACTTCTTTGTTGCCTTCACTCCGATGCCTTTCGTTGAAGAATCTGCTGAGGAGAAAACTGGAACTGTCTGAACCTGATGGTCGGCTCGCCCGAACCTGAAAGGTGATTCAGATTACGGTAAATCTATGGCGCGGCTCACAGCAGTGTCAACATCAGCGCCCTGGCAGCAGGTCACGATTCGGTTGCAGAGCTGGCTTGAGTTCGGCGCCGGAACCGTGGGGTGACCCAGTCGCGGCCCTATCATCGAGACGCGACTCCCCCCTGCTGACCGTCCCCGGACGGCAAAAAGCCCGGCCGCTCCAGAGGGAGCGACCGGACTTTTGGGCAGCCTTGAGGTTTAGTTATCCGCGTTGCGGTTGTTGGCGCGCCAACGGATGCCGGCGTCGATGAAGTCGTCGATTTCGCCGTCCAGCACCGCGCCGGTGTTCCCGACCTCATGTTCTGTGCGCAGGTCCTTGACCATTTGGTACGGGTTCAGCACATAGGAGCGCATCTGGTCGCCCCACGAGGCTTTGACGTCGCCGGCGAGCGCCTTCTTCTCCGCGTCCTGCTGCTCCTTCTTCAGCAGCAGCAGCCGGGACTGGAGCACGCGCAATGCGGCGGCGCGGTTCTGGATCTGCGACTTCTCGTTCTGCATCGACACCACGATCCCGGTGGGAAGGTGGGTCAGCCGGACCGCGGAGTCAGTGGTGTTCACGGACTGCCCGCCCGGACCGGAGGAACGGAACACGTCCACCTTGATCTCGTTGTCCGGAATGTCGATCGAGTCGGTCTGTTCAATCAGCGGAATGACTTCGACGGCGGCGAACGACGTCTGCCGGCGGCCCTGGTTGTCGAACGGGCTGATCCGGACCAGGCGGTGGGTGCCGGCCTCCACCGAGAGCGTGCCGAAGGCGAACGGTGCCTTGACTTCAAAGGTGGCCGACTTCAGCCCGGCCTCTTCGGCGTAGGACGTATCCAGCACCTGGGTCGGGTAGCCGTGGCGTTCTGCCCAGCGCAGGTACATGCGCATCAGCATTTCGGCGAAGTCAGCGGCGTCAACGCCGCCAGCACCGGAGCGGATGGTCACCACGGCCTCGCGCTCGTCGTACTCCCCGGACAGCAACGTGACGACTTCGAGTTCTGCCAGTGCTTTCTTGAGCGAGTTCAGTTCGCTGGCGGCCTCGGCCATGGAGTCTTCGTCGCCGGCGTCTTCCTGACCCAGTTCCACCAGGACTTCCAGATCCTCGATCCGTGCGGCCAACTTCTCCAACCGTTCCAGCTCACTTTGGCGGTGCGACAGCTTGGAGGTGATTTTCTGCGCCGCGGCCGGGTCGTCCCACAGGTCCGGCACGCCTGCCTGCTCGCTCAGCTCGGCGATATCCTTGCGGATCGTCTCCACGTCGGAGACTGCTTCGATGGAGTCATACGTGGCGCGCAACGCGCGGATTTCAGCGGGAAAGTCGATCTCAGCCATGGTTCTCCAAGCGTACGCCATGGTGGGGATTCCTCTCCCCCGGCAGGTCAGGCCTCCGTCCTCGCGAGACCCCAAGTCCCCAGTCGGCGTCGGTTCTGGCCGTGCATAGGTGGGCCGCGCGGGCCGGGAAAACCTGCCTGCACTTTCTGGCTGCCCCTAGCACCCGCGCCGGACCTTGCAATAACCTTTGGGAGTGCGAGGTGCGGTTGTTCGCGCGCAGCGCACGGGGACCGGGGCATCCTGATTTACGTTCCACCTTGTGGGGAGGCTGCAATGTCCAGTCAAAGTGACGGTCAGGTTCAAACCCGGCGAAAAAGGCAGAAACCCGAACGACAGCGAAACGGCCAGCCGCCGCAGCCAATCAGGTCACGAAGACTTCTGGGGGCTGTTAGTGCGCTGGTGCTGGCCGCCGCAACCATTGTCACCGCTGCCGGACCCGCTGCCGCCGCAGAAGAAGGCAGCTACACGGTCGTCCTCAAAGACAGCGTCACGAATGTCGACTCCACCGCGGAGGCGCAGGGGAAGAAGTACGGGTTTACGCTCTCAAGCACCTACGAACACGCGCTGAAAGGCTACTCGGTGACCATGACGGCTGCGGAGGAAGCGCAGCTCGGTGCCGATCCAGCCGTTGATTTCATTGCCCCCGAGCGGGAATTCACGTTGGCAGCGGACGAGGCCGAGGACAATCAGTCTCCCTCGATCACCGGCTTCCTGCCCACGTGGTGGCAGCGAGTCGGCGGCACCGACCAAGAGGCGGCCGAGAACGGCCGGCAGATCATGGTCAACACCGCCGTCATCGATTCCGGCGTCGACGCCACCCACCCGGACCTGAACGTCGTTGGCGGCGTGGACTGCTCGTCCGGCACCGCGGTCGACGTCACTCCCGTCGACCCGAAAGGGCACGGAACGATGGTTGCCGGAGTTCTTGCGGCGGAGAACAACACCTTCGGGGTGATTGGCACCGCTTACGGCGCCCCGCTCTGGTCCGTCCGTGTCATGTCAGACGCGGGAACCATCTCAGAGGCTGCGCTGCTCTGCGGTGCCGACTGGGTAGTCTCCACGCGCACGGATGCCGACCCGCAAAACGATATCCAGGTCGCCAACATCAGCATCGGCGGCCCTGGCCAGGACCAGGGAAATTGCGGCAACGGCGTCGATGCCCTGCACAAGATGATTTGTCAGGGATCCGCGGAGGGGATCGCCTGGACGGTTGCCGCCGGCAATGCGGCGGCGGACTTGGCGAATACCATTCCGGCCACCTATGACGAGGTGCTCACCGCCACCGCCATGGCGGACTACGACGGCCGTCCCGGCGGCGAGGCAACGCCCATCTGCAGCGGTGGGTCAGTTCCCAGCGCCGACGACCATTTCGCCAACTTCTCCAACTTCGCGACCCAAGCTGCGGACGTTGCGCATACCGTTGCAGGCCCCGGAGTCTGCATCACCTCCACCTACCCGGGAGGCCTCTACAACACGGCACACGGCACCAGCTTCTCCAGTCCGGCTGTCGCCGGCTCTGTGGCCCGCTGCATCGACAGCGGGATGTGCCAAGGCGACGGGCAGTCCGTGATTAAGGGATTCCTCGCAGCAGTCGAGGCGTACAACAATCAGAACAACCAGTACGGGTTCATGGGCGACCCGCTCCGCCCGGCTTCCGGCCAATACTTCGGCTACCTCACCACCATCAAGTGGGGCGACTAGAGGTTTTATGCACAGTGCGTCTCCTCCCGCGCTCTGACGTGGTCTGGGCGCCAGCCGGGGGCCCGAGCTACCGGCCGGCGTCTCAACTCTAGGAGCTACATCTGGACGGCGCCGGTCTGCTGAAGCAGCTTCAGCATGTCGGTCGCTCCCCAGTGCTCCGCCACTTTCCCGTCCTGAATGCGGATGATGTCGATCCCGCTGAACTCCACCGTGTTGCCGGTGGGAGCCGTGCCCATCAGTTCGCCCTGATGGGTACCGGTGAGGACAACGCGCGCCGCCTCTAGATCTCCGTCGACCATCGTGGGCTCGATAGCCTTCGCCTTGATGTCCGGGAAAGCCGACCTGAACGTCTTCACGTAGAACTTGATGCCCTCCAGGCCGGACGGCTGCCCGGGCATGGGCTCTTCGTGATCCGTGTAGTTTTCACTGCCCAACTCGTCGATCAGGTCAAGATTCCCTTCCTCCATGACCTCCCGGTAGAACCGCTCGATCAGTCCTGATCCGCCAGCCATTTTCCGATTCCTTGCCTCGGTTCGAAATTCCCCCGCTTTAAGGCTCCCACCGGCGCCGCAGCGACACGCCGCAAATGTGTGGCCCTCACGGCGTGCACAACTCCAGCCGTGGCTGAAAAACGTGATCTTCTCCGGCCGTGCTGCTGCTAGGCTGATCGGGTTTTGGCCGGAATGAACGGGGGCACCGTGTACGAGGAAAAGTACTGCACTGTGGGTGATGGCCGCACGCTGGCCTACTTCGATCTTGGCGACCCCTCCGGCCCTCCGGTGGTGCACCACCACGGTGCTCCCAGCGGCAAGCTGGAAACCGCTTTCTTCAACTTGGATGACGCCGCTGCGAAGGCAGGTGTGCGGCTGCTTGCGGTGGACCGGCCGGGCATCGGCGGGTCCACACCCAAACCGGGCCGCACCCTTCTCGAATGGGCCGACGACGTCGACGCGTTCGCGGACCGGCTGGGCCTGCAGAAATTCAGCGTGATGGGGTATTCGATGGGCACCCCGTCCGCCCTCGCCTGCCTGCACCGCATGCCGCACCGGATCGACGCCGTCAGCATCGTCTCCGGGTCCGGCCCCTCCGACGTCCCCGGTCTGGCCGACGGCAGATCGCCCGACGTCGCCCGGGTCCTCAAGTTCGCACAGCACCGCCCGCGTCTGACCTCCGCCGTGCTGGCCTTCATGAAGTTCGGCACGCGCAGCCCGGAGAAGATGATCGCCGCGTCAGGCAAGAGCATGCCGGAGGCAGACCAGGCAGTCGCTGCCCGGGCCGGTGCCGCCCTGCGGTTCGCTGCCTTCTTGACGGATGCCATGCGACACGGCACGGCCGGAGTGCGCGACGACATGGGGCTCGCCGCATCGCCTTGGGGATTCACCGTCGAGGACCCCGGCGTACCGGCGTTCATCTGGCACGGCACGGCGGACCGGAACGTTCCGGTGGCGACGGCGCGCTGGCTCTCCGACCGGCTGCCCTCCGCCGAACTGCAACTGGTCGACGGCGGCGGACACATCTCCGTGCTGGACGCCTCGGCCGAAACAGCCCTGCAGCAATTGCACCAGCAAGCGCTTCGTTAACCACTGAACGTAGGTCAGAGAGTTGGTTCGACGACCTGGATGCCTTGGGTGCAGCCACCGTCTATTTTTGTCGCGCAGACGCTAAGTACGCGTCTGTAAAGTCGATGCTGTCACAACGGCGCAGGCCGCAATGTCTTCCCGCTGACAATTGGATCTGCTAACCTCACGGCAAGGCATAGTGGAACCTCTGGCCCAGTGGACGGGGCAACAGTGAGAACCTTGCTTGTCGACAGTGAATCCTTGTCGCCGTCAGTTCGATGCTTCGGCAGGGGTGACATGCGCGCCGTCCTCCTTCTAGTTCTCCTCAGCATCCTTTCCTTGATAACGCTGACCGCCGCGGCCAACAGTCCCGCCGCGTCTCGATCGCTAAGCCATGACAGCGGCGCTGAAGGTACGAAGGCAGCGCTCGTTCGGATCGAGCTAAGTGCGGCCGCCGAGATCGCGCACATCGACCACTCCACCGGCGAGGTGGAAATTTCCCGCGGCCGGTCGACTGTTCCCTTGGGATATGCCACCGGCGTTTTGACTTCCGCGGATGGGATCGTGGCCACCACTTGGGAAAACCTCGCAGTCAACGAGGGAGCAGTGGCTGTGTATGCCGCGAACGAACTATTCCGCAAAGTGATCGGTGTACCCATCGTCGGCAATGGAGGCAATCCGGGCCGGCGGGGCTCCACTCCCGACCCGCACTGGGGGCCCCACCTGCAGCACTGCTACAACCAAGTGACGCATTGCATCCTCTTCCGCGTCCCGCAGTACCACGTCCGCACCTACACCACCAAGCCAGGCGGAGTTATGGCCGAACTGCTCAACGCCCCGTCCAAGCCGCACGACGTAGCGCTGCTGCGAATCAGTGGCGGCGGTGGTGCACCTACCGCCGCGCTTGCCGCACCAAACACTGCGCCCGGCGCCGAGACCCTCCTGATGGGCTTCACGAAAAGGCCAACGCCCGAGGCAGGCCCGGCCGAGATTCCGGTGAAGTTAGACGCGGCGGCCGGACTAATCAGCTCCCCGAAAGACCTCGCCGCGCCGCTAAACGCCGGTGTGTCAGGCGGACCTGTGCTCGACCGGACGGGTCAGGTTTTAGGACTCGCCGGACCCCGCCGGCCGGACGGATCGGCCACGCTAGTACCCGCCGCGGCCATTAGGGCGGCAATGGCAAAGGCAGGTGTGGAGGCGTCACCGTCGAAATTCGACGCCGTGTTCCGACGGGGCATCGATCACCTCTCATCGGACAATCAAGGCGGATCCGCTGAAAGCGCTCTCGAAGAGTCTTTGACGTACTATGATTCCGCCCTCGCGACGAGTCACCTTAAAGAGGCTCGCGCCATGAAGAACGAGCAGGCCACCGACGGCTCATCGGCCGCTGCAAACGCAGGCTCAACCGGGCCTTCACCGGCCGTGCTCGTGCCTATCATCGCCGGGGTGCTGCTTCTGGCCGGCATCGTGGGGGCCCTCGCCCTGCGGCGCCGCGGAGCGTTCGCAACTTCGGCTGGCAACCGCACCCCGCCTCCTGGCGCTGGCCGCCCGAAGGCCGCCCCCGCGGTGACGCCGGCAGTCCCGGCGAAGCGTTCCGGAGCCGGCACCGAGCGACCCGTGCAGACGACGGTTGCGCGGGTCGGCCGCGAGCAGGCGGATGTCCGGAACGACCTCGAGTGGACGGACTCCGCTCGGGCCAGAGCCGCAGAGCACCAAAGCCCGGCCCCGCCACGTCCCCCCGCACCCGTTAAGCCGGCAGCGTCGACTCCGGAGGCAAATCCGAACGCGAACGCCAACGTGGATCGGATCGGGGACGGCGGCGAGACCCGCGCAGCGGGTCCACTGGCGCCCCGCTTCGCCGATGGAGAAGCCTTGAACTTCTGTCCCCACTGCGGCAGGCGGGTGCTGCCGGGTGCGAGGTTTTGTACCGGCTGCGGTGATCCGGTCGGTTGACCCGTGGATCATCTGCAGGACTACCTCGATCCCGGGGCCGAGATAGAGGGCTACCGGATCCAGTCGCTCATCGCCCGCGGAGGCATGGGTGTCGTCTACAGGGCGCTTGACGTCCAGCTCAGCCGCCCGGTTGCACTCAAGCTCCTTGCCCCCGAACTCTCAGCCAACAAGAAGTTCCGTCAGCGATTCGTCCGCGAGTCCAAGCTCGCCGCCTCCGTAGACCACCCCAACATCCTGCCCATTTACCACGCCGGGGAGTGGTCTGGGCTGCTCTACATCGCCATGCGCTACGTACACGGTACGGATGTCAAAACGGAGCTCGATGCGCGCGGCCTACTGCCACTGCCCGAGGCACTCCGCATCTTGGCCGACACCGGCGCCGCCCTCGACGCCGCGCACGCTGCCGGACTCGTCCACCGGGATGTGAAGCCCGGCAACATCCTGCTCTCCGACGACCGGGTGGACGGCCGCCGCCACGTCTACCTCACCGATTTTGGTCTGACCAAGCGTGCTACGTCCGCCACCGGCATGACGACGGCGGGTCACTTCCTCGGCACCCTGGACTACGTCGCACCCGAGCAGATCCGCGGCGAGGACGTCGACGGCCGCGCCGACGTCTACGCACTGGCGTGCGTCGCGTACACGTTGCTCGCCGGCCACCCGCCGTTCGATCACGACGACGACTCCGCCCAGCTCTGGGCGCACATGGCCGAGGAACCGCCACGCCTCCGCGAGGAACGACCGGAGGTGCCGGCCGCCGTCGAGCGCGCCATCCTAGTCGGGATGGCGAAACAGCGGGAGGACCGTCCACCCACTTGCGACGCTTTGGTCGCCATGATGACGGACGACCTAGCCGTCGGTGGCACGCCCCGGGAAAACCCCAGCGATGCGAACGCAGTCACCCAGCCCGCGGCCGCGGCGCCGGACAACGCTCCCGACTTTGCCGTCCCCATCGCAGCTGGTCAGCCCGCGGGTGCTGGTCTCGCCGCCCGCCCCGCCCGCAAGGCCGGACAGCGCGCCGGGCCGAGGCGTCGCGAGGGTGCCCCTCGGCGCGGACGAGTTGGGCGACTAGCCGCGCTGGGCGCCGTGCTCCTCCTGCTGCTGGCCGCTGGTCTACTGCTACCGCGAGTACTGTCCGGAGACAAGCGCGTGGCCTTCCACTCTGATGGTGTCCCTTACACGCTCGATGTCCCGGAAAGCTGGACCGCGCGCGGCCGCGAGGCGGGCGACAGCACCGTCAGTGTGCTGTCCGACGCGGACCTCGCCGGGCTCTTCGCCGACGAGCCGGAAGCGCCGACAGCAGCCGCCCGGACGGCTGAGGAGGACCCGGCCAGCGTCGTCGGGCTCGCCATCTACCACCGGCCCGCCGGGCTGACCGGTCAGTCCCCGGCAGCCCGAACCAGCACAGCCGAAGCCCTCCTGCCCGGGCGGGACGCGCACTTGGTGGATCGCGGCGCGGCCACTGTCGGGGAGGTCGAGGGGCAGGCCATGGAAGGGACCATACCCCTCTCCGCCTCCGTCACGTTGCAAGTCCGCGTCTTCGTCGTAGACACCAACCCAGTTCAGCTCCTGGTGTTCTTCGCCCCCTCGTCACTGTTCCAAGATCGCAGCGAAGTCTTCGACGAGGTCGCAAAGTCACTGCACCGGACAGAGTAAGGGGTACGCTATGCCGGGCCACAAGCCACAGTCCCCGGACGGAACGATGTTGTACGTACAGCTAGATGGACGTGAATGGAGCTTCGCGCCGTTACAGGTGATCGTCGTGGGCCGGGACGTGGGCTCAGACGTCCGCGTCGATGACGAGCGTGTCAGCCGCGAGCATGTCCGGCTTTGGCATAGCGACGGCGAGTGGTGGGCTGCCGACCAGGCCAGCCGTAACGGCACCTGGGTCGTCGGGGCAGACAGGGCGATGGACGGTCCGGTGCCGCTCACCGCCAGCGGCCTTCAGCTTCGTCTCGGCGCCTTGGATGGACCCGAGCTCGTCCTAAGCACCGAATCGCCCGGGCACCCCACGACACGGCGCGTGGTTACTATCGGGCGGTCGCACTCGTGCGACATCGTCGTAGACGACCCGCTCGCCTCCCGACACCATGCCAGCATTGAGATCGGCGAACTTGCCGTCCTGCGCGATGCCCGGAGCTTCAACGGCACTTTCCTCAACGGCGAACCGCTCCGTTATGACGCGACGCTCAGCCCCGGTGATCTTATCGGCGTCGGGTCAAGCACGCTGACTTGGGACGGGGCCGAGTTGGCCGCACGACCATTGCAGCGTCCCGTGTTCAGCGCACGACATTTGGAGGTCACCACCAAGACAGGCGCGCACCTGATGGACGATGTGTCGATCACCGTACCGGCCGGCACGCTGGTGGCGGTCATCGGGCCGTCGGGCGCAGGTAAGTCGACACTTCTCGGGGCCCTCACCGGGCTCCGTCCTGCCACCCGCGGGCATGTCACATGGAACGGGCGGGACCTTTACACCGAGTACGCCCAGCTCCGGTTCCTCGTGGGACTGGTGCCGCAAGAAGACATCCTCCACAGGCAGCTTACTGTCCGGCGGGCACTCCAGTTCGCCGCCCGACTGAGGCTCCCGCCCGACACGACAGCCGCCGAGCGGGACCAGCGGGTGAACCAGGTCCTCGCCGAGGTGGACCTGACAAACCAGATCGACCAGCGGATTGATTCGCTTTCAGGTGGGCAGCGCAAGCGGACCTCGATCGCCTTGGAGCTACTCACTGCACCCCAACTACTGTTCCTAGACGAGCCCACCTCAGGACTCGACCCCGGCTTGGACAAGCAAGTCATGGGCAGCTTGCGTTCTCTCGCCGATGCCGGCCGCGTCGTGCTGGTGGTCACCCACAGCGTCTTGGCCCTGGATGAGTGCGACCGCGTGCTCGTCCTCGCCCGCGGCGGACGGGTGGCGTTTTTCGGGCCGCCGGCTGACGTGCTCCCCTTCTTCGGGGTGGACAGCTACCCAGCGGCGTTCGCCGCACTCGAGGACCAGACGTGGGTGGGCCGGTACGCGCGCTCCCCCGCCCGCGACGCGTATGTGGGACGGACCGCGGTGGCCGAAGTGCCGGTCCCGGTGGCGGATGCGCCGGCGCCGCCGCGCGCGGCCCCGGTACTCCAGCTTTGGACGTTGATTCAACGTAACATCGCCGTCGTCGCCGCAGATAGGCTTTTCGTTGTACTCCTCGTCGGGATGCCTATGCTGCTCGCGCTAATGGCGCATGCCTTTCCCGGAAGGGCGGGGCTGTCGGTGCGGGAAGCCCAAGGTGATCTTCTTCAGGTCCAGCAGAGGCTTGTCGTCCTCGTGGTCGGCGCCGCGCTCATGGGTACGGCGCTCTCCGTGCGGGAACTGGTTGTGGAGCGACCGATCTACCGAAGGGAACAAGCCGTTGGCCTTTCTCCATCTGCGTACCTACTGAGCAAGGTCGTGGTGCTCGGTGCACTGGTGGCCTGCCAGTGCGTGGTGTTCACCATGCTCGCCCTCCTCGGCCTCCCGGGACCGGACGACGCCCGGATACTGGGTAATGGACGCTTGGAGGTCGCGGTGGCGGTGGCGGCAGTCGGAGTCACAATGACTGTAGCCGGCCTGGCGATCTCGGCCGCCGCGACCTCTACGGAACAAACCATGCCCGCGCTCGTCGCCTTGGTGATGGCCCAGCTCATTCTGTGCGGTGGGCTGTTCAAACTCGCGGGACGTGCGGGCCTCGAGCAGGTATCCTGGCTGCTTCCCGCTCGCTTCGGCTACGCGGCCACGGCGGCCACAGTGGGGCTTGAACAACCTCCTGCGCCCGAGGTCGACGCGCTCTTTGAACCGACCGCCGGGCAATGGCTCATCGACCTCGGTTTGCTCGGTGCCCAAACCCTGGTATTCCTCGCCTTGGCGGGTTGGACGCTGCAACGCTCCGTAACCCGAAACCCGTGGCGCTGACCCTTTGTCCCGCCCTCCCCTAGGTCGCCGTCGCGACTGACTCTTCGCGGCCTAGGTGCATTGTCGTGAGCGAAGCCAGGGGGTCGTATTCCGCCGAATCGTACGGCTCGTGGAGGATAACCTCGGGCTCGGGTGTCTTCATGCCGCGTTGAGCCTTTTGAGACAGCGGGCGCCTTGGAAACGTCGTGCTTTTCGTGGGGCACGAAGCTTATAGCGATGGAGACCATGAGCTACTGAATCTGTGGAGCTGCTGCCGACGAAGATGGCTGCACCCCAGGCGATGACGATCGGCTAAGAGAACCGGAATTGACCCAACCCAACATCCGAGGCGCCCCTCTAGAACATTCACCCTGCTGGCCGCGGCCCTGCCTGCTCGCGCGTCAGCGTCTGAGCTCAGAGCGTGCGTCGCTGAAGACCGTCACCGGGATGCCGGCCGGGACCAGGAAATTGACCACCGGTGGCCGGACCACCGCGCTAAGCTCGACGTGCGCGGTACGCCGCTCTGGGGATCCGGTGCCGGCGCCAACGGTCAGCTGGTCGAATCGCCCGTAGGCTTCAGTCTCGGACAAGTAGCGCAGGACTGATCCCCGCACCGATGCGCCGTTCAACGACGGGACAGGAGCGCCCCCGCCCGTCTCGACGTCGGCCAGGGCGAAAGTATCAGCTGCTGCGAGCGCTGCACCGTCTGCGACGGATAGCAGCTTTTTCCTTTCGACGTAGACGGTGGATGCCCCCATCACCACGGTCAGAATCAGCAGGCTCAGTACGACGAAGCCGATGAGCAGAACCAGTACTTGGCCGCTTTCACCGCTCCTCCCCCGCAGTTTGCTGCCTGCCTTAGGGCCACGTGGAACTCTGGTACCTGCAGGTCTCTTGGCTGTCATCCGTACCGTTCCACGATCTGGGTTGCCGAGGAGTTCACGGTTGCCATGCTCAGTCCAGTGCCGCTGAGCAGCGGCAGCGGCACCAGAATCGAGACTTCCGCCGTGACCAAGGAGCCGGGTTCCAGACACGCACCATTGCCGCAGCTAATCCTGACATTGAGTTGATCGGCGCCAATACCGAAGTCTCCCGCGGCCAAGAGCGCCGCCTGATGTGCTGCTTGACCTCCAGCTGTGGCCTCCTCGGACCCGGCATACACTTTCGCGGCCTGGTCCGCCGCGTTGACGACAGCGAACGAGGCGGCCTGAATCTGCGAAACGGCGATGACGAAATAGACCACCGGCACCAGGAGCAGCGTTCCAAGGAAGACAAACTCAACGACCGCACTTCCCGCTTCCCCGCCTCTGCCGTCGCCCAGACAGTCGCTCAGCCGCCGTCGCAGGCGCATCATCGCGCCCTTCCGACCGGTCGGCGCTTCGGTATGGGCTCGGCGGACCACAGCCCCCGGGCGCCCACCCACTGTGCGGTTAGCGTGGAAGCGCCGCATGACCGTCGACCTCCAAGGCGCCGTGTGGGCCGACCAGTCCAAGCGCTGGGAAGGGTGCCCGGACCGTGACCCGCATGGTAAGCACGCCGGACCGGACGACCTCCTCGACGTGGACATCCTGGGCATAATCGTCGGTCAGCGCTGCGGTGATCAAGGCAACCGTCCGCTCCTGCGCGTCCGCGGCGCCTCGATCTGCCAAGGTTCCATAGCGGGCACCGGACCCTGCGGCGTCGATCAGCGTGTTGCGGACATGCAGGACCAAAGTCAGCTGCATGATCGACACGAAGATCAGGGTGAGGACGCCACCGACCAGCACGAAGTCCACGCTCGCCGACCCGCGGTCCGAGCGATCCTGATCCCCGGGACTACGGCCGACTGCGGATTCGGTGGACTGCTGCAACCGGCGGGCCCTACGACTCGATCCCACGTCAGGGCTGCGTCACGCGACCAATGGCGTCATTGAACAGCCCTTCCAAAGCCGGTTTGGCTAGAGCCAGGATGCCTGCCACGAGGACCGCCGACATTAAAGTGATCATCACCCACCCCGGGACGTCTCCGCGTTCGCCGTCCACGGACCGAACCGACTTTCGAAAGCGATCCAGCCCTCCGCTCCACATCAGCGTCATCATGGCAGCGACCCTAAGCGATAGTTTCGTCATGTCCTCGTTCCTTCCCAGTTAGCGACTTGGCTCATCAGGTTCCATTTGTGCTTCACCACCCGAGATTGATCAACGCGATTCCCGGGAACACGGCAAACAAGACCGTGAGCGGTAAGACGCCGAACACCAACGGGACCATCATGCCGATTTCCTTTTTTCCGGCCGACTCCATCAGATTCCGTTTCGCCATATCGCGCACGTCCTGCGCCTGTGCCCGCAGCACATCAGCCAGCGGGGTTCCGCGTTCAACAGCAACCGTGATCCCGTCGACGAAGCGCACCAGCGCAGGCAAGCGGGTCCGGTGTGAAAACTCCTGCAACGCCGTTAGCACTGGTGTACCGGAGCGGGTCTGGGCGAGCACCACGGCAAATTCCTGAGCCAGCTCGCCGCGAGCGCTGCGGCAGATTCTCTCCAGTGCGCCGGTCGCGCTTTCTCCGGCGCTGACCGCAAGTGCCATCAACTCCGCCAAACTGGGAAATTCCGCCAGCATCTTTGCCTCGCGACGACGAATCTGGGCCGTCAAGAGGGAGTCCCGCAGCATGAACCCGCCACCGGCCAGCCCGACGGTCAGAATCACCGCAAGTACTGGATCCAGCAAGCCTCCTGCCGCCGATGTGATCATCCAGGCGATGCCGATGAGGAAACCGCCCACCGCCCACAGCACTTGCTCGGCGCGAAAATCAACCGTGCTTTGCTTGCTCCCGGCTTGCAGCAACCGCTTTGAGAGCAAGGTCGACCCGTAATTGAATCGCCCCAGCCATGCGACCGAATCCCGGAGGACCGGCCGGAAAATCCGCTCCAAGGGACCGAACGGCGTGACATTTCCCGGCCCGCTGTCCAACAGCCGCGACTTCAGCTCAATCGCCTTGAGCTGCGGTGCAATACGATCGGCAAATCTCGTTGCTCGGAAGAACGGCAACCGGCTGGCCGTCAGCCACAGACCCACCCCGAGGGCAGTGCCGATCAACACAGTCCATGCCCCCGTCTGGTTCATCGGAGTACCCGCTCCTCTTCTGGCAGCGAGCCGATGCGCAGCATGAGGCGGTAACACACCAGCGACACCACCAGGCCGCCTAGCAGGACGGCGGCTCCAGGCGGGGTGTTGTAGGCCGCCACCGCCTCCGGCCTGGTGGCCAACAGCATCAAGATGATCCAGGGGGCAGCAACGGCGAGCCGGGCAGCGTTGACCGTCCACGACTGGCGTGCCTCAAGTTCGCTGCGGGTCCGTGCGCTGTCGCGCAGGAAGTCGGCCAGGGTCCCAAGCAACCTGCCCAGATCGGTACCGCCAACCTCACGCGTCATGCGCAGCGCCTCGACAATTCGGTCAGCCACGGGATCGGCCAGCCTGGCTTTGAGCCGTTCCAGCGCATCGTCAAAATGCCCGCCTGCCCGATAATCGGCCGCGAACCCGCTAAAGGCCGGCCGCAACTCCACCGGTCCGCGTGTGCCCAACTGAACCAGCGCCTCGGGCAGGGACAGTCCTGCTCGGATCGCCGACCGGAGATGGTCGACGACGTCCGGCCAGATCTCGCGTAAAGCGGCGGTGCGGCGGCGCGCCCGCCAACGCACCAGAACGAGCGGAAGCCAGCCTCCGAACAAGCCGAAACAGGCCGCGATCGGGCCCGACGCCGTCAGCGCAAACACGATCAGGAAAGTCGCTGCTGCCATGGCCACACAGCTGGCCAGGAGCGCCCTCGACGAAACCTTTTCAATACCCGCTTGATTGATCAGCAACTGGAGCCGGCCAAGCCGCTTCTGCCGCGGGGGTCTGACCGGCGGTCTTTCCCAGCAAGACCACCAGATCAAAAACAGCCCGATACCACCTACAAGTCCCGCCGCTGCCGTCATGGCACGGGTTCCAGCAGTTGCATGACTTCGTATCCGGCGCGCACAAACTTCTCCTCCGCTGGACTTGCGGAGGGACTAACCTGCAACTGGCCACCCTGCCGGCTGAAAACGGTGGACGTCTCGATGACGCCGTTCTCCACTCGGCGGCCCAGCGAAACAATCTCCACGACCTGCCTCCGGCCGTCAGCCCTTCGGGCACAATGGACGACGAGATCGATGCACGAGGCCACAGTTGGGACCACAAAGGCTGACGAGATGTTCTGACCCGCCAACAGCGGCAGCGTACAGATCTTGGTAATGGCGTCGTGAGCACTGTTCGCATGCACCGTACACATGCCAGGCATTCCGCTGTTAAGCGCCACGAGCATGTCCAGGCTTTCGGCTTCCCTGACCTCTCCGACAATCAACCGATCGGGCCTCATCCGCAGGGCCTCTTTGACCAAGCGCCGCAGCGGTATGGCTCCTTCGCCTTCCAGATTCGGTTGTCGGCACTGGAGTCCGACGACGTCGCGCAGGGGCAATTGCAGTTCGAAGATCTCTTCCACGGTGACAACGCGCTCCCGGCTGCCGATAGCGGCCGCCAGGCAATTGAGCATCGTGGTCTTCCCCGCCTGAGTAGCTCCGGAGACAAGGATGTTCAGCCCGCTGCTGACTGCCGCCCCAAGGAACCGGGATGCTTCAGGCGTCAACGATCCCAGTTCCACCAAGTGCTCCAACCGGGACGCGCGGGCGATGAACTTCCTGATGTTGACGGCCCAGTGTTGGCGGGTGATGTCGGGAATGACCACATGCAGCCGCGACCCGTCTGGCAGGGCCGCATCGACAAAGGGCGAGGACAAGTCCAAACGGCGGCCGGAGGACTTGAGCATCCGCTCCACCAGATCCCGCACCTGCTGTTGCGTGAGCGTCACCGACGTCAGCTCGGATTCGCCGCCTCGGGCTACATACACTTCCGACGGCGAGTTGATCCAGATTTCCTCAATCGAGGGATCGTCCAGTAGCGGCTGCAAGGGTCCGAAGCCGGCCACGGCATCGAAAATGTACTTGCGGGCATGGTCCAAATGCCCGAGCGGAGGAAGGGATCCCAGCAAGGACCGTTCGTCATAGTCGGTCACCGCAGCTTCGACCAGCCGGCGGACCTCCGGACCTTGGCGGGCAGGGTCCAGTCCACGTTGGCGGATCAGTTCGCGGACCTCACCCTCGACAATACGGATGCCATCCATCCGTTCCCCCTTTTCAACCCCCAAGCACAACCGCCCCGCGAAGTTGAGACCGGCGGGCAGCCGCTTGCACTGAACCCTAGGTGACCAATCTTCCGGCGGGCTAGCCCCGGCAGCCGGATTGTGGAAAACCCGTCCCAACTTTCATCAGCCACTGGTCAGAAGGTGCCGCGGGTGATAAAGGCGCGATGCAATAGGCTGAGGGGCAGTATGAAAAGCATCTACGACGTCCTTGTGCCGCTGTTGCGTACCTTGCCGGCCGGCAGCCGGCGTTTCCTCACCGGCTACGGCACGGCGTCCGCGGGGCTGGCCCTGCTGGACGTGGTCGCGCTGGGTTTGATCGCCGCGCTCCTGCCGGCCCTGGTGGGAAGCTCCGACGCGGAACTGCCGCTGCTGGGCAACGTCGCCGAAAACGGCATGGCGCTGCCGATCCTCACCTTCATCTGCCTCCTGATCGTGCTCAAGGGCATTTTGGCGGTGCTGCTGCTGCGCATCGCCACCAAACGCTTCGCCCGCCATGAGGTGGCCATCGGCGACCGCCTGTTTGCCGCCTATCTGGCCTCTCCGTGGGAGAAGCGGCTCGGCCGCAACTCAGCCGAGATAGTCCGGTCGGTCGATGTCGGCGTCGGGATCACGGTCTCCGGCGTGCTGATGCCGGCGATGAGCCTCTTCGGCGAGCTGGGCACGCTGGCCGCGGTCGTCGTCGTGCTTTTTGTGGCGCAGCCGCTGATCGCGGTGGTGACCATGATCTACCTGGGGCTGGTGGCGCTGCTGCTGGCGAAGGTGATCTCGCCCCGCGCCGTGGCGATCGGCCGGGAGAACCGGGAGTGGTCCAACCGGACGGCCAAGACCCTGTACGAGGCGCTGGGCGCGCTCAAGGAAATCACGCTGGCCGGCCGCGGGCCCGAGGTGCAGGAACAGGTGCACGGCACCCGCACCAAGTCCTCGATTGCGCGCGCCGGCGCCATCCAAATTTCGCAGATTCCGCGCTACGTGCTGGAGACCGCGCTGGTCCTGGGCTTCGCACTGCTGGGCGGCGTGGGTTACCTGACCGGCGGACCCGCTGGCGCGGTCAGCGCCGTCGGCCTGTTCGCCGTCGCGGGATTCCGCTTGATCCCCTCGCTGACGCGCATGCAGGCGGTGCAGTCCTCGGTGAACACCAGCGCATCCTTTGCCCGGCAGATCGTCGAAGACATTCACGAGGGCGAAGCCGAAATGAACCGGCAGCGCGATGAGCGCCCGCAGCACGAACTCCCGGACAACGCCGCGGACATAGAGCTCAGAGACGTCGCCTTCAGCTACCCGGGTGCGGCGGCACCGGCACTGCACAACGTGAACATCAGGATTCCGGCCGGCAGCCACGTGGCCTTCGTCGGCGCATCCGGGGCCGGCAAATCAACCATGGTGGACCTGCTCCTGGGGCTCCTCGAGCCGAGCCACGGACACATCATGGTCGGCGGCGAACCGATGGAGTTCGTGCTGGACTCCTGGCGCAGGCGCATTGGCTATGTGCCGCAGGAAGTCTCGCTCTTCGACGCGTCGATCGCACAGAACGTGGCCTTGGCGTGGGACCAAGCCCGGGTGGACTCGGAGCGCGTGACCATTGCCCTGCGCCGCGCACAACTGCTGGACACGGTTTTGGAGCGCGACGGCGGCCTGGACGCCCTGGTGGGTGAGCGCGGCATGGCGCTCTCCGGCGGACAGCGGCAGCGGCTCGGCATTGCCCGTGCGCTCTATGACAACCCCCGGGTGCTGGTCATGGACGAGGCCACCTCCGCCCTCGACACCGCCACCGAGGCGGCCGTAACGACGGCGATCCGGCAGCTGCACGGCGACGTCACCGTCATCACCGTGGCGCACCGGCTGGCGACGATCCGGGACGCGGACATCGTCTTCTTCATGCGCGGCGGAACGGTGGCGGCCGCCGGCACCTTCGACGAGGTGGTGGCCAGCGTGCCGGATTTCGCGGAGCAGGCTGCCCTGGCGGGCCTGGGCAAGAAACCGGTAGACGAACACCGGTAAGAGACGGTCAGCGACGGCAGACCTCAGCCGCGACGGACGGCGACTGCAAGCGTCAGCGGCAGCTGCCCTCGGGCCCCCGACCGAGATGCAGCCGCCGCCGCTTATCTGGAGGGGCGCCTATGCGGCAACCATTCCGTGCGGATCGATCACATACTTCTTGGCCGCTCCCTGGTCGAATTCCCGGTAACTCTGGGGCGCCTCGTCCAGGCTGATCGTGGTGGCATTCACGGCCTTGGAAATGTTGGCCTTATCGGCCAGGATCAGGTCCATCAGCCTGCGGTTGTACCGCTTCACCGGGCATTGCCCGGTGGTGAACGAGAGCGACTTCGCCCAGCCGGTGCCCAGCTGCACACCGATCTGGCCGACCTTCGCGTTCTCGTCGATGCCGCCCGGATCTCCGGTGACGTAGAGCCCGGGGATGCCCAAGGCGCCGCCCACCTGTGTCACCGACATGATGTCGTTCAGCACCGTCGCCGGCGCCTCCTCGGCGTCGGGCCCATGCCCTTTGGCCTCGAACCCGACCGCGTCCACCGCCGCATCAACCACGGGGACGCCGAGGATCTGCTCGATCTTTTCCGGCAACGAGCCTTCCTGGCTCAGATCGATTGTCTCGCAGCCGAAGCTTTCGGCCTGCCTCAGCCGGTCGGCGTTCATGTCGCCGACGACGACAGCCGAGGCGCCCAGCACGTGCGCGGAGAAGGCCGCGGCCAGTCCCACCGGCCCCGCTCCGGCGATGTAGACCGTGGAGCCCGTGGTGACGCCGGCGGTGAACGCACCGTGGTAGCCGGTCGGGAAGATGTCGGAGAGCATGGTCAGGTCCAGGATCTTCTCCAGCGCCTGGTCCCGGTCCGGGAACTTGAGCAGGTTGAAGTCCGCATACGGCACCATCACGTACTCGGCCTGGCCGCCGATCCAGCCACCCATGTCTACGTAGCCGTAGGCCGCGCCGGGCCGGGCGGGGTTCACGTTGAGGCAGACGCCGGTTTTGCCTTCGTTGCACATCCGGCAGCGGCCGCAGGCGATGTTAAAGGGCACCGAGCAGATATCGCCCTCCTTCACGAAGAGCACGTCGTCACCGGTCTCGACCACCTCGCCGGTAATTTCGTGACCGAGCGACTGGCCAACCGGTGCGGTGGTGCGCCCGCGCACCATGTGCTGGTCGCTGCCGCAGATATTGGTCGCTACCAGCTTGAGGATCGCGGCGTGCGGTGCCTTTTGCTGGATTCCCATTTTGTTGGCGACTTCGGAAGGCAGTTCCAGCTTTGGGTAGTCGATCGATTCAACCGCAACTTCCCCTGGGCCCTTGTAGACGACTACACGATTTCCCGTCATGGTCTTTCCTCTCGTTTTTCATCCCGAAACCGCGCTAAAGTCGACGGACCTTGCGCAGCCGCATTTTGTTATTTCTCGACGTGTTTTTATCCTTTGTCGGAACCGGGTTTATCGTCCTTTTCCACCGCTCTTGGCGGTAGGTCGGCGCGTGGCTCGCCCTCGGGGACTTCGCGCGGGCGGACGACCAAATCGTAGGCAACGGCGGCGGCACAGCTGCCGATGAAAGGACCCAGTATGTAGAGCGGGTACTGGGACCATTCGACCGCGCCCCCGAAGATGGACTGCACGAGGTTCGGGCCGAAGGTCCGGGCCGGGTTGAGCGAACCGCCGGTCAGCGGAGCCATGACCAAAATGGCTCCCGCGACAGCGAGCCCGATGATCCAGCCCGCCCAGCCCTTCGGCGCCCGCTTGTCCACCGCCACCGCCATGATCGAGAGCATGAGCAAAAAGGTTCCCACCGCCTCCGCGACAATGCCTTGGCCGTAGGAGACCCCTTCACCCAACGTGGTAGCACCTCCACCAAAGTCCACGGCCTTCGTGCCGAATGACGCAACCAGCAGGAGGCTGCCGACAGTCGCGCCGATCAGCTGGGCCAGGAAGTAGGGAACTACTTCCACCCAGGAAAAGCGTCTGGTCACCGCCAGCGCGAAGGTCACGGCGGGATTGATGTGCGCACCAGAGACCGCCAGGAAGGCGTAGATGGCCACAGCGATGGCAATGGCAAAGCCTAGGGCAATAAACCCTACGCCCGGATAGGTCAGGTCCCCGGCGCCCACAGTCAGCGCCCCCAGCACCGACCCGACCCCAAAAGTCACCAGAATCGCCGTACCGATTACCTCGGCCGCAAGCCGTCGCATTAAGGTCGGAGTCATTTTGCACCATTCCATGTAGCAAACGAGGAAATGTTACGAAAATGGAACGAGGTGGAAGTGCTGAGAGTCTATTCCGGGCTTCCGAAGGGCGTCAATAGGAGCAGATAATTGGCATCCATTAACCAGAACGAGGGAGTGTCCTGCCATGCTGTGCCCCCGGAGCAGCGGCCGGGCGGACTACCTGTCCGGCCGTAGATCCCGGCCAGAGGTCGCGCAAAACGCCGGTCGTGGTGCTCTTGCAGCCAGCTCCGGCAGCCAAGAGCGAAAGTGCTCGCCGGTTGTCCAATACGGTCATGGCCGCTGCAGCGCTATGGCCGTGCGGGCTTTTCGGGTTCAGTCGCCCCGGTATGGATGGGGGCTTTCCAGCAGAGCGGACACGACCCGCACCGCAGCGTGACCGTCTCCGTAAGGCTCGTCATTGGTAGAGATTGGCTGCGGACGCTGCACCGTCCGAGCCAGCTGGGACAGATCGTCGCTCACCAACTGGTTCCAGCCGAGCTCGACTGTTTCCACCCATTCGGTTTCCGGGCGGACGGTGGTACAAGGCGTGCGCAGAAGGAAGGCTTCCTTTTGCAGACCGCCCGAATCGGTGACTACGCCCGCGCTGTTGCTCACGGCGTTCACCAAATCGGGATATGCCAAAGGGGCAGCGACCTGCAGGTTCCCCATGGCGAGATCGATACGGTGGCGCGCAGCCAGACCTTGAAGGCGCGGGTGGGCCAGCAGCAGTACGGGTTTGTCGAGGGAAGCCAGAGACGCCACGATGGCTCGAAGGCGGTCGGCGTCGTCGGTGTTATCCGGTCTGTGAATGGTACACACGTAGTAGTTATGCGGCGTCAGCCCCGCCGGCAGCGCCCGCTTCTCGCGCAATACCCTGTCGCGGACCTGGAAGAGAACGTCGGTCATGACATCGCCTACCCGCAGGCTGCGGGCGCTCAGGCCCTCCGCCGCCAGATGCTTCATGGCTACCTCTGTGGGGGCCAAGAGGAGGTCGGCGGCGTGGTCCGTCAAGACCCGGTTATGTTCTTCAGGCATCCGCCGGTTGAAGGAGCGGAGGCCGGCCTCGAGGTGCGCCAGCGGCAGATGTAGCTTCACCGCTGCAACAGCCGCTGCCAGGGTGGAATTGGTGTCCCCATAAACCAAGACCCAATCCGGCCGTTCCTGCTCCAGCACGCCCTCGATTCCTGCAAGCATGTCAGCTGTCTGTTTACCATGGCTGGCAGAACCTACCCCCAGGTTGTGGTCCGGGACGGGGATTCCCAAGTCGCGGAAGAACACATCCGACATCAGCTCGTCGTAGTGCTGGCCGGTGTGCACAATAACGTGTTCTGCCCGGCCGTTCATGGCTTCCGCGATCGGGGCAAGCTTAACGAACTGGGGGCGCGCTCCGACGACGCTGAGAATCCGCATCCTACAAGCCTACTGGGCTGCAGGTATCTATCCCTGCACTGCGGCGATGGACGCGTACAAATCCACCAACTGCGCGACTGCCTTCCGTGGCGAGTGGTGGGCCTCTATCCAGGAAGTGCCCCCTAGACTGGCTGAAGCTGCCCGAGGATCTGTCAGGACCCAGCGGATCTGTTCAATCAACGCTTCGGCTTCCCCCTGCAGGACCGGAACCGGGGCCGGGTAGAAACCTCGGCCTAGCGGCGACATCGCCACGGGCACGCCCATGGCCACGGCTTGGAGTTCGCTCATGGCCAGGATGCCTGCACTTTGACCGACTACGCAGTGCGCCTCAGCGAGCCACCTGAGGTAACGCTCCTTGGCCATGCGCGGGACCAGACGGACACCAGAGGCGGCGGCTTCGGCTGCCCCGTCGCCCCAGTCCAGGCCCTCGAATTCGACGTCATCGCCAAGCGCCTGGACCAAGGACCGAGCCAAGTCGAGTTGACGGCGGCCCCCTTTGGACGTCTCCCATCGCGAGGCGAAGACGATACGCTGCCGTTGCGAAGGGTTCCAGGCCGGCAACGACTCCGGGTCCACCGGGTTCGCCAAGTAAAGGGCGTCGGGCCGTGCCCTGCGCGCATGGGCAGCCAGGTCCGGCGTGGAGTAGAGCACGGCAGCGGCGTGGTCGGCTCCCCACTGGATGGGCGCATGCCGGGCAGGATCGTAAAACTGCGTCCGTATGTCTGTTCCGTGGAAGTGCAAGACGAAGGGCTTGTACGGGCGGGACCGCACGATACCTACCCGCGATCCCGAATGCACGTGAAGGAGGTCCGCGCCCAGGATGCCGACGGCTCGCCTGACCTGCCATGTTGCTTGACGCAGGGAATTTCGCAACTGCCGTACGTCGCGATCGGGTGGCGGAACATCAAACTGCTTCCAAGGCAACGATTGCTGGCGTGCGTACCGCACCAACGTGCCGCCAACGTCGGCAGCATCGTAAAGATGAAGGACGCGCGGAGATTTAGGTTTCACCCCGCCACTCGCCCGGATGCTGTCATCAAGGCGTGGATAGACGACTCCCACCCCTTGTTCTGGTATTCGGACGACAGTTCCCGCGCTGCCTGGTGTGCGTTCTGTTTCCAGTCATCCACCCGCTCCGGGGTCAAGCCCAGCAGGACTTCCCGCAGGCTTTCGGTCGAGAAGCTGGACGCGGCAACTCCCAGTCCGTGCCGTTGCAGCAGTTCCTCCATGGCCGGCGAAGGCCCAATGATCAGCGCAGTCCTCGCCTGGACGGCTTCAAAGAACTTGTTCGGCAGGGCCTGGGCAAGGTTGAAGTTCGTCGGCGGGAGATAGGCGATGGCCACGTCGTACTCTGCCACGGTATCCACGAGCTTGTCGTACGGGACAGGGTCGCGGAAACGCACCTGTGGGATCTCAGACGCCAGGCGTTTCAGTTCGGCGACGTAGTCGGGCTCATTGGGCATCACGATGAGGTCGAGTTCCAGGTGCTTTGGTGCGTCCCGGAATGCCTCGATGATGTCCTCGATCTTTCGGTAGCGCTGTCCGCCTGCGCTGTGGATCAGGCGCATGGTGTCGGGCGTCTTGCGCGGGGCCTTGTCCACGTAGGGCGCCGCATTGGTCACCACGTCTGCCTTAACGCCGAAGTCGGCTTCGTACTGCCGGGCAATTCCCTTCGAAACGGTGGTGACCGAGGCGGCCTTGCCTAGGTACATGCGGCAGATCCACCGCATGTAGGGAGCCACGAGGACGCGCCAGGCAGGCTTGTCGAAATGCTCTTTCGGCCCGAACTCATGCAGGTCTGCGTGCACGCCGTGAGTACTGCCGAGGCTCACGGCGAGCGGGACGGTGTTCAGGTCGTTGGCAAGGATTGCGTCGAAGTTCCGTCCGCGCAGCAACCGGAACGCTTCGGCCACACCGCCGATGCTCCAGTAAACGTCCGTGTACCGCCGCAGGGCTAAGCGTTGTGGGTCCCGCGGCCATCCCACCAGCTGGTCGTTGATTTGGATATGCTCCGCCACACCGTCCGGCGAGGGCCCGTATCCGCACGTGATGACGTTGTATCGGGCTTTGAAAAGGTTGATCTGCTTGAGTACGCGCGGATCTCGGCGCAACGGTGACAATGAGAGAATCAGCAGGGTTTGGGGCTCAATCACAGGGCCGCCTTTCGTCCGGATCCAAGTAGCGTGCCATAGCCGCCACTACGACAGAGTTGGCATTGGTCCGCAGCGGCGCTTCGCGCCGGACGTTCGCGAGCCAGCGCCGGGTGAAGGTGCGCTGCAGCGCGTTCGCGGCCGCGCGCCGTCGTAATTCAGCCGCTATTGCCGTGCCGGAAGCCGCATCACGCAGCACCAGCAGCAAGCGTTCGTCCGGGGCGCTGAGCAGGCGCGGCGCGCCGGGTGCGGCGGCGGTCAGCGAACGTAAGACGGCGGAAATCGCCTTCCGGTCCTCGGCTTCCCAGGCGAACTCCGCACCTCGGCGGACGGCCGCGCTGATCACGTGGCCGCGCAGCAGCTTCACCGCGATGGCTTCCCGCTGCGCGGCGGGCAGCGCCGGAAACCAGTCCCCGGAAACCAGCGCAGTGACGTCCCGGAACTGGCTGTCCAGCGGCAGCACCGCGGACGTCACGCGTTCGTCTGCGTCCTGCCCCACCAGGTAGGCCGGGGCGTGGGCCGGATAAGCGATTTTCTCGCCGGAGAACCAGAGCCGTAGGCCGAATTCCAGGTCCTCGCCGGTGCGCAGGCTCTGGCTCAGCCGCAGCCCCAGCCGGCTGAGCGCCTCGCGCCGGATCAGTCCCAGCGGCGCGGTCCGGTAGGCCAGCCGGTCGCGCAGCGGATCCACCAGCGGTCCGCGGAACACGCGGGCGCGCGGGGTCAGGATCCGCGGGCCGCCGCGGTAGCGGAGCGGTGCGATGACGGCGGCAGCGCCGGTGGCTCGGGCGGCATCCAACCAGGCGGACACCGCTCCCGGCTCCAGCGTGTCGTCCGAGCCCATGATGCCGACGAACCCGGCCCTCGCCTGGTCCAGGCCATAGTTGAACGGGCCGGCCGGGGACGGAATGCCGTCGGCCAGTTCGAGCAGCCGCACAGTCTCCGGAAGGCCCGCCAGCTGTCCGCGCACTGCGCCGGGATCCATGTTGTGGCACACCACCGTAGCGCCGACACGCCCCGGCGCCGCGGCCAACACGGATTCCACCGCCCGCCTGACGGGCCGGTCCGCGGTGTGCACGGCAATCACGATTTCGGCTTCCGGCACCGTCATGCGCCGCTCCCCGGCCGCGCGGGGTCATCGGGTCCGGCCGCATCCTCCGGGCGCGGCGCTTCATCCAGCGCGATCCGGCGGGCCAACTTGGTAATCCGCTCCTCCAGCTGGCGGGTGCGTTGGAACGAACTGGCCATGAAAATCAGGAAACACACGATCAGTCCGTACAGCACCAGGTCGGTGCCGCGGCCAATGCCCAGCATATTCGCTGCCGCGGTGAGCATGCCCGGGAAGAACACGGACAGCGCCGCCATCACGGCGAAGAGCACCAGCACGATCCGGCGCACCGCCTGGTGACGCGCATTCTGGCCCCCGCGCATCAGCGCCAGCGCGCCGAGCATGACGGCCAGGACCAGGACAATTTGGACGACTATGAGCATGGGTTCACCGGAAGAAGAGGTCTGCGAGGATGTTGACGCCATTGAGCAAGGACTGCCCCTTGGACTTGGAATATTCCGTATAGACAATGTGTACCGGCTGCTCCACCACCCGCGCCTCGAGCGCGGAGAACTGATGGATCAGCTCGGACGCGTGCGCCATCCGGTTCTGCCTCAGATGGATTTTGCGCACCACCTCGGCGGACATCGCGCGCAGTCCGTTGTGGGCATCAGTGAGATGGTAGCCGGTGGACAGCCTGGACTGGACGGCGGCCGTGCGCAGCACCAGCCGCTTGAGCGCCGACACCTCACCCCGGCCGTCGAGGAAACGGGAGCCCAGCACCACGTCCGCCTCGCCGTCCCGGACCCGGTTCAGCATGGCAGCGGCATCCTGCACCCGGTGCTGGCCATCGGCGTCGAACGTGATGACCGCGTCCAACTCCGGGTCCTGCACGGCATATTCGAATCCCGTCTGCAGCGCGGCACCTTGGCCAAGATTCACCGGGTGGACAACGACGACGGCGCCCGCCTTGCGTGCCATGGCGGCGGAATCGTCGCTGCTTCCATCGTCAACGCAGACCACGTGCGGAAAGGTCTGCAGCAACTCCTGGATGACCGAGCCGACAACGGTGGCCTCGTTATACATCGGCACGACGACCCAGCAGCGACTCACCCAGCTAGTATTCCACAACGGGAATGGTCCAGGCCGCCGCGGCACCGGCCGCTCATGGCCGCCGGGGCGCGGGCGCCTGCGCAGCCAGATCCTGATAGTGGCGGTCCAGCTCCCGGGCGCTGCCGGCGAGGCTCCGCTGGTCCACCACGAACTTGCGGGCGTCCCGGCGCATGGCGAGATACTCCGCGCTGCCCAACTGCAGCAGTTGCTGCAGCCCGTCCTGCAGTTGGCGGAAGTCCGCTTCCGGTGCCAGCAGCCCGGTGACGCCGTCATCCAGCATTTCGGGAATGCCGCCGCTGCGGTATGCCAACACCGGCGTCCCGCAGGCCTGGGCTTCCAGCAGCACCAGGCCGGCCGCTTCCCGCGCGCCGCCGGCCTCCTGGCTGGGAGCCACCAGGATATGTGCCTGCTGCATCCAGGAGCGAACACCGGCCCGGTCCTGCCGGCCCACGAAATCAATGTGTGGATGGCTGGCGGCGTGCTCGGCCACGGCGTCGCGCAACGGTCCGTCGCCGATCACGACCAGCCGGTGTCTGGCTTTGCGCGAGACCGCCAGCGAGGCGTCCAGCAGATCCCGGATCCCCTTCTGCATGTTGAGGGTGCCAACAAACAGCACCACCGGCATCTCATCGGACTGATGGCGGGTGGGCACAAAATAATCCGTGTCCACGCCCTGATAGTGCACCTGGATCTTTTCGGTATCGAGTTCCAGGTCCGCTGCCCGCCCGGCCATGTAGTTGCTGACCACCAGCAGCCGGGAACTGTGGGCCGCGGCGGCCAGGACGTTGCGGTGGTGCCACCGTGCCATCATGGTGTCCGCCGGGTTCGCCAGGGACACCAGGTCGGAGCCGTGCATGGTGGTGATCAGCGGGGCTCCGGAAACGGTGGAGGCCTTGACCGCCGGCTCCGACCAGGTAGCGAAGTGCTGGTGGATGAGGTGCGGCTGGAAGCGGGCCACGGCCACGGCCATGGACCGCATGAACGCGGGCATCACCAGCTCGCGGCGGCGGAAGCCCAGCCCCGGGGCCGGGACGAAGTCGGTGACCGGGACGGTGACCGACGGGTCCTCGATCTGGGCCACCAAGGTGAAAACGTGGAAGTCGTGCCGGTCCTTCAGCCGCTCGGCGTGCGCCGTGGCAAAGTACGTTGGCGGAATCCGCAGCGTGCTCTTGGTGATGGCGATCTTCACGAGGCTCCTGGACCTTTTCGGCTGCAGCCGGCTGGATCCGGCTTCCATCGCCATCCTAGCCCGGCGTCCTTCGCGCCAGCTGGGGCATCCGCACCGCGGCAAGGTCAGGGCGCACGGCGGCAGCAGTGTGCGGCGGGTCCGGCGCGCCGGATACCCCGCCGCGCACAGCCACTGGATTGCCGGACGGTAATCTTTCAATGTCCGGCATTCGCCCGGCATCGGTGACAAGGAGCAGTGGTGGCCCAGCAGATCCTGTGTATCTCTTTCTCGGATATCCAGGCCGATTCCCGCGTGCTGCGGCAGCTGAAGCTGCTGGCCGAAGCCGGTGAAGTCACCACGCTCAGCTACGGCGCACGTCCGCCCGGAGCCACCCACCACCTGGAAATCGACGCCTCGCTGCCGTCGCTTCCGCAAACGCCGCTAGGCGTGCTGCTGCTGGCACTGCGCCAGCATTCCGCGGTGGAACTCAGCGCTCCGGCGGTCAAGCAGGCCCGCGCGCTCGTTGCCGGTCGCCGGTTTGACCTGGTCGTCGCGAACGAAGCGCGGGCGCTGCCGCTGGCCCACGCCGTCGCGCAAGGGGCACCGGTCTGGGGCGACATGCACGAGTGGGCGCCGGAGGAACGCTCGCATGTGCTGCCGTGGAAGCTGCTGGTGGCCCCGTATATGCGCAGCATCTGCGCCAAATACCTGCCGCGCACCACCGCGATCACGGCCGTAAACGCTTCCATCGCCCGGATGTACGCGGAGCAGTTCGGCTGCACCGTTGAAGTGGTCCGCAACGCCGGGCCGTTCCGGCATTTGGAGCCGTCCCCGCCGCTGCCCGGAAAGATCCGGCTGGTCCACAGCGGCGCCGCGGTGCCCGGCCGCAATCTGGAAGGCACCATCGAGGCGGTCAAGATGCTCGACGACCGCTTCACGCTGGATCTGTATCTGGTGAAGGCGCGCGACGGCGGACGCTATTGGCAGCAGCTCAAGGACCTTGCCGCAGGCGACCCCCGCATCACCTTCCACGATGCAGTGCCGCCGGAAGAGCTGCCCGCCACCCTCAATGCCTACGACGTGGGGGTCTTCTCGCTTCCGCCGCAGACCATGAACCACCACTTCATGCTGCCGAACAAGTTCTTCGACTTCGTCCAGGCCCGGCTGGCGCTGGTGTTCAGCCCGTCCCCGGAAACGGCAGCCTTGATGAGGACCTACGATCTGGGCGTGGTGACCGAGGACTTCAGCACCGAATCGCTGGCGCGCGCGCTGGCATCGCTCACCACCGAGCAGGTGGACAAGTACAAGGCCAACGCGCACGGCGCCGCCGCAGCATTAAGCTCGGCCGAAGACGAAGCAGTCACCCGCGGCATCCTCGCCGCCGTGCTCACCCCCTGACCCACGGGTGCGCTGGCGCGGGCCTGGCTGCTCAAGCCCGC
This sequence comes from Arthrobacter sp. SPT-J7, assembly GCF_059089965.1. NCBI lineage: Bacteria > Bacillati > Actinomycetota > Actinomycetes > Micrococcales > Micrococcaceae > Arthrobacter > Arthrobacter sp. SPT-J7. The sequence continues at coordinate 133,888 of NZ_JBNHFF010000002.1, forward strand.
CCACCTGAACGACTGCGCCGATAATGCCCACCGCCAGCCCGAAAGTGGGCGTTATCGGCAGAGTCGATGGGAGGCGGCAGCCCGTGTGGGAGCCGGCAGCCCGTGTGGGAGCCGGCAGCCCGTGTGGGAGCCGGCAGCCCTTGTGGGAGCCGGCAGCCCGGCGTCTAGCCGGCAGCTCAGCGCAAGCCGAAGGCTTCGGCGGCGTCGGCAATGGCTGCGGCTGCCCGGTTCCCGACGCTGCGCAGCGAGTAGTTCCGCTCCACCCAGTCGGACAGCCGGCGGCGTTCGGCGTCGTCCACGGGCTCTTCCAGCGCAGCGGCCATCGCCTCGGCCACTTGGCCTGCGTCCCAGTCCACGTTCTGCCCCAGCTTGTGGTCCGCGACCAACTGCCGCAGCGGCCCGACGCCGGCGTAGACCACCGGCGCGCCGCAACTGAGCGAGACGAAGGCTTTGGTGGCGAAGGCGAAGTCGTAGCCACGGGCCGGCCGCACCGAGGCGAGCCCCGCAGTGGCGGTGCGCAGCGCGCGGGCGATGGTGCCGCCGTCGGCCGTTCCCATGAAGCGGATGCGCTCCCCCGCCGGTGCCGCACGCCGGCGCAGCTCCTCCAGTTCCACTCCGCCGCCGTACATCAGCAGCCGGGCATCCGGGTAGCGGTCCATGATCTTCAGGAACCCGTCCACGAAGACGCCGGCGCCCTGGATCTCGGACATGGTCCCCGCGTAGACGAAGGTGGGGCCGGGATGCGCATCCCCCGGCCCGGCCAGGCTGAAGGTGTCCGTGTCGATGCCGGTGCCGACCTCTGTCACCTTGGCCCGTCCGCCGGTCAGCCGGGCCAATGCCAGCGTCACGCCGGCGGAGATGCTCAGCACACCGGACGCGCCGGTGATCACCCAGCGCTCCACCGCCCGCAGCACCGCGACGACCCGCGGGTCCACGCCGATCCCGGCCGCAGCATCAGAGCTGACGTCGGCGGAGAAGTAGACGTACGGGCGGCGCCGCAGCGCTGCAGCCAGCCGGACCACCACGCCGGTGGTCGGCGGCGGTTCCACCAGCAGCAGGTCGAACGGTTTCTGCGCCAGTAGGCGGAAGAACAGCGGAAGGTCGAAGCTGGCGTACTGGAGGTAGCCGCGCACGGCGCCGCTGGCATCCCGCAGCACCGGCCAGCGCCGGATCCGGACACCCGCGCCCGAAGCTTCACCCTCCGCAGCGCGAAGTCCCCGCGGCGGCCGGGTGGTCAGCACTTCCACCTCGTGGCCGGCCTCGGTCAGCGCCCGCACGGTGGCGGCCAGCCGGTAGGCGGCGGCGCCGGCTTCCGGGAGGTATATCCGGGTGGCCAGCAGGATCCGCAGGCCCATCAGGCGTGCAGCCCGACGGTGCGGGATTCCTTTGCGCTGGCGATCATGGCTTCGGCCACGCGCAGCGTGTTCAGCCCCTCCCGCATGGTGACGATGCCTGCGGCCGGACGGTCGCCGGCGGCACCGCCGTCGTGCTCCGCAGCCGCGGCACCCGGGGCAGGTTGGGGCAGCAGCCCGCGGTTGGCCAGCACGGCATCGCGGAACGCTTCGTGTTCTACCTTCAGCGGTTCCCGCTTGGGGATGGCCAGGCGGGTGATGTTGCCTTCGGAGACGCCGCGGAAGTTGGCCACGGACTCCCACTCGGTGTTGATGGTGCCGTTTTCGTGGAAGGTCAGGTCGGCGGTCAGGGTGTCGGCCACGAAGGCGCCGCGTTCGCCGGTGACCACGGTGACGCGTTCCTTTGTCGGCGACAGCCAGTTCACCAGATGGCTGGTGATCACGCCGTTGTCCAGCAGGCCGGTGGCCGCCACCATGTCCTCGTGCTCGCGGCCGGTGCGGATGGTGGTGTTGGCGCTGACGGATGCGTAGCCGGCCTGTGCCAGCCAGGCGGTCAGGTCGATGTCGTGCGTGCCGAGGTCTTTGATCACGCCGACGTCCGCGATCCGCGCTGGGAAGGGTCCCTGCCGGCGGGTGGCGATCTGGAAGATCCGGCCGAGTTCGCCGGCTTCCAGCCGTGCGCGCAGCGACTGCAGCGCGGGGTTGTAGCGTTCGATGTGGCCGACGGCGCCGACCAGCCCGCGCGATTCGAACGCGTCCGCCAGCTTCTCGCCGCCGGCAACCGTGTCAGCAATCGGCTTCTCCACCATCGTGTGGATGCCGGCCTCAGCGAGCGCCATCCCGACGTCCACATGCAGGCCGGTGGGGACAGCGCACATGGCGATGTCGATCCCGGCGTTGATCAGTTCCTCGACCCCGGAATAGACCGGCAGGCCGGGCGCTGCGCCGTGCGGGTCGCCGTAGGCGTCGGCGACCGCGACCAGTTCCACGCCGTCGGTTTCGCGGAGCACGCGGGCGTGGTGGCGGCCCATCATGCCCAGCCCGATCAGGCCGGCGCGGAGCACTGTCTTCCCGCTTCCTGCCACGGTCAGGCACCTGCCTTCGCGAGGGCGTTGACCGCGGTGGCGATCCGGTCCAGATCCTCGGCGTCCAGCGAGGGGTGCACCGGCAGCGAGAGCACCTCGGCTGCCGCTGCCTCGGTCACCGGCAGCTCCGCAGTGACGTTGAAGGAAGGCAGCCGGTGGTTCGGGATCGGGTAGTAGACCCCGGAGCCGATGTTGTATTCGTCTTTGAGCGCCGCGGCGAAGCGGTCCCGCTCCCCCGCACCGATCCGCACCGTGTACTGGTGGTACACGTGCACCGCGCCGGCGGCCACCTGCGGCGTGCCGACGCCGGCCAGGTTCTCGTCCAGGAACGCGGCGTTGGCCTGGCGCTGTGCGGTCCAGCTGCCGACCTTGCCGAGTTGCACCCGGCCGATCGCGGCGTGCAGGTTGGTCATCCGCGCGTTAAAGCCCACCAGTTCGTTTTCGTACTGGCGCTCCATGCCCTGGTTGCGCAGCAGCTTCAGGCGCCGTGCCACCTCGTCGCTGCCGGTGGAGACCATGCCGCCTTCGCCCGAGGTCATGTTCTTCGTCGGGTACAGGCTGAACATGGCGAACTCGCCGAACGTGCCTACCCGGCGGCCGCCCAGCGAGGCGCCGTGTGCCTGCGCGGCGTCCTCGAACAGCAGCAGCGCCTTGTCGGCGGCCAGCGCACCCAGCGCCTCCATGTTGGCCGGATGCCCGTACAGGTGCACCGGCATGATCGCCTTGGTCCGCGGCGTGATGGCGGCGGCGACCGCGTCTGGGTCCAGGCAGTAGTGCTCCGGCTCGATGTCCGCGAACACCGGGGTGGCCCCGGTCAGCGCCACCGAGTTGGCGGTGGCGGCGAAGGTGAACGACGGCACGATCACTTCATCCCCGGGCCCGATGCCGGCGGCCAGCAGGCCCAGGTGCAGGCCGGAGGTGCCGGAATTGACGGCCACCGCGTGCCGGCCGTCCAGCAGCACCTGCGAGAACTCCTGCTCGAAGGATGCCACCTCGGCCCCCTGGGCGAGCATGCCGGAGAGCAGCACCGCGTCCACCGCGGCCCGTTCCTCGTCGCCGATGATCGGCTTGGCCGCCGGTATGAAGTCCTTGCTCACTGCTGTTCTCCTCGCGTTTGCTGGCCCATTTCCTGCAAGCTGCCCTCATCCTCCCGGTACCGTTCGCCCGTGCCCGGACACACCCAGACCGCAGGGTCCGCCGGGTCCTGGCCCAGCCGCTGCCCGGCCCGGCCTACCCAGCCGATGCGTTTGGCGGGCACGCCGGCCACCAGTGCAAAGTCGGGCACGTCGCGGGTGACCACGGAGCCGGCGGCCACGGTGGCCCAGGCGCCGATGGTCACCGGCGCCACGCAGACCGCCCGGGCGCCGATCGACGCGCCGTCGCGGATCTCCACGCCCACCGGCGTCCAGTCGTCCGCGCTCTTCAGCGACCCGTCGGGCGAGACGGCCCGCGGATAGGTGTCGTTGGTCAGCACCACCGCCGGGCCGATGAACACGCCGTGGCCCAGCCGCGCCGGCTCGTAGACCAGCGCGTAGTTCTGCACCTTGCAGTTGTCCCCGGCCTGCACGCCGGTGCCAATGTAGGCGCCGCGGCCCACAATGCAGTTTTCGCCCAGCACCGCATCCTCGCGGACCTGGGCCAGGTGCCAGATCTTCGTGCCCTCACCCAGCCGGGCGGAGTCGGCCACATCGGCCGAATCGGCGATGAACGCCATAGGTTCCCTCTTTCCGCTCACGGCCGCAGCCGCCGTCGTCAATTCCGTTCTGCTGCCGGTGCCCTCAGGCCTTGCCGATCACCCGGTACGCCACGCCCGGCCAGCGCTGGGCCGAGCTGATCCGGCGGCCGTCGATGAACACCTTCACGCCGGGCAGGTCGTCCGGGCCCAGCTCCGCGTACGCCGCGTGGTTGGCCTGCACCACCGCGGCGTCTGCCGGCTCGCCCAGCTGGTAGGGGGTGAAGCCCAGGGCGCGGAGTTCCTCGTCGCTGAACAGCGGATCATGGACGACGGCGGTGCCGCCCCGCGCAGTGATCGCCTCCACCGCGCCGAACACCCCGGAAAACGCCGTTTCCTTCACGCCGCCCCGATAGGCCGCGCCGAGGACCACCACGCGGGCGCCGGCCAGATCGCCGTAGGCGCCCTCGAGCAGTCCGATGGTGTAGTCCGGCATGCCGGCATTCGCCGCGCGCGCCGCGGCCACCACCGTGGCCGACGGGTCGTTCCACAAATACAGCCGCGGATACACCGGAATGCAGTGCCCGCCGACGGCGATACCGGGCTGGTGGATGTGGCTGTACGGCTGGGAATTGGACGCTTCGATCACCTGGTAGATATCGATCCCCGCGGTGGCGGCGTAGCGGGCGAACTGGTTGGCCAGCCCGATGTTCACGTCGCGGTAGGTGGTCTCGGCCAGCTTGGCCAGCTCGGAGGCCTCCGCCGAGCCCAGGTCCCAGACACCGTTGCCGCGCGGCAGGTCGGGGCGGTCGTCGAAGTCCAGCACCGCCTCGTAAAACCTTTGGGCCACCGCGGACCCGGCCTCGGACAACCCGCCGATCAGCTTGGGGTACTTGCGCAGGTCCTCGAAGACCCGCCCGGTCAGCACCCGCTCCGGGGAAAAGACCACGTGGAAGTCCTGCCCCTCGACCAGTCCCGAGCCCGCCTCCAGCATCGGCTTCCACCTGGTCCGGGTGGTGCCCACCGGCAGCGTGGTCTCGTAGGACACCAGCGTGCCCGGGGTCAGATGCCGGGCCAGCTCCTGCGTGGCGGCGTCCATCCAGCCGAAGTCCGGCTTGGCCTCGGCGTCGACGAACAGCGGCACCACCAGCACCACGGCGTCTGCGCCGGGCACCGCCTCGGCGTAGTCGGTGGTGGCGCGCAAACGGCCCGCAGGCACCAGCTCGGCCAGCTTGTCCTGCAGTCCCGCCTCGCCGGGGAACGGCTCGGTGCCCGCATTGACCAGGTCCACCACGGCAGCGTTCACATCCACCCCGATGACCTCGTGCCCCTTCGAAGCAAACTGGACGGCCAACGGCAGCCCGATCTTTCCCAGGGCAATGACAGCGATCTTCAAGAGCTAAGGCCTTTTCTCGTTAGGTCAACGTGACGGCCGCTTCCGGCCCAGAGTCAAGCGTATCGCTTGAACCGGATGGCCAGAGGTCCCGCCGGTTATCCACAGCTAGGCCTTCGGAGGGGAAAGCGCCCGGACATTCTGCCTAGGTTCGTGTCATGGTCCTTCATCTGACGCTGGCGGCCGCACCCGGAATCCCGGCCGCCGCGGCCGCCTGGATCGCCGACCATTCCGATGCGGTCTGCGGGTTGGAGTCCGGAAGCAGCGCCGCTCCGCTGGCCGAGTGGCTGCACGGGCAGCTGGCCCGTGTGGGCTTTACGGTGGCCGGCCGCAGCCTGGCTTCACTGACTGCCGGGGTGCACCCGCTGGTCGACGGCGCCGTCGTCGTCTGCGCCCCCGAGGACGCCTGCTTTCCGCGTCGGGATGCTGCTCCGCTGCCGCCGCTGCTGCTGGCCGTGACCGCAGGGCCCGACGCCGGCCGGATGTTCAACCTGCACCGCGGCTGTTCCACTGTTGGCCGACACGCCTGCGCGCTGACGATCGCGGATCCATCGTTGTCCCGGCTGCATGGCTGGCTGGACGTGACCGACCGCCACGTGCTGCTGCGCGACGCCGGCTCGGTCAACGGCATCGTCTGCGGCGGCAAGCGCACCGAGCAGGTGGTACTGGCCGCGGGACGCAGCGCGTGGATCGGCAACAGCCAGCTGCGGCTGGTCGTGGGCAGCGAACCCGGCGAACCGTTCCAGCCGGACGCTGGGCTGGACCTTCCGGTGCCGGTGGCGGAGAAACGTCCGGAACCGCGCAACACCACGACGTTGTTGCTGGCCGGCCTCCCTCTCATCGCCGGCCTGGCCCTGGCCCTGCTGACGGGCATGTGGTTTTTCCTGGTCTTCAGTGCCATGTCGCTGCTGGCCGCCGCGGTGCCCTATACGGCTGGGCGCCGCCAGCGCCGCCGCTACCGGGCGGCAGTGGCCGCGGCGGCGGAAGCCGATGCCCGCCGTCGTCATCTGGCGGCACCGGACGCTGCCGCCCTCACGGTTTCCCTGCTCCGGTCCGCGGCACGGACCCGCAGCCCAGCCAACCGGCCGCCCGTCAACCAGCCGCCTGGGCGCCAGCCACCTCCGGAGCACGTCTGGCTGCGCCTAGGGACGGCCAGCCTGCCGGCACATATCGGCTCGGCCGAGGCACCGGTTGCGGAGCCTCCCCTGCTGGAGAACATTCCGCTCTGCGTGGATCTGCTGGCCGAGCACCGGCTGAGGTTCGAGGGAACAGCGTCGGGGCTGGACGGCCTATTGAGGTCGGTGCTGCTGCAAGTGGCTGCCCGGGCCGGCGGAACGCCGCAGGTGGTCTGCTATGCCGTGCCTGAGCCGATCCGGTCGTCCGCGCGGTTCCTTCCCGGAGTCCAGCTGGCGGAGCGGCCTGGACAACTGGCCGGGCTGCTGTCCGCCGGAAGCGGCAGTGCGGTGCTGCTGGTGGCCGAACGCCATTCCGAGGCAGCCCGGGTGCTGGCGGACTGCGCGGCGCCGGCGGCGGAGCTGTGGTTCGGCGGTCCAGCCGGACCTGGGACGCGGATCGTGGTCTCGGGCGCGGACAGCCGCCTGATCCGCGACGGCGCAAACATCCGGTTTTCGGCCGACCTTGCCACTTCCTTGGTGCTGGATCGCTTCGCGCGGCTGGCTGCGGCGGTTTCCGGCCAGCGCCCGCAGGCCATCGGGTCCGTGCCCGCCAGCTGCCGCCTGCAATCGATGCTCCAGCCCGAACCACTCGCCCAGCGCTGGGCCCGCGGCGACCGGGGTCCCGGCCTGACCGCCCTCCTCGGTACCGGGGTTAACGGCCCGCTGGTGCTCGACCTGGCCGAGCACGGCCCGCATCTGTTGGTCGCCGGAACTACCGGAGCCGGCAAGTCCGAACTGCTGCGCAGTCTGGTGCTCTCGCTGGCCCTGACCAGGTCTCCGGACACCGTCAACGTCCTGCTGGTCGACTTCAAAGGCGGCTCCGGGCTCGGGCCGCTCGCCCGGCTGCCGCATTGCGCAGGACTGCTGACTGATCTGACGCTGGAAGCAGTGAACCGGTCGTTGGCCTGGCTGCAGGCGGAAGTGCGTCGCCGCGAAACGCTGTTGGCCGGCCTCGGCCTCAGTGACATCGCAGCCTGCAAACCGGGAACGTTGCCTCGGCTCGTCGTCGTGGTGGACGAATTCCGGATGCTCGGCGAGGACGCGCCGCAGGCGCTTCCGGAACTAATGCGTTTGGCCACGGTCGGGCGCGCCCTGGGCATTCACCTGGTGCTGGCGACACAGCGGCCGCAGGGTGCCGTGTCCTCGGACATCCGCGCCAACGTCACCGCCATGATTGCGCTGCGGACACAGAATGCGGCCGAGTCGCGGGACCTGCTCGACTCGCCGGTGGCGGCCGACATCCCGGTGACCGCACGGGGCAGGGCCTATCTGCGCATCGGCACGGGAGAGCCCGTGCTGTTCCAATCAGCTGCCAGCATTTTGCCTGGCGCAGGTGCGGCTGCTGTCTTCCAGACCGTGGACGAATGGCTGCGGCAGGAAGAGGAGACAGCGCGAAACGACGCGGACGGCATACGACGGCTCGGGCAGCTGGTGGCGGAAGCCGCCGGCGTCTCCGGCGGCCTGGGCTTAGCGGGAGCCAGACAGCTGCTTCCAGCCCTGCCGTCCAGTCTGGCCGTCTCCGATCTGGCCGTCTCGGATGTGGCCGATGACCGGCTCCCGCTCGACGCAGGCGGGAGCATCGCCGTCGGGCTGCTGGACTTGCCGTCGCGGCAACGGCAGGAGCCCCTGCACTGGTGGCCGGAGCGGGACGGGCATCTGGCCGTGCTCGGTGTCGAGGGCAGCGGGCACCGGGAGTTCCTTCGGGCGCTGGCGGCACAGCTCCTCGGCAGCCCGGCGGAACGTCATTGCTATGTTCTGGACGGTGACGGATCGCTGGGTCCGGTCTCGCGCGCAGAGCGCACGGGTGCTTACGTCGGACCCGAGGACGTCGAGCGCGCGGCACGGGTCCTCCGCCGTCTGGCCGACGAGGTTTCCGCCCGGCTGGGCAGCCTGGCCGCGGCGGTGGATCCGGCCGGACCGGCCGCCGGCGTTCCCTTGGTCCTGCTGGTCAGCGGATGGGGCCGCTGGCTGGGTGGCTTCCGCTCCGGCCGGCTCGGCTGGGCCGAAGACTGTATGCAGGACATCGCCCGCGATGGCCCAGCGACGGGAGTGGCCCTCGCGGTGACCGGCGAGCGGGAGCTGGCCAGCAGCCGGTTCCTGCCACTGATGTCCAACAGGCTGCACCTTCCGACCGGCGCCGGGCCAGAAACCTTGATGAGCTGGCCGCGGCTGCCTCCGATGGAACCGGTGCCCGGCAGGGCGCTGGCCCAAGGGCGGATCGGCGGCGAGGGCGGTGTCTGCCAGTTGATCACCGACCCGGCGGGCACTCCCCCACCAGCCACCGCCCGCACCCGCCCGTTCCGGGTGGAAGCACTTCCTCGATCAGTTCCCGCCAGCGCACTGCCACGCGTCTGGCACGGGAACCCGGTGATCGGCGTGGAAGGCGACGACCTCGAGCCTTCGACGCTGCAGCTGCCGGCCGGCGAGGTGTACCTGGTCCTCGGCCCGGAAGGCAGCGGGAAAACCAACCTGTTGGCCCTCCTGCAGCAGGCGCTCGACGGGCTGCGGCCCTGTTCGGCACCGCCAGACGGCGTCAACGTTGACGGTTTCTGGGCCGGCCACGGCCCGGTGGCGCGGGGTACCGTGCTGCTGGTGGACGACGCCGCCGGCCTCGGCGCCCGGGCCCAGGAAGCGGTCGCCGCCCTGGTTGCTGCCGGCGCATCCGCCATCGCGGCAACCTGCCCCGGGCCGCTGCTGCTGCAGCAGTTTCCGCTGGCCCTGCAGGCCAGGGCCGCTGGGCGCGGCATAGCTTTGTCTCCGCAGGCCGGCGCGGATGCAGATTTCTTCGGGGTCAGGCTCGACGACGGATGGAGACCGCCGGGACGTGCCTACCGGATCGGCTCCGGAAAGGCCGTGCCGTTGCAGGTCGCCCTGGCTACAAAGCGCGTGGAGCGGCACCCTTGATCAGGAAAGCCGTCACCGGCTTGGTCAGCAGCAGGACAAAGGAGGCTCCGGCCGCCGCCAGCAGGATCGGGCCAATCACCACCTGGCCGCCCTGGATCATTGAGATGGCCACCACCACAACGAACACCTGCCACACGAGGGCCGCGGCCCTGGTCCAGCGGTAGCCGCGGAACAGAAAATGTCCGACCACCAGCAGCCAGATGCCGAAGACCAGCATCAGGACCAGCAGGAAGATGCTGCCGGCCATCGACATGGGGGTGTGCGTGGCCAGTCCGTAGCCATACAGTGCGGCTCCCGCCAGCAACGCGAGGGCCTCCAAAACGACGGCTGCGGCAATGACGTTGACGGCCATCGGGCGGGAGGCAGGGCTTGACGACGGGGCAGGCATTGACACATTCGCACCCTACCTTAGATAGTCAGATATCGGCTTTCGGGCCGGGGCCGCACTAACCAACCCTGTGATGAATGACTCACGATCTGCGGCCGCTTAAGTCGGCATGACCCCTTGTTTACGTGGATTTAACATGAAACGCTGGATGGCGAAGCAAAGGGGGCCTGTCTGGCTCCCTTTTCTATGAGTTTGTTCGTGAATGTTTTCACGAAAGCAACCAACCGGATATGAACCGGACACCATTTAAAGGAGTATGTGATCAGCATGGATTGGCGTAGCCGCGCGGCATGCCTGGATAAGGATCCCGAACTATTTTTCCCCGTGGGGAATACCGGGCCAGCACTCCTGCAGATCGAAGAGGCCAAGAGCGTTTGCCGACGCTGCCCGGTAATCGATACCTGCCTGCAGTGGGCGATCGAGTCCGGACAGGACGCCGGCGTCTGGGGCGGTATGAGCGAGGATGAGCGCCGTGCGCTCAAGCGCCGCGCTGCCCGGGCCCGCCGGGCCTCCTGACCCGAACCCAGGTTTCTTCAGAGGCCGCTGCCGATTCCGGCAGCGGCCTCTTGCGTTCCCGGGGGCACAGCATGCTCCGGCTCAGCGGGCCGTGTTGTTGAGCACCAGATCGATCCGCACGCAGGTCCCGCCGCCGTCGCGGGGCGTCCATTCGATCCGGCCACCCAGTTCGCTGGTGACCAGGGTCCGCACAATCTGCAGCCCCAGACCCTCCCGCCGAGGTTCCTCGGGCAGTCCCACCCCGTCGTCTTCCACCGAGACGGTCAGCAGTTCTTCTTCGCCGCGCCTGGACCGCCGAGCAGTCAGCAGGACTGTGCCGTGCCGCCCGGCCAAGCCGTGTTCGACGGCGTTGGTCACCAGCTCGTTGATGACCAACGCCAGCGGGGTAGCGAATTCGCTGGGCAGTTCCCCGAACTCGCCGCTGCGTTCGGTGCGGACGGCTTGGGTGGGCGAGGCGACCTCGGCCGAAAGCCGGAACTGACGCCCGATCAGTTCGTCGAAGTCGACGTTCTGGGCCAAACCCTGGGAGAGCGTCTCATGGACCAGCGCGATCGTTGCCACGCGCCGCATCGCCTGCTCAAGCCCCTGCTTGGCTTCGTCGCTGACCATCCGCCGTGATTGCATGCGCAGCAGGGCCGCCACTGTCTGCAGGTTGTTCTTCACACGGTGATGGATCTCCCGGATGGTGGCATCCTTCGAGACCAACTCCATCTCCCGCCGGCGCAGTTCCGAGACGTCCCGGCACAGCACCAGGGCGCCGAAACGCTCGCGCTCATTCCGCAGCGGTATCGCCCGCAGCGAGAGCGAGACACCATGGGATTCGATCTCGGTGCGCCACGGCATGCGTCCGGTCACCACCAATGGCAGTGTCTCGTCGACCATCCGCCGGTCCTTGAGCAAGGCCGTGGTCACTTCGGCCAGGGAACGGCCCTCCAACGACTCGACGTCGCCGAGCCGACGGAACGCGGAGACACCGTTGGGGCTGGCGTACTCCACCACGCCGTCGGCATCCAGCCGAATCAGTCCGTCTCCGACACGTGGCGCGCCGCGGCGCGACCCGGTCGGAGAGGCGAAGTCCGGCCACAGTCCCAGCGTTCCCATCTTCAGCAGGTCGTAGGCGCACTGTCGGTAGGTCAGCTCCAGCCTGGACGGCATCCGCGAGCTGGACAGGTCCATGTGCGAGGTCACGATGGCCAGGGTCCGGCCATTGCGGACCATGGGCACCGCCTCCACGCGCATGGCCATCTCCGTGGTCCAGTCCGCCTCCGACGACCGTTCAATGGTCTGCGACTCCCGCGCCGCGTCCACCAGCGGCTTCAGGTCCGCACGGATCCGTTCCCCGACGAAGTCGCGGTGGAACACCGTGTGGGTGGTGGACGGGCGCACGTGTGCCAAGGCCACATAGCTGCCGTCCGGCGTCGGGAACCACAGGGCCAAATCAGCGAACGCCAGGTCCGCGATCAGTTGCCAGTCGCCGACCAGCAGATGGAGCCATTCTGCATCGCCCGGTCTGAAGTCGGCGTAGTCGCGGATGGGGTCGGTGAAAATCGCCAAGCTACCGCCGCACTGTCGAACGCATCAGACGCAGAGCCACGGACAAGGAGGCCATGTCGTCGTGCTCGAGCTTGTTCACTTCTTCGAACATGTCCCTGGCACGCTTGATGTTCTCCGCGTTGGCCAGCTCCCACTCGTCGAGCCTGGCTTCCGCCTGCTCCCCTGGCTGGGTGCTTTGCATCACCGCAACGGTGATATCGGTGACCGTGGTGTACAGGTCATCGCGCATGGCGGCCCGGGCCAGCGACTGCCAGCGGTCCTCCCGCGGCAAGGCCGTGATGCGCTCGAGCAGATCGTCCACGGCGAACCGGTCGTAGACGGTGAAATAGACCTGCGCGACCGACTCCACCGGCTCGTCCACCTGCCCGGCGATGCGGGCGACGTCGAGCAGGCCGAAGCTTTCGAACTGCTCAGCCCACTGCCGCGCGATCTCTTCGGGCAGCCCGCGTTCTACCGCGCTGGAGAACCATTCCTGCACCCGTGCCAGGTCGTCACCGCGCAGGTACTTGACCAGTTGGTTGCGCAGTGGATCCATCTGCGGCTTGAACGCGGCGATACCGTCTGCCACCGGCTTACCGCTGTCCACGTGGTGGATGTACCAACGCACCGACCGGTCTAGCAAACGGCGCATGTCCAGGTGGACGGTGCACCACAGGTCCGTGGGGAAGCTGGCCGGCAGCTCGTTGAGCTCCTCCACCAGCTTGTCGAATTCAAAGATCTCCCGCAGCGCCACGAACGCCCGCGCTACGTCGGCCTCCGAGACCGAGGTCTCCTCCATCACCCGGAACGCGAAGGTAATGCCGCCCATGTTGATCATGTCGTTGGCCACCACGGTGGCAATGATTTCCCGCCGCAGCGGATGCCCGGACAGCTCGTCGCCGAACCGCTCGACCAATTCCTGCGGGAAATAGCCCTGCAGCACCCGGTCGAAATACGGGTCGTCGGCCAGATTGCTGGCGCTCAGGGCCTGGGTCAATTCGATCTTCGCGTAGGCCGCCAGCACCGACAGTTCCGGCGAGGTCAGGCCCAGGCCGGCGTCGAGCCGTTCGTGCAGCTCCTCGGTGGTCGGCAGCGCTTCCAGCTGCCGGTCCAGTTCCGCGTGGTTCTCCAGCCAGTCCATCAGGCGTTCGAAGCTCGGGCTCGCCTCGGTGATGCGCTGGCGGTCATTGAGCAGCAGGATGTTCTGGTCGATGTTGTCCTGGATCACCAGCCGTCCGACTTCCTCGGTCATCGAGTGCAGCAGGCCGGCCCGCTCCTCCACCGGCAGTTTTCCGGCGGCGACCATCTGGTCCACCAGGATCTTGATGTTGACCTCGTGGTCGGAGCAGTCGACGCCGGCCGAGTTGTCGATGGCATCGGTGTTGAGGATGATCCCCTGGCTGGCCGCTTCAATCCGCCCGCGCTGGGTCATGCCCAGGTTGCCGCCTTCGCCGATCACCTTGACCCTCAGCTCGTTGCCGTTGACCCGGATGGGGTCGTTGGCCTTGTCGCCGACCTCGGCATTCGACTCGGTGGACGCCTTCACGTAGGTGCCGATGCCGCCGTTGTACAGCAGATCCACCGGTGCCCTCAGGATGGCCTGCAGCAGTTCCGGCGGGCTCATGCTGGTGACCTGCGGATCCAAACCGAGTACGTCCCGGACCTGCTCGGAGACCGGAACCGATTTCACCGACCGCGGGTAGACCCCGCCACCGGCGCTGATTAGCTTGTCGTCATAGTCCGCCCAGGACGACCGGGGAAGCTCGAACAACCGGCGGCGCTCCTGGAAGGAGGCGGCGGCGTCGGGATCCGGATCCAGGAAGATGTGCCGGTGGTCGAAGGCGGCGACCAGCCTGATGTGCTCGGAGAGCAACATCCCGTTGCCGAACACGTCGCCGCTCATGTCGCCCACCCCGACGACGGTGAAGTCCTCGGCCTGCGTGTCGACGCCGAGCTCGCTGAAGTGCCGCTTGACCGATTCCCACGCTCCGCGGGCGGTGATGCCCATTTCCTTGTGGTCGTAGCCGACCGAACCGCCGGAAGCGAAGGCATCCCCCAACCAGTGGCCGTACTCCAGCGAGATGTCGTTGGCGATGTCGGAGAAGCTCGCGGTTCCCTTGTCGGCTGCGACCACCAGGTAGGTATCGTCGCCGTCCAACCTGACCACCCGCTCGGGCGGCACTACTTCCTGTCCGGACTCGGTCCGGACCAGGTTGTCGGTGATATCCAGCAAGCCGCGGATGAAGGTGCGGTAGCTGTCCTGTCCTTCCGCCATCCAGGCGGCGCGGTCCACAGTCGGGTCCGGCAGCCGCTTGGCGTAGAACCCGCCCTTGGCGCCGGTCGGTACGATCACCGCGTTCTTGACCGTCTGTGCCTTGACCAGTCCCAGGATTTCGGTGCGGAAATCCTCGCGCCGGTCGGACCAACGCAGGCCGCCGCGGGCCACCTCGCCGAACCGCAGGTGGACGCCTTCGACGCGCGGCGAATAGACCCAGATTTCGTACTTCGGCCGCGGGAACGGCGCGCCTTCAATCCGCGCGGGACTGAGTTTGAAACTGAAGTACGGCTTGTTCTGGAAGTAGTTGGTGCGCAGCGTTGCCTCGATCAGATTGGCCAGCGAGCGCAGCACGCGGTCGGCATCCAGGGTCGGTACGGCTTCCAGGCCCGCTGCCAGGTCGGCGCGGGCGGCCTCGATCGCCGCCTCGCGGTCGCCGTCGAGATCCGGATCAAAGCTGGCGTTGAACACCGCCAACAGCGCATGGGCCACGGCGGGATTGGCCAACAGCGTGTCGGACACGAACGCGTAGGACACCAGGTTGCCCAGCTGGCGCAAGTAGCGCGTGTAGGCGCGCAGCACTGCCACCTGGCGCCAGTCGATTCCCTCTGCCAACACCAGCCGGTCGAAGCCGTCCGATTCGCTGCGCCCGGTTACGGCGGCGCCGAAGGCGTCTTCGAGCAGGCCGCCGGTGGCAATCGGATCAACGCCGGCAGGATAGCGGAGGCCGAAGTCGTACAGGAAGTAGTCTTCGCCGTCGGCCGTCATGATCTCGAAGGGCCGCTCGTCCAGCACTTCCAGCCCGGCGTTCTGCAGCACCGGCATGATGTTGCTCAGCGACCGCGCCTCGGGCAGGTACAGTTTCAGCCGGGCGTCCGGGGCCAGGACGTCGGTCCTTTTCTCCGGGACGTAGACGTGCAGGACCGGGGCGGCCCCGGCTTCGCCAGCTTCGTAGCTGCGGAAGCGGCTGATGTCCTCGAGCGCGTCTTCCACCTCATAGTCCACCCGGTAGCTGGGCGGGAACGCGTCCCTCCAGTTTGCCGAGAGCCGGGCGGCACTGTCGGCGTCGAAGTTGGCGCGCAGCACCTCGTCGATGCCCTCCGACCAAGACCGCGAGACGTGAGCGAGCCGGCGCTCAAGCTCGGCGGTGTCGACCTTCGGCACCCCGGAATCCCGCTTGAGCCGGATGCGGAAAAACAGTCTGGCCAGGGCGGATTCGGACATCCGCGCCTGATAGTCGATGCTCTGCGGGTCGAAGGTGCGGCGCAGCTCCTCTTCGATCCGCAGGCGGACGGCTGTGGTGTAGCGGTCGCGCGGCAGGAACACCAGCGCCGAGACGAACCTGCCGTAGACGTCCGCGCGCAGGAACAGCCGGGTCCGGCGGCGCTCCTGCAGCCGCAGGATGCCCATCGCCGTCGTTGCCAGCTCGTCCGTGTCCATCTGGAACAGCTCGTCGCGCGGATAAGTTTCCAGGATCGAGAGCAGGTCCTTGCCGGAGTGGGAATCGGGCGGGAAACCGCTGTGCCGCAGCACGGCGGCAACCTTTTGCCGCACAATCGGGACGTTCTTCACTGACCGGTTGTAGGCGCTGGTGGCGAAGAGACCGATGAAGCGGCGCTCGCCGTCGACGTTGCCCTGCGCATCGAAGCTCTTGACGCCGATGTAGTCCAGATACGCCGCGCGATGCACGGTGGAGCGCGAATTCGCCTTGGTGATCACCAGTGCGCGTTTCTCCCGGGCGCGGGCGCGGCCTTCTTCGGTGAGGTGCTGGACGCGGCGTGTCTCGCTGGTGCGGCGCATCATGCCCAGGCCGCTATCCTGACGCACCTGCAGGACGTCTTCGCCGTCCTGGGTGACGAGGTCGTACTCGCGGTAGCCCAGGAAGGTGAAATTGCCGTCGTCGAGCCATTCAAGCAGCGCCTTGGCCTCGTCCAGATCGGGTATCTCCTCGGCACCAGCCACGGAATCCAGCGACGCGGCGACCTGCCGCACCTGCCGGCGCATGGCCGGCCAGTCCTCGACCGAGGCGCGGACGTCCGCCAGGACACGCTTGAGCCCGGCTTCCAGCTCGGCGGCCTTAGCCGGGTCGATGCGGGCGGTCTCCACCGCCATCCAGGATTCAATCCGCAGGACCTTGTCGCTGCCGGCCTCGAACGAGGCCAGATTCGGCAGCGCAGCCGTGTCGCCGCTGGAGACTCCGGCGCTGGCCGGAACCCGCTCCACGCCGGCCAGGTCGTGGCTGTCCCGGTCGCGGGTTGTCACGAAAGTCGGGTGCATAATCATCCGGATGGCAATGCCGTGCCGCACCACTTCCGCGGTGACCGAATCCACCAGGAACGGCATGTCATCGGTGACGATCATGACGACGCTCGCGTCGGGTTCGTCGTGGATCCCGATCACCGGTTGGGCCGGCGGCCGGTGGGCGGCCAGTTCCCGGTGCGCCAGCGCGCGGGAACTAAGCACATCGGGACTGTAGCTGGCCGCGTCCTCCGCTGCCAGGTGCTCGTAGTATTTGGCGATGAATTCCTCATCGTTCGTTGCTGAGCTGGACAGATCCGCCATGCTGGATCCAGTCGACATGTAAAACGCCTCCGATAGGTGTGTCCAAACCGCGCCTTTGCGGTCCTTGCGCAAGCCTAACGCGACGCGTTCAAAACTTCACTTTGACCGAAGTCCGACGGCGGAGTCCCCGCCTGGGTGCCGACAACCTGGTTCCTGCCAACCCGGCAATGGCACGGCGCAGCGCAGAGTCCGGCGCCGACTCCAGCAGGACCGAGCCGCCCAGCAGCGCGGCATCGGCCGCGGCCTGGTCGGCCGGCAGCAGGGCACGGATCTCGCGCACCGGCCCGAACCGCTCCCAGGCCTCCCGCAACTGCGCCTCCGGCCGCGCACCCACTGCTGCCGCCCTGACCTTGTTGAGCACGATCTCCGCGCGCGCCGAAGGAACCGCGTGATCCAGTTCGTCGAGGGCCCGGACCAGCCGCGGCAATCCCACGGCATCGGCGCTGCCGACCGCAAGCACCCGGTCGGCCAGCTCCAGCACCCGCAAGGTGGCTCCGTTGCGCCGCGGGGCCATCGAGTCGAAGCTGAGCTCCTCTTCGTGCTCCAGCGAAAAACCGCAGTCCACCACGACGACGTCCGCCACGCCGCGCGCCAGCTCCAAGACGGTTCCCAAAGCCGATGGCCGGAGCTCCGTCCAGCGGTCCACCCGGGTAATCCCGGTCAGCACCCACAGCGAGGTGCCGGTCACCGCCACCTTCAGGCAGACCCGTTCGAAGGCCTGCCGATCCAGCACCCCCTGGTCCGCCATCCGACAGGCATGGGCCAAGGCCGCAGATTCATCCAGCAGGCCGAGGAAAGCTGCCACGCTGGCTCCGTAGGTATCCGCGTCGACCAGCAGGGCCCGTTGCCCGGCGGCTGCGTATTCGGCGGAGAGGTTTACCGCCACGGTAGTGCGGCCTGGGGCCCCGGCGGGCCCCCACACAGCCACCAGTTCGCCCTTCGCGGCCGGCGGTCCGGGCTGCACCGGGTCGGCATCGCGTGGCTGAAGTGCCCTGGCGGGGTCCGCCAACCCGGCCAGCCCAGGGCTGGCAGCTCCCGCCGCTCCAGCCGGCGGCCCTGAGCCCTGCAACTGCGCGGTGGACTCGGCCACCAGCGCCGCCAAGGCCGCGGGCTGGACCGTTTCCGCACCGGTGCGGACGCCAAGCGCCTCAAGCCGGAGCCGTTCGCCTTCGTCGTCGGTGAGCGCCACCACGGAGACCTCGGCACTGTGCAGCCGCTCCAGCACCGCGCCGTCAAGGTCCTGGGTTTGGCCGGCGACGATGGCAGCCCGGGCCAGCCCGGACTGTGCCGCCGCCAATAATTCCGCCAGCTCGGTGCACCGCCGGACCACCGTCACCGGACCGTGCAGCCGCTCCAGGCCGGAGACGAAGTCCGTCGCCGCCGTACCCAGCGTGAGGACCGGCAGGCTCATGACGTGCCGCCCGGGTTGAGCACCACGTTGATCCGGGCGCCGTTGGCGAGCGCGTGCAGCAGCGCCGGCATAACCTCGTCCCCGACCAGCACATGCAACCGTTCCGCACCGGAGGAGCCGAACGCCGCGGTGGTGTCGGCCAGCTGCGATACCTCGGCCGCGGCCAGCAGCAGCTCTGGCTGGTCGAAGCCGTTCCGGCCGTCGGGCAGGGACACCCAGACGTCCACCCTGGAGCCGGGGCCGGCACCCTCCGGCAGCGGGCTGTCAATGTTCAGTCCGATCGGTTTCCGGTCCAGGTCATCGGCTGTGCCCAGCACCGACGCCGGCAGCAGCTCCCCGCCACGGACCAGCGCAGTGGCGACCGCGCCGGCCGGCAATCCGGATTCAGCGGGCAGATAACGGGCTGCAGCCTCGCCCAGCCTGACGTCCACAACGACCAGGTCCTCAGCGGAGACCGGCTGCCCTACCGCGATGTCCGTTTTGGCTGCCAGCACACCCACGGTCTGGTCAGCACTGGCCACCAGCGCGGAGACCCCGGCCACGGAAGCCAAAACCAGCAGCAGCCCCACCAGCAGCCGTGGGTCTTTCCAGGACGGGCGCTTCAATCGTGGTACCGCGGCTTTTTCCGCGACCGCAGCGCTCATGGATTTTCCCCCCTCCCCGCGCCCGGACGGACAGCGATGATGGCGGTCCGAACCTTTGGTCCGGGACGGCGGGTGGCATCATTCTGGTCGAGCCGGTGCTGCTTGGGAACTGCACCCGCTCGTTCCGGGTGCGATCTGTGGAAAATTGTCCGCGTCAACAGCGAAGCCCAAGCTCCGTCAAACGGCATCAAACGATGCCATAATGGGGAAACCATCCCCGTTCCAAAGGATCTGTACATGCCACGGTTCCTCACTCTGGCCGATGTGGCCGAAGAGCTGCAGATTTCCTCGTCGCAGACCTACGCCCTGGTTCGCAGCGGCGAGCTGCCCGCCATCCAAATCGGCGGCCGGGGCCAGTGGCGGGTGGAGCAGGTTGTGCTGGACCAGTACATCCAGGACAAGTACGCCGAAACCCGGCGGATGATCGAAGAAGCCAAATCGAACGCTGAGTGAGCGCTTAGTCAGGACGTCGCGAAACGAGTGCTGCGATGGCCGTGAACGGCACAGTGAGGACCGAACGGACGCTGGCGGCGCGCCGGTCCTCTCCTGACGGCACGGCGGCGACATCGAAGGAATCAGCCCCTACCCTGTCGATCACACCCTCGGCCGCCACGGCGCCCGAGCCGCCTGCCAGGTAGAGGCCTATCGGGGCTCGATCCCGGCCGAGCCCCCGCAGTGCGGATCCGAGCCCCAGCCGGCGCGCTGCGGACACGTCCGCCACCGAATGCCGGCCCATGCCTTGGATGAGCTGCACGGAAGCCAACGGCACGAGCACGCTCCGCATGCGCTCGTTGAGCACTAGCCAGCTAGATCCCACGTGGGCCAGCGCTCCGCAGAACCTAAGGTCCGCGGCGACGCTCACGCGCAGCTGGGTTCCGAGTTGTCCACGCAGCCTGTTGGCGAGATCCACGGCGGCCAGCTCTATCCGGGCGCGCTCGTTGACCTCGGCTTCCAGCTCCAGCCGGTCCGCGGCGTGCAACTGTGCCTCCAGATCATCGAACAGCGCGTCCCATCGCATGGCGCAAGCCTAAGAACCACTGGTAATTAACGTCAATCGAGCACAAACCTCTTTACACCAAAGGAGGCTTGGTGCCACTATATGGGTTCAAAGCAAATCAAATGGCATCAAACGGCTACAAAGAATAGCAACTGAACTCGATTGAAGGGCCATCCGATGCGCAGAATCGTCTCCGATGTCGTGACCGCCGGCCTCATTTGCGGGAGCGGTGCGGTGCTGGTTCTTGCCGGGGCAGGGTTCGGTTCCGGCTCGTTGTGGCCACCGCACAATTATCAGGACGCTCTGGCGGTTCTCTCCTTCGGCGCCGGTGCCGCCGTGCTGTGCTGGCTTCTTTTCGGCTTGGCAGCTGCGGCAGCCGGCGCCATGCTGGCCAAAACCGGACACCTGCGGCTGGCGGCACTCTCAGCCGCCGCGAGTCCTGCCTTCCTGCTGCGTTTGGCGGGCGCCGTCGTCGGTCTCAACCTGATGGTTGTCCCCGTTGCTCATGGTGCGGCCACGCCGGGCAGGGCTGGAATGCCGGCTTCCACCGCCCCGACAAACGCTGCCTCCACGAATCCCGCGCCGACCAATGCGGGCGTCATCGATCCCCTGTGGCAACCGACCCAGCCTGCCGGTGAGGCTGTAGAACCCCTCTGGCAACCAGCCCCTCCGGCAGCGGCGCCCGGCATCGTCGCCAAGCCGCTCAAGCGGCATGATCCTGAAAGTGCGCGGACCGTAACCGTCACGGCCGGAGACTCTCTGTGGCATCTCGCGGCTGCCGAGCTGGGCCCGCTGGCAACGGACGCGGAGATTGCCGAACGGTGGCCGGACTGGCATGCCGCCAACCGGATGACCATCGGTCATGACCCCTCGCTGATCAGACCGGGGCAAATCCTCGCCGTTCCCCCACCGCGCTAAAACACCGGCGCACTACCCACCAGATGAAAGGGCAGGACATGGACAACGTTCGACGGCTCCCGGCCGCACAGACAGGGGCAGAGCACACGGAGGCCGCTGCCCAGGCGGACGCGCTGGCACCCGCCAGCGGCGCACCCCGGCCGCTGACAGTACGGCGGGTCAATCCGGCTGGGCCCGACGGCTACTTCGCGCCCGTCATCCGGCTGCAGCCCAAGCGACCTGACCCCACCGAAGCGGACCGGCCGGCAGGACCCCTGGCTGTGTCTCCGGTCCAACTGCATCCTGCTGCGGATCCGAAAGCGGAAGCCGAACTGCGCCAGGTGACGGCGACGGCCCGGACCGTGGCGCAGGCCTGCCTGGAAGCAGTCGCCGGCACACGCCCGGTCCAGCAGTTGGCCCGCTGGCTGGATCCCGCCAGCTACGAAAAACTGGTGCACCGCGCAGACATCGTGAAGGCGCACCAGGCGAAACTGCGGTCCGGAGGCGGTGCGCCGCTGCGGCTGCACCGCAGCGCGCTGGTTCGGTCTTCCCGGGTCTGCCGGGCAGCCGAGGGCGCCTACGAAGCGTCACTCGTGGTTGCCGAAGCCCGGCGCGTGCGGGCCATCGCACTGCGGCTGGAACTGGTCCGAGGGCTGTGGAAGGTCACGGCCCTGGAGATCGGCTGACCGCCAGCGCCCGCCCTACTTCCGCCGTTTGCCGCTCTTCGCCGGCCGCTTGTCCTTGGCGGCCTCGGCCTTGGCTGAGCTTTGGCGCTCAACCCGGGTCTCGGCCTCCCCGGAGGCGGTCGGTGCCGTGAACTGAAGCGCGGCAGGGCGCTGCGGAGCTTCCAAACCAGCCGCCATGATCTGCGGCCCGGCTGCCGCGCGGGCGTCCGCCACACCCGGCGCAGTCACCTCGGCGGGCTGCTGAACCTGGACCTCGAGGTTGAAGAGATAGCCGATGCTCTCTTCACGGATGGACTCCATCATCGCCTGGAACATGACGAATCCCTCGCGCTGGTATTCAACCAGCGGATCGCGCTGCGCCATGGCGCGCAGGCCGATGCCTTCCTTGAGGTAGTCCATTTCGTAGAGGTGTTCCTGCCACTTTCGGCCGATCACCGAGAGCACCACGCGCCGCTCCAATTCGCGCATGGTCTCGGATCCGAGAGTCTGCTCGCGCTGTGCGTAGGAGACCTTGGCATCGGAGACGATTTCTGCGCGCAGGAAATCCGCTGTGACCTTGGACCGACCGCCGGCTTCTTCCAACACTTCGTCGATCGTCAGTTCAATCGGATAGAGCTGCTTGAGGTTGGTCCAGAGCTGCTCGTAGTCCCAGTCGTCGCCGTGGCCTTCCTGCGTGGCTTCGTTGACCATCGCGGTCACCACGTCTTCGAGGAAGAACGAGACCTTTTCATGCAGGTCGTCGCCCTCCAGGATCCGACGCCGGTCGTTGTAGATCGCTTCGCGCTGCCGGTTGAGCACGTCGTCGTACTTCAGCACGTTTTTGCGCTGCTCGGCGTTGCGGCCCTCGACCTGAGCCTGGGCGTTCTGGATGGCTTTGGACACCATCTTGGACTCCAGCGCCACGTCGTCGGGCATCCGCGAGGAATTCATGATCCGCTCGGCGGCGCCGGCATTGAACAGCCGCATCAGGTCATCGGTCAGGGACAGGTAGAAGCGCGATTCGCCCGGATCGCCCTGCCGGCCCGAACGGCCGCGGAGCTGGTTGTCGATGCGGCGCGACTCATGCCGTTCCGTTCCCAGCACGTAGAGCCCGCCCAGCGCCCTGACTTCGTCGTGCTCGGCCTGCACTGACTTCTGCGTCGCTTCCAGGACCTCAGGCCAGGCGGCCTCGTACTCCTCGGCGTTCTCGGCCGGGTCCAGGCCGCGGCGCTCCAGTTCAGCCACGGCGTTGAACTCGGCGTTGCCGCCGAGCATGATGTCGGTGCCGCGGCCGGCCATGTTGGTCGCGACCGTGACCGAACCCTTGCGGCCGGCCTGTGCGACGATTGCCGCTTCACGGGCATGGTTCTTCGCGTTCAGCACTTCGTGGCGGATGCCCTGCTTGGCGAGCTGCTTGGACAGGTACTCGCTCTTCTCCACGCTGGTGGTGCCCACCAGGACCGGCTGGCCCTTTTCGTGGCGTGCTGCGATGTCCTTCACCACGGCGTCGAACTTGGCAATCTCGTTTTTGTAGATCAGATCCGGCTGGTCGATGCGTGCCATCGGCTTGTTCGTCGGGATCGGCACTACGCCGAGTTTGTAGGTGCTCATGAACTCGGCGGCTTCCGTTTCGGCCGTGCCGGTCATGCCGGACAGCTTTCCGTAGAGGCGGAAGTAGTTCTGCAGCGTCACCGTCGCCAGAGTCTGGTTCTCGGCCTTGATCTCAACGCCTTCTTTGGCCTCGATCGCCTGGTGCATGCCCTCGTTGTAGCGGCGGCCGGCCAGAATGCGCCCGGTGTGCTCGTCGACGATGAGGACCTCGCCCTTGAGCACCACGTAGTCCTTGTCCCGCTTGAACAGTTCCTTGGCCTTGATGGCGTTGTTCAGGAAACCGATCAGCGGCGTATTCGCCGACTCGTACAGGTTGTCGATGCCGAGGTAGTCCTCGACTTTCTCGATGCCGGACTCGAGTACGCCGACCGTGCGCTTCTTCTCGTCGACTTCGTAGTCTTCGGTGTCCTTCAGCCGCATCACCACGCGGGCGAACTCGGTGTACCAGCGGTTCACGTCGCCGGAGGCTTGGCCGGAAATGATCAACGGGGTACGGGCCTCGTCGATGAGGATCGAGTCGACCTCATCCACAATCGCAAAGTGGTGTCCGCGCTGCACCAGTTCGTCGCGGCTCCAGGCCATGTTGTCGCGCAGGTAATCGAAGCCGAACTCGTTGTTGGTGCCGTAGGTGATGTCCGCGGCGTACTGTTCGCGGCGGGTGGCCGGATTCTGGTTGGCCAGAATGCAGCCGCTGGTCAGGCCGAGGAAGCGGTAGACACGGCCCATCAAGTCTGACTGGTACTCGGCCAAGTAGTCGTTGACCGTCACGACGTGGACGCCCTTGCCGGTGAGCGCATTCAGATAGGCCGGTGCGGTAGCCACCAACGTCTTGCCTTCACCGGTCTTCATCTCCGCGATGTTGCCCAAGTGCAGGGCCGCCCCGCCCATGAGCTGGACGTCGAAGTGGCGCAGCCCCAGCGTGCGGCTGGCGGCTTCGCGGACCGCGGCGAAGGCTTCAGGGAGCAGGTCCTCCAGCGACTCGCCGTCCTGGTAGCGCTGTTTCAGCGTGTCGGTTTCCGCGCGCAGCTCCGCATCCGTGAGGGACTTGAAGTCCTCTTCCAGGATGTTGATTGCATCGGCGTAGCCGCGCAGCTTCTTCAGCGTCTTCTTGTCGCCGGTACGAAGCACACGCTCGAGAATCGTTGGCACTACATTGCTCCCAGTCAGTCGCGCAGAATTCTGGCTAGTTCAGTCTACGTGAGAGACGTCCCGGGCACGGTTTTGGTTCCCCGGGGCCCTTTTCGCTACTTCCCGGGACAGTCCGGCAGCCAGATCGCCCCTGCCCTCAACCACAACGCTCTCCAGCTCCAACCATCCAGCCATGGCGCCGAGCTCGGCTGCCAACTCCGCAGCCGTGCCGGCCGGAGCGTCCTCTTCGCAATGCGCGGAGCGGACCACCAGCCTGCCCGTGCTCCGGTCCGCTTTCAAGTCCACCCGGGCGCACAACCGGTCGCCCAGCAGGAACGGGAGGACGTAATAACCGTAGGTCCGCTTCGCCGCCGGGGTGTAGATTTCGATCCGATAGCGGAAGTCAAACAATTGTTCGACCCGCTGGCGTTCGAAAACCATCGAATCGAAGGGGCTCAGCAGCGCCCGGCCCGTGGCCCGCCGCGGCCGTGCCGCATCGGCATGCAGGTAGACGTCGGCATTCCAGCCGTCCACCCGTACGCGTTCCAGCGTGCCATCGGCCTCCAGCGCCCGCACCGCCCCGGCCGCGGCCCGCGCCGGGACCCGGAAGTAGTCGGCAAAGCATCTGACGGTCCCAATGCCGTGGGCCCGTGCCGCGGCTTCAGTCAGCCGGAGCATCGCTTCTTCCGGATCCGGCCGGTGCCCGGCGTCGTGCGGCGCGGGCAGCACTCTTTCGGTCAGGGTGTAGAGCCGTTCGAATTGCGGTGTGCGCGCAGCAGCGCTGACCAACCCCTGTTCGAACAGTGCCTCCAAAACACGCTTGACCGCGTTCCAGTTCCAGCCCCAGTCGGTCTTGGCCCGAATCTCTTCATGTCCGATCCGGTCTGCCACCGCACGGGCAGTGAGGCCTCCCGAGGAGGCCAGCGCGTTCAGGATCCGATCGGTCAGGTCCTGGACGAGGTCCGGGTCCATTCCGGACGCGCCCACCCAGCGGCGCCGCTGCCACTGGCGGAGATCGGCGAAATCCCCCGGCTTGATATAGCTGGCTTCATGGGCCCAGTACTCGATCATGCGCCGCGGCGCCTTCCCGGCCAGCCGGTGGAGGATGTCGACGTCGTAGCCGCCGAGCCGGGAGAAGAACGGCAGATAGTGCGAACGCACCAACACATTCACCGAGTCGATCTGCAGCAGCCGCAGGCGGTCAAAGGTCCGGCCCACCTGCCTTGCTGTCACAAGACCGGTGGGCCGTTCCTTGGCCAGTCCCTGGGCGGCCAGCGCAATGCGGCGGGCCTGGGCCAGGCTGATGCGGGCTGTCATGCCTTCATATTAGGCAGCCCCGGCGACAGTCAGGCGTTAGCGCGCTCCGGCGAGCGGTAGGCCAGCAACTCTTCACGCGCCTTGGCTTCTTCGGCGCTGCAGTCGGCATCGAGGGTAATCACGCCGTAGGTCCAGCCGCGGCGGCGGTAGACCACGCTGGGCGCATTGGTTGCCTTGTCGATGAACAGGTAGAAGTCGTGTCCCACCAGTTCCATGTTGTCGACGGCATCATCAAGGGTCATTGCCGCGGCCGGGAAGACCTTGCGGCGAATCAGCACTGGGGAGTCTCCCGCAGGGACGTCGTTGTCAATCTCGTAGCCGGTCCGTTCCTCGGCCCGCTCCTCGCGAGCGGCCGCGGAGGCCAGCGTTTCATGCAGTGGGGCATCCGTACTGGCTGGTTCCAGCGTGGCGGTGGCCTGGTGGACGGCGGTCGGAGTATGCCGTCCGTGATGGACCTTGCGGCGGTCCCGAGCGCGGCGCAGGCGCTCCAGAAGCTTGTTGTAGGCGATGTCAAAAGCTGCGAACTTGTCCGCCGCCTTGGCCTCGGCACGGACGACGCTGCCTCGTCCGAGCACGGTGAGTTCGACCGTCATCGAGCTCTCGGCGTTGCGGGCATTGGCTTCTTTGGTGACTTTGGCATCAAGCCGTTGGACCTTGTCGCCCAGTTGCTCGATCTTGGAGATCTTCTCCTCAGCGTACTCGCGGAACCTATCCGAAACAGACAGGTTGCGGCCGTTGATGTTGAATTCCATGGTGCCCTCCATCGTTGCCTAGATGACACAACAGCGACTGAAAGAGAAACTCCTTTCAGCCGCTGAAGACGGGATCCTCCCTTTACGGGAGCCCATACCTCACGTTAGATCACGGATGCTGTTTATTCATCCTTTAGCCGGTTTATATCGAACATTTCCTCCCGATCCCTCCCAGGCGGTCCGCACCGGCTCCCTGCGGCGCTCACGGGGAGGCCCCGCCGGCGTGTCCGGCCGGCGCCGAGGCGGCTGCCAGCACCGCACCGCCCAATGGATGTCCGCCGGCGGCACGGATCGCTCTGGCCAGCTCCGCCATCGTCGCCCCGGTCGTGAGCACATCATCCACCAAGAGGCAGCCGCGCCCTGCGATCAGCGGTACGTATCGCGGCGGCACGGCCATGCTGCCGGCAACATTCCGCTGCCGGGCTGACCTGCCCAGCGACTTCTGCCCGGCCGGGGAACGCCACCGGATCACTCGCCTCCCGGAGCCCACCGGCCGGACGGCGGGCAGCAACTGCAGTCCGGCCGGCAGCAGTCCCCGCCCTTCCAATCGGGAGAGCAGCAGTTGCAGCGGATCATAGCCGCGGCGCCGGCGGGAGATTCCGCGGGTGGGAACCTGCACCAACACCGCGTCAGGGGGCCGTCCGGCACGCTCGGCGGCGACCTCCAAAGCGCCTGCCAGCGCGACGGCCAGCACCGGTGCCAGTTCGGTCCGGCCATGATTCTTGAACGCCAGCACCGCTTGGGACAGTTCGCGCCGGTAGGGTCCGCCCGCCGTTACCGGCAGCGGCCGGCCGGCCTCGTCCAGAGGCAGTGCTTCGGCCGTCTCCTCGACTGCCACCGGGTGCACCGTAGCGCGCCGCAGCCGCTGCCTGCAGGCAGCGCACAGCACGTGATCCGGCGCGCCGCAGACGACGCAGTCGGTCGGCAGCAGCAGCCGTCCGAACTGACCGGACCAGATCCGCAGTGCTTGCGCCGGAGGGCTGAAATACAGCCGGTCCAGGCCGGCTCCCGCCTCCGTCGTCGTCCTCATCACCGTTTTCCTGCCATGCACCAAGCCTTGCCGTCCCCGGCACCCCCGGCCACTGGTGCCGGCGGGATGTGAACGCAGCGGAGGCCACGGCGGCCTGTGGAGGCGAGGCTACCCGGGGAAGGACGGGTCGATGACCAACGGCGAATTGCGCTGCGGGGCCCAACTGTTGCCTACCCGGATGTAGAGCATCTCATTCGTTTGGGCATAAACATCCTGGTCACCGTTGCCGGCGCTGATCTCCACCATGCCTTGCAGGGGCGCGGTCCGCAGGCTGCTGCCGTCCAGGTGCAAAATTTCGGCGGTCACTGCCTCTTCCGCCGAGGACCGCATGACGATGACGGTGTCCTCATCCGCCCACACGCCGGTGTCTACCGGCACGGACGCCTTCAGCCGCTTGGGGGTGGTGATGCCGCGCGGCCGCCCGTCCCGGTCCCGGACCACGCCGGCTATGTACACCGCAGTGCTCTCCCCTTCCCGGGTGATGATCAGAGCCCTGGATCCTTCGCGCGAGATCTGCAGCTCGGTCACCGTCCGTTCGGTCAGCCACTGGGCGCCGACTGCCACCACCTCGTCCGGCTCCTCGATGGAGACCGCGGAGACTCTTCCGCTGGCGTCGCCGGCAGCGGTCCAGGCCCAGCCGAAGGGATCAACACTGGGACCGGTCAGCTCCCTCCCGGACGCCGCTTCCACTACCCTGCGGTCTTTGCCGATCACGTACATCCGGTTGCGCTCGGCGGTCAGGAAGG
Source organism: Arthrobacter sp. SPT-J7 (assembly GCF_059089965.1). Lineage (NCBI taxonomy): Bacteria > Bacillati > Actinomycetota > Actinomycetes > Micrococcales > Micrococcaceae > Arthrobacter > Arthrobacter sp. SPT-J7. The sequence goes on from NZ_JBNHFF010000002.1 coordinate 161,941, forward strand.
CGAAGCGCTCCTGGTCCAGCGACATCGCCGGCTCGCGCGGGCTCAGCCGTTCGACCGACGGCAGGCCCTCGGCTTTGACCGGCCGGGATCCCTCGTAGAAGACCAGTTCCTCGTTCAGGATTCCGATCTGCACATTGCCGACGGCCGGGTCTGTCACCGCTGCCTGGAACTGAGGATCGGGTCCGGTGCCCAGGTCCACGTCCCGCTGGTCCACGGTCATCCGCACCGTGGAGACGGTATTGAGCTCGCCGAGCGTCAATTCCAGTTGCTGCTGCATCTGCTGTCGGCGCAGGAACGTGGTGCCGGTCAGGACCTCCGCGGAGAGGTCAACGCTGGCAGCGCCCGATTCGATCGGCACGGCCCGCCGCACCAGCTGCGATCCTTCCGGGAAGGCGCTGATCACCGCGCCGGCCAGGTAGGGTGCCGGCCCCTCCAACATGGCGGCGACGATCGCGGCTGAAATTCCCTGCCGGTTGGCGAACCAGCGCACGTCCGGGACGGCGTAGGTGTACGTAGGGTCATAGAAGTACAGGTTGTAGGGGGAGAACAACGTGCGGAAGTCCACGGTGGACACCATGGTTCCGTCCGGAATGCTGGAAATCCGCCATTCGCCGTCCACCTCCGTCAGTTCCACAGGCAGCGATTCGGTGGCACCATCCTCGGCCTGCGTGCGTACGCCTGATTCGTTAATGGACGTGTCGACTTCGACCTGGAGCACGAATTCGGTTTCGGACGGCGAACCCACGGTCTTCACGACGTTTCGGTACACCAGCGTCCGTTCCACCGGTTGCCATTCGCCCGCCAGGTCCGGGGCCAGGAACTCCCGGGCTATCCGATAGTCGTCCTGCGGCGCCGTGCCCGCCTGGATGAATCCCTCGACAATGTCCTTGGGGTCGGCCCCGGGCGCCGGCCCCGGCGGGTTGAAGGTGTATCCGGTCCCCCGGCTCTCGCCGGAGTCGGACTGGACCGTGGCTACCGGCCCCGACATCGGGATGGAGGAGCAGGAGGCTAGCGCGAGCATGGCCAAGACCATGACGACGACGGCGCGCAGCCGGCTCCCGCGGGCGCGGTCAGCTGGGGTCCGGAACACCGTTTTCCTCCTGCTGTTCAAGAAGTACATTCTCCGCCGCCAGATGCCCATGCATGCCGTGGGCTCCGGCCGGCGGCAGCGGCAGCGGCGAATGCGTCAGCGTGCCGCCGCTGTGCCGCGGCAGGGTCAACCGGAAGCAGGCGCCGTTGCCGGGTTCACCCCACGCTTGAAGCCAGCCGCCGTGCAGCCGCGCGTCCTCGGTGGAGATCGACAGTCCCAGGCCGCTGCCGCCGGTGGTCCGCGCCCGCGCCGGGTCCGCGCGCCAGAAGCGGTCGAAAACCCTGGACGCTTCCATCGGCGTCATGCCGATGCCGTAGTCCCGGACCGCGACGGCCACGGCTTCCTCGGTGGCACCCACGGTGAGTTCCACCGGGTTGCCGTCGCCGTGTTCCAAAGCGTTGACAATCAGGTTCCGCAGGATCCGTTCGATCCTGCGGCGGTCCATGTCCGCGATGCAGCGCGGTTCCAGTGCGATCAGGCGCAGTTCGGAACCGCAGTTGTCGGCCAGCGGCTGCGCAGCGTCAAGCGCGGTGCGGGCGATTTCCACCAAGTCCGTCGGCTCGGCGTCGAGCGCCGCAGCACCGGCGTCGAACCGCGAGATTTCGAGCAGGTCTGCCAGCAGCGCTTGGAAGCGCTCCACCTGGTTGTACAACAGTTCCGCCGAGCGGGCGTTGATCGGGTCGAAGTCCCCGCGCGATTCGTACAGCACTTCGGCGGCCATCCGGACCGTGGTCAGCGGAGTACGCAATTCGTGCGAGACATCGGACACGAACCGCTGCTGCATCTCGGACAAGGTGGCCAATTGCGTAATTTGCTCCTGCAGGCTGCCGGCCATGTGGTTGAAGGACGCTCCCAGCCGGGCCAGCTCGTCCTCGCCGCGGACTTCCAGCCGCTCCTGAAGCTGACCCGCGGCCAGCTTCTCCGACACGATCGCTGCTTGGCTGACCGGGTGCACCACCGCACGGGTCAGCAGCCAGACGATGCCGCCGACCAGGACCAGCAGCAGCGCGCCGCCAATCCAGAGCACCCGGTGGATAAAGTCCAGCGTCTGCTGCACCGAGGAGAGGTCATAGACCAGGTACAACGCGTAGGCGTTGCCCGGCGGCAGCTGCACTTGGGTGCCGAAGCCGATGGCCGGCACATCCCTGTCGCCCACCGGCAAGGCGAGTGCCTGGCGGTACTGGCCGCTGCCGGTGGCAACCTCTTTTGCCAGCCCCTCCGGAATGATGTTGGCGGTGATGGAGGTGTTGGACTGGCTGAACACATAAAGGTTCTGCCCGCCGGGCAGCGGTGTCAGCAGGTAATAGCGCGGGGCTTCCGCACCGGTGCCCTCCAGCAGCTTCAGCGTGTCCCCCACCATGCTGGCCACCGTGGCACGGTCGCTGGCGGAAGAACTCTCGAAGATGGTCTTGACCTGGGACAGGCCGCGCCGGGACTCGGCCTCGGCCTGGTTCACGCGTTCCTGGTACAGCCCGGAGGCGATCTGGCTGGAAAGGAACGCGCCCACGCCCAGAAACGCGAAGGCGGTGAGCAGGACCGCCGCAGTGACCGTTCGGAACTGCAGCGAGCGCCGCCATTTCCGATTCAGGAAGTCGCGGCCCTGCAACGTGGCATGCCAAGCGGCCTCAGCTGCCGCCTTCAGCTTGGCTTTCCACCGGTGGAGAACCGGCTCCACTTACCCTTGGCCGGCCTTGTATCCGACGCCGCGAACCGTGAGCACCACTTCGGGGGCTTCCGGATCGCGCTCGATCTTGGAGCGCAACCGCTGGACATGCACGTTGACCAGCCGGGTGTCTGCGGCATGGCGGTAGCCCCAGACCTGCTCCAGCAGCAGTTCACGGGTGAACACCTGCCACGGTTTCCGCGCGAGTGCCACCAGCAAGTCGAATTCCAACGGGGTCAGCGAGATCTTCTCGTCCCCGCGGTGCACCACGTGGCCGGCAACATCGATCACGACGTCGGCGATCCGCAGCGTCTCCGGGGCCCGCTGGTCGCCCGGGCGCAGCCGCGCACGCACGCGCGCCACGAGTTCTGCCGGTTTGAACGGCTTGGGCACGTAGTCGTCGGCGCCTGATTCCAGTCCGCGGACCACGTCCGACGTGTCCGCCTTGGCCGTCAGCATGACAATGGGGACGTCCGATTCGCCGCGGACCTGCCGGCAGACCTCGATCCCGTCCAATCCCGGCAGCATCAGGTCGAGCAGCACCAGATCGGGCTTGCTGCTGCGGAAGACCTCGAGCGCCTGGGAACCGTCCGCGCAGAACACCGGATCAAAACCGTCGTTGCGCAGCACGATGCCGATCATCTCGGCCAGGGCCTCGTCGTCGTCTACGACCAGAATGCGTGCCTTCATATCTCCTAATTGTCCCCTATTTCACTGAATTCCTGCCGCAACGGCGCACCGGGCGCACCAAAAGCGACCCACGGCCGGCCGCGCTCCGGGATTCTAGGAACTCGCGGACCGAAACTATAGGCTGATGAGAGGCTAACACTTCGCCGACTGCCTCCCGCAGTCGGCCACACAAGATCAGAAAGACGGAACGCGATGAGCCACGGGGCCAACGACGCCGGGCACGACAGCACGGATCCGCAGCGGCAGGGCTCCGGCGGCGCCGGCTCCAGCGACAGCGTGCCGTCCGATCCGGCAGGGCAGCGCCACCATGCCGGTCAGCAAGTGCCGGGCCAGCAGGATACGGCCGGGCAGGATACGGCCGGGCAGCCGCCCTGGGCCCAGCCGGCACCGCCGGCTCAACCGGCGTGGGGACAGCAGCCGGCCTGGGGACAGCAGCCGGTCTGGGGACAGCCGGGACCTGCCGCACAACAACCGTGGGCGCAGCCGGGCCAGCAGACACCGCCCGCCCAGCCCGGATGGAACCAGCAGCAGCCGTGGGGGCAACCCGCGCCCGGACAGCCGTCCGGGCAGCCCATCCAGCCGTGGGGCCAGCCCGCACCCGGACAGCCGTCAGGGCAGCCGGGCCAGTCCTGGGGGCAACCGGCGACTGGGCAGCAGCCCGGCTCGTGGCAGGGTCAGCAAGGCGGCGGCTGGCCGGCGCCCACCGGCCCCGGTCCATACCGCGGTTACGTGGCTCCGCCGAAGCCGGGGGTCATCCCGCTGCGCCCGCTCGGCGTCGGCGAAATCCTTGACGGCGCTTTCCAAGCGGCCCGCAAGAACGCCGCGGCCGTCTTCGGCACGGCGGTGCTGCTTCAAGTAGTGATCAGCGCGCTGGCCTGGCTGGTCGGCGGACTGATCATTTCGGCCTTCGGCGGCCTGCAGGTCATGGCCAACGAGGAACTGACGGATGAATCCGCGCTGGCGTTCGGGCTTTCCATCATCATCTCCTCCTTGGTCCTGGGCCTGTTGTCCAGTGTCGGGGTCCTGGTCCTGCAAGGCGTGCTTGCCATTCCCACCGCCAGGGCGGCGGTCAACCAGAAAACCAGCCTCCGGCTGATGTTCGAACTCGCCAAGGGCCGGATTGGTGCCTTGGCGGGCCTGGGCCTGCTGTATTTGGCCCTGACAGCCTTTGCGCTGGTGGTGATTATCGCCGGCTCGTTCTTCCTGGCCGACCAGCTGGGCGTGTCCTCGGTCTGGATCATTGTGCTGATCATTCTCGCGCTGACGGCGGTCTCCATCTGGATCGGCATCAAGCTGATGCTGGCCCCGGCGGTCATCATCATGGAACGCGCACCGCTCTTCAGCGCGCTCGCCCGGTCCTGGCAGCTGACCAACCGCAGTTGGTGGCGAACCTTCGGCATCATCCTGCTGTGCACCATCATCGTCACGGTGATCACCTCTGTAGTGAGCATGCCGATTTCGTTAATTATTGGGCTGGCCGGCCCGCTGATGGGAGATCCGACGTCGGCCGAGAGCATGCTGTCCACCATGGGCCCGCTCACGCTGGTTTCGATGCTGCTGTCTTCGATCTTCTCGGCGATCGGCTACGCCTTCCAGGCCGCAGTGATCGCGCTGGTCTACATCGACTTGCGGATCCGCCGCGAAGGGTTCGACGTGGTGCTGCTGCGCGAGCACGAAGCATCCGGCGGCCAGGACACCCGCAGCATCCCGGGACTCGGCTCCGGAACGGCGCCCGGTTCCGCGGTCCCGGGTCGAGCCGGGCCGTGGGGGCCGTGACGGTGTCCCCGGGTGCCTTGGCGCTCGCGGCCGCCCTGGTGACCCCGGGCCCGGACGAAGCGCGCGAACTGCTGGTCCGCGAACTGGCCAAGGAGGAATACCAGAACGCCCGCCCCGGTGTATTGGAATCGGTGCTGCAGGGCATCCTCGACTGGTTCGGCGAGCTGATCTCGCAACTGAACGGCTTCAGCCCGAACCTGGGCACGTTGATCCTGGTCTTGGCCGCCCTGCTGTTGATCGGCGCGGCCGTGTGGGTGGTCAAACCGCGGCGCAACGCCCGCCGCCGTGCAGCGGCAGAAATTTTCGACGCCGCCGCCCCCCTCACTGCCGACGAGCACCGCCGGAATTCCCGCGAGGCGGCGGCCCGAGGCGACTGGGACACAGCCCTCGCCGAGCGGTTCCGCGCGCTGGTGCGCTCGATGGAAGAGCGCGTGGTGCTGGATCCGCAGCCGGGCCGGACCGCCGACGAGGCGGCCGCCGGGATTGCTGCTGCCTTCAGCACCGAAGCCAGTCGGCTGCGGAGCGCGGCCAACCGTTTTGACTCAGTGCGTTACGGCAAGGTTCCTGCCACCCGGGAGGATGTCGACCGGCTGGCCGCCCTGGACGATTCCCTGGCTGCGGCGTCGCCGGTAGCTTCCGGGGCCGGGGCCGGCATCCCGCCGCTGGCGGTCCCGCGATGAGCCAGACAGGATCAAGCGCGGCACCGGCTGCGGTTCCCGCTCCCCCGGACGGAAGCTCGGCAAGCGGAGCAGCGGGCCACGCCTCCGGGGCTCGGCCGGAAACCATCGGCGACGGCGGCTCCGTGTGGGCCACGCTCCGCAACCGGCTGCGCCGCTGGAGCTTCTGGCTCGTCTTGCTGGTGCTGCTGTGCGGCGTCGTCGCCCTGCAATTGCTCCGCGGCCCGGCGGCCGACCGTGCCGACCTCTCCCCCGGCAACGCGGCTCCCAACGGGGCCAAGGCCGTGGCCGAAGTGCTCCGCCAGCACGGCGTGCAGGTTGATGCCACCACTTCGTTGCAGGAAACTCGCGACCAGCTCCGCACGCCCGGCGCCACTTTGCTGGTCCATGACCCGGACAGTTACCTCGCGGCGGAGCAGCTGGAACCGCTGAAGGAACAGGCCGACCACATTGTGCTGCTGGAACCCGGGTTCGAGGCACTGCGGGCCCTTGCCCCCGGTGTGCGGGCAGCGGGCGTGGTCCCTGCCGAGGGCGGGAACTTGCCGGCCGCCTGCCGGCTGCCCGGCCCCACCGCAGCCGGTGAGATCACCCGCGGCGGGCTCTCCTACCGCGGCGGCAGCGCAAGGTGTTTCGCCTTCGAAACTGCCGCTGGTGCCGCCGCGCCCTACGTGCTGTCCGACGACGGCGCCACCGTGGTCCTGGGGGCCGGCCAGGTGCTCAGCAACGAAGCCATTGTCCGTGCAGGCAACGCGGCGCTGGCGCTCAACACGTTGGGAGCCACGGACCGGCTGGTCTGGTACCGGGCAGGCCCGCAGGACATGCCGGTGGCCGACACCCCGGTCAACCCGATGAGCCTGCTGCCGGGATGGGTGCTACCGGTATCGCTGTGGCTGATGGCCGTCGGCATCGTCGCCATGTTCTGGCGCGGGCGCCGGCTCGGCCCGCTGGTGTCCGAGCCGCTGCCGGTCCTGGTCCGCTCCGCCGAGACGATCGAGGGCCGCGCCCGGCTTTACCAGAATGCCAAGGCAGTGGGCCATGCCGCGGACAACCTGCGCGCGGCCACCCTGACCCGGCTGGCCGCCCAGCTGCGCCTGCCCGCGGGAGCCAGCAGCGCCGACGTCGTCAATGCGGTAGCACTGAACAGCGCCCGTCCGCGGGCAGAACTGGACCGCCTCCTGCGCCACGAGGCGCCCGGGACCGAAGCCCGGCTGGTGGCTTGGGCCCAAGAACTTCAGCAGCTAGAGAAAGAGGTAACGCACCGATGAGCGAACAGACTGGACAGTCGCAGGCGGCCCAGTACGGCAGCGGCCCCGCCGTGGCCACTCCGCCGTCCGACGACGACCGCCTGCGCCAGGCCCTGCACGACGTGCGCAGCGAAGTGGCCAAAGCCGTGGTGGGCCAGGACGCCACCGTGACCGGGCTGCTGATCGCCTTGCTCTCGCACGGGCATGTGCTGCTTGAAGGTGTGCCAGGCGTGGCCAAGACACTGCTGGTCCGCTCGCTCTCCGCCGCACTGAGCCTTGATACCAAGCGGATCCAGTTCACCCCGGACCTGATGCCGGGTGACGTCACCGGCTCGATGATCTACGACACCCACACCTCCGAATTCCGTTTCCGCGAGGGTCCCGTGTTCACCAACATCCTGCTGGCCGACGAGATCAACCGCACGCCGCCGAAGACCCAGGCGTCGCTGCTCGAAGCCATGGAAGAGCGCCAGGTCTCGGTGGACGGCCTCTCGCGGAAGCTGCCCGAACCGTTCATCGTGGCGGCCACCCAGAACCCGGTGGAGTACGAAGGCACCTACCCGCTGCCGGAAGCCCAGCTGGACCGCTTCCTGCTGAAGCTGACCATGAACCTGCCGGACCGGGACGCCGAGATTGAGATCATCCGCCGGCACAGCCTGGGCTTCGACCCGCGCGACCTGCAGGGCGCCGGGGTGCGGGCCGCTGCCTCCGCCGAGGACTTGGTCCAGGCCCGGGCCGCCGTGGCCCGGGTGGCGATCGCGCCCGAGGTGGTCGGTTACATTGTGGATCTGGTCCGCGCCACGCGGTCCGCGCCGTCCTTCCAGCTGGGCGTCTCGCCGCGCGGCGCCACCGCGCTGCTCAATACCTCCCGGGCCTGGGCGTGGCTGAACGGGCGCGGCTTCGTGACCCCGGACGATGTCAAGGCACTTGCCCTGCCGGCTCTGCGGCACCGCGTCAGCCTGCGGCCGGAGGCGCAGATGGACGGGGTCCAGGCCGACGACGTGCTGCAGAGCATCCTGGCCACCGTGCCGGTTCCCCGCTGAGCGCGCCGTGGCGATTACCGGGCGTTTTGTCCTGCTGGCTCTGGCGGGCATCATCCCGCTGCTGCTCTTCCCGCGGCCGGCCACGGCTCTGTGGTGGTGCCTGCTGTTGGCCGCTGCCGTCGGCGTGGACCTGACACTGGCGCTGTCACCACGCAAGGTGGGGCTGCAGCGGAGGCTTCCGGCGAATGTCCGGCTGGGCGAATCAGTGACGGCACAGCTGCTGCTGGCCAACCATGGCGGCCGCCCCTTGCGGGCCGTGCTGCGCGACGGCTGGCAGCCTTCGGCCGGAGCCGCGAATCCCGACCAGCGCGTGCGGATTTCGCCGGGCGAACGGCGGCTGCTCGAGGTCCAGCTGACGCCGCAGCGCCGCGGGGACCTTCTGGCGCACCACGTGGCCATCCGGTCGCTCGGACCGCTCGGTGTGGCCGCCCGGCAGATCACTATCAGCCTGCCCGGCCGGTTGCGGGTGCTGCCACCCTTTCACTCCAAGCGGCATCTGCCATCCAAACTGCGCAAGCTGCGTGAACTGGACGGGCGCGTGGCGGTGCAGATCCGCGGAGCAGGCACGGAGTTCGATTCACTGCGCGATTATGTTCGCGGCGACGACGTCCGCTCCATCGACTGGCGCGCCACGGCCCGGCGGCAGGCAGTCGTCGTCCGCACGTGGCGGCCGGAACGCGACCGCCGCGTGGTGATTGTGCTGGACACCTCCCGCACCTCGGCCGCGCGGATCGAAGACGAGCCGCGGCTGGACACCGGAATCGAAGCGTCCCTGCTCCTGGCAGTGCTCGCCGAACGCGGCGGCGACCGCGTGGACTTCCTGGCTTTCGACCGCCGGCCGCGGGCCAAAGTCGCCTCCGCGGCCAAAGGCAATCTGCTCAACCAGTTGGTCAACGCCATGGCCCCGCTGGACCCCGAGCTGATCGAAGCGGACTGGTCGCAGATACCTGCCGAAATCCATGCCCTGTCCTCGCACCGGTCCCTGGTGGTGCTGCTCACCGCACTGGATTCCGGCGCGGCCGAGGAGGGGCTGCTGCCTGTGCTGGCCCAACTGACCGCCAAGCACACCGTGGTGGTCGCTTCGGTCAGCGATCCGCACGTGGACAGGCTGCGCAGCGTGCGCGTCACCGCCGATGATACGTTCCGCGCAGCCGCTGCCGAGCGCGCCATGCTGGAGCGGGCCGCCGTCGCTGCGCAGATCCGCCAGCTCGGCGCCGAGGTAGTGGACGCTCCCCCGCACGACCTGCCGCCCCAGCTGGCCGACATGTATATCCGGCTCAAAGCCGCCGGACGGTTGTAGCCCATGCCCACCGCAGCGTCCGTCTACCAAAGGGCCTTGGGAGCCGACTTCGCACGGCTCCAGCCCGAACTGCAGCAGTACTTCTCGCTGGCGCCTGCTGCGGAGAACGACGACGGTGCCACGGTCAGCGGTGTCGGTTCCGGCACATTCGACGTGGCGGGTTGCCCGGTCCCGGCGCTGCGGCCCTTCCTCGGCCTGACCAGCAGCGACAACGCCTTGTTCCCCGAGTACCAGCACAATGTGCCCTTCACCATCGAGAACCGGGCCTCGCAGAATGCCGCCGGCCAGCCGCAGCTGAGCGCGGTCAGAACCCTCCACTTCCACAAGCGGACCCGGATCATGGAGGACTTGACCAGCTGGGATGACAGTCTGGGCACTGCCGTCGGTGCCCTGGGCCGCAGTGGCCGTCTGCTCACAGACGTTATGTGCTCGGTGGGTACCGGCGGCCGAATGCGGATCATTTCGCGCCGAAGCCGCCTGGCTGCCGGTCGCCGCTCGGTCCGGCTTCCGCTCTTGTTCGACGCCGCAGCCTTCACCGAACAATGGTGGGACGAATCCGACCATCGTTTCCGCATCCGCACGAAGGTCATTCAACGCCAATTCGGAACCGTGCTCGAATACGACGGTTCCTTTACCTATTCGGTCCGCGCCTCGTCAGGCTGAAGCCGCACGTCAGCTACACAGCCCGGCTGGCATGCTCATGCCTCTGCGACAACCTGGTTCAGCGCGTCGGCCGTCTGCGTCAACCGCTTGACCACCGAGCGCGCGGTCTCCGGGGTAGATCCGGCCAGCCCGGCGGATGGCGTGATCCTCAGCTGGGGCAGGCGTTTCAACGGCAAGCCCAGCTGCCGCCACGGCCGCACGACTGAATCAACCAGGGCCGTCACCTGCGGAATGCTGCCGACGGCGGGGTCGATCAGGCCAGCCCACACGCGCCGGTCTGCTTCCACCGCGGCGGCGATGGTTTCCCACTGCCGGGTACTCAGCCCGCCGGCGGGGACGGCAAACCCGTCCAAGCCGCAGGCGGCCACCGCCTCCAGGGCTGAATCGGTGGCCGGAATCTGGGCTACCACTTCCACGGCTCCGGCATCGCGCAGGGAGGAAGCCAGCAGGTCCCAGGCAGCGGATGCTTCCGAAGCCGCGACCGAACGCAGGGTTCGGTAGCCGCTGGCCGTGGGAATGGTCCCGGCCAGCACGGCATCGACTTCCGGCTCGTCCAGCTGGACCACCAGTTCCGTGCCTGCCGGCAGCGAGGCCTTGACCTGGGCAAGGTGGCCTGCTGCACCGGCCGCCAGCGATTGGGCCAGGTCGCGCCGGGCACCGGCGTCAATCAGGGCCCGTTCGCCGTTGTGCAGGTGGAGATTGGCCGCCAGGGACATCGGTCCGCGCAGCTGGACTTTGAATTGGGTGCCCGGATGGTCTTCGGCACCAACCACATCGGCCAGCACGTTCAGGTCTGTGCGCAAGGCGGAGACAGCCCGGCGGTGGTCCTGCCCCGGGCGGTCCACCAGCCGCCAGCCATGCGGCTGCAGGTCGATGAAGAGTTCCTCCAGCAATCCTGCGGTGCGCGCAACCGGGTCCGAGCCGACGCCGCGGTCGGGCAGCTCCACCAGATGCGGCAGGTTCGGTTCGCCCAGTTCGCCGCGGATGATCCGGGCCGCCTCGGCCGGATCCGTACCGGGCCAGCTGCCCAGTCCGGTGGCGCTCACCTGGCCGGGCCGGGCCTGCTCAGCGGATGCGTCGGAACCGCCCGCCACGTCAGTTACCGCCGTTGTGCTCGTCGGAGATGGCCTGGTGGTGCCGGATGACCTCGGAGATGATGAAGTTCAGGAACTTCTCGGCGAAGGCCGGGTCCAGATGCGCTTCCTCGGCGAGCCGACGCAGCCGGCCGATCTGGGCTGTTTCGCGGGCGGGATCGGCCGCGGGCAGCTTGTACCGGGCCTTGAGGTAGCCCACCCGCTGCGTCGCCTTGAACCGCTCGGCCAACAGATACACCAAGGTGGCGTCGATGTTGTCGATGCTGCCGCGCACTGCCAGCAGCTCCGCCATCACTTCGGGTGCCACCTGGTCGGAGAGGGAGCTGGCGGTCGGGTCAAAGTCATCGGCAAGGTGGGGCTGGCTCATGTTCCCAGTTTATGGTTCGGCCCGCATCGGCCATGCACCGGTTACTCCTGTGTGAAGTCCGCCAGCGGCGTGTCAGGAAACCTTGGCCGGATCCCAGCTCAGCGAGCGCGCCGAATCAATGGTGGCCTGGCCCAGCACGCGGGTTCCCTGGTAGAGGACCATGGTCTGGCCCGGCGCCACGCCGCGCATCGGCTCGATCAGCGTGACCACCAGCTGCTGCCGGCCGTCGTCGTCGAGTTCCGACTGGGCCCGGGCTGCAACCGGGTCTCCGTGCGCACGGACCTGGACCATGCACTCGAAAGGTGTCTGCGTTTCCACCTCGGGCAGTGGCAGACCGGCCCAGGAAACCTTGATGCCGCGCATCTGGTCCACGGCCAGCAGGTCCTCGGGCCCCACCACCACCTTGTTCTCCTTGGGCCGGATCTCCAGCACGAACCGCGGCTTGCCGTCCGGCGCGGGCCGGCCCAGCTTCAGTCCGCGGCGCTGGCCGACGGTGAAGGCGTTGGCGCCCCCGTGTTCGCCGACCACCTGGCCGTCCTGGTCAACGATGGATCCCGACTCCATCTCGATCTTCTCGGCCAGCCAGCCACGGGTGTCGCCGTCGGAAATGAAGCAAATGTCATGGCTGTCCGGCTTGTTGGCCACGGAGAGCCCGCGCGCCGCCGCCTCGGCGCGCACCTCGGCCTTGGACGGCGTTTCGGCCAGCGGGAACATGGAATGCTTGAGCTGCTCGTGGGTCAGCACGCCGAGCACGTAGGACTGGTCCTTGGCCCAGTCGGCGGCGCGGTGCAGTTCGCGGTTGCCGTGCTCGTCTTCGATGACCTTGGCGTAGTGCCCGGTGCATACCGCGTCGAAGCCCAGTGCCAGCGCCTTCTCCAGCAGCGCGGCGAACTTGATTCGCTCGTTGCAGCGCATGCAGGGGTTCGGCGTCCGGCCGGCGGCGTATTCGGCGATGAAATCGTCCACCACGTCTTCCTTGAACCGCTCGGAGAAGTCCCAGACGTAGTACGGGATGCCCAGGATGTCGCAGGCGCGCCAGGCGTCACGCGAATCCTCGATGGTGCAGCAGCCGCGGCTGCCGGTGCGGAGTGTACCGGGCATCCGGCTCAGGGCCAGGTGCACGCCCACGACGTCATGGCCGGCGTCCACCGCCCGTGCCGCTGCCACGGCGGAGTCCACGCCGCCGCTCATTGCTGCCAGTACCTTCATGAATTCGTTTCCCTACTGATCTGTTGTCTGTGTCAGCCGCAGCGGCACGGTCGTTGTTTGCGCCACCGCGGCCTGCGCTGCGCGCTCAGTCCGCCTGCGTACCGGCGGTCTGGATGCTGGAGACGTGCCCGGCCATCCCGGCCTTTTTGGCCCGCGCATACGCCTCCGGCAGCGCAGCTACCAATGCGTCAACGTCGGCTTCGGTGGTTGTATGCCCGAGCGTGAAGCGTTGTGCGCCACGCGCTTCTTCTTCGCTCAGTCCCATGGCCAGCAGCACGTGCGAGGGCCGCGGCACTCCGGCGGTACAGGCCGAGCCGGTGGAGGACTCGACGCCGGCCAGATCCAGCAGGAACAGCAGCGAATCGCCCTCGCAGCCCGGGAAGGTGAAGTGCGCGTTCCCCGGCAGCCGCCTGCCTTGCTGTTCCGGGTCGGGTGTCCCCCGCAGCACCGCCTCGGGAACGGCGCGTACGACGCCGGCAATGAGTTTCTCGCGCAGCCCCGCCAACCGCTGGGCTTCTTCCGGCAAGTGCCCGACGACGGTCTCCGCCGCGGCGGCGAAGGCGGCGATCGCCGGGGTGTCCAGGGTGCCTGACCTGATGTCACGTTCCTGACCGCCGCCGTGCTGGACGGGAGTCAACTTCACGTCCCGGCGGACCAGCAGCGCGCCCACGCCCACCGGGCCGCCGATTTTGTGTCCGGTGATGGCCATGGTGTCCAGTCCGGAGGCCTTGAAGTCCACCGGCAGGTGCCCGAAGGCCTGGACGGCGTCGGAGTGGACCGGAATCCCGTGTGCTTGCGCGGCAGCAACAATCTCCGCCACCGGCTGGACGCTGCCTACCTCATTGTTGGCCCACATCACCGTGATCAAGGCCACGGCTGCGGGGTCCGCTTCGATTTCCCGCTGCACTGCCTCCACCGGGACCACGCCGTTTGCATCGACCGGCAGCCAGACGGCTTCGGCCCCCTCGTGCTTTTCCAGCCATTCCACCGTGTCCAGCACTGCATGGTGCTCCACCGGCGAACACAGAATCCGCCGGCGCCGGGGATCGGCGTCGTGCCGCGCCCAGTACAGCCCCTTGACGGCCAAATTATCGGCCTCGGTACCGCCGGAGGTGAAAATCACCTCTGACGGGTGGGCGCCGGTTGCGGCCGCGATGGTCTCGCGGGCGTCCTCGACCACCCGGCGGGCACGTCGGCCGGAGCCGTGCAGCGATGAGGGGTTGCCGCTGCGGCTGAGTTCGCGGGTGAGTGCGGCCAGGGCCTGCGCCAGAAGGGGCGTGGTCGCCGCGTGGTCAAGGTACACGGGCACGCCAATATTTTACATGCCCGCCTGCCCGCGCCCCAGCCGAGCCGGATCAAGCGGGCCGGCGCCGGTTGAGCCTGGCACAGCAGAACGGCCCGTCCGGATCGGCGGCGACGCTGTGGTCCTGGTCCGCGCAGCCGGCCAGCATGCCCTCCAGCAGGGCCAGGTTCAGACCGCATACCGTCTGCGCATGGCTCCGGGCCAGCAGGTGGAAGGGGCAGTTCCCCAACGCAAATCCGGCCGCGTCGGGCAGGGGCCGGTAGCCTGCCGAAGCCAGTGCGGCTTCCATGCTGCCCGCGCCGGCCCCGAGCTCCCGGCCTTTGGCCCGGGCAACCTCGGCCACCAGTTCATGCGCCGGGCGCGCCGTCGTGGCCGACTCCTCCACCGCCGTGGCCAGCAGCTCACCGGCCAGGTCATAGGAGCGTTCCGGCACGGACGCCGAGACTTCCGGCACGGCAGCCGTGTACACCTTCGATGGCCGGCCGGAGCCCGGCCCGGACTTGCCGCTGAGTTTGCGGAACTCCACCTTCAGCAACCCGTGCCCGGCCAGTGCGTCCAACTGGAGGGACACGGTGCTGCGCGGCAGCTCCAAGGCGGCGGCGGCTTGGTCCCGGGTCACCGGTTCGCCGCTGAGCCGGACAAATTCGAACAGGCGGCGGCGAACGTCGTCGCCCAGGGCGGTGACGGCCGAAAGTCCGGGCGGCGGCTGATGGGTCATGGCGCTCTTTCCGGTGGCGGATGCATTGACTTCTGCGGAACGAATTTCTAAAGTCGAACATAATCATTTTAGAACATCTGGCCCTGCCCCAACAGGCAGCTGCCGGTGCTTCCATCAGATCGGCAGCTATCGGGGCACGGCCCGCAGAGTGCCCGCCGGCACTTTGAAGGAGCGCTGCCATGGCAGAGAATCCGATCGTCATCGCCGGAGCCGGACTGACCGGCGCTACCGCGGCCGAGGCCCTGCGCGAGGGCGGGTACACGGGCGAACTGGTGCTAGCCGGCACCGAGGACCAACACCCTTATATCCGGCCGCCGCTGTCGAAGGACTTCCTGGCCGGACGCGAGGACGCACAGGCGGCGCTGGTGCAGCCACCGGGCTGGTACGCCGAGCAGGGCGTCCGGCTGTTGCGCGGCACCACGGTGGAGTCCTTCGACCCCGGCGCCCGCACCGTAACGTTCTCGGACGCCACCACCCTTCGGTACTCGCAGTTGCTGCTGGCCACCGGGGCATCGGCGCGGAGGCTGCAACTGCCCGGGGCGGAGCTGGAAGGCGTGCACTACTTGCGCACGCTGGGTGACAGCGAAGCGCTGCACACGGTGCTGGCAGCCGGGAACCAGCGTCTGGTGGTGCTCGGCATGGGCTGGATCGGCATGGAGGTTGCCGCCACCGCGCGCCAACTTGGCAACGAAGTCACCGCCGTGGGGCGCGGCGGGATCCCGCTGGCCTCGGCACTGGGGGGAACCATCGGCAGCATCTTCGCCGACACCCACCGCCGGGAGGGCGTGGTGCTGCGCACGGGACGCTGGCCGGTGGAAATCCTCGGCGAGGACGGCAAAGTCAGCGGCCTCCTCCTGAACGACGGCGAGCGCCTCCCCGCGGATGTGGTCCTGGCCGCCATCGGCGCCGTCCCGAACACGGCAGTGGCCGAGGCTGCCGGCCTGATGGTGTCCAACGGCATCGACACGGACCAGCAACTGCGCACCTCGGCCGAGCATGTCTTTGCCGCCGGAGACGTGGCGCGCGCCTTTCACCCGGTCTACGGTGCACCGCTGCGCAGTGAGCACTGGGCGAACGCCATTGCGCAGGGCAAAACCGCCGCTGCCACCATGCTGGGCCGGGACGTCTCCAACGACGACATCCCGTACTTCTACACGGACCAATTCGGCATCGGGATGGAGTACTCCGGCTATTTCCCGTGGGCAGCAGAGACCGAACCGGTCCTCCGGGGCAGCTACCAGGACCTGGACAAGTTGGAGTTCATCGCGTTTTGGCTCCGCGAGGGCAAGGTGGTGGCAGGTATGAATGTCAACATCTGGGACGTCCAAGAGCCCATTCAAAACCTGATCCGGTCCGGCCGTACCGTGGAGGCCGCGGACCTGTCCAATCCCGACAAGGAGCTGACCAGCCTGTGAGCCAACCGCTGACGGAGCGAACGCCATCCGGCGCCTTCCTGCCCGAGCTAAACCACCCGGTGCACGAGTTCGGCTCCCGCCGGATCGATTTCCGCTCGCAGGTGGCGCTGATGGCCATCGTCAACCGCACCCCGGATTCGTTTTACGACGGCGGCCGGACCTTCGCCCTGGCGGCCGCCATCGATGCCTCGCTGCAGGCAGTGGCCGCCGGGGCGGATTGGGTAGACATAGGCGGCGTTCCCTTCGCGCCGGGGCCGGCCCTGTCCGCGCGGGAGGAAGCAGAACGGATTGTTCCGGTAATCGAAGCCGTGCGAGCCGCGTCGGATGTGGTGATTTCCGCCGACACCTTCGTGCCTGAGGTGGCCGCGGCAAGCATCCGAGCCGGCGCGAATGTCATCAACGACACCACCGGCCTGCAGGATCCGGACATGGCGGCGGTCGTGGCGGAGGGCGGGGCTCACCTGGTCATCACCCATTCGCTCGCCGCTCCCCGCACGGTGTATCCGCGGCCGCGCTACGACGACGTGGTCGACGACGTCGCCGGTTTCCTGCGCCGCAAAGTGGACTTGGCCGTGGAGCTGGGCATCCCCGCGAAGAAAATCATCATCGATCCCGGCCACGACCTGAACAAGAACACCCTGCATTCGCTGGAACTCACGCGCCGCTTCGGCGAAATCGCCGCCCTCGGTTACCCGGCCCTGGCGGCGGTTTCCAACAAGGACTTCATCGGCGAAACACTGGACCAGCCCAAACAGGACCGGCTGTCCGGATCGCTGGCGGCAGCCGTCATCTGCGTCATGAACGGCGCGCGGATCCTGCGCATGCACAATGTTCCCGAAGCCAGCGCTGCCATCCGGATGGCGGAGGCCGTGCTGGGCTGGCGCGAACCGGCCTACCTCAAGCACAACATGGGCGAAGCCAACGAACCGGCGGCGCCGTGACCAGGCCGATCCGGCGCATCCTGCCGCCCGGGCCGGAGCAGGCCACCGACCAGGACCTGCTGGACTGGTACGGCGAGCTTCCCCGGTCCGGTCCCTGGGTCCGGTTCAACTTCGTTGCCAGCCTGGACGGAGCGGCCACCTATGAGGGCCGCTCCGGAACGCTGGGCGACGAGGTGGACCAGCGGGTTTTCCTGCTGCTGCGGCGGCTGGCCGACGTGCTGGTGGTCGGTGCCGGGACCATTCGGGCAGAGGGCTATGGCGGCGAGCTGCTCTCGGCCGAGGCCCAGGGCTGGCGCACCGCGCGGGGCATGAGCCCCCATCCGCCCGTCGCGGTGGTCTCCGCCTCGCTGGACCTTGATCCGGCCAGCGAGTTCTTCACGGCCGCGCCGGTGCGGCCGATCGTGTTGACCAGCGCGGCGTCCCCCGCGACCCGGCGGCGCGCGCTGGAACCGGTGGCGGATGTGGTCGATGCAGGCACCACCCGGGTGGAACCGGCATTGATGGTGAAGGCACTGGCAGCCCGCGGTTACCAGCAGCTGCACAGCGAGGGCGGCCCCACGCTCCTTGGCAGTTTCCAGGCCGCGGGACTGGTCGACGAACTGTGCCTGACCATCAGTCCGCTGCTGGCCGGCGGCACCGGCAAGCGGATTTCGGACCATGTTCCCGGCCAGTCGCTGCAGCGGCTGGAACTGCGGCAGGTGCTGGAGTCAGGGTCCATGCTGCTGCTGCGTTACATCGCAGCGGGCACGTCGACCGGCAGCGGAAGCCTGCCGACCGGCTCCCCGTCGGCATAGCGTCCGCTCCCCGCCGGGCGCAAGGCCCGGCGGAACCTGCGTGCCCGCCAGCGCGTTGACAGCTCAGTGAACCATTCCGTCCCCGCCAGCCGCCGGTGACGCGGCCTGCAGATTGCTGGCGACGGCGATCGGTTCCCGGCGGTTACACTGGGCTTCGCGCAGGACCCCCAGACCCTATAGAGAGGCGGCCGGTGACTCCCCCATCCCACTACGATGCCTTGGGGCTGCCGGTCAATGCCACCCCACAGCAGATCAAGGCTGCATACCGCAGGGCCGCACGCGCTACTCACCCGGACCACGGCGGGGACCCCGCCGAGTTCCGCCGCGTGAGCCTGGCCTATCAAGTACTGAGCAACCCGCAGACCCGGTCCCGCTATGACCGGTCCTACGGTGCTGCGACGTCCCCGGCCGCGCGGACCGACAGCGCCGAGTCCTTCGCGGCGTCCGCGGCGCCCCGGCGGGCACCCGGACAGCGCGGCCCCTCGGCGTCGGACGCACCGGTCTATGTTCCCGACTATGGCTCCGCCGAGGCCTCCACCGGTCTGGCGGAGAACATTGCCCGCCAGCGAATCCACGGCGTCCCGCGCAAGCGCGGAATCTTCGGCGCCGGCGCCAGATTGCGCCGCGAGGCGCTGAGCGTGCAACTGATCAGCCGGCAGATATTGCCCGCCATTCCGTCCGCGCGGCTGGTCAACGGCCTGCACTCACCGGCCGACAACGGCTTCATTGACCATGCGCTGCTGGCCGGCTACCGGTTGGCGCTGATTGATTCGATGCTGCTGCCGCGGGGTAACTTCCGCTGGGACGGGTGGACCTTGCACAAGGACGGCCGGGTGGTGGAACTGCCGCGGCTGGCACCGGCGGTGCGGCGGATGCAGGAGCTGTTCCCGGAGCTGAATGTCACCGGCTGGATTGTAATCCATTCCGCCGATGGGAATCTGCACGAACCAGTGATCGACTACACGCGCGGGTACGATCCCGACGGCCTGGCGCCGGTGCACGTGGTCAACGCTGCCCGGCTGGTGCGCGAAGTCAAGCAGTTCCTCTCCTCCGGGCCGGCACCGAACACGGTCCATGTCCCCTCGCTCGCCCGGCTGCTGGCCGGCATGCACAGCTGACCGGCGCCGGGGTTCCCTCAGCGCGGAACGGCGCAGGACGGTGCAGGCCGGTCCGGGACGGCCCAGGCCGGTCAGGGACGGCGCGCCGGCGCGCTTAGGATGGAGTCCGTGTTCCGCATCCTCTTCTACACGCCCGAAATCCCCGGCAATACCGGCAACGCCATCCGGCTGGCCGCGGTCACCGGAGCCGAACTGCACCTGGTTGAACCGCTGGGTTTTAATTTCGAAGACTCCAAACTCCGCCGTGCCGGCTTGGACTACCACGACCTGGCCGTGGTCCACGTCCACGCCGATCTGGAGGCGGCCTGGCAAGCCCTGCAGCCGGAACGGGTCTTCGCTTTCACGTCCGACGGCGAGACCTCCTACACGGACGTCTCCTACGTTCCCGGCGACGTGCTGATGTTCGGCCCCGAGTCCGTCGGGCTGCCGGATGCGGTCAAGCAGGATGCCCACGTGACGGCCCGCCTGCGCCTGCCCATGCTGCCGTCGCTGCGGTCGCTGAACCTGGCCAACTCGGCTTCTATCGCCGTCTATGAAGCCTGGCGGCAGCACGGCTTTGCCGGGGCGAAGCTGTAGCGCGGGCTAGGAAAAAGCAGCGTGTCGGCGGCGGAGAAGCTGCCCCGCTCGGGGACCGATAGACTGGCACCCTATGGATACGCCACAGCCATCTGATCGCCTGGCCAGCCCTGAGAACTCTGAGGGGAACGACTACGCAGCAGCGGATGCGGACCATTCCGTGCTGCACGCCGACCAGTTGACCGGCGGAACTGACGAGGACGTGCGGCGGCCGATGCCGCCGGTGACCAAGTGGCTCTTGTTGGCGCTGGCTGCCATCGTGGTGATTATCGGGGTTATCGCGGTGGCCGGAGCCCTCGGCGGAACCTCCGATAAGGACGTCACCGGCGCTCCCGACGTCGTCACCAGCCAGCAGGAATTCGAAGGCGGCGGCACCGTGGACGCCTCGGTCTCGCTGGGCAAGAACGCTGCTGTCCTGACCTTCAACGACGTCGCGGCGTCCGAGGGGCGCACCTACCAGGTCTGGCGGGTGCCGCTGGACGGCTCCGCACCGGTGTCGGCCGGCACGATTGATGCCGCGGACATCACCGCCGGCAACCCGGTGGTCATCGACGGCATCTCCACCTCACGCGAACTGGCCGTCTCGGTTGAGGCACCTGGCGGGGCCGAGTCCCCCACCCTGCCGTTCGCCGTCGTCATTCCCACCCCGGCAGGCTAGCTGCCGCCGTCAGGATCCTGCGCCGCCCTCCGGCGGCGCAGTGCCCTCGGCGGTGCAGGGCCCCGGGCGGCGCAGGCCCGCGGTCGGCCGGCCAGCCCGCGCTGCCTCAGAATCCGGCGATGGTCTCCGGCGTGTTGATTCCCACCACGTGAAAAGCCTCCGCGCTGCGGCCTGCGGGGAGGCCGCCGCGCGCGCCGTTCTCCGCCAGGTTCTGCCGCACACGGGCGTCCATGGCGGCCAGGTCCGGGTGCTGGCTTGCGTGGATCCGGATGGCTGCCAGTTTGGTGTCGACCCAGTCTGTGATGTCCACGAAGTGGTTCTCCCGTTCCCGGGGGCCGCCGTAGAACCACAGATAGGGCACCTTGTAGGCTGCCAGCCCTGCCTCAAGCAGTTCCGGATAGGCGTACGGGTTCTCCACCGCCGGGTAGATCGCACGGGTCACGATCTCACCGCAGGCCAAGTGGTCCGGGTGGCTCTTTTGGATCCGGTCCCAGGCCCGCTCCGGGTGCATGGACAGTACGATGTCGGGACGGATCTGCCGCATCAACGCCACCGTCTGCCGGATCACGTCGTGGCTGGGTTCCAGATAGCCGTCGGGCTGGTGCAGGAAATGCAGGTCCGTTACGCCGGCCAATGCGGCTGCCTTCGCCTGCTCGGCCGCCCGCAGTTCCACGATGTCGGCCCGCTGGTCGTCGTCGAAGCCGCCGGCGTCGCCGTCGGTCATGATGCAGTAGCTCACCTGCACGCCCGCGGCTGTCCAGCGGGCGATGGTGCCTGCCGCACCAAAGTCCAGGTCGTCCGGATGTGCAGCGAAAACGAGGACCCGTGCTGGCATGAACTCCGCAGCAGTCACCGCGGCTAGCCCTTCCGCCGTCGGATCTCGGCGGCGGCCTGTGGCAGCACTTCAGCCAGGTCGCCAACAATGCCGAAGTCGGCAATCTCGAAGACCGGGGAGTCTGCGTCGTTGTTGACTGCCACAATCACCTTGGCCGTCTGCATGCCGGCCTTCTGCTGAATGGCGCCGGAGATCCCGGCGGAGACATACAGCTGCGGCGAGACGGTCTGGCCGGTCTGGCCCACCTGGGCCGAGTGCTCGATCCAGCCGGCGTCGGTGGCGGCCCGGGATGCGCCCACCGCGCCGCCCAAGGCATCGGCCAGGTCCTCGATCGGGGAGAAGTCTCCGCCGGTGCCGCGGCCGCCGGCCACCACCACGCGGGCCTCGGTCAGCGCTGGTCGGCCGCTTGCTGCTTTCTCCGCGCGGTGGGTGATGCGGGCCGCAGGACCGAAGTCCCCGGCGTCCACCGTTGCCACCTCCGGCACCGCTGCCGCGGCCGCGGGCGCCTCGGTGACGGCGTTGGCCTTCACGGTGATGATCGGCGTCCCTCTGCCAACCTGTGCCTGCACCATGTAGGCACCGGCGAGCACGCTCTTGGTCACGGTCAGGTCGGCCGAGACGCCGATGGCGTCGGTGATCACGCCGGAATCCAACTTGATCCCGGTTCGGGCGGCAATTTCCTTGCCTTCGAACGTATTGGGAAGCAGCACGGCTGCCGGGTTGGCCTCGCGGGCGGCAGCGGCCACAAACGCGGCCTTCGGTGCCACCAAGGCACCGTCCAGGTCCGTGGACGGCCGGTAGATGGTGCCGACGCCGTATTCGCCGAGCGCGGTCCGGACGGCGTCGGTAAGGTCCCCGTTGAACGCTCCGACCGGCTCGCCAATGCTGCGCGCCAGCGTGAGCAGTTCCAGCTGGGCCTTGTGCAGGGCAGGGCCCGGATGATCGATGAAGACAAGAATTGTAGGCATGGTGCCGGTATCCTTCGCGGTTTCCGTGGCGGACTAGAGCAGGTTTTGGGCGGCCAGGAAGTCCACCAGGCGGATGCCGGCGTCGCCCTCATCGTTGATGATGGTTCCCTGCGATCTCGGCGGGCGCGCTTCAGCCGTCCGGACGGCTGTCCAGGCGCCGGCGGTGCCGACCTCGGAGGGCTGGATGCCCAGATCCGCCAGCGTCACGGTGGCGACCGTCTTTTTCTTGGCCGCGATGATGCCCTTGAAGTTCGGGTAGCGCGGTTCGTTGATCTGGTCGGTGACGGACACCAGCGCCGGAAGTTCGGCTTCGAGGCTGTCGGCATGGGTGTCCCCGTCGCGGCGGGCACGGACCGTGGTTCCGTCCACTTCCAGGCTGGCGGCAAAGGTCAGCTGCGGCAGGCCCAGGCGTTCGGCCAGCTGCGCCGGAACCAGCGAGGTCTCGCCGTCGGTGGACGCCATGCCGGTGAGCACCAGGTCGATGTCGCCGAGGCTGCGGATGGCCGCAGCGAGGACCAGTGAGGTTCCGGTGGCGTCGGAGCCGGCCAGCGCGTCGTCGTTCACATGCAGGCCTTCGGTGGCGCCGATCTGCAGGGCTTTCTTCACTGCAGTGGCTGCTGCTGCCGGGCCCATGGTCAGCGCAATGATCCGGTTGCCCGCCTTCGGCCCGCCGCGCTCCTCCGCCAACTGCAGGGCGGATTCAATGGCGTATTCGTCCAGCTCGGACAGGATGCTCTCGGACCGGTCCACCGTCGCCGGATCGCCGGTCAGGTGGCGGTCGAACTGGGCGTCCGGTACATATTTGACCAGCACCACGATGTTCAAGGCTGTGCCTGCTGCTTTTTGCATCCTCGCTGAACTTCCTTCCGCCGTCCACGGCCCGCGCGGGTGTTGCGGGTCGCTGCAAACACCCTAACCTTACCGGGAACGCCGCGTCGGTAAACACTTGCGGCCCTGCCGTCAGTGGCAGGGCCGCAGGTACGTCGCGGAACTGGAGAGGTCAGGCTTTGCCTTCGCCCAGGGTCACGTCGGCGGTATGGGTCTCGCCACCGCGGAGATAGGTGACCTGCACGGTGCTGCCGGCGGCATGTTCACGGATAGCGGCGGTCAAGGACTGGCTGTCCCCGATGACACGGTTTTCCACTCCGGTGATGACATCGCCCTTCTGCAGCCCGGCCTTCTCCGCTGGCGAACCCTTCACCACTTCGACCACGTCGGCGCCGACCGAGAACTGCGTGTTGCCGGAGGAGTTTCCGGAGGCCTTGGCGGTGACCGAGACGCCGAGCATGCCGTGGCTGGCGGACCCGTCCTGGATCAACTCCTGGGCAACCCGCTGTGCGTAGTTGCTGGGAATGGCGAAGCCGACGCCGATGCTGCCGCTGTCCTGGCTGGCGGACGCGATGGCCACGTTGACGCCGATGACCTCGCCCTTCGTGTTCACCAGTGCGCCGCCGGAGTTGCCGTGGTTAATGGCTGCGTCGGTCTGGATCACGTTCAGGAAGATACTGCCCTGGTTTGCAGACTGCTTCTCGCCTGGGAACTGGAAGTTGAACTGGTCGCCCGGGCTGGGCTGGGCGCTGTCGCCGGAATTTTCCGGAACCGCCGAGGAGGAGACGCTGATGGTCCGGCTCAGCGTGGACACGATCCCGTCCGTGACTGTGCCCGCCAGGCCCAGCGGCGCGCCGATGGCGATGGTGGTGTCGCCGACGTTCAGTTTCCCGGAGTCGCCGAACGCCGCCGGCGTGAGGCCTTCGGCGTTGATCTTGATCACGGCCAGGTCCGAAAGCGGGTCGGTGCCCACCACCTTGGCCTTGTGCACGTTGCCGTCGCTGGTGCGTACCTCGACGTCGGGGTTGGACGTCTGGCCGCCCAGCGTCACCACATGCGTGTTGGTGAGGATATGGCCCTCGGTATCCAGGATGATGCCGGATCCGGAACCGCCGGTATTGCCGCTGGCCACCGAGATCGTCACGACGCTCGGCGAGGCTTTGGCCGCGGCCGCGGTGATTTCGTTGACCGAGTCGGTGTTGTTCACGATCAATTGCTTGGGCGCGCTGCCGGTCATCGAGGTGCCGGCAGAACCATCGACCAGTGCCTGCGACCCCACTGCCACGCCGCCACCGGCCAGACCCGCAAGCAGCATGCCGGCAATCAGCGTCCCGGTGCCGAAACGCTTCTTGGTGCTGACCGCGGCCTGCTGCCCGCCGCCATAGCCGGGAGTTGTCCCGTAGCCGTGGCTGCCGTAGCCGCCGTGGCCGGATGACGTGTCTTGGCCGTGGCCGTACTGGCCAAAAGTACCCGGCGAGTACTGGCCGTATTGAAGCGTCGGGGCCGCCTGCGTCTGTTCCTGTGCCGGGACCTGCCGGCCTGCATCAGGTGCCGTCGAACCGATCTGCTCGGTGTCGTTGGCAGCGGACCGCTGCTCCCCGGCTCCGAACGCCGGCGGGTTCTGCGGCTGCGGCGGTACTGGCCGCGCCGGCCGCTGCTCCGGTTCCTGGTTCTTCTCAGTCATGGCAGGTCCTTTCTTGGTCTGCAGTCCACTATGCACGGCATCGCTGGGATAACGTCGAACGTTTCCTGAAAGGTGTCTGGGAAGCAGCCGGATGCGTACGACAGCGGCGCCCGCCGCGTCGCAGGGCGCCACCTACCGGTGGAGTGCAGCCTGAAGCCCTTGGTTTTGGTGCATCGGCGGCTGCCGCGTTCGCCGCAGGCGGAGGGCGTCGGTGGACTGCGCTTAATACAGGACCATAGAATCACAATGGCGGAGCCGCCCCGTTCGGGGCGGAACCATGCTGACGAGCCGGGGCACCACGGCCCCAGTTTGTGTTTGCCGAAGGGACCTTTATGCGTTCACCGTTCAGGCGTCTGGCGGCCATAGCCGGCCTGACCGCAGTCTTCCTTGCGCCCGCTGCACTGGCGTACGCTGTGCCTCCGGTCGACTTTCCGCCAGGTGAGTTTGTGGTGGACCAGGCCGGTGTGCTGGGTGCCCGCACGGGCGAAGTCGAGGACGCCGTGCGTGAATTGCAGCAGTCCGAAGGCTTGAGCGTCTACATTGTGTACGTCGACGAGTTTACCGACCCGACGGCCCCCCAACAGTGGCTGGATGGCACCGCCAGATTGAACTCATTCGGCTCCGTGGACAGCATCCTGACCGTTGCCGTGGACAGCCGCCAATATCTTTTTGAATCTGCGCGCGGCAATCCCGCCAAGCGGCACGACCAGGAGATCGCCCAGTCCATCGGGCCACTGTTGGGCCAAGAGCAGTGGGCGGACGCAGCCCTCACCACGGTGGCTGCGGTCAAGGACGCTGCCACCGGCGGCACCGGATCGGTCAAATCCGGTGGCGGCGGTGTCTCGCTGGCCCCGGTGCTGCTGATCGGCGCCGTGCTGGTGCTGGGCGGCGGTGCGGCCCTGCTGTACTCCCGGTCCAAGCGGAAGAAGGACCACCGCCGACAGCCGCAACTGGTGGCCGGCGCGGACGGCCGTCCGATCGACCCGCATGACGCCATGTCCGTGGCGGACCTGCGGAAGAAGGCCGGAAGCCTGCTGGTGGCCGCGGACGACGCCATCAAATCCAGCGAGCAGGAACTGGGCTTCGCGATGGCACAGTACGGCGATGAAGCAGTCCAGCCGTTCCGCGAGGACATCACCGCGGCAAAGTCCCACATGATGGAGTCCTTCAAGCTGCAGCAGCAGCTGGACGACCATATTCCAGACACCGAAGAGGAGCAGCGGGCCTGGCTGGGGGACATCATCCGCCGTTGTGAAGCAGTCAATGATTCCTTGCAGGCACACAAGGAAGACTTCGACGCACTGCGGGAGCTGGAAAAGACCGCACCGCAGGCACTTGCGCAGGCACGCGCTGCTGCGCAGGAAACCCGCGGCCGGCTGGACGACGGCACGGCGCGGCTGGAGGAGCTCCGTGCCCGCTATGCCGACAGTGCGCTCCAACAGGTCACAGACAACATCGACCAGGCCGGAGAACGGCTGGATTTCGTCGAGAACGCAGCCACCACCGCCCAGGCCAAGCTGGACGAGGGAGACCGCAGCGCGGCCGTGATCGCTGTGCGTGCCGCCGAGGAAAGCCTGCACCAGGCCAACATCCTGCTGGAGGCCATCGCCAAGACAGCCAAGGACCTCGACGACGCCCGCACCGGCATGGAGCGGACCGTCGCCGATGCCGCCCAGGACATCGCCCAGGCCAAAGCCATCCTGGCGACCGGGCAGCATCCTGAGCTCGCCGGGCCGGTGGCCGGCCTGGAGGCAGCCCTGTCCTCGGTTCAGCAGCAGGTCGCCGGTGGACGCATTGATCCGATCATGATGGCGCAGCGGCTCGAGCAGGCCATGGCGCCGCTGGATGCCTCGCTCTCGGGCATCCGGGACAGCCAGGACCGCAACCGGCGTGCCCGGGAGGCCCTGCAGCACGCCATCATGTCGGCGCAGGCCCAGATCTCCGGCACCTCCGATTACATCCAAGCCCGACGCGGCGGGGTCCGCAGTGAAGCCCGAACGCGGCTGGCCGAGGCCGAACGGAATCTCGACCATGCGCTGGCGATCGCGGACTCCGATCCGGAGCAGGCCCTCAATTACGCCCGGCAGGCCAATGCCCTGGCCCAGCAGGCCAGCCAGATGGCCCAACAGGACGTGGACGGCTTCGGCGGCATGGGCGGCTTCGGCGGCGGAGGGATGTTCGGTGGCCGGGGTGGCGGATTGGGCGGAGCCATCCTCGGCGGCATCCTGATCGATTCCATCCTGCACGGCGGCCACGGCTCGCACGGCAGCGGCGGGTTCTTCGGCGGCGGAGGAGGTGACGTTTTCGGCGGCGGCGGATTCGGTGGATTCGGCGACGGCGGCGGTTTCGGCGGCGGCTTTGGCGGCGGCTTCGGTGGCGGAGACGGGGCCGGCGGCAGCTTCTAGACCAGACAGGCTGGGCAGCCGACCGGCTGCCCAGAAGGCAAACAGTTCGAGTAACCCAGATCGAAAGGCATCACCGTGGTAAAGCACTCCATTTTCGGCCGCATCGCACAACTGGCCAAAGCGAACATCAACTCTCTCATCGATCAGGCCGAGGACCCGCAGAAAATGCTGGACCAGATGGTCCGCGACTACACGAACAACATCGCCGAAGCCGAAAGCGCCGTCGCACAGACCATCGGCAACCTGCGGATGCTGCAGGACGACTACAACCAGGACCTTGAGAACGCCAGCAGTTGGGGCAACAAGGCATTGGCCGCCAGCCGGAAGGCCGACGAATACCGTGCCTCGGGACAGCCGGCCGATGCCGAAAAATTCGACAACCTCGCCAAGGTAGCGATCCAGCGGCAGATTTCCTCCGAGAACGAAGCCAAGGGCGCCGAGCCGACCATCGCGTCACAGACCGAGATCGTCGAAAAGCTCAAGCAGGGCCTCAACCAGATGAAGGGCAAGCTCAATGAGTTGCAGAACAAGCGCGACGAACTGATTGCCCGTTCCAAGACCGTGCAGGCCCAGACACAGGTGCACGACGCCATCAAGAGCATCGACGTTTTGGATCCCACCAGCGAAGTCGGCCGCTTCGAGGAAAAGATCCGCCGCGAAGAAGCGAGGGTCCGCGGCCAGGCCGAACTTGCTGCCTCCAGCCTGGATGCCCAGTTCGAAAGCCTGGAAGACCTCGGCGAACAAACCGAAGTGGAGGCAAGGCTGGCCGCCCTGAAGGCCGGCAGCAGCACCGCGCCCTCCTCACTGGAGGCCGGCAAGGAAGCGACCTCGGAAACCTACTGACCCCAACCGCCTGAGGCACATTGAAGGGCTCCGGCCGCACCTGGCGAAGGTGCGGCCGGAGCCCTGTCGTTTAGCGGCGAGGCTTCACGGCCTGAAGGAAGCGGTGGCTTGCGCCGCGCCCCGGTCGGTCCGGGACCTCCCGGGCGCGGCGGAGCGCCTGCGGATTGAAATGCCGCGGCCGGTGCAACTCTGTCTCCAGCGGGCCGGTCTTCGGCTCCCGCAACACTGCCTCTCCCCCGTCCCGCTGCGGCAGCGGACGACGGCGAGGGCGCACCGAGGACCCCGGCGCAGGCCTTGCGGCTGACGACGCTGCAGCGACCGGGACAGCAGCAGCGGTGCCGCTCGATGACTCTTCTTCGCTTCTGGGCCGCGGCTTACGCAGCAGGAGCCAGCCTGTCAGCGCTGCATAGGCAGCCGGGATCAGCCACACCGGGAAGGCCTCCAACACGTCTATCAGCAACCCGTGGACCCCGTGGGCGGCGTCGATCAGGCGGTCTTCGACCTTGGTCCCTGAGGCGTCCCGCGCGGCGAAGAAGGCGTAGTAGGCCGTGCCCAGCCCGGCGAGCAGGAGCAGGTACCCTTGCGCCTTGTGCACCACGGTTCCACCGGCGGGCCATCGCCGCCCGGCAGCACCCCCCAGCCACGACGCGGCGGCACAGAGAAGGCCGAACCCGGCGACCAGGCCGAGGAGGTACGCGGCGATTTCCACCCCGGCGGCTCCCACACCGGCTCCCCGCTCTCCTTCCATTTCCGCCAGCAGTTCCGGAAGTTGCGGGGCCAGCGAAGCCAGTCCGGTCACGGCCCCGGCGGCTACGAGGCCGCCGAGCCGGATGCTTATCCCGCCAAGCGGTGACGCTGCTTGCAACAGCGGCACACGGCCGCCGGCGACCAGGAAGGATGCCAGCAGCACGATCAGCATCCCTGTCCCGGCGGAGACATAAGCCAAGGCAGCAGCCGCGGACGCCTGGCCGCCGGTGGCCAACAGCGCCACCGAGAACGAGGCAGCGTAGCCGCCGGTCAAGGCCAATGCCGCGGCGGCAGACCAGCGCAGGCCTGCTGACGTTGGGATGCCTGAAGCTCGGGCGGCGACCATGGCAAGCCATACCGGTAAGAACAGCAGGCTGCATGGATTGAATAAGGCTGCTACTCCGGCGGCGAGGGCATAGCTGGGCACTGATTCAAGCATGGGATAAACAGCGATCTTTCCAGGGGAAAATCGGAAACGGGTGAAACCATTCTATCCGCCCGTGTTCCACGCCGTGCCAGCCTGGGTTCCGCGCAGTGGGCCGGGCACGCAAAAGCCCCGCCCGATGTGACATCGGACGGGGCTTTCACCTGTCGTTGCGGGGAGAGGATTTGAACCTCTGACCTCTGGGTTATGAGCCCAGCGAGCTACCGAACTGCTCCACCCCGCGGCGCAGTGAATACATTACCGGCCGCGGGATGGTGAAGCAAATCGGTCATTTGCCCTCGGTTGCCTGCGGAGACGGCTGCGCGGTGGAGCCGCCGGCGCCGCCATCTGGGGCGGCTCCGGAGATGGCCCCTTCGGCGTCGATCGCATCCTGGAGCGCCTTCTGCAAGCGCTTCTGCGCTTCGCCGTAGGCTGCGAAGTCACCCTTGGCCAACGCTGCTTGTCCGTCCTGGATTGCCGTACGGGCCGTCTGCAGCGCTGTCTGCAGCTTTTCCTCGGACGTGGTCGTGGTCGGAGCCGCCGGCGTTGACGGTGTCTCACCGACGTTGCCTTGGTCGCCGGTGGTGGCACCCGAATCGCCTTGGAAGACCTGGTCCAATGCTTCGGAGAGCGTCGGAGCAAAGCCCACTGACTCGCCGAAGCTGACCAGCACGCGGCGCAGGATCGGGTAGGAGGAGGCGCCCGAGGACTGGACGTAGACCGGCTGCACGTACAACATGCCGCCGCCGACCGGGAGGCTGAGCAAGTTGCCGTTGATCACTTCGGACGCACCCTGGCGCAGCAGGTTCAGCGCCTGCGACACTTCGGTGTCCGAGTTGAACAGGTTCTGTGCCTGGCCGGGACCTGGCACCGTGATGTCCCGCGGCATTTCGAGCAGCCGCATGGTGCCGTAGTCTTCCGCCTTCTCTCCAGCCTTACCGGTACCGGCATCGGCGTTGACGGACAGGAACCCGTACAACACGTTCCGGGCCGGCTGGCCCGGCGGCGTGAACGGAATGAACGGAGTGGTCAAGGAGAACGAGGCCTGGTCCTGGTTGGGCATCCTCAGCGACAGGTAATACGGCGGCTGCTTCACCGACGAACCCTCGCCCAAGGTCGGGTCTGCGGGGACGCTCCACGCGTCCGAGTTCTCGTAGAACTGGCCGACGTCGGTCACGTGGTAGCGGGTGAGCAGTTCACGCTGCACCTTGAAGAGGTCCTCGGGGTAGCGAACGTGGGCCATCAGGTCGGCCGACATTTCGCTGTACGGCTTGATCGTGGTCGGGAAGACTTTCTCCCAAGCCTTGAGCAGCGGGTCGTGGTCATCCCAGGCGTACAAGTCCACCGAGCCATCGTAGGCGTCGACGGTTGCCTTGACGGAGTTGCGGATGTAGTTGACGTCCTCGGCGGGCAGGGCGACAGTGGCCCCTTCCCTGGTGGTCGAGTCGGTCGTTGCTGATTCCAGCTGCTGCGGCGTCGAGTACGGGAAAGCCTTGCTGGTGGTGTACGCGTCGACGATCCATTTCACCCTGCCGTCCACGATCGCCGGATAGGCGTTGCCGTCCACGGTCAGGTAGGGGGCCACCTTCTCGACACGTTCGCGGGGGTTGCGGTCGTAGAGGATCTGGGACTCGGAGTTGACGGCATCGGAAACCATCAGGTCGGTGGACTGGAACTTCAAGGCGTAAACCAAGCGGTTGAACCAGTTTCCGATGCGCGGACCGCCGTCGCCGTCGAAAGTATTCCGGGTGTCCGTTTCGGCGTTGGCGCTCTGCGGCCTGTCGATCTCGATCGGGTTGCTGCCCTTGGGTGCGCCCACAATCGAATAGTCCGGCGACTTTTCGCCGAAATAGATCCTCGGCTCATAGCTGGAATCGTTGGCCAGCTTACCCTGGGTCGGGATGCCGGAGAGCAGGAAGGAGGGTTTCCCGTCGGGTTCGACCCTGGAGCCGGCGGCTGCCACCACACCGTAGCCGTGCGTGTAGAGCAGGTGCTCGTTGACCCAGCCGGCCGGCACGCCCGCGGTATTCAGCTCACGGACGGCGATGACGGTGTCCTGCACCTCGCCGTCGATCTTGTAGCGGTCCACGTTGAGGGTCTTATCGAACTGGTAGTACTGCCGGAACTGTTCCAACTGGGCAAACGCATCGGAGACCAGGTTCGGGTCCAGCAGGCGAATGTTCGCCGTGGTTTCCGCATCCTTGCGGAGCGCACCGGCTTCAGCCTCCAACGTTGCCTTGTAGTTGGTGGACTCAATCTTGTCCAGCCCATAGGCCAGTTGAGTCAGCGCGATATTGCGTTGAATGTAGTCGGCTTCGACCTTCTGTTCGTTGGGTTCCACCTGGAAACGCTGCACGATCCACGGGTAGACGCCGCCAGCCAGAATCGCCGTCACGATGAGCATCGCGGTGCCGACGATCGGCAGGCGCCAGCGTCCGACGAACGCGGAAACGATGAACAGGATGGCCACCAGGATGGCGGCGACGGCCAAGATGGCCTTGGTGGGAATCACCGCATGGACGTCCGTGTACAGCGCCCCGGTCCACTTCCCGGCGTCGGACTGCACGGTGGCGTATCGGTCCAGCCAGTAGTTGATGCCCTGCAGGATCAGGAAGAGCGCGGCGAAAACTGCCACGTGGATTTTGGCAGCCGTCGAGGCAAAAAACCCCTTGTCCTCCAGCCGGATGCCACCGTAGAGGTAGTGGGTGAGCAGCCCGGCAATGCCGGCGATCAGCACCACGCTGATCAAGAAGCCGTTGATGAAACCCAGGAACGGCAGCGTGTTCATGTAGAAGCTGTAGTCCAGGCCGAACTGCGGATCGGCCTGGCCGAACGGCTGCTGGTTGAAGAACAGCAGCACGGTTTGCCATGCCGTCGCGGCGGCGGTGCCGGCGAAACCGGCGAGGACCACCGGGATGCCGATCATCAATAGGCGGCGCACCGGTTCCAGCTGCTGCTGGTACCGGTTCAGATTGTCCTGCAGTGAGCTGTCCGGCGCGTACACCGGGCGCGACCGGTAAGCCACCCGGAGGCTGAAGTAGACGGCAAGGCCCATGACCAGGAAGGCAATCAGGAAGATGGCGATCCGGGTGCCGTTTTCTTTGAGAAAGACTTCCAGGTAGCCCAACTGGTTGTACCAGAGGATGTCTGCGTAGATCTGGGAGAAGAAGACGAAGCCGACCACCAGAACAGCCACCACAATCAGGGTGGGTACCAGTGCGGAGCGCTTCTTGCCAGGATTGCTGGGCGGTGTTGGCCGGTCCCCGTAGGACCGGTCTTGTCCGAACGTCACTCGTTACCTCGTTATTTGCGTGTTTAGCGTCGCGACGAACCCGCCGCTGCCGGGGAAACACCCCCTAGTACCACGAACGGACGTCTCGGAGGGTTCCTGCCCCATTCTGCCTTGTCAGCACCGGCGCGGGCGAACCGCTGCCGCGGCCAGCCCTTTACTGTTGCCTGAATGTGACCCCCCAGCTGAAACGAATCAGCCGCAGGCAGGCAAGGATGAGGCGTCCCCGCCTTCGCCGACCAGCGTCACGGCGTGGACGGCGTCGTCCAAGGTAGCCACCGAAACCACCTGCAGGCCGTCGGGAACATGGCCGGCAACCTCAGCGCAGTTGGCCTCCGGTGCCAGGAACACGGTAGCCCCGGCTTCTGCCGCGCCCAGCAATTTCTGCCGGATGCCGCCGATCGGTCCGACGGTGCCCTCGGCGTCGATGGTGCCGGTCCCGGCGAAGTGCTTGCCGCCGGTCATCTCCCCTGGGGTCAGGGTGTCGATGATGCCCAGCGCAAACATCATGCCGGCGCTGGGGCCGCCCACGTTGTCCAGTTGGATCTTCACCTTGAACGGGAAGTCGAATTCAGTCCCCAGCAGGACCCCCAACTGGTAGACGCCGTCGTCGTTGGCCTTGGGAGCGACATCAACGGTTTCCTGCCGACCGTCGCGGGTAATGCCCAATTCCACCGGGGCACCCTCACTGGCATTGAGCTCCTCGCGCAGCACGTCGATGCCGGTGACCGGCCGGCCGTTGACCGTCCGTATGGTGTCCCGCGACTCCAGCTTCCCGGCTGCCGCGGCGTCCGGAGTGAAGTCGGCCACCGACAGCGTCTGCGAGTACTTCACATCCAGCTGAGTCAAAGCTGCCGCGACTGAAGACTCCTGCGACGACGCCATTAACGCAGCGTTCTGCTGTTGAATATCGCTTTGCGTCACGTTCGGCGGATAGACCAGGTCGGTGGGAGCGACGCTGCGCTGCGGGTTCACCCAGGCGGCCAGGACCTGCAGCATGTTGACGTGCGAGTTGGGTCCGCCCTCCACGTACACCGTTGTGAGGTCCAGGGCGCCGGAAGTTTTATACGTCTGGTGGTCCGGAACCTCGATGAGCGGCGTTCCGGAGACCTCGCCGATGGTGTTGATCGCCGGACCCGGCGTTTCGATGACGTATCCCGCCGGCAGCGCCAGTCCTACCGCCCCGGCCACAACGGCCACGACTGCAGCGGCCGCCATGACCGGCCCCCTGCGGTCCTTGGGCCGCGGCGCCGGCTGCGGGCCTGCACCGCCGCCCGCCCAGCCGGATGCGCCGGGCTCAGTGCCGTTGCTGGTGGACTGTGTCACCTGATGTTTTCCCTCTGCAGCTCTTCGGGTCGACGCAGACGGTACTGCCGCCTCGTGGCGCTGGTGGCGCCTGCTCTAGCGTACGCCGTCGGCCTGGCATTGGCGGTGCCAGGCTTGCTCGGCCTAGAGCGAACTGCATGACCTCCGGCGCGACAAGGAATCCCGGCTGCCGGTAACGTGGGAGTGACGCAACACCCCGGGCACAGTCCCCCGCCGCCTCCCCGGCAGCCGCTGCGGCCCGTGCCCGTTCCAACCCCTCGAGGACCGGTGGTAGTGATGACCCCCAAGCAGCCAGATGACGACGCGCAGGATCCGCTGTCGGAGATGTTCGCGCGGCTTTTCGGCGGTCAGGCAGGGGACATAGATCCCGCGGCCATGGCGAAGGCCGCAGGACTGCCC
This sequence comes from Arthrobacter sp. SPT-J7, assembly GCF_059089965.1. Lineage (NCBI taxonomy): Bacteria > Bacillati > Actinomycetota > Actinomycetes > Micrococcales > Micrococcaceae > Arthrobacter > Arthrobacter sp. SPT-J7. The sequence continues at coordinate 196,028 of NZ_JBNHFF010000002.1, forward strand.
TCCGACCCCAACGCCCTGGCCCAGATGTTCCAGCAGGTCCAGGCCATGATGAACGCCCCATCCGAAGGGCCCGTCAACTGGAAACTGGCGCATGAAAATGCCCGCAAGGTGGCGGCTTCGGACAGCGACCCGTCGGTGTCCGCGCAGCAGACCCGGGCTATTGACGAAGCGCTCCGCCTGGCCGAGATGTGGCTCGACCCCGCCACAACAATTCCCGGTACGGGTGTCATCGGCCGCGCATGGTCCCGAGCTGAATGGGTCGAGGCGACGTTGCCCACCTGGAAGCGGCTGACGGAACCGGTTGCCAACAGCATCGCGTTCGCGCTGACCTCTGCGCTCACCGAGCAGGTACCGGAAGAGATGAAGCAGATGCTCGGCGGGGCGCATTCCATGCTGCAGAACCTGGGCGGCGCGATGTTCGGCATGCAATTGGGCCAGGCTGTCGGCGCCCTGGCCAAGGACGTGGTCAGTTCCAGCGACATCGGCGTTCCGCTGGTGGAGGGAAAGATGGCGTTGCTGCCGGCCAACGTCAAGTCCTTTGGTGAAGGCCTGGACATTCCTGCGCAGGACGTACTGCTCTTCCTGGCCATCCGCGAGGCGGCACACACCAGGTTGTTCACGCACGTGCCCTGGCTGTCCGGCTATCTGCTGGGTGCGATCGAAAGCTATGCGCGCGGCATCCACATCGATATGGGGCGGATCGAAGAAGTGGCCCGCAATATCGACCCCAGCAACCCCGAATCCATGCAGCAGGCGCTCTCGCAGGGTGTCTTCATGCCGCAGCGCACCCCGGAGCAGGATGCCGCGCTGATCAAGCTGGAAACAGCCCTCGCGTTGGTCGAGGGCTGGGTGGATGAACTCACCGCCAGCGCCGCGGCCAACCTGCCGTCCGCCCCGGCGCTGCGCGAAACGGTCCGGAGGCGCCGCGCTACCGGGGGCCCGGCTGAGCACGCGTTCGCTGCCTTGGTCGGCTTGGAACTGCGGCCTCGCCGGTTGCGCGATGCTGCGGCCCTCTGGGCGGCGCTGAAAGAGGAACGCGGGATCGAGGGGCGCGACGACGTCTGGAACCACCCGGACTTGTTGCCCACGCCCGAGGACCTGGACGATCCGGCTGGCTTCAGCGCCCGCCGGAAACTGCTCGACGCCTCCGAGGCCGAAGTCGATGAGGCGCTGCAGAAACTCTTGAGCGGCGGATTCGATGGGCAGCCGGACGAGGGCAGTTCCCCGGAACCGGACGGAAGCCCCGACGGGGACGACAACGGTTCAGCAGAGGGCGGTCCGGACGACTCCGGAAACGGAGACCGCAGCTAGCCGTCGCTTTCGTTGGCTCCGTCCACCGCGTCGTCGTCCTGCAGGCCGCGTCCCATGGCAAAGGCCGCACCTGAGAGGAAGGCCTTGGCCCGTTCCAGCTGCGGGTAGGGCTGCAGCAGCCGCCAGAAACGCGGCCCGTGCCCAGCCTCCAGCAGATGCGCCAGCTCGTGCAGGATCACATAGTCCACCACCCAGGCGGGCATCTCTTTGATCTTGTCGGAAATGCGGATGGTGCCTCGGGCCGGTGTTGCCGATCCCCAGCGGTCGTTCTGGTTGGACACCCAGCGGATGCTTTCCGGCACCGCATCGCCTGCCAAGTAGCGCTCCGACAGCTCGGCCGCGCGCCGGGCCAGCTCGGTGTCGTTGGTAGCCGTGCGGCCTGCCGGACGTGCGCTGCGGGTTTCGAGCTTGGCCAGCATCCGCCGCACCCACTCCTGTTCCTGCGCCTGCGTGAAGTGGCCGGGAATGGAGATCACGGCAGCCCCGTCCCGCCACGCGGCCGAGACCGTCCGGCGGCGGCGCGCGGAGCGTTTGACCACCACGGGGGCACCGCTGGCTGTGGTCAACGGCACGCGCTCTCCGGTGCCTGCCACCAGCGGCACCGGCCGCGACGGTGCCGCTGAACCGCGGGATTTCTGCGTCTGTTCTGCTCGGGACATGCGTTGAGGTTACCGGGTGGCTCCGACCGCCCGCATCCACCCATCGGCGCTGCCCCGTTTTCTGTGGATAACCTTCGGGCACCGGCCGGCGGCATGCCAGCATGGATTACCAGCTCGATCCCGGTCCCGGGCAAACGGCAAGGAGGCGGCCATGGCTCAGCTGAAACTCAATCCCGGCCTGCGCATGGTCGAATTCGCTGCGGGTACCGTGCAGTTCGGCCTGGGGGCCGGCGGGCTGGTGATCGAAGGAACCGGGGAATCGGACCGGCAGTTCCTGCGCCGTCTGCGTCAGGGGTTCGAATCCTCCGAGCTGGACGCGGTGCGCACGGGTTGCGGGCTGGATGTCGAACGGGCCGCTTTGCTGCTGGCAGCGCTGGCGCCCGTGCTGGTGCCGGATTCCGGCGGGGAACGTTTGTCCGGCTTGCGCGCGGACCGGCTGGCCCCGGACGCGCGCCACTGGTCTGCGGTCTACTCGGCGGACAGCGAGGGGTCGCTGGCCGCGCGGAGCCGCTGCGTGGTGCAGATCATCGGGCTGGGGCGCACCGGTGCAGCGTTGGCCACCGCCCTGACCGCCGCCGGCGTCGGCACCCTCCTGCTGGAGGATCCGGCCGTGGTGAGCCCGGCGGACGTTGGCTCGGGCGCCTTCCGGATCACCGACATCGGCCTCACCCGGGGACAGGCTGTCCGGCGCGCGGCCCGCCAGATCGATCCGACGGTCGCCTGCCACCTCTTGCCGGGAACGACCGCGGAGCAAGGGGCTGCCGGCATCTTTCCACGGGCGCTCAACTTGGCCATCTACCTCGACCGCGATGTGGCGGACCCGCGGGTCGCGGCGGCGCTGATGAGCCGGGGCCACCCGCACCTGAGCGTCCTGGTCCGTGAGCACGACACCCTGATCGGGCCACTGGTGGTCCCCGGCCAGACCAGTTGCCTTGGCTGTGTGGAGCTACATCGGGCGGATGCCGATCCGACGTGGCCGGAGGTCGTCGCCCGGCTGACCGGCACGCCGGGCAAAGCGGCTTCCCGGACTCCGGCCGACGAGGTATCGCAGTCGGTAGCCGCCGCCGGTTTGGCCGCCATCCAGGCCCTGCTGTTTTTGGACGGACGAAACCAACCTGGCAGCTTTTCCGCCGTGCTCAAGCTTGAAAGCGGCGACGGCAGCGTTTCCCGGCACCCCTATCCGCCGCATCCGGACTGCGGCTGCGTGCTGGCTGCGGCGTCCTGACACCGGTCCGTGGCTGCAGAACCCTGCCGACGGACTCAGTTCGCGGCCAGGATCCGCAGCACGTCCTCGCCGTAGCGCTCCAGTTTCGCGGGTCCCACGCCGGCCAGCTTGGACAGCTCGGGCAGCGACTGCGGCCTGGCCTCGGCGATCGCCACCAGCGTGGCGTCGGTGAAGATCACGAAGGCCGGCATCGACGCATTGCTGGCGGTGTCCTTGCGCCACTCGCGCAGCGCCTCGAACGTCGACTCCTCGTAGGTGGGAGGACAGTTGTGACACCGGCCGACCTTGCGCTCCGCCCCGCTGTTCAGCAACGTTCCGCATACCCGGCAGACCGCCGGCGCGGCCTGCTTGCGGCGTGCCGGGCGCTGGCCGGACACGCTCCGCACCGATGATGACGAGGCCGGCCTCAATCCATCCAGGAACCGGGAGGGCTTGCGGTTGGCGCGGCCGCCCGGAGTCCGTGCCAGCGACCAGGAGAGTGCCAGATGCTGGCGGGCACGGGTGATGCCCACATAGAGCAGGCGGCGTTCTTCATCCACTGCTTCATCAGTGTCGGCGAAGGAGATGGGCATCAGTCCCTCGCTCAGTCCGACCAAGAAGACCGCGTCCCATTCCAGGCCCTTGGCCGAGTGCAGCGAAGCCAGGGTGACGCCCTGGACTGTGGGCGCGTGCTGTGCCGCTGCGCGTTCATCCAGCTCGGCGACGAAATCCTGCATGGTGAACACGCCGCCGGCTGCCGAACCGCGGGCGGCGTCCAGCTCCTCGGCCAACCCCACCAGCGCGGCCAATGATTCCCAGCGTTCACGCACTGCCCCGCCGGCCTGCGGCGCTTCGCGGGTGTAGCCCAGGTTAGCCAGCACATCGCGGACCAATTGCGGCACGGGCTCGGTTCCCGCGGCGCGGGACGAGGCGCGCAGCTGCAGGATCGCGTCGCGGACCTCCCGGCGCTGGAAGAACCGCTCGCCGCCGCGCAGTTGGTAGCCGATGCCGGCACTGGCCAGCGCCTGTTCGTAAGCCTGCGACTGGCCATTGGTCCGGAAGAGCACGGCAATCTCGGCGGCGGCGACCCCGTCGTCAAGCAGACCGCGGATGCGCGTGGCCACCTGCGCCGCTTCCGCCTCGTCGTCGGCACATTCGGTGAAGGACGGCTCGGGTCCCGCCGGGCGCTGGGCGATCAGCTCCAGCGGCGTCGGCCAGCTGTCCCCGCCGCGGGACGGCTGCCGGGTGCGGGCGGCCAGCAGCGAGTTGGCCAGCTGCACCACCTGGGGTGAAGAACGGTAGTCCCGCACCAGTTTCACCACATCGGCTCCGGGGAAGCGTTTGGTGAACTCCAGCAGATGGCGCGAGTTCGCACCGGTGAAAGAGTAGATGGTCTGGCTTGCGTCTCCGACCACGCACAGTTCGTCGCGGTCCCCCAGCCACAGGTCCAGCATCCGCTGCTGCAGCGGCGAGACGTCCTGGTACTCATCCACCACGAAGTGCCGGTACTGGTCCCGCACGGCGGCGGCGACCTTCGGGTCTTCCTGGAGGATCCCCACGGTGATCAGCAGGACATCCTCGAAGTCGATGATGTTGCGGTCCGTCTTCACGTCCTCGTACGCCTGGTACAGCCGGGCCACCGTGGTCAGGTCGTAGCCTGCCGGCGCTGCACGACCGGCCGCCCGGCGGACATAGCTCTCCGGCGTCAGCATGGAGACCTTGGCCCACTCGATTTCGGCGGCCAGGTCACGGATCGCAGCACGGTCGGTGGTCAGCCGCAGGCGCCGGGCCGCTTCGGCGATGACGCTGGCCTTGTGGTCCAGCAAACCGGGCAGCGAGCCACCGACCGCCTGCGGCCAGAAATACTGCAGCTGGCGCAGCGCCGCGGCATGGAACGTGCGGGCCTGCACCCCGCCGACGCCCAGGTCGCGCAGCCGCGTGCGCATTTCGGCGGCCGCCCGGGCCGTGAACGTGACCGCCAACACGCGCTGCGGCTGATACACCCCGGTATGCACGCCGTAGGCGATCCGGTGCGTGATCGCCCGCGTCTTGCCGGTGCCCGCTCCCGCGAGCACGCACAGCGGGCCGGCCAGGGTCGTGGCCACCTGGCGCTGTTCGTCGTCCAGCCCGGACAGGATCTGCTCTTCGAGGCTGCCCTCCGGACGGGGCGCGGCCACCGAAGCGCTCATTGCCCGGCCTGCGGCAGAGCGCCGCCGTACCAGTGCTCGATCATGGCCCGGGCAATGGAGAGGTCGCCGGCCACCTGGACCTCGTTGGCCGCCAACGCCGCTGCCAGTTCCTTCCTGCTGAACCAGCGGGTGTCAAGGATCTCCACACCGTCCGGCACCGACGCCGAGTCTGTCGCCACCGCGGTGAAGCCAATCATCAACGACGCCGGGAACGGCCAAGGCTGGGACCCGAGGTACGCGGGCGAATGCACCACCACACCGGATTCCTCCTCGACCTCCCGAACCACTGCTGCCTCCAGCGACTCTCCCGGTTCAACGAATCCGGCCAGGGTGGAATACCGGCTGGCTGGCCACGCGCTGTTGCGGCCCAACAGCAGCCGGTCGTTCTCGTCGATCACCGAGACGATGATCGCTGGGTCGGTGCGCGGGAAGTGTTGGCTGCCGTCGGCGGGGCAGCGGCGAACCCAGCCGCCTTCTTCGATCTCGGTGCGCTGCCCGCAGCGCGGACAGTGCGTGTGCGCCAGGTGCCAATTGGAAATGGCCGCGGCTTCAACGAACAGCCCGGTGTCTTGGGCCGAAAGCTGCCCTGCCACATCGCGCAGGCTCAGCCACTCGCCGTCGTACTCCGCCAATTCCGTGCCTTCAGGCAGCACGGACAGCACGATGTCCGTGCCGACCGGCACATCCGCCCCTTCCACCGCCCGTCCAAGGTAAATGGACAACTCGGTGGCGGCCCGTTCGCGGCTCGGGAGCAGCACGATCCGGCCGCCGCGGACCAGCGTTTTGCCGTCGGCGATGAGCATCACATAGGTGGTGTCGCCGCCCCAGATGCCATCCAGCAAGCCGGGATGGCTGCGCCGTTCGCAGCCGCGGTCCATGGTGGTGCGCGCCAGCATCAGCTGGCCCAGCGGCGGGAACCCGGCGGAGGCGGTGCTAAGACTCATGTATCTACCGTACTCACCGCGGAGCCCGGACCGTTATTCGGGCCGCGGCAGCTGTGGAATGCACGACGGCGGTGCGTTCCGGTGCCGCCAGCGTCATCGTTCCGGCGACTCGCCGCGGCCGTGGACAGGCAGCCGGTACCGGATGCACGTACGGTGGACTACGTGAGAAAGACACCTCTGGAGCTGGCGGCGATAGCCAGCGCGGCCGTACCCGGGTTGGCGCCCACGGGCGTTGCCGGTCTGCCAGACGATGCAGCGGATTTCCAGTCCGCCGTGCTCACCGATTCGGCCGGCAAGCGGTGGCGGGTGCGTTCACCGAAACACGCCGAAGCGAGTATGCGACTGGAAACGGAGTTGCTGGTGCTCCGGGCCTTCTCCCCTGCCATCCGGGCAGAGCTGCCCTTCCAGGTGCCCACCGTCGCCGGCACCGTCCAACAGTCCGAGCTGCGCACGTTTGTCTACAACCACGTGCCCGGCAGCACCTTCGCGCTGGAGGCGCTGGTCGCGTCGGGTGCCTCCGTACCGGTGTCGATCGGACGGACAACCGCCGGCATCCACGACCTTCCGGCGGCCATGGTCGACGCCGCCGACCTGCCCAGTTACACCGCCGACCAATTCCGCCAGCGGAAGCTCAACGAACTGGACCAGGCCGCCACCACCGGCAAGATCCCGCCCGCGCTGCTGCGCCGCTGGGAGCACGCCCTGGAAGACGTGGCGCTGTGGAAGTTCAACCCGTGCGTGGTGCACGGTGACCTGCACGAAGACAACCTGCTGGTCCATGACGGCAGCGTTTCCTCGGTGACCGGCTGGACCGATCTGCGCATCGGCGACCCGGCCGATGACTTTGCCTGGCTGGTGGCCGTGCATGAGCAGTCATTCGCCGACGTCGTGCTGGAGTCCTACCGGAAGTACCGCAAGGATCCGGTGGACCCGCACCTGATGCGCCGCGCAGCGCTGGCCGCTGAATTCGCTCTGGCGCAATGGCTGGTCCGCGGACTGGCAGCAAACGATCAGACCATGGTCGATGAAGCCGTGGAGATGCTGAACGAACTCGAATCGGACGTAGCAGAGCACGGCGGCCAGCCGATCAGTGTCACCGCTCCCCCGCCGCCCGCCGCTCCCCCGACGCTTCCCGCGGCTGCGCCGGGCGCCCCGGAGCCGGAGACCGCCGCCGGCCCGGCGGCAGAGGCACGGGCTGGCAAGCCAGCGGACGCCAAGTCACTGGACGCCGTTACGGACGAGGCCGAGGCATCCGGTTCCGGCGCCGATTCCACAGCGGACGGTACGCGTCCCACCAACACGGACAGTCCCCGCGTGCATCTCTCCAGCGGTCCCGGCCAGCGGAAGGTCACCCTGCTCCCGGTGGAAGATCCGGCAGCCGATTCCGCTGCGTCGACGGCGCCCACCGGCCGGCCTGCTAGCCAGGCACCGGGCAGCCAGGAGAGCGACCGTCCGGAGAGCACCAGTCCGGACGGGACGGAATTTGCGGAGGGAGCAGGCGCGCCGGGAACCGGCCCTGCGTCCGTGGATACCACCGCGTTGCCGGTGATCAACCAGCCGTGACCGACGCCGCTGTCGCCGAGACCGGGCTGCCCTTCTAGGCGTAGGCCCGTAAGACGGCTGCTTCCAGTTCCTCCTCACCGGCGAGGTCGTGCGGCCTCACCAGCCGGTCCTGGGCAACGTAGTAGAACGCGGCCTTGACCTGGTCCAGATCAAGACCGTGCAACCGGGCCCACGCCAGCCGGTAGACGGCCAACTGCACGGCTTTGACGGTCAACTGCCGCCCCGTCGGCGCTGTGCCGGTCTTCCAGTCAATCAGGTCCCAGCAGCCGTCGGCATCGCGGAAGACGGCGTCGATGCGCCCGCGCACCACGACGTCGCCGACCCGGGTCTCCACGGGCACTTCGATGGCTGCCGGCACCCGGTTGGCCCATTCGGAGTCCTTGAACGTCTTGATGAGCCCGTCCAGGTCGTAGGCCTCGTCGATGTAGGAGTCGGCCGCCGCCGGATATTCCTCAAGGTCCAGCATCCCTGTGGTGCCGAAGTATTCCTCGATCCAACCGTGGAAGGCTGTTCCCTTGCGGGCTGCCATGCCGGGCTTGCGCGGCACCGGACGGCGCAGCCGCCGAGTGACTTCGTCCGGATCGTCGGCCAAGTCCACCAGCAGCGATGCGGAGATGTGTGCCGGCAACTGCACTTCTCCGGCAGTTGGCGCGGCGTTGTGCCGCTCCAAGAGCAGTCGGGCTTCATGCGCCCACGAGGAATCCGCAGGAGGTTGGCGGTCCTGTGCCATGGATTCGAGTACAGCTTGGGCTGCCTGTTCCATGGCCGCGCGGCGGCCGGCACGTTGCCGCTGCGGGACGCCGTTGCGGTAGACCCGCGGCCCTTCCAGGGGGTCGAAGGGCCACAGCGCCGTTTCCATCTCAGCGCGGAACGGATTCTCCGGTCCAAGATCTTGGTCCTGGACCCAGTGCGCCACCTGCACCGTACCGGGTTCGCTCTGCGATAACTCATGCAGTTCGGCCAGGAAGACAGAAACCGCTGTTGGCTTGACCTTGCTGCCGGACCAGCCAGCGGAGCTGCAGACAAGCAGGTGCTTGGCCCGGGTATAGGCGACGTAGGCCAGCCTGCGCTCTTCGTCTTCGCCGTGCGCTTGCACATCCGCTTTATAGTCCGCTTCCGCGTTCAGCCAGGACAGTTGGTCCGGCTGATCGGTGTCCCACTGGGGCAGATCAAAGCGGTCCCCTCGCAACGGCCAGGGCAACGCCGCGTGGCCGCTGCTCCACCGGCTGTCCGACGACGACGGGAAAGCGCCGTCGTTGAGCCCAGGCACAAAGACGGCGTCCCACTCCAGCCCCTTGGACGCGTGGACCGTGAGCAACTGCACGGCATCGTGCCGCACCTCCACCTGAGCCATGTCCAGGCCGCCTTCCTCGGCGGCGGCGGCTTCCAGCCAGGCGAGAAAAGCCAGCAGGTCAACGCGTTGCGACGTCTGCATGAACGCGGCCGCAGCGTCGTGGAAGGCATCAAGGTTGCGCCGCGCCTGATGGATGCTCTGGCCGGGTTTCGAAGCGACCTCGATGTCCAGCAACATGGTGCGCTCCACTTCACCCAACAGCAGCGTCAGGTCATCGCCGATGAAGCTGCGGAGGTAGCGGACCTCGTCCGCCAAACGGGTCAGCCTCTCAAGCGCCACAGGCGTCAACGAGCGTCCGTAGCGGGAGGTCCAGCCCGGCCTGGGCAGCCGGTCGAGCGCCTCAATCAGGGACGCAGCCTCGGCCAGATCGTGTTCGACGACAGTTTCCGCAGTCGGCTCATTGCGGTCAAGGTCGGGAGCTTCGCCGGCCTGGACGGCGCTCAGGCGCTTGCGTTCCAGAAAGCGCGACCAGTCAGCCAAGGCCATGAGGTCGGCGGGGCCGATCCGCCAGCGGGCACCAGCCAGCAACCGCATCAGTGCGTCGGAGCGTCCCGGATCCGCCAGGACCCTCAGCATGGCCACGAGGTCCACAATGTCGGGCTGGGCCAGCAGACCGGCCAGCCCCACGATTTCGTAGGGAATGCCCCGTTCCTCCAGCGCTTTAGCGATGCCGGGGATCTGGGCTCGCCGCCGGCACAAGACCGCGGCGCTGACCTGCTCTGCCCTGCCTGTTTCCGGGTCCCGGGAGAAGACCGTCATTCTGGCTCGTTCGATCGCATCGGCAAGGGCGCTGGTTTCTTCCGCCTCCGTCGCATACCGCCCCAATGCCACTGTTCCTTCCGTGGCTCCGGGCCGGGGTCGCAGCGGCGGGACGCTGATCCGGCCTGGGCGCGGCCGGTTCGGGTCTTCCCTGTTCAGCGGGGCGGATATCCGGTTCGCCATCCGCAGGATGTTTTCACTGTTGCGCCAGGCCACCGTGAGGAAGCCCGCCGGAGCGGGCGCCCGGCGTCCGTCGTCGTCCACCAGCGGGAATTGCTCTTGGAAGGCGAAGAGCTGGCCGGCGGAAGCGCCGCGGAAGCCATAGATGGATTGGTTGGGGTCTCCCACTGCCGTCACGGCATGCCCGTCGCCGAACAGCTCGGAGAACAACACCATCTGGGCGTGGGAGGTGTCTTGGAATTCGTCGAGCAACACCACTTTGTAGCGACTGCGTTCGAGTTGGCGGGCCTGCGGCACTTCCCGGGCGATGCGCGCCGCCAGCGAAACAAGATCGCCATAGTCCAGCACGCCGCGTTCCCGCTTGGCCCGGTTGTAAGCGGCGGCGAGGCCCGCCACCGTGATCCGCGTCCGCAGCCGGTCCAGCAGTTTCCGCACGTCCTGCTTGGCTGGCTTGGTGCTGCCGTCGACATAAGGCAGCGCGGCAATCCGCTCCACCTCGGCGGCCAGGTAATCGGCCGCCTGCTCAGGAGTCACCAGGTGCTCCGAGCATTCCCCGGCGAACTGCATCACCGAGCCGACCAGCGTTGACTTGGCGGCCGTCAAGTGCTCGATGGGTCCGTCGTAGGCTTCCACGCAGTGGCTGGCAAGTTGCCAGGACTGCGCTGTGCCCAGCAAGACCACGTCGCGTTCGATGCCCAGGCGCAGCCCGTAGTCGCTGACCAGGCCATTGGCGTAGGAGTGATAGGTGGAGACCTTGGGCTCCACGAACCCGGCAGCGTTGTCTGCCTCCTGCGGCAGCAGCCCCTTGCGGTCCAGCCTGGCCAGCTGGGCGCGGATCCGGGCGGCCAGTTCCCCGGCGGCTTTTCGGGTGAAGGTGACGCCGAGGATTTCGTCCGGCCGGACGAGGCCGTTGGCCACGAGCCAGACGACGCGGTCGGCCATGGTTGCTGTCTTGCCCGATCCGGCGCCGGCAATGACCAGCAGGGGCTGCATCGCGGAACTGATGATGGCGGATTGTTCGGCGGTGGGCAGATGCTGGCCCAGCAAACCGGCGAGTTCTTCCGGGGTGTAAGTGGTGGTAACCGATCCGATGCTCATTCGGTGACCTGCCTTCCTTCTGCACACAGGGGACAAATTTCCGGTGCCCGGCAGCCGTGGCCGCCGTTCCGGGAGCGCTGCGGATCGTGCCGGGCTTCGAATTGCGCGGCAGACATCAGGGCTGCCGCCTCATGGATCATCGGCGTCGCCCAGTCTTCGCCGTCGGCCAGGCTTTCCTGCTGTTGGACCTTGACCGATTTCAGGTCCTGCCCGAGTTGAACCAGGGAGGCGCCGCCGGCGGCCGGTTTGTGCCCGGAAAATCCTCCGGCCGCCACCGCCGCTTGGTAGCTTCCGAGCTGGGGGTGCCGCTCCAGCTCCGCTTTGCTGGGGGCCGAGCGGCCCGTTTTCAGGTCCACGATGTGCAGGCGTCCATCGGCGTCCAACTCCAACCGGTCCACTTGTCCGCGCAGTCTGGCCACGCGCTCGGGACCTTGCAAATCCACTGAGAAGTCTTGCTCTACGCCGAGCAAGCTGCGGCCTTCCAAACGCATCTGGACGACGTACTGGGCCAGCCTGCGGACCATGCCTTCGGCCCGGTTGAAGTCCAGCCTGCCTTCCCAGTTTTGCTTCATGCCCAACTGTGGCCAGCGGCGGACGAGTTCCGCCACGTATTCGTTCCCGGTGCCCTCGGGAAAGTCCTGCGCAATACCGTGGACCAAGGTGCCCAGGCTGCGGGCAAAATCGGTCGCGGCTTCGCCGCCGGCGGCCTGGATGAACCAGTCCAGCGGGGACTTCTGGACAGCCTCCACCTTCGACGGGGATACCGGGACAGGTTCCCCTTCCGGCACCACCGGTGCCGTGCTGCTCAGCGGCAACAGTCCCCACCAGTCGCGCGGATGCGCACCGGGTACCGGCACCGGGCTGGCCGCCAGCATTGCCAGGACTGCCGCAGCGTCAGCAGCTTGTTCCGGACGGTCCGTTGCTTGTTGGGCCGCCTGCCGAAGTTCCGCAGCCAACGCCCGCACCGTGCGCGGCCGGAGTACTTCGGTGGCCGGCCGGGGGCTTTCCGGGTCCAGCCAGGGGTCGACCAGATCCAAGAACTGGGACGGTTGGGCATCTTCAGATTGCACGGCCGTACAGATCAGCCGGCGTTCGGCGCGGGAGATTGCGGTGGAAAAGCTGCGCAATTCGTCGTACCGGATCTCGCGCAGCCGGGATACCGCGTCGATCCGCCGCGCTTCCTCGGCCCCGTGTTCCAGGACGTCGACGAACTGGGTGCTGCCCAACAGTTCGCCGCGCAGCCGGGTATTCGGCCACACTCCTTCCTGGAGGCCCGCCACGATGACCAGCGGCCAGCCCCGGCCGGCCGCCGAGGCTGGAGTGAGCAGCTCAACCGCTTCGCGCACCTGGGCCCGCGGCGCCAGGTTGTCCATCGGCAGTTCCTGGTTCAGCAGGTACTCCAGGAACTGCCGCGGGCTCGAGCCCGGGAGCTGGTCGACATACCGTTCGGCCGTCTGGAACAACGCCATCATGGCGTCGAGATCCCGGTCGGCCCGGACGCCGGCCGGTCCGCCTTGCAGCGCCTGCGCAGCCCAGCGGTCCGCCAGCCCGGCTGCGGACCACAAGGCCCAGAGCACCGTCTCCGCGTTGGCTCCCGGCGCGGACGCCGCCTCCCGGCCGGCTTGGAGCATCCGCGCGACCCTCCGCGCGGCTCCGCCTTCCCGTCCGAGGGTGCTCAGGAACGCAGCGTCGCCCAGCGCCTCCACGAGCAGCGCATCGCTGGACCGGCCCCCGCCGCCCAACAGCTCTTCGCGCCGCAGTGCTTGGCGCAGGCGGCGCAGGTCGATTGCCGTAGCGCCCCCGATCCTGGAGGTCAGCAGGGCAACGGCGGTGTCGGCGGTGAGCAGGTCCGGATCGAGCACCATCGCCAACGCATCCAGCAACGGCCGGACCGCCGCTTCGTCGCGCACTGCGGTTTCAGCCACCGGAACTTTGACCGCAATGTCTTGGCCCGTGAGGTAGCGAGCGAGGGCGGAGAGCTGGCCGCCGGTCCGGACGATGACGGCCATCTCACTGAGCCTGTACCCCTCGAACAACCGGGCTTCCAGGATCCGCTGGGCAACATAGCGGTGCTCATGGACGGGCGAAGCCACCACGTGCGCACTGGCGGAAGGCGCGTCATCCTGCACCGCGGCAGCGCGGCCGGGGTCGGCACCGGCTCCGGCTTCAGCCCCAGGATGGACGAGGTCGCGGGCGCGGTGGGCACCGGCAACCTGGGAGATTCTGGCCGCGGTGGATTGCCAGGAGGCCGCGACTGCGGGCGCCATCCGGTGCGAGGTGGTCAACACCAGCGTCTGCAGGGGTTTGTCCCGGGTGCCGAGGAGTCCCGGAAGTTGGCCGATCACATCCGGCCGGGCGCCGCGGAAGCCCTGGACGACTGTGTCCGGCGAGGCGGCCAGCACGGCGTCCTGTCCCTCGACGAGCAAGGCCAGCAGCTCGAAGACGGCGGGATTGGCTTCCTGCAGGTCGTCAGCCAGGATCAGCTGGAGACGGCTGCGCTCCCGGTCGAGGAGTCCCGGATGCTCCAGCAACAGCTGGCGGGCCGATGTAATGATGCCGGCTGGGTCGAAGGCCTCCGGCATTCGGAGGTCGATCAGGTCCCGGTATTCGCGGTAAAGCTGTGCCGCCGCGACCCAGTCCGGGCGGCCGCACTCAACGCCCAGTTGCTCCAGCTGCGCGGCGGTACTGCCGTACTCGGTTAACCGGTCGAATAGCTGGCGGATCTCCTGGCGAAAGCCGCGGGTACCCAACGCCTGCTGCAGGTCTTCCGGCCAGCCGGCACCCTGGCCATAGCCGGCACGGTGGCCGGCCAGCAGTTCCGCGATGATCTGGTCTTGTTCGGGCCCGGACAACAGTCGGGGCGCCCGTTCGACCAGCGGCAGCAGCCCTTCCACGCGGGCCCGGCGGATCAGGTCGAAGGCGTAGGCAGACCACGTCCTGGCCAGGGAAGTGCCCAGACTGCGGTCCAGCCGGGCGGTCAGGGCATCCCGCAGACGCGAGGCGGCCAGCCGGTTCGGGGCCATGAAGAGCAAACCCGCCGGGTCCAGCCCGGTTTCTTCCACGCGGCGGACCGCGTGCTCCACCAACGCGGTCGTCTTCCCCGTGCCCGGGCCGCCGAGCACCAGCACCGGACCACAGCCGGCAGGCAGGCCGATGACTTCTGCCTGGTCCTGGCTCGGCAGCGGGGCGCCGGCGGACTTGGTCTCGGGCCGGACCAGCCTCAGCCCGGCCGGCGGCTTCGTCTGCATCATGCGCCCATCCCATCAGTCGCCTCGGACACTTTGCGCCGCAGCCGCTCGATCGCGGCGAAATCTTCGTCGTGGGGCATCCAGCGGGCCTGGGCCATGCGCACCTTAGCCGGTCCGGCAGCCGGCTCGGCCAGCGGGGTCCCTTCCCGGCGGTAGTGCATCACCGCCCGCGCCATCAGCTCATCGGGCAGAGAACCATTGGCACGGATGATCCGCCACCAAGGAGCCGCATTCCCATGCAGGGACATGATCCTGCCGACCAGCCGGGGCCCGCCCGCGTCGAGCAGTTCGGCGACGTCCCCGTACGACAGCACGCGGCCGCGCGGCACGAGCGCTGCGAGGTCCAGCACCGCCTCCACCACCGCTTCCCGCATTACACCATTGTAATTTGGCCTGCCCATGCTGCCCTACAGCAAGGCACCGGGGCCCAAAGTTTCCCGCGCGCCGCTGCGCCTCCCCGGTTTCGTCCGACCCGGCCGCTACGGTTACCGGCATGAACAGCTGGCATAAACGTCCCCGGGCCGCCTTCGATGTGGAAACCACGGGCCGCGATCCGCATACGGCTCGGATCGTGACGGCTTCCCTGGTCCTGGTCGACGAAGCGGGCCGTCCCGTGCAGGAGCGTGAGTGGCTGGTAGACCCCGGCGTCGACATTCCCGCCGAAGCGGCCGCGATCCACGGGGTCAGCACGGAGCGTGCCCGCGCCGACGGCCTCGATGCAGCCACCGCCACGGCCGGGATCGCCGAGGCACTGGCCGGCTTCTTTGACGCCGGCATTCCCGTCATGGCCTTCAACGCCGCCTACGATTTCACCGTGCTGGCCAATGAATGTTCGCGGTACGGCCTGCTAGCCCCGACCGCAACGCCGGTGATCGATCCGTTCATTCTGGATAAGCAGATGGACCGCTACCGGCGGGGGAAACGCACTCTGGTGGCGCTGTGCGAACTCTATGGCGTGCGCCTGGAGGCTGCGCACACGTCGGCGGCCGATGCGCTGGCAACTATCGGAGTCGCGGATGCCCTGGCCCGCCGCTACTCAGGGCTGTGCGTCGACGCCGCCGAACTGCATGAACGGCAAATCGGCTGGTGCGCGCAACAGGCCGCCAGCTTTCAGGAATGGCTGCGGCGCACTGACCCGGAAGCAGTCGTAGACGGCGTCTGGCCCGTCCGCTTGATGCCGGTGGCCGTCTGACGCTTCCCTCTGCAGCAATCCTGCCGCAGCTGTTGAGCGCTCGAGTGTCAACTTCGGGTCGTCGTATGACGCAACCTTTGGTCGAATTCCGGCGCGCTGGCCCGGCTGTCATAATTAAGACTCTGCGGCGGCGCATGCTATGGCGGCCGCCGATGCTTTCTGAGTTCAACTCCCCGAGGTTTCATGATCACCGTTACCGACCTGCGCAAGGTCTACCGCCAGGGCAACCGCGAAGTGGTGGCCCTCGACGGCGTCAGCCTGTCCGTTCCCAAGGGGTCCATCCACGGCATCGTCGGCCATTCCGGAGCCGGAAAGTCCACCCTGGTACGGTGCCTTACGCTGCTGGACAGCCCGACGTCGGGCTCGGTATCAATCAATGGGGCGGAACTCAGCGCAGCCCGGGACGCCGACCTCAGAACGGCCCGGCGGCGCATCGGGATGATCTTCCAGCATGCCAATCTGATGGATTCGCGCACCGCCGCCGACAACGTGGCGCATCCCTTGGAGATCGTCAAGACGCCCAGGGCAGCGATCCGCGCAAAGGTGGCCGAACTGCTCAAGCTGGTCGGATTGGAGGGGTTCGAGAACGCCTATCCGTCCCAGCTTTCCGGCGGCCAGCGCCAGCGCGTCGGCATTGCCCGCGCCCTCGCCTCCGATCCCGACGTCCTGCTTTGTGATGAGCCCACCTCGGCGCTGGACCCGAAGACCACCGATGAAATCCTGACACTGATCCAGGATCTCACCCAGCGGCTGCAGCTGACCGTGCTGGTCATCACGCACGAGATGCAGGTCATTAAACGCATCTGCGACTCCGTCTCGCTGCTGGAGGCGGGCCGGATCGTCGAACATGGCCCGCTGCGCAACGTGGCGGCCGATCTCGGCGGCCGCCTCTCGAGCACGCTGCTGCCGCTGCCGCCGGCGGAAACGAACGGCAGCGGCACGGTGATGGAAATCCTGTATTCGGGCGACAGCGCGTCGGAACCGGTGCTCACCGGGGCCGCACGCACCTTCGGCATGGACCTGAACGTGCTGGCCGGCAGTGTGGAGTCGTTGGCCGGCACCCAGTTCGGCCACCTCCGCATCCAGTTGCCGGCCGGGGCAGACACCGCTTCCCTCGCCCGGCACTTGACCGGCCAGGGCGTTGCCGTACGCGTCGTCCAGGAAGAGACAGCATGAACTTCATCAATGAGCTGATGACCAATCCGGCCATCACCAAGGCCCTGCCCAAGGCCTTCGGCGAAACCTTGCTGATGGTGGGTGTCTCGGGTTTCTTTGTTCTGCTGATTGGGCTGCCGCTGGGCATCTTCCTTTACACCAGCTCCCCGGGCGGCCTGCGGCCCATGCGGCTGACCAACCGGATCGTGTCCGATGTCATCGTGAACATCACCAGGTCCATTCCGTTCGCCATCCTGATGATCGCGCTGATCCCGCTGGCCCGGGCGATCACCGGCACGTCGATCGGCGCTCTGGCGGCCTGTGTCTCGCTCACCATCGGCACGGTGCCGTTCTTCGCGCGGTTGGTGGAAACCGCCCTGCGCGACGTCAGCTCCGGCAAGATCGATGCCGCGACGGTCATGGGCTCCACCCGGCTGCAGATTGTGGCCAAGGTCCTGGTTCCCGAAGCGTTGCCCGGGCTGGTCGCCGCCCTGACCACCACGGTGGTCACATTGGTCGGCTACTCCGCCATGGCGGGCCTCACCGGCGGCGGCGGCCTGGGCCAGCTCGCCTATAACTACGGCTTCCAGCGGTTCGACACCACGGTCATGATTGTCACCATCGTGATCATGGTGGTCCTGGTCCAGCTGATCCAGTGGACCGGGGATGCCGTGGCCCGGCGCGTGGACCACCGCAGCGCAGCCCAGGCCGGCAGCAGGAAACGCCGGCACGAGCCCGTCACCGCTGTCTGAACCGTCCTTCGGCCGGTTCAGAGACACAGTTCAGGAACACTCAGTTCAGGGACAATGCCGTCCCGCTCCCCCATGCTCCCGCCGGCCGTGAGGCCGCGGAGGAATGCAGCCAGTAGCCGCTAGCTGCACCATATCCGGGATGGGCCGTCTTCGGCTGCCCCGGTTAGTTGAAAGGAACGCACGCAGATGCGTAAAGCACTAACCCTCATTGGTACCGGCCTGGCCGCGGCCTTGGCGCTGACGGCTTGCGGTGGCTCTGATTCCACCCCCAGCGCTGATGCCACGCTGGATCCGGCCAATCCCACAACGATCACGGTGGGCGCCACCCCGGTCCCGCAGGGACGGATCCTGCAGTTCGTGGACGAAAATCTGGCCAAGGATGCCGGCATCGACCTGGACATCAAGGAATTCACCGATTACCAGACCCCGAACATCGCCCTGAACGATGGCTCACTGGACGCCAACTATTTCCAGCACCTGGCCTTCTTTGACCAGCAGGTGGCCGACAAGGGCTACGATTTCGAACACGGCGAAGGCATCCACATTGAGCCGTACGCCGGATTCTCGTCCAAGCACAAGAGCGTCGAGGACATCCCCGAGGGCGCTACCATTGCGGTCACCAACGATCCGGGCAACCAGCCGCGCGCACTGAAGATGCTCGAAGCCGCGGGCCTGCTGAAGGGCATCGAGGATGATTCGGCGGCATTGACGCTGACCGACGAGCAGAACCCCAAGGGCCTGAAGTTCGAGGAGAACCAGCCCGAAATCCTGGTCCAGCTGATCGACGACCCGAAGATCGACCTGGCCATCATCAACGGCAACTTCATCCTGGATGCCGGCCTGAACACTGATGATGCGGTGATCGTCGAATCGGCCGAGAACAACCCGTACGCCAACTTCCTGGTGTGGAAGGCCGGCGACGACAACCCGGCCATCGCCAAGCTCGAAGAACTGCTGCACAGCCCGGACGTGAAGAAGTTCATCGAGGAGACCTGGCCCAACGGCGACGTGTTCCCCGCCTTCTAAAATCCCCGTAGCTGACCGCTGAACCCAGCGGCTGCAACGGGCGAGGTCCCCGGAAGCTTCGGCTTCCGGGGACCTCGCCTTTTTTAATCGCCTTCTTGGTCAGCGCGTCTCTGACCGGCTCCGCTGCCGGACCGGCTCCGGATGCTCGCCGGAGTTTCGCCCCGTCATGACCTGGATGACCACCCAGGACACCGCCGTCACCGGCACGGCCAAGACTGCACCAATGATGCCGCCCAGAATGGTTCCTGCGGTCAGAGCCAGCAGGATCACCAGCGAGTGCAGGCTCACGGAGCGTCCCATCACCACCGGCTGCAGGAAGTTGCCTTCCAACTGCTGCACCACGATGACGACGGCGACCACCACCAGCGCGGCCACCGGGCCATTCGCCACCAGCGCCACCAGGGTTGCTACGATGCCGGCAACCGTGGCACCGACGATCGGGATGAATCCGCCGATGAAGATCAGCACCGACAGCGGCAGCGCCAGCGGAACCTGCAGGATGAACAGTGCCAGGCCGATGAAAAACGCGTCGACTGCGGCGACGGTGGCGGTCCCCCGCACGTAGCTGCCCAGCACGTCCATGGCACGCGATCCGGCCTCTTCCAGCTTGGGCCGCCGGGCCGCCGGGAACCAGCTGAGCAAAAAGCCCCAAATCCGCGGACCGTCTTTGAGGAAGAAGAACAGGATGACGGCCATCAGGACCGCCCCGGTGATGATTTCCGCCGCGGTGGACAACCCGCTGAGGGCGCTGCGTCCGGCGGCAGCGCTGGTCAGGAAGTCCACCACCGAGGCCAGGGCTTCGTCAATCTGCCCTTGGCTCACCGGCAGCGGGAAGTTGGCCATCATTTCCTGCAGCTCCAGCCAGCCCTCGTTGGCGGAGCGGACCAATTCATCCGATTCGCTGCGGACCGCAAAGACGATTCCGGTGACCACCCCGCCGAGCACCACAAGGATCCCGAGGAACGCCGTGGCCGTGGCCAGCGCCGGGGACCAACCCCAGCGGCGCAGCAGCCCCACGACCGGGCTCACCGCCGCGGCCAAGATCAAGGCAATCAGGAACGGGATGACCAGCAGCCGCAGCTGCAGCAGCCCGTAGATCACCACCACGGCCAGCGCCAGCGCCAACAGCAGCTGCGCCGAACGGGTGGCCGTGCGGCCCAGGCCGTCCGACCACATGGACCGCGGCGGCACTTGGACGGCGACTTCCGGAGCGGTGCCTGCACCGCCGTCGTGCGTTTCCTGCATTTGCCCGCGCCTGGACAACAGGCCCATCTGCACTCCCCTGGTTTGACGATTCGGCACTACGGTCCCACGCGGGGACCGGTTTCTTCACCAGTCTGCCATGCCGAGGTCCGGCCCGGGCACGGCGGAGCGTGCCCGGCGCTGTCCGGCGCCGGGCCTCGCCACGGGGGTCAGGCCGTTGGTTCCGCCGCCGCGGCGGCCCGCGCGGCCGCCGGGAGGGCCGCAAAGATCTTGTCCATAGCGGCGTCGTCATGCGCGGCGGACAGGAACCACGCTTCGAAGACCGACGGCGGCAGGTAGACGCCGGCGTCGAGCATCGCGTGGAAGAACGGCGCGTAGCGGAACGCCTCCTGGGCCTGCGCATCGGCGTAGTTGCGGACGCCGTTGGCCGAGGTGCCGAAGGCCACGCTGAACAGGTTCCCGGCGGTCTGGATGCTGTGGTCCACTCCGGCCTCGGACAGGGCGGCGGACAGCGCGGCCTGCAGGTCGCGCGAGCGGGAGTCGATGGCCGTGTAGACGTCCGGCGTTGCGGCAGTCAGCGTCGCGACGCCAGCCGCCATGGCAATCGGGTTGCCGGAGAGCGTACCGGCTTGGTAGACCGGGCCCACCGGGGCCAGGTAGTCCATGACGTCTGCGCGGCCGCCGAGGGCAGCCACCGGCATGCCGCCGCCGATGACCTTGCCGAAGGTCAGCAGGTCCGGCACGAACGGATCGGTTGTTCCCTCGGCTCCCCCGGTCAGCCCCCAGTAGCCGGCATAGCCGGTGCGGAAACCGGTCAGCACCTCGTCCAGGATCAGCAGCGCCCCGTGTTCGCGGGTGATCCGGGACAGGGCCGCGTTGAAGCCGTCGGCGGGGGTGACCACGCCCATGTTGGCCGGTGCGGCCTCGGTGATGACGGCGGCGATCTGGCTGCCGCGGGCGGCGAAGACCTCTTCCACGGCGGCGATGTCGTTGTACGGCAGCACCAGCGTCTCGGCGGCGGTGGCCTCGGTGACGCCGGCGGAGCCGGGCAGCGCCAGCGTGGCGACCCCGGAACCGGCAGCGGCCAGGAGCCCGTCCAGGTGGCCGTGGTAGCAGCCGGCGAACTTCACCACCAGGTTGCGCCCGGTGTAGCCGCGGGCCAGGCGCACCGCGGTCATGGTCGCTTCGGTACCGGTGGAGACCATGCGCAGCCGCTCGACGGCGGAGACCCGGCCGACGACCAGGGCGGCCAGCTCCGACTCCGCGGGCGTGGACGCGCCGAAGGACAGGCCGCGGTCCACCGCGGAGTGCACGGCGTCCAGCACGGCGGGGTGGGCGTGGCCCAGCAGGGCCGGCCCCCACGAGCAGACCAGGTCAACGTACGCGCGGCCATCGGCGTCGGTGAGGTAGGCGCCCTGGCCGCTGACCATCATCAGCGGGGTTCCGCCGACGGAGCCGAAGGCGCGCACCGGCGAGTTCACGCCGCCGGGCATCAGCTGGCGGGCGCGTTCGAAGAGCTCCTCGGAGCGGGCGGCTTCAGTCATGGTCTTGGTTCCTTTCGGCACAGCTTCAGTCCGCTGCGGTGTGGTGTCCGCAGCGCCAGGGAGTTGGGATGGTTACTTCAACCAGCGGGCCAGTTCCGGGGCCCAGTAGGTCAGCACCATGTCGGCACCGGCGCGGCGGATGCCGAGGACGGATTCCAGGATGGCGGCCTTCCGGTCGATCCAGCCGTTGGCCGCGGCCGCCTCGATCATCGCGTACTCGCCGGAGATCTGGTAGGCGGCCACCGGCACCGGGGACATTTCCGCCACGTCGGACAGGACGTCCAGGTAGCTCATCGCGGGTTTGACCATGATGATGTCGGCGCCTTCGGCCAGGTCCAGCTCCACTTCGCGGACGGCCTCCCGCCGGTTGGCGGCATCCATCTGGTAGGTCCGCCGGTCTCCGGTCAGCTGCGAATCCACGGCTTCGCGGAACGGCCCGTAGAAGGCCGAGGCATATTTGGCGGCGTAGGCCAGGATGGAGGCGTCCTGGTATCCGGCCTCGTCCAAGGCCTGGCGGATGACTGCCACCTGGCCGTCCATCATGCCGGACGGACCCAGCACGTCGGCTCCGGCCGCCGCCTGGACCACAGCCATTTCGGCGTAGATCGGCAGCGTGGCGTCGTTGTCCACGGTGCCGTCCGGAGCCAGCACGCCGCAGTGCCCGTGGTCGGTAAATTCGTCCAGGCACACGTCGCTCATCACCACGAGGTCATGGCCCACCTCGGCCTTCACATCAGCGATGGCGCGGTTCAGGACGCCGTCGGGGTCCACTCCCGCGCTGCCGACCGCGTCGCGCACGGCGGGAATGCCGAAAAGCATGATGCCGCCCAGCCCCAGTTCCACGGCTTCGGCGGCCGCCCGCTTGAGCGAGTCCGCGGTGTGCTGGACCACGCCCGGCATGGACTGCAACGGGACCGGTTCGCTGATGCCTTCGCGGATGAACGCCGGCAGGATCAACTGGTTCGGGTGGGTGCGGACCTCCGCCGTCATCCGGCGAATCGCTTCGGTGGCCCGCAGTCGACGGGGCCGGTGGTAGGGGAAGCTCATGGCGTTCCTTCCGTTTCGGTTGGCTGGCGCTCCAAGGTGTGTGCGAGCGCGTCGGCAATGCCCGACGGGGTCGGTTCGGCAGCGGTCGCCGCGATCTCCAGCCCCAGCTCGGCGGCCTGCCGTGCCGAACTGGCGCCGATGGCGATCAGCCGGAGCCCGGACGGCCAGGGGTCAAGCAGTCCGGCCACTCTCCTGGTCACGCTGGGCGAGGTCAGAACGACGGCGTCGACGCGGCCGTCGAGTGCGCGGCTGCGGAAATCGGCGGCCGTGATCACTTCCAGGCCATCGGCACGCTCCCGGGAGGCGATCTCCAGTGGCGCCGTCAGCCGGAGCTCCGGCCGGGCCGGGTAATCCACGGTTCGGTAGGCGGTCACGGGCAGCACCTGCCAGCCTTTTGCCATCAGGCCTTCGAACACCGTGGGGGCGGCGATGTCCGCCTGCGGCAGGAGCACCGTCATCCGCTCCGTCGACCGGCTCGCGTCTTCGGGCGGAAGCGGCCAGGCGTCCACCAGACCGACGGCGTCCATGCTGCCGGGCGGAACCAAGTCCACCGAGAGTCCTTCTGCCTCAAGCGCCCGGGCGCTCGGGGTGCCCACGGCGGCCACCTTGGTGTCCCCGACCAGGGCGGCCAGGCTGGTTGCGCGCTCCTGAGCGCACGCTTTCAGCGCGCGCACCGTGGTGATGCTGGTAATCACCAACCAGTCCACCTTGCGCTGGGCCAGCAGGGTGAGGGCTTCGTCCAGTTCGCCCGGCTTGTCGGTCCGCTCGAAATCGATCAGGGGCAGGACGCTGGCCGACGCGCCCCGCCGGAGCAGTTCGGCGGCCATTCCGGCTGCCCGATCCGGCGTGCGCGGCAGCACCACCCGCAGCCCGTGGAGCTGGTTCTCCGGCGCCCCGCGCTGCCGCAGCAACGCCATGGTCAGTGGCCAGCCTGACTCATCAAGTCGCCGGCGCCCCGGCCGAGCAGCTCTTCAGCCAGTCGGGCGCCCAGCGCCACAGCGTCTTCCGAACCGGCTGCCTGCACCTGCTGCTCGCCGTGCAACAACCGGCTGCCGTCGGGGCTGCAGACCACTGCCTTGAGCACCAAGGTGCCGGCGTCGACCCGTGCCAGCGCGCCCACCGGAGCACTGCAGCCCGCTTCCAACCGCGCCAGCAGCGAGCGTTCGGCGGTCACCGCCAGGCGGCTTTCCGCGTCGTCGTAGTCAGCCAGCGCGCCGGCCAGCGCCGTGCCGGCCGCGGCGTCGGCCACCCGGCACTCAACAGCCAAGGCTCCCTGCCCGGGAGCGGGCAGCATGACCGACGGATCCAGCAGTTCCGTCACATGCTGGGTGCGGCCCAGCCGCGCCAGTCCGGCGGCGGCGAGCACGACGGCGTCAAGATCTGCGTGCTTTCCTTCCACCCTCGCTTCACCGGTCAGTCCCTTGACCCGTCCCAGCCGGGTGTCCACGTTGCCGCGGATATCCACCACGTCCAGGTCGGGGCGGGCGGCGCGCAGCTGCGCCGCCCGGCGCGGCGAACCCGTGCCCACTTTGGCCCCGTCCGGCAGTTCGGCCAGGGTCAGGCCGTCGCGGGCGCACAACGCGTCCCGGACGTCCACGCGTACCGGAATGGCTGCGATCTGCAGGCCCTCGGCCACGCCGGTGGGCAGGTCTTTGAGCGAGTGCACGGCCACGTCGCAGCGGTCATCCAGCAGCGCCTCGCGCAGGGCGGCGGTAAACACACCGGTGCCGCCGATCTGGGCCAGCGGTCCCTTGAGCACGTCGCCTTCGGTCTTGATCCGGACCAGTTCGTACTCCAGCGCTCCCCCGGCGGCCAGAGCCTCGGCCACCGTGGTGGTCTGGGTGACGGCCAGGGCGCTGGCGCGGGTACCCACGCGGACGGTCACGGTCATGGTTGCGTCACCCCGACGGTTGAATCCATCCCCGCGACGGTCGGCTTTTCGCCGCGGCGGTTGGCACAGCAGCCGGGCATGCAGACGTCCATCCACGGGCCCAGCGCGGTCAGTGCCGGGCGTTCCGCCTGGTGCTGGTCCAGGGTCCGTTCGCAGACGAGGTCCACCAGCCCCTCGACGAATTTTTGGTGCACGCCGGGCGTGGGGATGCGGGCTGCGGCCAGGCCGAGGGTGCGGCAGGTTTCCAGCGCCTCGGTGTCCAGGTCCCAGACCACCTCCATGTGGTCGCTGACAAAGCCCAGCGGGACGATGACAACGCCCTTGATGCCTTGCGCCGGCAGTTCCTCGATCGCGTCGTTGATGTCCGGTTCCAGCCATGGCACGTGCGGTGCGCCGGAGCGGGACTGGTAAACCAGCGACCAGGCGACGCCGGCAGCTTCCGGTACCCGGTCCAGCACCGCGCGGGCGGTGGCCAGGTGCTGCGCCACGTAGGCGCTGCCGCCCTCGTACTCCACACCGCGCGGGCCGGCGTTCTCGGCGTCCGCGACCGGAATGGAATGGGTTGCAAACAGGATGTGGACCGGTGCGTCCGCTGCGCCCTGCGCGGCCAGATCGGCCCGCACCCGGTTCAGGCCCTCGGCCAGCCCGTCCACAAACGGCTCCACGAAGCCCGGGTGGTCGAAGTACTGGCGGACCTTGTCCACTTCCAGCTTGCCGGCCAGCCCGGTTTCCACCAGTGCCATGCCGAAGTCTTCGCGGTACTGCCGGCAACTGGAGTAGCCGGAGTAGGCGCTGGTGCTCACGGCCAGCACGCGGCGGTGGCCGGCGTCGTAGGCTTCCTTGAACACGTCGGCGATGTAGGGGTCCCAGTTCCGGTTGCCCCAGAGCACCGGCAGGTTGATGCCGCGGCGGGCCAGCTCTGCTTCCAGGGCGGACTTCAGCGCACGGTTCTGCGCGTTGATCGGGCTGATGCCTCCGTTGGCCCGGTAGTGGGTGGCGACTTCCTCAAGCCGTTCGTCCGGGATGCCGCGGCCGCTGGTGACGTTGCGCAGGAACGGAAGGACGTCGTCCTGGCCTTCGGGCCCGCCGAAGGAGGCCAGCAGCAGGGCGTCATAGTTCTTGGGCTGCATGGTCCCGTCGGGAGCCACGCCCGCACGCGGGTCGAAGGTGGAGTCGGCTGGCTGGCTCACCGCAGCACCTCGGCGATTTCGGCCGTGCTGATCCGCTTGCCGGTGTAGAACGGGATCTCTTCTCGCACGTGGTTCCGGGCGTCCGTGTAGCGCAGGTGACGCATCAAATCCACCAGGTCGATCAGCTCGGGAGCTTCCAGGCCCAGGATCCATTCCCAGTCACCCAAGGCGAACGATGCAACGGTGTTGGCGAGCACCTGCGGGAAGTCACGGCCAAGCATGCCGTGGTCGCGCAGCATCTTGCCGCGCTCCTCGGCCGGCAGCAGGTACCACTCGTAGGAGCGCACGAACGGGTAGACGCAGAGCCAGGCCTCCGGCTCTTTGCCGAGCGAGAAGGCCGGCGCATGGTTCTTGCTGAATTCGGCGTCGCGATGGACACCCATTGCGGACCAGACCAGCTCGGTGGCGGCGAACAGCCCGGTGCGGCGGATGGTGCGGACCGCTGCCTGCAGCTCGTCCGGCTGCGGGCCGTGCAGCCAGATCATCACGTCGGCATCTTCACGCATGGCGGAAACATCGTAGGCGCCGCGCAGCGTGACGTTGCGGCCGGCCAGTTCTGCAACCGTGTCATCGAACGCTGCCGCGGCGGACGGATCGACCGGCCCACCGGTGCGCTTGAAAACCGTCCAGAGGGTGTAAAACAGCTCCTCGTCGGTGCCGCCGGCGGCGGGGGTTGCTGACTCTGACTTTACCGATTGGCTCATGCTTACCAGTCTGCCTTCTGATCGTAATTAACCGAAAACTTTACTTCTACACATTGTAGAAGATCAGGCTGCGGGTTGCAGCCGGGCGGCGAGCTCCCGCGAGCGGCGGCGTGCATCGCCCACTACCGCCACCAAACCGGTGCCCGCGAGCCACGCGCCGGTCACGTCCACCCCGGTATGGGCGGCCAGTTCGCGGCGTACTGCAGCCACGCGGTCGCGGTGCCCCACCGTCGCGGACGGCAGCGCACCGATCCAGCGCACCACCTTCCAGCCCACCACGTCGTCGTCGCCGATGCCCACGCCCATCAGCGAGCCGGCATCCGCCAGCGCCTGCCGGTAGAGCTCGTCGTCGGTCCAGCCGGTGAAATCCTCCGCACCCTGCTGCCCCACCGCGCGACCGTAGGACAACCGCAGCACGTGGCTGCCCGGACCGGCATCGTCTGCCAGCCACTGCCACTTGGCGGTGGCATGGGTGAGCGCCTTCGCCTTGACGTTCCGCACCGACGGCGCCACCAGCAGACCCGTGCCGCGCGGCATCGCGTCCAGCTCCGGCAGGTCCACCACCAGCGTCACCAGGGCCACCGAGGGACCCGCTTCGGGTTCCAGCCCGGCCAGGCCCGGCACCGTGCCGGCCAACAGGCGGGCCGCGGCGCCTCCGTCGGCGGCCATCATCACCGCGTCCGCCGTGAAGGTGCCCGCCGCCGACTCCACCGACCACCCGCCGTCGTACTGGGTGACGGACGTGGCCGCCGCGCCGGCATGCAGCGAGACGTGGCGGGTCTTCAGATCGGCCAGCAGGGCCTCGGTCAGCCGTCCCATTCCGCCGGCGATGCCGGCCACGTTGGAGCCGGCCGGGGCGGCCTTGCGGATGGCACCTACCGCGGCAGTCAGCGACCCGTGCGAGGCCACCGAGGCGCGCAGCCCGGGCATCACCGAATCCACTTCCAGCACATCCGGATCCGCCGAATACACCCCGCCGACCACCGGCGCCACCAGTTTCTGCAGCACGGCATCGCCCATCCGGGTGCGCACCAGCTCGCCCAGGCTGAGCTGCTCGCGGCGCAGCAACGATCCCAGCGGCATGACCTTGTCGCCGGAGGCGCGCAGCGCGGCCCGGCGCCCGATGGCCCGCACCACGTCCGGATCCGAGGGGTCCGCCGGGATCCCGAGTACACCGGTCTTCGGCAGCCGCTGCGCTCCGTCCGGCAGCTGGATCCAGGCGCCGGCGGGGTTCGGCTGCACCAGATCGGCACCCAGCCCCAGCTCGGCGACCAAGTCGGAGACCACGCTGGAGCGGGTGGCGAACGATTCGGCGCCGGCGTCGAGCGTCAGCCCGCCGACTTCGTGCCGCGTCACGCAGCCGCCGAACCGGGGGCTGCGCTCCAGGACCGTCACGTCGACGCCGGCCAGCGCCAGTTCGCGCGCGGAAACCAGGCCGGCTATTCCGCCACCGATAACGACGGCGGTGCTCGGTTTGGGCTTCCGCCCGCCCTGCCGCTCGGGGCGGCGGGATTCGTGCTGGTGGGCGGGGTGCTGCATGGTTACGGCGCCACCGAGTGGATCAGTTCGACCACGCGGGTCAGTACCTTCGGGTCCGTTTCCGGCGGCACGCCGTGGCCCAGGTTGACCACATGGCCGGGAGCGGCGCTGCCGGCGGCCAGCACATCGCGGACATGGGACTCGAGCACCTCCCACGGTGCCGACAGCAGCGCCGGATCGATGTTGCCCTGCAGCGGCGTGCGGCCGCCCAGCCGGCGGTTCGCCTCGTCCAGCGGCAACCGGTAGTCAACGCCGATCACGTCGGCGCCGACATCGCGCATGGCGACGAGCAGCTCGGAGGTGCCGGTGCCGAAGTGGACCAGCGGGACGCCCAGGTCGCGGACATGGTCAAGCGCCCGGATCGACGCCGGTGCCACCCGCCGCCGGTAGTCGGCCAGCGACAGCGAGCCGGCCCAGGAATCGAACAGCTGCCCGGCGCTGGCTCCCGCTTCCAGCTGGGCGCGCAGGAACTTGCCGGACGCGTCGGCGGCCCAGCCAGCCAGGGCGTTCCAGGTCTCCGGGTCCGCATGCATCATGGTGCGCGGGCCCAGATGGTCGCGGGACGGCCGGCCCTCCACCATGTAGGCCGCGAGCGTGAACGGCGCGCCGGCGAACCCGATCAGCGGCTTCTTGCCGAGCTCCGCCACCGTCAGCCGGACGGCTTCACGGATCGGCTCCAGCGCCTCGTCCGTCAGCTCCGGCAACGCCGCGACGTCGGCGGCGGTGCGGACCGGGGCACCCAGGACCGGCCCCACGCCGGGAACGATGTCCACATCCACCCCGGCCAGCTTCAACGGGATGACAATGTCGGAGAAAAAGATTCCGGCGTCCACATCGTGGCGCCGCACCGGCTGAAGCGTGATCTCGGAGGCAAGTTCCGGTTTCAGGCAGGCATCAAGCATGGCGATGCCCTGGCGTGCTTCCCGGTATTCCGGCAGTGACCGCCCGGCCTGCCGCATGAACCAGACAGGACGGCGGCTCGGCTTGCCGCCGCGGTAGGCGGTGATCAGGTCGGAATCAGCGGTACGCCCGTCCAGCAAAGGATGGGAAGCATTCAGTGTCATGACATAGATTCTCATCCAGCGGCCGCACTTCTGGCCAACCCGGAGGAACGCCACCCCGCCGCCGGCCCGGCTTCCGCCAGGCCGGAGTGGGCAATCTCACCGCCGCCGCTGCGGCCGATGGCAGGTTAACACAGGGTTAATGGGCGAAGCTTGAATGAGCTGAGGCTTCCTTCCCGCTAAGATAGAGGCGCTGTGGTCTTACTTTCACTCGTTGCAACCCATTCCAAGGTCGATCTGGAAACTGTGGCCCGCCTGAGCGCCGGCACCTCCCAGATCGATACAGGCGTGCTCGCAGACGGATCCCCGGTCTCCGGCGCCGTTGTCCTGGCCACCTGCAACCGGGTGGAAGTGTACTGCGAGGCCGAGAGCGAATCCGATCTGGAATCCGCGCGCGCCGCCATCATCGAACAGATCAGCCGCAGCTCGGGCCTGGACGAATCACTGGTTGCCGACTCCTTCGACCTGAATACCGGCGAGGATGTTGCCCGCCACTTGTTCGCCGTCGGGGCCGGCCTCGACTCGGCCGTCGTGGGCGAACGCGAGGTGGCCGGCCAGGTGCGCCGGGCGCTGATCGAAGCACAGGAGAAGGGCACCGCCAGCGGCGGACTGGTCCGCTTGTTCCAGACCGCGTCCCGCACAGCCAAGGATGTCGGCACGCAGACCGCCCTCGGCGGCCGCGGACTCTCGATCGTTTCCGTCGCCCTCGACCTGGCCACGGATCTGGCTGCCGACAAAGACTGGTCGGGCAAGCAGGTTGTCCTCTTCGGAACCGGCGCGTATGCCGGAGCCACCATGGCGCTGCTGCGCGAGCGCGGCTGCACCCAGATCAGCGTCTATTCCTCGTCCGGACGTGCCGAGGCCTTCACCGACACCCGGGGCGGCACCCCGTTGACCCATGCCGGACTGGGCCCGGCCATCGCCGCCGCCGACGTGGTCATCGGATGCAGCGGCGGCGACAACCAGGTCAGCGCTGACCGCGTGGCCGACGTACGCACCGGCGTCGACAAGCCGCTGACCATTATTGACCTGGCGCTGAGCCACGATTTCGACCCCGCCGTTGGCAACCTCGAGGGCGTGGAACTGATCACCTTGGAATCCGTGCGCATGGCCGCGCCAGAGGAGCAGGCGGAATCGGTCCAGCAGGCGGCGGAAATCGTGGCCACGGCAGCCCGCAGCTTCGAAGCCAGCCAGCAGGCACGCAGCGTGGACTCGGCCATTGTGGCACTGCGCAAGCACACCATGCAGGTGCTGGAGAACGAATTGGAGAAGGTCCGCTCCCAGCACGGCTGCACCGGCCCGGCCCAGGAAGTCGAATTCGCCATGCGGCGCATGGTCAAGCAGCTGCTGCACCTGCCCACCGTGCGGGCGCGCGAGCTGGCCGCCAACGGCGAGCAGGACCGCTACATTGCCGCGCTGGAAGCGCTGTACGGAATTACCGTGGAGGAGCCGGCGTTGCCGGCAGCCGCGGATGCCGCCTCCTGTCCCGTGGCAGTGCTGCACGACGACGACGCAGCCACCGCCTGATCCGCCGCTTCAGGACACCCGCTTCAGCACGCCCGGCCCGGCCTGAGGTTACCGGCAGGGGCCTCAGTACACCGGCTTGGCTGGCTCTACGTCCCTGACCCACGCCAGGATTCCCCCGTCGAGGTGGGACACCCGCGTGTAGCCCTGCGCCAGCAGGCTCTCCAGCACTTCGGAGGAGCGGACTCCCGACTTGCAGTGGAAAACCAGGTCCTGCTCCCGCGGCAGGTCATCAATGGCCTCGCCGGAGAGGATCCGGGCCTTCGGGATCACCACCGCACCGGGAATGCTGACTACCTCATGCTCGCCGGGCTCCCGGACATCAATCAGCTGGAAGTCCCGCTTGCCGGCGTCGCGGTCGGCCAGCATCCGGGACAGGGTGCGGGCGTCCACGGCGTGGTCGCTGTCCACTTCACGCGCCGGCGCCACTCCGCAGAAAGCCTCGTAGTCGACCAGCCGGGTGATCGGCTCGGCGTCCGGGTCCTTGCGCACTTTCAGCTCACGCCAGCTCATCTGGAGGGCGTTGAAAACCAGCACCCGGCCCAGCAGAGTCTGCCCGATCCCGGTGATCAGCTTGATCGCTTCGTTCACCATCACCGAGCCGATCTGCGCGCACAGCACACCCAGCACGCCGCCCTCGGCGCACGACGGCACCGAGCCGGGCGGGGGCGCCTCCGGGTAGAGGTCGCGGTAGTTCGGGCCGTGGGCATCCCAGAAGACGCTGACCTGTCCGTCGAATCTCAGGATGGAACCCCACACGTAGGGCTTGCCCAGCAGCGCGGCGGCGTCGTTGACCAGGTAGCGGGTGGCGAAATTGTCCGTGCCATCCAGGATCAGGTCATAGCCGGAGAAGATGTCCAGCGCGTTGCCGGAGTCCAGCCGGACCTCGTGCAGCACCACGTCCACGCCGGGGTTCAGTGCCAGAATGCTGTCCCGGGCCGAGGCTGCTTTGCTGCGCCCCAGGTCGGCCATGCTGTGGATGACCTGCCGCTGCAGGTTGCTGGCCTCCACGTCGTCGTCGTCCACAATCCCAATCCGGCCCACACCCGCTGCGGCCAAGTACAGCATGGCCGGTGAGCCCAGGCCGCCGGCACCGATCACCAGGACCTTGGCGTTCTTCAGCCGTAGTTGGCCCGTCATGCCGACTTCCGGAATGATCAAGTGCCGCGAGTACCGTTCGGTCTCGTCTTTACTGAGCGTTCCCGCCGGCTCCACCAGCGGCGGCAGCTGCCCGGGTTCCTGAGTGGTCATTGTTCCAATCTACGCCGCTGAACCATGACTGGTGCGTAAACTGGTCGGGACTGACACCTACTGCATTGTGGCGCCACGGCACTGACCGCGCGCCGGAAGAGGCCGTGTACCGCCGTGACTACAGAACCCCGCCCCGCTGCCAGACCCACCCGCCTGCCCCGGGAGGAACGGCGGCGCCAGTTGCTGCAGGCGGCGCACGAGGTGTTCGTGGCCAATGGATACCACGCCGCGGCAATGGACGAGATCGCCGACGCAGCACACGTGAGCAAGCCGGTGCTCTACCAGCACTTCCCGGGCAAGCGCGAACTCTACCTGGCGCTGCTCGACCACCACTTGGAATCGCTGAACGCCATGTTGATGGCGGCCTTGAATTCGACCACCGACAACAAACTGCGCGTGCACGCCACCATCCGGGCCTACTACCAGTTCATCGCCCAGGACAGCCAAGCACACCGGCTGGTCTTTGAATCCGATCTGAACAACGATCCCGATGTCAGCTCCCGGTTGGAGGACTTCAACGCGAGACTGGCCAGCGCCATCGCCGATGTGATCGCCGAGGACACCAAGTTGTCCGAGGTCGAGGCGAAGCTGCTGGGCCGTGCTCTGGCCGGCATGGCGCAGATCAGTGCGCGGCACTGGCTGCGTGCCGGCGGCGACCTTGACCAGGATGCCGCCAGCGAACTGATCTACCGTTTAGCTTGGCGCGGAATTTCACGCTTCCCGAAGGAACCCTAGGATAGATTCGCCAGTAGGGAACCTACCCGCAACAAGCATTCAAGCAGGAGGCATCAGCGTGGAAGTCAAGATCGGCATGCAGAACGTCGGCCGTGAAATCGTGCTCGATTCGTCGCAGTCCCCGGACGAAGTGGCCGAGATTGCCAGCAAGGCGATGAACGGCGGTGCCGAACTGCGCCTGACCGATGCCAAGGGACGCCTGGTCATCATTCCGTCCAACGTGCTGGCCTACGTTGAAATCGGCGCCGAAGGTCCGCGCCCGGTCGGTTTCGGCGCGCTCTAGCCGTCATGGTCCCGCTGGTCCTGCTGGTGCTGGTAGCCGCCGCCGTCGGCTTCACGGCTTGGGCTGTGGATTCACGCCGGAGCGCCTACGGCGTGCTGCTGCTGCCCGGCCTAGCGGTGGCCGCGGCGGTGCTGCTCTGGTTCATCCTGATGGCCGCAGGCGTGGCTTCCGAGCCCGGCGTGCATTACCTGTCCTGGCTGCTGCCCATGGCGGTGTCCGTTCCGGCTGCCTGGGCCGGTGCCTGGCTGATCGGGCGCCGACGGGTGCAGCGGGACACCGAGCGCCTGACCGCTCTGCTGGGCTGAGCCGGGCTACCCCGGGTAAGCCTCCGGGTCCGCGTCGGCGGACAGCTTGCGCGCCAACACGCTGACGGCTGCCGCCGCGGAGATGTCGCGCGTCGTGACTTCGGAATCGGCGTCGTGCGAGGTGAACCGCAGGAAAACCTTGTTGTACCGCCAGTCCAAGTCCGGATGGTGCTTCTGCTCCTCGGCAAGATCGCCCACGGCGGCGATGAAATTCAGCGCCTCGCGCCCGTTGTCCAGCGTGAAGACGCTGACCAGCGCTCCACCTGCATAGCGCCACTGCGGCAGCCCGAGGAGCTGCCGGTCGATCTCCTCGCTGCTCAGCACGTCCTTGGCACGTCCCACGTTGTCCTCCCGGTCTGCTGCACGGCTAGGTTTGGCCGCCTTGGCACCGCAACGAAGCCAGCGCGTGCTGCCGAACGGCGGCCACCGTCAGCCTACCGGCGATCCCACCGGCTTTGAAGGGTTCCGCTCACGCCGTCAGGCCCAGGTCGTTCATCCGCCGGGAGTGGTTCTTGGTTAGCTGCGCAAAGAGTTCTTCGGTGGCCCGCGCCTGCCGGTCCGGATCCTGTCCACGCATCAGCTCGCTCAGCACGGCACGCTCAATCCCGATCCGCTGGGCCTGGGTCAGCGCCTCGCCGACCAGGCGGCGCCCCCACAGCGCCAGACGCGAGGACAGGCGCGGATCGTCGGCCAGCACCTGCTTGAGCCGAGCAGCGATCATGGAAATCTGTTCGGTGTTTTCCTTGATCCGGGCAACCAGCTTCTGCGTCTCGTCGTCGAGCGCTCCGGCGATATGCAGGTAGAAGTCGCCCAGCACGCCGTCGGTGACGTAAGCCTTCATCAAGGATTCGTACCAGTCGGCAGGCCGCGTCCGGTCATGGAAAGCATCAATGGAGGGCTGGAACGGGGCCATCGCACTCTCCACGTCAACGCCGAGTTGCTCCAGTTGCGCTGCCACTGCCTCGAAATGTTCAAACTCGGTCACGGCAAGCCGCCCCACCGCGGCCCGGTCGTGCAGGGTGGGCGAAAAGCGGGCGTCGGAGGAAAACCGTTCGAAGGCAGACAATTCGCCGTAGGCCATGACGCCGTACAGGTCGATCAGGAATTGCCGGCGGCGGTCGGAGTCCTCTCCGGCCGCCGCGGGCACGGTGCTCTCGGTGCTCATGAATTCAAGGGTAGCGTCCCATTTCGGCCCGCCTGCCGTTAGGCTAACCGTGTGCCGTCCCCGCATTTGGATTCGCAGGTCAATGAGTCCCAGCATCTGCTGGCCCGGGTGCTGAATGACCTGCGGACAGAGTTCGACCTGCCGCAGGAATTCGACGCGGGCGCACTGGCCGAAGCGGAGGCCGCCGTTGCCGCCCATCAACTGCCGGAGACCGATCTGACGTCGCTGGAGTTCGTCACCATCGACCCGCCGTCGTCTACTGACCTGGATCAGGCCATGTACATCGAGTCGAGCGGGGACGGTTACACGGTCTGGTACGCGATCGCCGACGTTCCGTCCTTCGTGGCGGCCGGCGGGGAGCTGGATGCCGAAACGCGGCGGCGAGGTCAGACGATTTACGCACCGGACGGGCGGATACCGCTGCATCCGGACGTCATCGGCGAACAGGCCGGGTCGTTGCTGGCGGACCAGGTGCGGTCGGCCTATGTGTGGCGCTTTGAGCTCGACGCCGGTGCCCGCGTCACCGCTGCCACGGTGGAGCGTGCGAAAGTGCGGTCCCGGGCCAAGTTGAACTATGAGCAGGTCCAGCAGGACATCAATTCGGGCGACGCGGCCCCCACCCTGCTGCTGCTGAAGGAGGTCGGCCTCAAGCGCGTAGAACTGGAACGCGAGCGAGGCGGTGCCAGCGTCAATGTTCCGGACCAGGAAATTGCCCACGACGGCCGGCACTACTTTATTGTCACCAAACCCCCGCTGCCGGTGGAGGATTGGAACGCGCAGATCTCGCTGATGACCGGGATGGCCGCGGCAGAGATCATGCTCGAGGGGAAGATCGGCATCCTTCGCACGATGCCGGGCCCGGATGCCGAGGCCGAAGCCCAGTACCGCCGGCAGACCGAGGCCCTTGGTTTTCCGTGGCCGCAGGACATGGCCTACGGGGACTACCTGCGCAGCCTGGACACCACCGATCCTCAGCAACTGGCCCTGATGCATGCGGCCACGACGCTGTTCCGCGGTGCCGGTTACACCCCGTTCGACGGCGAAGTGCCTGCCGAACAGCTCCAGGCAGCCATAGCCGCACCGTACGCCCACACCACCGCTCCGCTGCGCCGGCTGGTGGACCGGTTTGTCTTGGTGATCTGCCACGCCCTGTGCGCCGGTGAACCGGTGCCGCAATGGGCGCGGGACGCACTGGATGAGTTGCCCAAGCTGATGGCGGCCTCCGACCAAGTGGCAGGCCGGATGGACCGGGCCGCGCTGGATGCGGTGGAAACCGCGCTGCTCAGCCACCGGGTCGGCGAGGAGTTCGACGCCGTCGTCATTACCGGTTCCCGCAGCCCGGGCAACGGCAATGGCAATTCAAACGGCACCGGAAACGGCAGTTTAAACGGCACCGGAAACGGCAGCCAAGCCAACCGCAACGGCACCGGAAACGGGAAAGTCCTGGTGGCAGGCCGCGGCAAAGGCAACGGAAACGGCAATGGCGCCCAGGAACCCTATGGCGTGGTCCAGCTCAGCGATCCGCCGGTCACCGCCCGCTGCTCAGGAGTCCTGGAGGCCGGCGCCACGGTGCGCGTCCGCTTGGCCGTGGCAGACATCGAAGAACGGCGCCTTCGCTTCGAATTGGCCGACGGATAACTTCCCTCGGTGCGCCGACAAGCCCGGTTTGCCCATCACCGGTAGACTTGATCGTGTAGTACTGGATGCCCGGTCGTTGATTGAGTGATTTGAATCCATCAACAGATCAGCCCCTACGCGATCTTAAACCTTCTGGTTGCCTTCCCGGCCGGCCAGGAAAGCAGTTGTTAGCCCGCGATCGGCTTCCACTGGTTGCGCCACGCTTCCGCTTTGTTCCGCTGCCGCATCATCTATGGCAGGACCGTTGAGCACCGGCGGCGTCGGCGCCTGAATGAACGGTATGTAATTGAACACTGACAACATCCAAGTGGGCGGCGAACAGCTCATCCACGCTGACAACAGCGCCGAAGAACTCGCCGTGGAGGCCTCGCTGGCCTCGGACGAACGCCCGCACGAACTGCCCAAGCAGACCTTCGCCGATTTCAATGTCCGCGCGGACATTGTGCGTTCGCTTTTCGACGCCGGCATCACCCATCCCTTCCCGATCCAGGCCATGACCCTGCCGGTGGCCCTGGGCGGCCACGACATCATCGGCCAGGCCAAGACCGGCACCGGTAAGACCCTGGGCTTCGGTATCCCGGCCCTGCAGCGGGTCGTTGGGCCGGATGACGACGGCTACGACAAGCTTCCGGTTCCGGGCGCGCCCCAGGCCCTGATCATCGTGCCGACGCGCGAACTGGCCGTCCAGGTCAGCAACGACCTCACCACTGCGTCCAAGCAGCGCAATGCGCGCGTTGCCGTCATTTACGGCGGCCGCGCCTACGAGCCGCAGATCGAGATGCTGCAGCGGGGCGTGGAGGTCGTCGTCGGCACCCCGGGCCGGCTGATTGACCTGCACCGGCAGAAGCATCTGAGCCTGAAGAACGTCCGCATTGTGGTGCTGGACGAGGCCGACGAAATGCTGGACCTGGGCTTCCTGCCCGACGTCGAGACCCTGTTGGCCGCTACGCCGGCCGTTCGCCAAACTATGCTCTTCTCCGCCACCATGCCGGGTCCCGTCATCGCCATGGCCCGGCGGTACATGACCCAGCCGACGCACATCCGTGCGGCGGACCCGGACGACGAAGGCATTACCAAGAAGGACATCCGCCAGGTTGTCTACCGCGCGCACAGTCTGGACAAGTCCGAGGTGGTGGCCCGCATCCTGCAGGCCGAAGGCCGGGGCCGGACCATCATCTTCACCAAGACCAAACGCACCGCTGCCAAGTTGTCCGAGGAACTGGTGGACCGCGGCTTCGCCGTCGCCGCCATGCACGGCGATCTCGGCCAGGGTGCCCGCGAGCAGGCCATGCGCGCCTTCCGCAGTGAGAAGGTCGACGTCTTGGTTGCCACCGATGTTGCTGCCCGCGGCATCGACGTGGAGGACGTGACACACGTCATCAACTACCAGTGCCCCGAAGACGAGAAGACATACCTGCACCGGGTGGGCCGCACCGGCCGCGCCGGCAACAAGGGCACCGCCGTCACGTTTGTCGACTGGGACGACATGCCGCGCTGGGGCCTGATTAACAAGGCGCTGGGTCTGGACGTTCCGGAGCCGCAGGAGACCTACTCCTCGTCGCCGCACCTGTTCACCGACCTGAACATCCCCGAGGGCACCAAGGGCCGTCTGCCGCGCAGCCAGCGCAAGCTCGCCGGCATCGACGCCGAGAAGCTCGAAGACCTCGGCGAGACCGGAAAGCGTCCCTCGCGTTCCGGCGGCCAGCGGCAGGACGGCGGACGTGGCGGTTCGCGTCGCGCCGCTGCGCACCAGGGCGGCCCGCAGGGCCGATCCGACTCGGGCAACCGCCGGCAGCGCCGCAGCGGCGAGGAAGTCTCGGCCGAGAGCACGGCCGAGACCACGACCGGCGCCTCCGCCGAGAAGCCCCGCCGGAAGCGGTCGCGCACCCGCCGCCGCAACGGCGAGGTCGTCACTGAGGCGGCCAAGCAGGGCACCGACGGCGCCAGCGGGAAATAGTGGCCGACGCCCTGTGGACGCAGGACGGCGGCTCGCTGGTAGTCAGGGCGGACAACGCCGACTTCCTGCCCACGCTGCCCGACGGCGCTTTCACCATGATCTATCTGGACCCGCCCTTTAATACTGGGCGGGTCCAGCGCCGGCAACAGACGTCGATGGTCCGCAGCGCCGACGGCGAAGGTGACCGCATCGGCTTCAAGGGAAGGTCCTACCAGACGGTCAAAGGCACGCTCGCCAGCTACGACGACGCCTTCGACGACTACTGGTCGTTTTTGGAACCGCGTTTGTCCGAGGCCTGGCGGTTGCTGGCCGACGACGGCACGCTGTACCTGCACTTGGACTACCGCGAGGTGCATTATGCCAAGGTGCTGCTGGACATGCTGTTCGGCCGCGAGAGCTTCCTGAACGAGATTATTTGGGCTTACGACTACGGCGCCCGGGCGCGCAATCGCTGGCCGGCAAAGCATGACAACATCCTCGTCTACGTGAAGAACCCCAAGGCCTACCACTTCGACAACACCGAAGTGGACCGCGAGCCCTACATGGCGCCGGGCCTGGTGACGGCGGAGAAGGCCGCGCGCGGCAAATTGCCCACCGATGTCTGGTGGCACACCATCGTCTCCCCCACCGGCCGGGAGAAGACCGGCTACCCCACGCAGAAGCCCGAAGGACTGCTGCGCCGGATGGTGGCCGCCAGCAGCCGGCCGGGCGACTGGGTACTGGATTTTTTTGCCGGCTCAGGGACGCTCGGCGCGGTGGCAGCGGGTATGGACCGGCGGTTCGTGTGCGTTGACCAGAACCCGCAGGCCATCGATGTGATGCGCAAACGGCTGGGTGACCATGCCACGGTCATCGACGCCGACGAGGCAGCCGTCGTCGTGGCCGGCGAGGCAGCTGTGCTGCCGGCTACCTGACACAGCGTCAGCGGTCGTCCGGCACCGGCAGAACGTCAAAGCAGCCTGGATGAAAGCGGGGCCCGGGACCAGTTCACGAACTGGTCCCGGGCCCCGCCATCGTTATGGCAGAGGGTTAGGCGGAAGGCAGCTAGATGATGCTGCGGCCTTCGCGGCGGGATTCGGCCCACTCCTTGAAGAAGCCGCGGGAAATGACATACAGCGTGCCGGCCACGATGACCGGCCAGATGAGGACGTAAACAGTCAGGAGCAGAGTCTCCATGAAGGTCTCCTTACTTCAGGGCCGCGGTATGGCCCGCGGCTTCGGAATCGGTAGTGGAGGTTGCAGGCTCGCTGGGGTCGAAGTCGCCGATCCGCTGCTTGATGGTGTCGAAATCGAAGTCCATGGTGCTGCGTGCCGACATCAGGTAGCACACCACGGTGCTGACCGCGTAAGCGACCAGCGACCCGCTCAGCACGGCGTAATCGTGCAGGTTCCCGATCGCGAACGGGGCCGCGATGACGGCGCCGGCAGCGGCGATGATCTTGGCCCACCTGAGCCCGAAGAAGCCAAAGGCCATCAGGCCCAGCACCACGCCGATGCCGATCACGGAGATGACGTCAAAGAAGATGCCGGCCGCGCCGTCCATCGGCAGCCAGCCGAACCGCACCGGCAGGAAAAACGCCAGTGCCACCAGCACAGATACCGTGAACGCCTTGTTAGTGACCTTCTCCCAGTAGAAGCTGGCAATCACCGGGAAGACCAGCGCGCCCCACAGGGCTCCGACAAAGACCAGCAGATCCAGGATGCTCATCTGCCCGCTGGCGAAGTAGAGCGCGGCCGCGGTGGCCACGATCATGGTTACTCGACCCACCAGGAGCATGGTCTTGGCGTTGGCCTTTCCCTTGCCCACGGTCTGGCCATAGATGTCGGCCATCATGATCGATGACAGTGCCGAAAGGTCCGAGTCGGCTGTTGAGGAGAGCGCGCCGATGATCATGATCAGGAAAACACCAAGCAGGATCGGATGCAGGTACGTGGAAGCCATTTGCGGGATCAGGTTGTTCAGATCGCCGCCAGCAGGAGCCAGGCCAAGGTAAAGGGCCATGACACCGAGCATTCCGATGCCGATCACGGTGGCACCGTAGCCCACGGTGGCGGTGACGAAGGTTTTCTTGATCAGGTCCTCACGCACGGCGAAGAGCCGCTGGGCAATGGTCTGGTTGCCAATGGCATAAGCCAGCACGGCCGCGATGTAGGGAGCGCCCTGGTTCAGGAAGGCCTCGCTGGAGAAGAAATTCGACTGCTCCGGCGTCAGGTTCTGCGCGCCCGCTTCAAACATCCCCGGTCCGCCGGCCGCAAAGAAGACCGCAGGGATGATCACGACGACGGCGCCCAGCATGGCCAGCACCTGGGCAAAGTCGGTCAACACTGAAGCACGGAATCCCGACCAGAGGGTGTAAAGCAGCACGCCGGCTGCCACGGCGATGACGCCCTGGCCGAAGCTGAACGGAGAGAGCAGCGCCACCAGCGCGCCACCGGCGATGAAGTTGGAGGTCAGGCTGATCAAACTGCCAACCACGTTGGAGCCGGCCAGCATCAACTGGCTGGAACGGCCGTGGCGGACGTACATGACTTCCGCCAGCGTGTGCGCCTTCGGTGCCACCGCACGGATCCGCCGGCCGAAGGGGTAGATGAACAGGATCATCAACGCTCCCCAGAGGCCGTAATGGATCGGCCCGGAGATACCGTAGGTATAGCCCGAGGTAGCCGACGCATACATGGACGACGCCCAGATCCAGGTGGCCGTCATGCTGGCCGCCGAGATGCCGAATCCCAGCTTGTTGCCGGCGGTCATGTAGCCGTCGGCGTTCTCTTTCTTTTTCCCGATGAGGGCAGACATCAGGAGCGTGCCTCCATAGAACAGCACGAGCAGCAGAATCACGGTCCAGCCGCTGAGTTGGTAGAAATCCGCATTGTCCTGCGTCATTCCATTCCTCTCGTTCACGGCCGGCCCACCGGATGCCAGCCAGACTAAGTGCGCGCCGAGCGATCAGGCTCGATTGCCATGTAGTCCGGCACAGTGCATCGGACCGAGGAACCCGGTGGAGGATTCGAAGCGCGCTGTCCCGCCCGGAACTGACCCGGACCTCAAAGGCCGCCGCGCGTTCGCGGCACAAAAATGACGGCGCATCGTCTCGCGCCGTCCTGCACAGGCAGTTGCTGTCGGTCAGTCAACTGCGGGACATGGGATGCCCGTCGGGACAGTTTTTCCGGATCTCAGACATCGGAAACTTGCCCGGAGGAGCATCAAGTGCAGCACGACTCTAACAGTTTTGACCTCTACTGCCGAGTAACGGCCATGACCAAGCCGTAACCCCATTTAGCGGGCGAGGCGTCCTGGAAGGTAGGCGACCGTGCCGGTGCCGAGCGACAGGATGCGGTCCAGCATCGCCGGATCGGTGGTGTTTTCGCCCAGCCGGTTCGGCTTGCCGGCACCGTGGTAGTCGCTGGATCCGGTGACC
Source organism: Arthrobacter sp. SPT-J7 (assembly GCF_059089965.1). NCBI lineage: Bacteria > Bacillati > Actinomycetota > Actinomycetes > Micrococcales > Micrococcaceae > Arthrobacter > Arthrobacter sp. SPT-J7. Next base: position 237,118 of record NZ_JBNHFF010000002.1, read on the forward strand.
AGCAGATCGTGCCGGGCTGCCAGTTCGCGCAGCTTAAGCCTGCCCACTTCAGGGTTGTCGCGATGGTCGATCTCCACGCCAGCCAGGCCGGCGTCGATCATGTCCTTGATCACGGCGTCGCCGACCACGCGACCCCGGCCGCTCGCCACCGGATGCGCGAAGACCGGCACTCCCCCGGCTTCCCGGACCAGCGCGACGGCGGTGACCGGGTCGGGGGCGTAATGGGATACGTAGTAGCGCGAATGGGAGGTCAGGATCTGCGCGAAGGCTTCGCTGCGGTCGGACACGATCCCGGCCGCCACCAAGGCGTCGGCAATGTGCGGCCGGCCGATGGTTGCTCCATGGCCGACGCGCTCAGTTACTTCCGTCCAGGTGATCGGGAAGTCCTCGGCGAGTAGCTCCACCATGCGTTCGGCCCGGGTCAGACGGGCGTCGCGGGCCTTGTTGATCTCGGACAGCAGTCCGGGATGGCTTGGATCCTGCAGATAGGACAGGACATGCACACTGATCCCCTCCACCGTCCGGCAGGTGACCTCCATGCCCGGCACAAACCCTATGCCGGCCTCGACGGCGGCGGCACGTGCCGTGTCCCACCCGGCGGTGGTGTCATGGTCGGTCAGCGCCACCACATCGAGGCCGGCGGCAGCAGCAGCCCGTATCACTGCGGCGGGCGGCTCGGTGCCGTCGGAAACCGTGGAATGCGTGTGCAGGTCGATCATCACAGCACCCAATTTACGCCAGGACCTCCGCGGACGGCGGATGTTGGCAGCATCTTGGGCCGGTGAGACGATGGACCGGTGAGTACTTACCAGACCGAAAACGCCTCGCAGCAGCCTGCCGGAGAGCAGCCGCTGGAAGACCGTGTCAACAACCGCTCCCAGCGCCCTGAATCGGATGCCTTCAAAGAATTTATGGGCAGCCACTGGGCGCCGGCCGACTCGTCCGCCGTCGGGCAGTCAGCCGTGGCGCCGTATGCTGCGCGCCGCCGCCGTGCGCTGTCCGACCAGTTCCAAGGCGAACGCCTTGTCATTCCGGCCGGTCCGCTGAAGGTCCGCTCCAATGACACCGACTACCGCTTCCGCCCGCACTCAGGCTTCGCGCACCTCACCGGCTTGGGCCTGGACCATGAACCCGATGCAGTGCTGGTCATGGAGCCCACCGAGCCAGGAGCGGGCGACGACGGCGGCCACCACCGCGCCACGCTGTATTTCCGCCCGATGTCCGGCCGCGATTCCGCCGAGTTTTACGCGAACGCCCGCTACGGCGAGTTTTGGATCGGGCCCAGGCCCACGCTGGAGGAACTGAACCAGCGGCTTGGCTTGCCCACCGCGGATCTGGGCGAGCTGGAAGTTGCGATCACCAAGGATGCCGGCGTCGTCCACGTCGGTGGCATGCGCATCCGACTGCTGCGCGAAGTCGACCTGAACGTGGACGCTCTGGTCGACACCTCCCGGATCAACACGGGCGTGGACTTGGAGGAGTCCGACCAACTCGACGGCAAACTCGCCGAAGCGTTGTCCGAACTGCGCCTGCTCAAGGACGAGTGGGAAGTCGAGGAGATGAAGAAGGCGGTGGCGGCCACCGTCAACGGCTTCCACGAGGTGGTCAAGGTGCTGCCGCGGGCGCTCACGCACGAGCGCGGCGAACGCGTGGTGGAGGGAGCCTTTTTCGCCAGGGCGCGTGAAGAAGGCAACGACCTGGGCTATGACACCATCGCCGCCAGCGGAAACAACGCGACCATCCTGCACTGGATCCGCAACAACGGACCGGTTAAGGCGGGCGACCTGCTGCTGCTGGATGCCGGCGTGGAGGCCGACTCGCTCTACACCGCTGACGTGACCCGCACGCTTCCGGTCAACGGCACGTTCACCGACATCCAGCGCAAGGTCTACCAGGCGGTTCTCGATGCTGCCGACGCCGGTTTCGCCGCCGCGCAGCCGGGCGTCAAGTTCCGTGACATCCACACCGCCGCCGTCACCGTGCTCGCCGAGCGGCTGGAAGAATGGGGCTTGCTGCCCGTCCCGCTGGACCAGGCCCTCTCCCCCGAAGGCCAGCACCACCGGCGCTGGATGCCGCACGGCACCAGCCACCATCTGGGCCTGGATGTCCATGACTGCGCCCAAGCGAAGCGGGACCTGTACCTGGACGGTGTGCTCACTCCCGGCATGGTGTTCACGATCGAGCCCGGGCTGTACTTCAAGGAAGAGGATCTGGCGGTACCAGCCGAATACCGCGGCATCGGCGTGCGGATCGAGGATGACATCCTGATGACCGCCGACGGTCCGGTTAATCTCTCATCGGCCCTGCCGCGCAGGCCCGAGGACGTGGAATCCTGGATGGCCGGCATCTACGGCACGTCCGGCGACTGAACCGGACGGCCGGCAGCAGCCGGGCCCGGACAACGCACAAGGGGTCCGCCGTGAGAAACGGCGGACCCCTTGTGCGTTCCGGTGATGGTGGCCGGAGGCTACGTGCCGGAGCGGCAGGAGGCTACAGGCCGGAGCGGCCTTCGCCGGCGGAGGAATCGTCATTCCGCTCCGGATTTTCCGGGCTGACCTCGGTCTGGGACCCTTGGGGCTGCTGGTTGCTGCCCTCGGGCTCAGCCGGGCCCGCCTGCTGCGCCGGGGCCGCCGCCTGCGCCGAACCCGCCTGCTGCACCGGGGCCGCCTGCGGTTCGGGCGTCACGCGTATTCCATATTGCGGGCGGCCGTCCGGCAAATCCGGGTAGCGTCCGCGCACCGGCTGTCCGGACGCGGGCTGCCCTTCCGGCTGGGCCTGGCCGGGCTGCGCTGCCGGGGCGTTGACGCCCTGCTGGTACGGGTCCTCTCCCCACTGGGCGGGACGCTCCGGCGCTTGCGGCTGCTGGCCGAAGGGCGGCTGCTGGCCGTAACCGGACGGAGGCTGCTGGCCAAAGGGCGCCGGTGCCTGGTTGACCGGCTGTCCGGGACGGGCGGTCCCAGCCATCGGCAGCTGCGCGGCCAACCGGCGGGCTTCCTGCGCCACCTCGGTAGCAACCACCACGTCATAGCTGGTGGCAATAACCTGATTGGTGGATGTGAAGTCCCGTTTGCCGCGCTGCAGTGCGTAGGAAATGATGCCGAACAGCATCCAGAAGGCTGCGCCCATGGCCATCGACGAGATCAGCAGCACATACGTTTCGCCGCCACCAAACAGCATCAGCAGCAGCCCGACGAACAGGCCGAACCACGCACCGGTGGCCGCCCCGGAAAGGGCCACTCGGGGGTAGCTGAGCTTGCCGGTGACCCGCTCGACCGTCTTCAAGTCATTGCCGACGATGGTCACGTGCTGGACGGGAAACTCTTGGTCCGCCAGGTAGTCCACCACTTTCTGGGCATCCAGATAGGACCGGTAGTTACCGATCAGCTCGCCCTGTGGAAGAGCACGGTTAAGGTCCCGGGAATCTGTGCGGCCAAGCATCGACATACCCTCATTGTCGCTGATATACGCGGCAGATGGCCCGGGTATCGCTTCAGGTGAACGCGCTACCCGGGATTTGCCCGCCGCGGCGCCGCCGCGGCGCACGTCATTCGGACACCCGGTCCCACACCGAGGATTGCCGGATCCCGAATTTTGGGGCCCAGCACGTAGCCTAAAGGGGTGAGCACAAAAACCAACCGCGTCTTCGTCGCCCGGCTGCTGGGCCTGGATGTCTTCGACCCGCTCGGGGACCGCCTGGGTCGGCTGCGCGACGCCGTTGTTCTGGATTACGGCCCGGCCAAGCCGCCGCTGGTCGTTGGTTTGGTCGTGGAGGTGCCCGGCAAGAAGCGGGTGTTCGTCCCGATGACCCGTGTCACCTCGATCAATGCCGGGCAGATCATCTGCACCGGGCTGGTCAACCTGCGCCGATTCGAACAGCGCGGCGCCGAAACGCTGGTAGTCGCCGAAATGTTCGATCGACGGGTCACGCTCGCCGATGGCAGCGGTGATGCCACCATTCTGGACATCGGCATGGAGCAGTCCCGCGACGGCGACTGGTATGTGTCCCAGCTCTTCGTCCGGCGCGGCTACTCCAGCTCGCCGCTGCGCAGCCTGCGCCGCAACGAAACGTTGATTGTGGACTGGCAGGAGGCCTTCCAAGGCGCCCGCCACGAACCGCAGGCCGCCGCCACGTTCGTGGCCAGCCATGAGGACCTCAAGCCCGCCGACTTTGCCGAGGCGCTGCATGAAATGACGCAGAAGCGCCGGCTCGAAGTCGCCAGCGAGCTCCAGGACGACCGGCTGGCCGACGTCCTCCAGGAGCTGCCGGATGACGACCAGGTGCAGATCCTGACGTCGCTGGAGGCGGAGCGTGCCGCCGTCGTGCTCGAAGAAATGGACCCGGACGATGCCGCGGACCTGCTGGCTGAGCTGCCCGAGGATCAGAAGGAAGCGCTGCTGCAGTTGATGGAACCGGAGGAAGCCAAAGACGTCCGGCGGCTGCTGGAGTACGAGGAGAACACGGCCGGTTCCATGATGACTCCGGTGCCGGTGATCCTGCCGCCGGAAGCCACCGTGGCCGAGGCGTTGGCCCACGTGCGCCGCGAAGAGCTCACGCCGGCGCTGGCATCGGCCATTTTTGTCTGCCGGCCGCCGCTGGAAACACCCACCGGAAAATACTTGGGCGTGGTCCATATCCAGCAGTTGCTGCGCTTTCCACCACCGGAGGCGCTGGGCAACATTGTGGACACGGATTTGGAACCCGTGCTGGACCAGACCGACGTCAGCGACGTGGCACGCACCTTGGCGACCTACAACCTGAACGCCCTGGCGGTGGTCAACAGGGCCGGCCGGCTGGTTGGTGCCGTGACCGTCGACGATGTGCTTGACCATCTGCTGCCCGACGATTGGCGGGCGCAGGACGACTCACCCGTGATTGGAGGCGGACGCGTTGGCTGAGAAGACAGACCGCAAACTCAAAGTCGCCGGACTCGACACCCCACGTGAGACACGCACCCGCCTGCTGACCCGGATCAGGCCCAATCCGGATGCCTTCGGCCATGCCACAGAGAACTTCGCCCGCTTCATGGGCACCCCGCAGTTCCTGATGTGGATGTCCGTCTTCTGCGTGGTCTGGCTGGCGTGGAACACCTTCGGCCCGGAGTCGCTGCGGTTCGACAGCGCGGCGCTGGGCTTCACCGCGCTGACCTTGATGCTCTCACTGCAGGCCTCCTACGCCGCTCCGCTGCTGCTGCTGGCGCAGAACCGGCAGGACGACCGCGACAAGGTCTCGCTGCAGCAGGACCGGCAGCGCGCCGAACGCAATCTGGCCGACACCGAGTACCTGACCCGCGAGTTGGCAGCGCTGCGCATCGCCATCCGCGAAGTGGCCACCCGTGACTTTGTCCGCAGCGAACTGCGCTCGGTGCTGGAGGAACTCATGGACGACGAGTCCGGCGAGGAACGCCGCCGCGGCCGGCGCAGGCCCTCCGACGCCACCGCTGCCTTGCCCAAGCTGCCGCAGGCCCAGAACGGCGTCCAGGAGTACTGAAGAGACATGGCTGATCCATACACGTTCGAACTACCGGATCCGGCAGCCGTGAGACGCGCGCTGGCCACGGTGATCGACCCGGAGCTTCGCCGGCCGATCGCGGAACTGGGCATGCTCAAACACGTCCGGATTGACGACGCCGGACGGGTCACCGTGGGCGTGCTGCTCACCATTGCGGGCTGCCCGCTCCGCGGCACCATCACCACCGACGTCGAACAGGCGCTGGCGCCGGTTCCCGGAGTTTCCGCGGTGCAGGTGGAACTTGACGTGATGACGCCGCAGCAGCGCAGCGAGCTGAAGGAACAACTCCGCGGCTCGGAACGGGGCAACCCGTTCGCCGACCCCTCCTCGCTCACCCGCGTCTACGCCGTGGCCAGCGGCAAGGGCGGCGTGGGCAAGTCCAGCGTGACCGTCAATCTCGCCTGCGCCATGGTCGCTCAAGGACTGCGGGTGGGCATCATTGACGCCGACGTTTACGGGTTCTCCGTCCCCGGGCTGCTGGGCATCACGCAGGCCCCAACCCAGGTGGACGAGATGATCCTGCCGCCGGTGGCGTTCGGTGTGAAGGTCATCTCCATCGGCATGTTCGTCGCGGACAATAAGCCGGTGGCTTGGCGGGGGCCCATGCTGCACCGTGCCCTGGAGCAGTTCCTGACCGACGTCTACTTCGGCGACCTGGATGTGCTGTTCCTGGACCTGCCGCCGGGCACCGGGGATGTGGCCATCTCCGTGGCGCAGCTGCTGCCGTCGTCGCAAATCCTGGTGGTGACCACCCCGCAGACCGCTGCCGCCGAAGTGGCTGAACGCGCCGGCGCCATTGCCTCGCAGACCGGGCAGCAGGTGGCGGGAGTCATCGAAAACATGTCCTGGCTTCGGCTGCCGGACGGGTCGAAGATGGAGGTCTTCGGCGCGGGCGGCGGCAGGACGGTCGCCGAACGGCTCTCCGCGGTGCTGGAGACGCCGGTACCGCTGCTGGGAAGCATCCCGCTGGAACCGGCGCTGCGTGCCGGCGGCGACGCCGGCCGGCCGATCGTCTTGGATGGGGACGACGACTCCGGAGAGGGAGTAGCCGCGGAGGAACTGCGGCGGATTGCCGCGGAACTGGCAGCGCGTCCGCGCGGGCTGGCCGGACGCCCGCTGGGCGTCACTCCCCGCTGAAGCCTTTCCGGTGGCGGCGCCGTGCCCTGTCATGCGTGGTAGTGCACGAGGACGGGTGCTGCGCTGACTGGATCAGGTCGCCTCGGAATCAAACGGAGCGGGTTCGCCGGCGGCAAGCTGTACTGCCGGCTTGGCGGCCGGACGTCCGGGCGCCCGTGAGCCGTTGGAGGCTGCGGTGCCGGCCGCCGACGCTGCAGCCGCGGCCACTGCCGGTGCCGCCGGCGCTGGGCGCGGCGCTTCGTCGTCGTCATCCAAGAGCGCTTCTTTAATGATCCGGCGGGGATCGTATTGCCGCGGATCCAGCTTCCGCCAGTCCATGTCCACAATGTCGTCGCCGACTTCTTCACGCAGCTGTTCCTTGGCGCCGGCGGCCATGGTTTTCAACTGCTTGACGAAGCGGGCCAATTGGGCGGCATATTCGGGCAACCGCTCAGGACCGAGGATCACCACGGCAAGGATTGCCAGGATGATCAGTTCTGAGCCGTTGATTCCAAACACGATTGAAGATTACCCGTTCGTCATGCCGGACAGCCACTTGGGGCGGCATTCCGTCCTTGCGTGTGGTCCTGCGTCATTCCGCCCGCCCCGGCCGCGCATCATCTGGACGACGAGGGGCTGACCATCATTCCCAGCCCGCGGATGATGCGGCTGAGCGGATCGTCGGCTGGAGCCGGCTGGGGCAGCTCCAGCCGGGAGTTTTCCGTCAGCACCACTTGGTTAACGGCTTCCGGCATCTGCGCCAGCGGAAGGTCGGACCGCAAGGTATAGGTCACGTCCTCGGAGTCGAGGACTACCGTCCACTCCTTACCGCCGCGCATCCACATGGCGCGATCCAGTCCGGCGACTTCCTGGAAACCGTCCATCGTTACGGGATGCCCAGTGGTGGCGTTCAGCGGCGGAGCGGCTTTTGCCGTGCCCGATTTCTGCCCGCTGGTGGCCATCCGCCGCTGCTCGGTGACGACCACCCGGTGGCTGCCATCGCTCAGGTCCAGCTTGACTGCCGGCTGGCCGCCCACGAGCAACTGTTCCGCGCTTTGCAGGCGGTAGCCGAGCCCCACCAGCATCGGGCAGGTCCAGCCGTTTCGGCGCAACGCCTCCAGTCCGGAACTGTCCAGGGCGACCGGCCGAGCGACGGCGGCCTCCGCTGACACCGGCGCCCAGTCCGCCCCGGCGGCTGGCCCCGAGGACGCGGTCTGCGCCTCGCCACCCAGGACGTAGGCTGCAGACAACATCAGGACGGCGCAACCGGCCAGGACGCCGCCCACCACGGCCACCACGCGCGCGGCGGGTTTGCCCGGCGAAACGGTAGGTGAGACAGGTGCGGCGGTAGGCAGGAAGGCGGCACCATGAACCATGGAGGTGGACCGGCCCGCCGCCGCGCCGGACCGGTCGATCCGTGAGGCGGCCGGCCGGCGCCCGGCGGCCCGCGTTTCGGTGGGCTTGGCCCCAGCCGCTGGCCTTTCGGGCTGGCTACAGCGCAGGATGCGGGCGGTCAGGTCCTCGCCAGGTGGCGGCACGTCCATGGAGCGAAGACGCTCCTGGATCTGGCGGTACTCGTCTACGCTGCGGCGGCAGCGCTTGCAGCGTTTCAGATGGCGTTCGAGGGCAGGACGGCGATCATCGGAAAGTTCGCCGTCCAGATACTCCGCCAGCTCTTTTTCCGGGTGGAGCATTGCAACGATCAGTGGGCTCCGGCGATCCGGGGCAACTTCAGGCGGGGGCGCTTGCCGCCCGGGTCCCGGTGCGCCAGCTTTTCACGGAGCATGGTCCTGCCGCGGTGGATGCGCGAGCGGACAGTTCCCAGCTTGACGTCAAGGGCTGCGGAGACCTCCTCGTAGGACAACCCCTCCAAGTCGCAGAGCACGACGGCGGCGCGGAAGTCCGGGGGCAGCTCTTCCAGTGCGGTCTGGACATCGATGTCGAGGTTGTTGAATTCGAAGCTGCGCTCGGGGCCGGGGTCCTTGCCGGGCAGCCGGGCCTCGGCTTCGTCGCTAAGCCCGTCGAAACGGATCCTGCTCTTGCGCCGGGCCTGGTCCAAAAAGAGGTTGGTGGTGATCCGGTGGAGCCAGCCATCCAGCGTGCCGGGCTTGAAGGTATCCAGCGAGCGGAAGACCCGGACGAAGACTTCCTGGGTAAGGTCCTCGGCGTCGTACCGGTTTCCGGTAAGCCGGAACGCCAACCGGTAGACTTTTGCGGAGTGATTGCGGACCACTTCTTCCCAGGTCGGGGCAACCCACTGGTCGGGGCCGGCCGCTGCATCCGGCGCGGCGCCCTGAAGCTTCGTCATCGTAGTGCCCCTTCCACGGCTCGTCCCGCCTGCCGCCCACCGTTCATGATGTCCGGGAATGCGGCGCGCTTGCTGCCGGTCTGGCTATCGGCGTCCCGGGTAACCATCTTTGCCCAGAAAACTGGGAGAATTCTGTAAACAAGCTGCGCGAACCCCGCCAACCCGGCCTGGTTCCGCCGCTCTTGCCTGCCACGGCCCTGGATCCCGCAGCATGCGCGGAAATCAGGCTATTTCTGGCAGTAGGCTTGGCACTGCGGCCCTGGGCCGTTCCCCTCCAAGAACTTGAAGAGAAAGCGATGATCCATGAGCGCCGACAAGCAGACGAGTTGGTCCTACACGGAGGGGCTTCCCGCCGAGGATGACGTCCTGCTGCGCGCCCGGGAACGTTCCTACGAGCTGGGAGTGGCAGCCGTCGGACCCGGTGTGGGCGCGGCCTTGACTGTCCTCGCCGCCGGGAGCAAAGCGCAAACCGTGGTGGAAATCGGTTCCGGCGCGGGCGTATCGGGAGTCTGCTTGCTGCGCGGACTGCCCCCGGCCGCGGTGCTGACCACCATCGACGCAGACGTGGACCATCTGCGGGCCGCCCGCCAGGCTTTTGTCGATGCCGGGATCCCGGGCAATCGCACCCGCACCATCTCCGGCCGCGCATCGGATGTGCTGCCGCGACTGACGGACAATGCCTATGACCTGGTCTTTGTCGATGCCGACAAGCCCTCCTACCCGCTGTACGTGGAGCAAGCGGTCCGGCTGCTCAAGCGTGGCGGCATGCTGATAGTCAACGATGCGCTGGACCATGACCGGGTCTCGAACCCGGCCATCCGCGAAGAGTCCACCACCACGCTGCGCAAGGTCGGCAAGGCTATCCGCGAGAACGACCAGCTGGTGTCCACTATCCTGCCCACCGGCGACGGGCTGCTGCTGGCCGTCAAACGCTGACGCCCCGAGGCGCCTGCCACCGGCGGGGTTGCGTGGCGGCGCCTCGGGCACCGGCGGGCTGGGGTGGTGGCGCGCCGGCCTAGCCTCGGTAGGAGCGCAAAAAGGACAACAGCAGCCGGGCACCGTAGCCGGTGGCGCCCTTGCTGACTTCGGCCTGGTCGGAGTCGGCACGGGCCGGGCCGGCGATGTCCAAATGAATCCACGGGGTCCCGCCCACGAACTCACGCAGGAACAGCGCCGCAGTGATCGATCCGCCGCCCACCTTCGACGTCTGCGAAGCAATGTGGGAGATGTCGGCGATGCTGGACTCCAGTGCGAAGCGGTACTCGGCCGCCACCTCGTCCAGCGGCATCTGCCAGACCCGTTCCCCGGTAGCCTCGCCGGCGGCTTCAAAGGTGCGCAGCAGGCTGGGCTGCGTGCCGTAAAGCGCGGCATGCCGCTTGCCCAGACCCAGGGAGGCGGCACCGGTGAGGGTCGCGATATCCACCAGGACGTCGGGCTGCAGCCGGGCCGTGGCGTAGGCGAGTGCGTCGGCCAGCACCATGCGGCCTTCGGCGTCGGTGTTGCCGATCTCCACCGTGGTGCCGTTGTAGACGGTGACCACGTCGCCCGGCCGGTAGGAGCCGGCGCCGATCGAGTTCTCGGCCAAGGCGAGCAGCCCGGTGACGCGGTGCTCCACCCCCAGCTCCGCAGCAGCAGCCAGCACCGCCATGACGACGCCCGCGCCCGCCATATCGGTCTTCATCGGAACCATGGGTTCGCGCGGCTTGAGCGACAGCCCGCCGGTGTCGAAGGTGATGCCCTTGCCGACGATCACGATGTGTTTGGTGCCCTTGCCGGCGCCTGCCGGCGTGTAGTCCAACTGGACCAGCCTGGGCGGGGTCGGGGACGCCGATCCCACCGCCAGCAGTCCGCCGAAGCCCTCGGCGGCCAACTGGTGCTCGTCCCAGACGTGGATACTCAAGCCACTGGCTCCGGCGAGCCGCGTGGCCTGGCCTGCCATCCACTCCGGGTTTTTCACGTTGGAAGGCATGCTCGCCAGGTCCCGGGCCAGCCAGGTGGCACGGGCAGCGGTGGCGGCAGTGGCGGCCACCCCGTCGGACAGGCCCGTGACTTCCAAAACCGCCGCCATCGGCTTTGGCGCGGCTGAGGCACCCGCACGCGGGGGGCGGTAGCCGCCAAGCAGGAATCCTTCGACAAACGCCTGCTGTAACTCTTCTGGCAAACTGTCGACGGCGGTGGTGCGCACCTTGTCGGTGCCCATGGTCGCCCGGGCCAAGGCGGCTCCGGCCTTGCGCAGCTCAGTGGGGCTGCCGCTGCCCAGCCCAATCAGGACCAGACGCGAGGGCAGCCCTTGGGCGTGCGGCGGTGCCGGCACTGCCAGCACGTCGCCGGCCTTGCCAGAGATCCCGTGGACCTCAGCCAGGGCCACAACGTCGACGCCGAAGTCCGCCGCCGCTTCACCTGCGCCGTGGCGCGGCTGCGGCGTGGCCCGCTCGGCGCTGCCATCACCGGCGGCAATCGGCACGGCAACAACCGTGACCCCGCCGGCGCCCCGGACCGGCGACTCTCCGCGGCCAAGTCCGGGGACCGCCTGGACCAGCGCCATCGGCGGCTCCGCCAGGGTCGACTCGAGATGGTGGGCGGTGTGTTCCGCTGCGGTGGCGGGAACGCGGCTCACAGCAAACGGTTCCTAGCTCGCGACGTCGCTGGTGACGCCCAGCAGGCAGTCTTTGAGGTTGCCCGCTTCTTCGGCGTTGAGTTCCAGTACCAGACGCCCGCCGCCGTCGATGGGAACCCGCAGGATGAGGCTGCGCCCCTCCTTGGTCACTTCCATCGGACCGTCACCGGTACGCGGTTTCATCGCAGCCATCTGGGAATTCCCTTCCGCCATGGGGCAGGGAGATCCGTGATCGCCCTGCCCGCCAACCTCACATCAACGGCCTTCATTTGCGTGGCCGCCATGTCCAACCACTTCCTATTATCGCGTACATCACAACCGGGTGCTAATTCCGTCCCGGCGTGGTGCGGCGGACAGGCCTCTGTCGCTACGGCGGATAGTCCCCGCCGCCGGGTAGTTGCGACCAGGACCAGAGCCAGGTGACCCACACAATCTGCCCCGCCAGGAACATCACGGCCAAGCAGATGCGGTAGGCCCGGCTGGGCGAGACGAAGGCTGCCGCCAAGGCCAGCGGGAAGAGCGGAAGCATCAGCCGGAATGTGCTGGTCTGCGGGTGCAGGAAGGCGAGCAGGTAGCCCAGATAGCAAACGCACCACAGCCTCAAGTCTGCACCGATGCTCCGGGCCGGTGCGCTGCACAAGAACCAGGCTGCCGCGGCGACCAGCAGCAGCGGCGCCATCATGCCGCCCAACGGCCCGAACAAGTGCACGCCCATGTCGAACCACGGCCTGAACAGGACCAGGTCCTCTCCCCGCCAGGCAGTCTCCGTGTCGGTATACGCGGTCAGCTCCCCGGTGACCGACCAGGCCAACACCGGCCAGGCCACGGCGGCGGCACAACTGACCAGCGCCAGCGCTGCTACCCGGAGAAACTCCGGGGTCTCCAGCGGGTCCATCCGTCGCCGCTTGATCCGCCACAGCAGGTGCAGGCCGGCGAGCGCGGCGAACGGCACTCCCACCGGCCGGGACAGGCACATCAGCACCACTACCGGAATCGCCAACAGGTACTTCCGCTGCAGCAGCAGCAACAGCGCTGCAGCCAGCAGCGCCAGGTTCAGCGATTCCGCATACGGCACCTGGAGGATCGGCGAGACCGGAAAGACCGCCACAAACGCCACACCCCAAAGTGCGGTGCCGTGCGGCGCGAAACGGCGGAAGAGCTTGAAGATCACCAGCACGGCCGCGAAGCCGGCGATCGTGGCAACCAGCGGGGCCAGCACGTGCCAGCGCAGCCCGGTGACCGCCGCCAGGCCGCGGACAATGCCAGGGAAGAGCGCGTAGAACGCCCATTGGTTCTCCACGGCCCGCCCGTCCAGACCGCGCGGAATATCCGCCGGATAGCCTTCCACATAGACCTGCTGGTACCAGGCGCTGTCCCAAATGCCGATGAAGGAGAGATAGTCGGGATGCGCGTCGGTCCACGGATTGGAGCCTTGCTGACGGGCCACTGCGAGGAACACCAGCAGTGAATACACCCGCGACAAGGCATAGAGCAGGGTGACTTGGACCCACCACGGCCACCCGGCGACCCGCTGGCGCCAGAAGTAAAACTCGGCGTTCACGGCCTCCCGCAGCACCCGCGCCCGCGGAAGACGGTCCTGCACCCGAGTCATCCTTCCCGCTCCGGGTGAGCACCGCCGTCGTGCTGTGGCTGGCTCAGCTGCCGGATCAGGCGCTCCTTGGCGCCCAGCTCGGCCCGCAGGACCTCCAGCACTTCGTCCACTTGGTCCATCCGGTAGCCCCGCAACGCAGTGGAAAACCGCAGGCTGTCCAGGTCCTCGGCGCGCGGATGTTCGGGCAGCAGCACTGCCGGCAGCCGCGCCTCGTGCTCGCTGAGTCCGTGCAGGGCTGCCACCTGCCCGGCTTCCCAGCCCTCGCCGGCGTCTTCGTCTCCGGTTGCCTTCTTCCGGCCCCAGCGTCCGGACGCGGCAACAGCAGCCACGCCTGCGACGGCGATGGCAAGGAAAACCAGAAATACGCTCACAGGACCATCGTGCCAGAGGGTTGTCCGGCTGGCTTAGAAACCGGTGCGGGCAGACAGCCCGGAGACGATGTGCTGGACTGCCTCCTCGGCCGTGTCCACCACGCTGATCAGGTCCAGGTCGACCTCGGAGATCATCCCTTCGGTCAATAGAGTGTTGCGGATCCAGTCGATCAGCGGCGACCAGAAAGCGGTGCCAACGAGCACAATCGGGAAGGACGTCACCTTCTTGGTCTGGACAAGCACCATGGCCTCGAACAGTTCGTCCATGGTCCCCAGGCCGCCGGGGAGCACGATGAACCCCATCGCATACTTGACGAACATGGTCTTGCGGGCGAAGAAGTACCGGAAATTGATGCCCAGGTCCACCCAGTCGTTCAGCCCTTGCTCAAACGGCAACTCAATGCCCAGCCCCACGGAGACCCCGCCGGCCTCGCTGGCCCCCTTGTTGGCCGCCTCCATTGAACCCGGCCCCCCGCCGGTGATGACAGCGAAGTTCTGCCGGACCAGCAAACGCCCTATCTCTTCCGCGATGGCGTAATGCTTGGTGCCCGACTTGGTGCGGGCGGAGCCGAAGACGCTGATTGCGGGGCCAAGATTGGCCAGGGTGCCGAAGCCTTCCACGAACTCACTCTGGATCCGCAGCACCCGCCAAGGATCCGTGTGCGTGAATTCCGCCCGGTCCTTGGTGTCCAACAGGTACTGGTCGGCCTGCGGGATGTCCGCTTGGCCGCGCCGCAGTTCCACCGGCCCCTTAAAACGGACCTTCGGAGCGCCGGGGAGTTGGGACGGCAGCGGAACATCTTGCTGGTTTGTCATTTCCCAAGGCTACAGATCCGGCGGACATCGGGGCAGTTTTTCCATCGATTCGGCTGAGGATTCGGCGTGTTTGGTACTTCTGGGGCAGGTTGCTCTTGAATCACGATTGCGACCGGCGGGGGCGGAATGCATTGCTTGAAAGGAATCTTTCGCTAGATTCGTTTCATGACCAGTGACGAATCGCACAGTGAAACGCCGTCTGCTGCTCCGGCGGCGGTAACCGGAGCCAGGTCTGCCACCCCGACGGGTCAGCCGCTGGTCTCCTTGAAGAACGTCAACAAGCACTTCGGCGCCCTCCACGTGCTGCAGGACATCAACCTGGAGGTCACCAAGGGTGAAGTGGTGGTGGTGATCGGGCCGTCAGGCTCCGGCAAGTCAACCCTCTGCCGGGCGATCAACCGGTTGGAAACCATCGACGACGGCGAAATCCTCATCGACGGCAACAAGCTGCCGGCCGAGGGCAAGGCGCTGGCCAAACTGCGCGCCGACGTCGGCATGGTGTTCCAGTCCTTCAATCTCTTTGCCCATAAATCGATTCTGGAGAACGTGACTCTGGGCCCGATCAAGGTCAAGGGGATGAAGCAGTCCGAGGCCAAGGACCTGGCGATGGGCCTGCTGGAGCGGGTGGGCGTGGCCAATCAGGCGCAGAAGCTGCCGGCGCAGCTCTCCGGCGGCCAGCAGCAGCGCGTGGCGATCGCCCGGGCGCTGGCGATGAAACCGAAGGTGATGCTCTTCGACGAGCCCACCTCGGCGCTGGACCCGGAAATGATCAACGAAGTGCTGGACACCATGGTGCAGTTGGCAAAGGAAGGCATGACCATGATCGTGGTCACGCACGAGATGGGCTTCGCGCGCAAGGCGGCGGACCGGGTGATTTTCATGGCCGACGGCAAGATCGTGGAGCAGTCCACGCCGGAAGAATTCTTTACCAACCCGCAGAGCGACCGGGCCAAGGACTTCCTCGGCAAGATCCTCGAGCACTAAACCCCTTACACACCTGGCCCCTCACTGAGGGGGCCGACAACGCAAGGAGAAAACATGCGAAAGACCCGTTATGGAATAGCTGCCATGGCAGCCGGAGCCGCGCTCGTGCTGTCCGCCTGCGGCGGCGGTGGCGGCAATGCCGGTGGCGGCGGCGGTGAGGCCTCCGGCGGCGGCGGCGGGGGCGACACCGTCCGCATCGGCATCAAGTTCGACCAGCCCGGCCTGGGCTTCAAGAAGGGCAATGAATACGCCGGCTTCGATGTGGATGTAGCCAAGTACGTGGCCAAGGAACTGGGCTACCCGGAGGACAAGATTGAGTTCGTCGAGTCCCCCTCCGCCAACCGGGAGAACATGCTTGCCAACAAGCAGGTGGACATGATCTTCGCTACGTACTCGATTACCGATGAGCGGAAGAAGACCGTTGACTTCGCCGGTCCGTACTTCGTGGCCGGCCAGGACCTCCTGGTCCGCGCGGACGACAACTCCATCACCGGCCCTGACTCGCTCAACGGCAAGAACCTGTGCTCGGTCACCGGTTCCACCTCGGCGCAGCGGATCAAGGACGAGCACGCCTCCGGCGTGAACCTGGTCGAGCGGCCCAGCTACGCAGAATGCGTCACCGCCATGCAGGGCGGCCAAATCGACGCCGTCACCACCGATGACATCATCCTGGCCGGCCTGGCCGCGCAGCCGAACAACGCCGGCAAGTACAAGGTGGTCGGCAAGCCGTTCTCCGAGGAGAGGTACGGCGTCGGCCTGCCCAAGGGTACCGACAAGTGCGCCGACATCAACGCCGCCATCAACAAGATGGTCGACGACGGAGCTTGGGAAGAAGCCTTGAAGAAGAACACCGAGGGTGTGGACTACAGCTACAACACGAAACTGAACCCGCCGAAGCCGGGCAAAGCCTGCGCCTAGCAATAGTTGCTGTGGGGCGGGGATTTCCCGCCCCACAGCATGACTTGCCTCTTCCCACCGAAAGGGGATGGACAGTTTGTCCGAGTATTTCCAGAGCTATCTGACGGCGCTGGAGAGTTACGACGTCATCGGTGCCTTGTGGGTGAATATCCAGCTAACCTTCTGGGCAGGTTTGGGCTCCTTGGTGCTGGGAACCGTCCTGGCGCTGATGCGCATCTCGCCAGTGCCGAGCTTCCGCTGGGCAGGCGCGGCCTACGTCAACGTTTTCCGCAATACACCGCTGACCATCATCATGACCTTCTGCATCTTGGTCCTCGTGTTCCAGTTGCAACTGAACCTGTCCAGCGACTTCGACTTCAATTTCTTCCTTTGGGCCATTGTTGGGCTGTCGGTTTACCATGCCGCCTTCGTCTGCGAAGCGATCCGCAGCGGCGTCAACACCGTGCCGCTGGGCCAGGCCGAAGCCGCCCGCGCCATCGGCCTGAGCTTCCTGCCGGCGGCGCGGATGATCATCCTGCCGCAGGCCTTCCGCGGCGCCGTCGCCCCCTTGGGCAACGTGCTGATTGCACTCACCAAGAACACAACGGTGGCGACGGCAGCATCGGTCGCCGAAGCCGCCGGCCTGATGAAGACCATGATCGAATTCCGGCCAGATGTCATCATGGCCATCTTCGCCACGTTTGCCGCCGGTTTCATCATTATCGTGATACCCATCGGGCTGTTGACCACATGGCTCTCCACGAAACTGGCGGTGGCACGATGAACATCAGACAAAGCGTCCTCTTCGACGCGCCCGGGCCCAAGGCCCAAACCCGGATCACCGTAACCAACGTCGTCGGCATCGTGATTTTCCTGGCTGCCGCCTTCTTCGTACTGAAGGCCCTCAACGACAAGGGGCAATTGGCCCCTGAGCTGTGGACCCCCTTCTTGACCGGGGAGGTCTGGCAGTTCACTATTCTGCCGGGCTTGATGAACACCTTTAAGGCCGCAGCGGTCGCGATCGTCACGTCGGTGGTCTTCGGCTTGCTCTTTGGCGTGGGCCGGCTTGCAGCCAACCCCGTGGTCCGGCTGGTGTGCGGCGTGATCGTCGAATTCCTGCGGGCCGTCCCCGTGCTGCTGATGATGATTTTCTTCTGGCTGCTGTTCGGCCAGCTGCAGGTCGGCACCCCTGCGGACATCCCGTTCTATGCCGTGGTCGTCGCGCTGACTTTGTACAACGGCTCGGTCATTGCCGAACTGGTCCGATCGGGCGTGTTCGGCTTGCCCAAGGGCCAGCGCGAAGCCGGCATGGCCATCGGCATGACCCGCAGCCAGTCGCTGCGGAACATCGAATTGCCCCAGGCACTGGTGGCTATGCTGCCGGCCTTGGTCAGCCAGTTCGTGGTGATCCTGAAGGACTCTGCTCTCGGTTACATCATCAGCTACTCTGAGCTGCTCCGGTCCATGCAGATTTACGGCTCCGCCGGCCCGATCCTGCAGTCGCTGACAGTGGCAGCGGTCCTTTTCATCATCATCAATTTCGCACTGTCCTGGCTGGCCAATTGGCTGTCGCGTTTCCTCAGCAGCCGGACCTCAGGCAAGACGCAGCCGCTCACTACCCAGCCGATGGCCGTCAAGGTCTGATACCGGCTCAGCGTATGCGGCGAAAGACAAAGGGGAGGGTGCCTGGGCGCCCTCCCCTTCATCATTGCTCCGCGAGCCGGACCCCGGGCTCTGCCGCGATGTCAGTCCGCCAGCCAGCGTCGCAGCGCCGCCAGACATTCACGGACGGCCTCTGCGGAAACATGTTCGTTGTCGGTGTGCGCCAGCAGCGCATCGCCGGGGCCGAAGTTGACCGCCGGAATGCCCAGCTCGCTGAAGCGGGCGACGTCGGTCCAGCCGTATTTGGGCTTGGGCTCCGCCCCCACGGCGGCAACGAAGTCAGCGGCCGCGGGATGGTTCAGACCCGGACGGGCTCCCGCCGCAGCATCGGTGCGCACCACGGTAAAGCCCTCCAGCAGGTTGCGTACGTAGCGCTCGGCGTCCTCGGGCGACTTGTCGGGGGCGAACCGGTAGTTGACTTCCACCGTGGTGCTATCCGGGATGACGTTTCCGGCCGTGCCGCCATTGATCTTTACGGCGTTCAAGCTCTCGCGGTACTCCAGCCCGTCCACCGTCACGGTAGCGGGTTCATGGTCGCGGAGCCGGGCCAAAATCTCCGCAGCGGCGTGGATCGCGTTGATCCCCATCCAGGCCCGAGCGGAATGCGCTGCTTGTCCGACGGTGCAGACCTCGAACCGGGCGGTGCCGTTGCAGCCGCCTTCCACGGTTCCATTGGTTGGTTCCAGCAGGATCGCGAAGTCGCCCTGCAGCAACTGCGGGTGGTTGCGTACCAACCGGCCCAGTCCGCTCAGCGAAGCTTCAACTTCCTCGTGATCGTAGAAGACGTAGGTGATGTCACGGCCCGGCGCGGTGAGTTCGGCGGCCAGGGCCAGCTGCACGGCTACGCCGCCCTTCATGTCGGTCGCACCGCGCCCGTAAAGCACGGTCCCGTCCCACTCCGACGGCACGGTACCGCGGGAGCCGGCCACTGCCGGCAGCGGCACGGTGTCCAGATGCCCGGCCAGGATGACCCGCTCGGCGCGCCCCAGCTGGGTGCGGGCTACCATGGCGTCGCCGTCCCGGACCACCTCGAGGTGCGGCAAGGCGCGCAAGGCGTTTTCGACGGCGTCGGCCAGCGCCGTTTCGTTCCCGGAGACGCTATTGATGTCGATCAGCGCCGCGGTCAGGTCGGCGACGTCGGCGGTCAAGTCAAGGGCGATGGTGGAAGTCACTTCCCCAGCTTAGCCAGCCGACCCGCGGCTCCCTCAAAGTACCTGATGCGACAGGCGCGCTCGGTAGACTTGAAGCCATGACTGAGAGCACCCCGGCTGTAACCGCGCCCCGCACCGCCTATGGCACCGGCCTGGCCACTGTCACCGACAGCGGCGCCGTCCTCGATGTCTGGTATCCCGCTCCGGCCTTGGGTACCCCTCCGGCCGGCCAGGACGCCGAGAACGACCTTGCTGCCGATGCCGCCGACGGCGCGGACGCCGACCGCGGCACCCATCTTGAGGTGCTCAGCCGCAGCATCGATTTGGACGCCCCTCCGGCGGACACCGCGGACGCCTACCTGCGCCTGCATCTGCTCTCCCATCGCCTCGTCGAACCCAACTCGCTGAACATGGACGGCGTCTTCGCCCAGCTGGCCAATGTGGTGTGGACTAATTTCGGTCCGTGCGCCGTGGAAGGGTTCGAATCCGTTCGCCGCCGCCTGCGCCGCCGCGGGCAGGTGACTGTGTACGGCGTGGACAAGTTTCCCCGCATGGTTGATTACGTGATCCCCTCCGGCGTGCGGATTGCTGATGCCGACCGCGTCCGGCTGGGCGCTTATCTGGCTGCCGGCACCACCGTGATGCATGAAGGCTTCGTGAACTTCAACGCCGGCACGCTGGGAACGTCGATGGTGGAAGGCCGCATCTCCGCGGGCGTCATCGTGGCGGACGGTTCCGACGTCGGCGGCGGCGCCTCGATCATGGGCACGCTCTCCGGCGGCGGCAAGGAACGGATCAGCATCGGTGAGCGGGTCCTGCTGGGCGCCAACTCCGGAGTCGGCATCAGCATCGGCGACGATTGCGTCGTCGAGGCCGGCCTTTACGTTACCGCCGGCACCCGGGTCAGCCTCCTCGACGTCGCCAGCGGGGACCACCGCCAGGTCAAGGCTGTGGAACTCTCCGGCATGTCCAATCTGCTGTTCCGCCGCAACTCCACCAGCGGCGCCGTGGAAGTCCTGCCGCGCAAGGGCCAGAGCGTGGAGCTCAACGCGGTCCTGCACGCCAACTAGCAGCACGCTCACGCCACCGCCATGTCCAGGGCAGCGCGCACACGCCGGAGACGCAGCTTGATCAGCCTGACCGTCCTGCTGGCACTGGTTGGCGGCGCCGTGTACTTCGCCGCTACCGCTATTGACCGCAGCCAAACCCTGGTCAGGGAGCGGTGCACCGCCGTCGTGGGCTCTGAAACGTTTGAACTGGCGCCGGACCAGGCTGCCAACGCCGCGCTGATTTCCGGAGTCTCCATCGAGCGCGGGCTGCCCGCACGCGCAGCGTCGATCGCCCTGGCGACGGCCATCCAGGAGTCCAAGCTGCGCAATATCGATTATGGCGACACGGCCGGCCCCGACTCCCGCGGATTGTTCCAGCAGCGGCCGTCGCAGGGCTGGGGCACCGAAGAGCAGGTGCAGGACCCGGTGTATGCGGCCAACAAGTTTTACGAAGTGCTCGAACAGGTTCCAAACTATGAGTCGATGCCGGTGACGGACGCCGCCCAGACGGTACAACGCAGCGCCTATCCGATGGCCTACGCAGACCACGAGGCCGAGGCCAAGGCCTTCGCTTCGGCACTGACCGGCCACTCCCCTGCCGCCCTCAACTGTGTGCTCAAGGACGCCGAGACGCCCGGCGACCCGACCGCGGTGATGGCACAGCTGGCTGCCGTGCATCCCGGCTTGGACATGGCCGTCGCCGGACGCGAGCTCCGGGTGGCCGCCACCGATGAGCGGGGATGGGCTGTTGCCCAGTGGGCCGTCGCGTCCGCTAAGCAGCTTGACCTGGAATCGGTCTCCCATGCCGGCTTGAGCTGGCGGCGCGGCGACGGCGGCTGGGTCGCCGCCAATACCGACTCCGGTTATGTGGTGGTGACCGTGGCGCAAGGCACCGAGGCCTGAACCAGCCCGACGGCGTCAGACCACCAGCTCAACGATGGGCTGCACATAGCTGCGGAAGGTGGTTTCGTCGTCCATCAGCGTCTGGGACATCAGGATGCGGTCCGGTTCCACGAACCAGGCGCGGGGCTCGCACAGCGGAAGCTCGATCAACTTCAGCTCAAAAGACCGCGCCGCACGCCCCAGTTCCATCTCCCGGTCCTGGACCAGTTCACGGATCAGCCCTGACTTGCCCTTGGCTTCACGCTCCTGCGCCAGCTTTGCATACTCGGCCATCCTGGCTCGTGACCACGTCATGGCTGCACCGAAATGGGCTTGAAGAAGCCGCTGCAGGGCCGGGCTGCCGGCAAAGGCGGGAAACGATGGCGGAGCCAGCTTGGTGGCGTTTCCGGGACGTTCCCGGACCAGATCCTCCCACCACTGTTCCCACTCGCCGCGCAACGCTGGGAGGCCGCCGACGTCGGCGGTCAGCTGGCGTGGATCGGCGATGCGGACGGTGGGCAGCACCGGTGAGACTGCCGGTGACCCGGCACCGGCCAGACCGGCGACGTCACGAAGATACAGGGCCAGCAGCATATGCCCCGAGGTGTCGGCGGTGACCCGCCACCCCGGTCCACCTGTATGGTGCATCCGGTCCGCATCCTTTCGCTCACCAGCGAGAGCAGCGCAGGCTAGACGCTCCCGCTGCGACGTGCGCCAGGGTCTCGCTGCTGCCGGTAGCTCAACTCTAGACCTAGCCGTCCAGCCCCTCCAGCAGGCCCGGGAACGGACACGGCCGAGCCAACTGGGCCGGACTACTAAGCTGGGAGGCATGAGAATTCTGGTCACCGGAGGAACCGGCTTCATCGGCTCGCACACCACCCTCGCCCTGCTGGAGGCCGGCCACGACGTGGTGGTGCTCGACAATCTGGCCAATTCCAGTCAGGAGTCGCTGCGCCGGGTCCAGCAGCTTGCGGGCAGGGAAGCCCGGTTCCACCACGTCGACCTCCTGGATGAGGCCGCGTTGAACCGCGTGCTGGAGGCCGAAGCGGTGGACGCCGTGATCCACTTTGCCGGCCTGAAGGCCGTGGGCGAGTCGGTGGAGAAACCGCTGCACTACTACCACAACAACGTGGGCGGGACGCTGAACCTGCTCCGGGCGATGGATGCCCACAACGTGCGCACCATCGTCTTCAGCTCCTCTGCCACCGTCTACGGTTCCACCGAGGAAGTGCCGTTGACCGAGAAGTTGCCGCTGGACGCGATCAACCCCTACGGCCGGACCAAGGAGCAGATCGAAGACATCCTGTCCGATCTGGGCGCCTCCGACCGCCGCTGGCACGTGGCCCTGCTGCGCTACTTCAATCCCGTGGGCGCCCATGAGTCCGGACGGATCGGCGAGGATCCGACCGGTGTACCGAACAACCTGCTGCCGTTCGTGGCCCAAGTGGCCGTGGGCCGCCGGGACAAGGTCCGGGTCTTCGGCAGCGACTACCCGACGCCGGATGGCACCGGCGTGCGCGACTACATCCATGTGATGGACCTGGCCGCCGGCCATTTGGCCGCTCTGGACTTCATCGCGCACCGGTCCGGGGTGCGCCGCTGGAACCTGGGCACCGGCAAGGGCTCGTCCGTGCTGGAAGTTCTGGCCGCGTTCGGCAAGGCGGCGGGGTTCGACATCCCGTACGAGCTGGCCGACCGCCGCCCCGGCGACGCCGCCGTCAGCTACGCCGATCCCTCTGCTGCGCTGGCCGAACTTGGCTGGTCCGCGGTGAAGAATCTGGAACAGATGTGCGAGGACCACTGGCGCTGGCAGAAGAACAACCCGAACGGCTACGCCAGCTGACCCCGGAACTGCCAACCGTCGGGATGAGGTTTCACGGACTAGGCGCGCGTGCAGCGAGGTCAGGGTATAGCGTCCACCTCGGGGGCAGCAGCCGGTGATCTCGCGTCGAGATTACCCCTTCTCTGCGAAGTGATCTGTTGCAACCGGTGATCTGGCGGAGAAACCCTGACCTGGCGCGACGGCTCGCACGTCCACCGGCTACGCCAGCTGACTCGGGTTTGATGGAGCAGGGTGTCATCGACGCGCTTAGCCGTTCGCAGCTTCCCGACCTTCGCAAGCTCAGGCCGGGTCCCTCGCTGCTCTCTTGCGCTCGTTCCTCGCTCGGCGATGCGCGCTTACGATAACACCCTGCTCCTCCCGGATAAACCAACGGCCCCCGGATTGCTCCGGGGGCCGTTCCGCGATTAAGGCGGGGTGGTCTCCACGCGCTCGCTGGCGCTCGCTTGGTCGACCACCGGCGGGGGCCTAGCGGGCCGGGTACTGGCGCTCTTGGGCACCCGTGTACAGCTGGCGCGGGCGGCCGATCTTGGTCTGCGGATCCTTGATCATTTCGCGCCACTGGGCAATCCAGCCGGGCAGGCGGCCGATGGCAAACAGCACGGTGAACATCTTCTCCGGGAAGCCCATGGCCTTGTAGATCAGGCCGGTGTAGAAGTCCACGTTCGGGTACAGCTTGCGCTCGATGAAGTAGTCATCCGCCAGCGCCTTCTCTTCCAGGCGCATGGCGATGTCCAGCAGCTCATCGTTGCCGCCGAGCTTGCCCAGGATCTCGTGCGCCGTGGCTTTGACCAGGCGGGCGCGCGGATCGTAGTTCTTGTAGACGCGGTGCCCGAAGCCCATCAGGCGCACGCCTTCTTCCTTGTTCTTGACCTTCTCCATGAACTGCTCCGGGGCCTGGCCGCTGGCCTGGATCTGGCGGAGCATGTTCAGCACGGCCTCGTTGGCGCCGCCATGCAGCGGCCCGAACAGGGCGTTGATTCCGGCGGAGACGGACGCGAACATGTTGGCGTTCGAGCTGCCCACCAGACGCACCGTGGACGTGGAGCAGTTCTGCTCGTGGTCTGCGTGCAGGATCAGCAGCAGGTCCAGCGCCTTGACCACGGTCGGGTCCAGCTCGTAGGGCTCGGCCGGCAGGCCGAAGCTCAACCGCAGGTAGTTCTCCACCAGGTTCATGGAGTTGTCCGGGTACAGCAGCGCCTGACCGATGGACTTCTTGTGCGCGTAGGCGGCGATCACCGGCAGCTTGGCCATCAGGCGGATGGTGGAAAGTTCCACCTGCTCGTCATCGAACGGATCCAGCGAGTCCTGGTAGAAGGTGGACAGCGCGCTGACCGCGGAGGACAGCACCGGCATCGGGTGGGCATCGCGCGGGAACCCACCGAAGAAGCCCTTCAGCTCCTCATGCAGCAGCGTGTGGCGGCGGATCTTGTGGTCGAAGGTTTCCAGCTCGGTGGGCGTGGGCAGTTCGCCGTAGATCAGCAGGTAGGACACTTCCAGGAAGGACGAGTGCTCGGCAAGCTGCTCGATCGGGTAGCCGCGGTAGCGGAGCACACCGGCGTCGCCGTCGATGTAGGTGATGGCAGAGGTGGTCGCCGCGGTGTTCATGAATCCGGGATCGAAGGTGACGGCGCCGGTCTGCTTGAGCAGCTTGGATACGTCATAGCCGTCGTTGCCTTCGGCCGCCTTGAGCCGTGGGAGTTCGAGTTCGCCGCCATCAAAGTGCAGCGTGGCACCGGTGCTCTCAGTCATTGAGTCCCCTTCAGGAGGTTTAGAAGCTAACGGCACGCCGGGCGCTTGTAGCACTGAGCATGCACATACTCGGGTAAAACGCTACCCGCACAGTCACCGATATATCTAATCCGGGACTCACATTTTTGTTCACATCCACAGTCAGCGGCCGCCTGCGCAAGGTCAGGAAAGCCGCTCGACGGCGGCGTCGATGCGTTCGTCGCTGCCGGTCAGCGCCACCCGGACGTAGCCGTTTCCGGCTTCGCCGTAAAACACCCCGGGACCGATCACGATGCCCAGTTCGGCAAAGCGGCCCACGGTTGTCCATGTATCTTCTCCCGCGGTCCCCCACAGGTACAGCCCGGCCTCTGAATGCTGGATCTGCAGACCGAACTTCTCCAGCGCCGGCAACAGCCGCTCCCGCCGGGCCCGGTACAGGTCCTTCTGGGCCTGCACGTGCGCGTCGTCCTGCAGCGCGGCACGCATCGCGGCCTGCACCGGGAACGGCACGATCATGCCCGCGTGCTTGCGGCTGTTGATCAGGTTGGGCATCAGCTCCGGGTCTCCGGCCAGGAAGGCCGCCCGGTAGCCGGCGAGGTTCGATTGTTTGCTGAGCGAATAAGTGCACAGCAGGCCCTGGTGCGAGCCCTGCGCCACCGCGGGATCCAGCACGCTGGGAACGGTCTGTCCGCTGCGCGCAGTGTCCCACCTGCCCCAGCCCAGTTCCGCGTAGCATTCGTCGGAAGCGACGACGGCGCCGAGCCTCCGGGCGTCCTCCACCAGGGCGCGCAGTTGGTCCTGGTCGCGGACAATGCCGGTGGGGTTTCCCGGCGAGTTGACCCACACCAGCTTCACCCGGCTTCTGGTCTGCGGGTCCAGGTCGGCCAGGCTGTCGGAGGCCACCGGGGTGGCTCCGGCCAGGATGGCGCCGATGTCGTAGGTGGGATAGGCCACGACGGGCCGCACCACCACGTCGCCCTCGCCCAGTCCCAGCAGCGTGGGCAGCCAGGCGACCAGTTCCTTGGAACCGACCGTGGGCATGATCGCCTCCGGGTCCATTCCGGGAACATTGCGACGGCGGGCAAACCAATCCGCTATCGCTTCGCGCAGTTCGGCGGTGCCGTGCGTGGTCGGATAGCCCGGGGCGTCGGCCGCCCCGGTCAAGGCCTCGCGGATAACGGCCGGAGTGGGGTCAACCGGCGTGCCGATGGACAAGTTCACTGCGCCGCCGGGGTGCTCTGCCGCCTTGTGCGCGTAGGGTGCCATCGCATCCCAGGGGTACTCCGGCAGTTGCAGGCCGAAAGAACTCATCGAGTTCAGTCTTGGTTCTGCGGCGGAAGCGCGGCAATCAGCGGGTGGTCCTTGTGCGTGTTGCCCAGCTTGGCGGCGCCGCCTGGGGAGCCCAAGTCGTCGAAGAATTCGACGTTCGCCTTGTAGTAGTCGGCCCACTCCTCGGGAGTGTCATCCTCGTAGTAGATAGCCTCCACCGGGCACACCGGCTCACACGCACCGCAGTCGACGCATTCATCCGGATGGATGTACAGGGACCGTTCACCTTCATAAATACAGTCCACCGGGCATTCTTCAATACATGCCTTGTCTTTTACATCCACGCACGGCTGTGCGATTACGTACGTCACGTCCGTCAGCACCTTTCTGAACAGTTAGCCCTAGCGTATCGCTTGCGACCATTATCTCCCCAGCCGGAGGCCGCACCTCTAGGATGGTCACGTGATCCCCGCTACTGCCGCCGCCTTCCTTGCCTCGGCCACACCCGGAACGCGGGTGGTGGTCCGCTACCGGATTGATGGCGGGTTGACGGACGCGCTGGGTGAATTGCTGGCAGCGGATGCCGACAGCTGCACGGTCAGGACGGCGCGGCGCGGCGACATCGTTGTCCCGCTGTCCGCGGTGACCGCAGCCAAGCAGGTACCGCCCGCACCGCCGCGGCGCGGCCCGCGGGCCCGCGGTCAGGCCTCGTAGCTGTCCGGCAGCTGGCGCAGGGACCACAGCGGCGAGAACAGCACCGGCGCCGCCGCGAGGAAGGAGCCGGCTGCACCGATCCACAGGGTGGGCACCAAACCGATGAACTGGCCCAGCACGCCGGCCAGCAGCCCGGCGAGCGGCAGCACGCCGTACACCACAAACCGGATTGAGGCGTTCATTCTCCCTAGCAGCCGGGGCGGGCACACCCGCTGGCGCATGGTCACCTGCATCACGTTGTAGACCAGCGAGCAGAAGGAGAGGCCGGCCTCGCCGACCACCAACAGGACCAGCGCCGAGGTGTTGTCCGGCATCAGCACCGACAACGGCATCGCCAGCAGGAAGACCGCCGAGGCGATGCTGGCCAGCGGAATCAGGGCTCCCTCACCGGTTACCCTGGCCAACCTGGGCGCCGCCACCGCGCCCAGCAGTCCCCCGGCCGCAGCCACCGAATAGACCAGCCCCAGCGAGCCCGCTCCCAGGCCCAGCTCGCGGAGCACCAGGAGGGGAAAAAGCGTGGACGCCAAACCCGCAAAGAAATTCGTGAGGCCCGTGCAGGCAGCTATCCGGCTGATCAGCGGATGCCGTACCACGAAGCCCAGCCCCTCCTTGATTTCGACGGCCAGCGGTCGCCGGTCGTGCCGGGACGCACGCGCTTCTCGGTCCCGGGTACGGGCCAGGAACAGCGCCGAGAAGAGATAGCCCACGGTGTCCGCCAGGAACAGCAGCGGTGCCGCGATCACCTGTAGCAGACCGCCGCCCGCCGCCGGCCCGCCCATCCTCG
The DNA here is from genome assembly GCF_059089965.1 of Arthrobacter sp. SPT-J7. Lineage (NCBI taxonomy): Bacteria > Bacillati > Actinomycetota > Actinomycetes > Micrococcales > Micrococcaceae > Arthrobacter > Arthrobacter sp. SPT-J7. The sequence goes on from NZ_JBNHFF010000002.1 coordinate 264,430, forward strand.
CCAACTGGGCGGTGCTCTCCAGCTTCGAATTGGCCTCCGGAACCTGTTCGTTGCGCACCAGCACCGGCACATAACTCTGGTACGCCACATCGAAGAACACGGTGGCGATGCCCAGCACCCCCGCTACCGCGAACAGGTGCCACATCTCCAGCGAGTCCATCCACCACAGCAGCGGCACGGACAGCATGGCGGCGGCCCGCACCAGGTCCGCCGTGATCATCACCTGCCGCTTAAGCCAGCGGTCCACCCACGCTCCGGCCGGCAGCCCCATCAGCAGGAAGGCTGCAGTGGCACTGGCATTGAGCACGCCCAGATGGAATTCGCTGGCGCCAAGAATGACCACCGCGAGCACCGGCATGGCCAGATGACCAATCTGCACCCCGAATTGGCTGATGGTCTGGGCTGACCAGAAGGCGGTGAAGTTTCTGTCCCGCCATAACGACGGCGGTGCTCCCCGCAGCGCGGAAGGTTCGGCTTCGGCAGCATCCGGGGCAGGCGGCTCGGTCACCGTCACAGTCTCGGCCAGCGATTGGGGAAAGTCAATCATTATGCCGGCGGTGCCGTATGCTGGAGGCATGCCTTCGGATCAGGACCTGCAAGCCACCGGGCGGGCGCTCAGCTCACCGGTCAGGCTGCGTATTCTCCGGCTCTGCCTGCACCGGTCCCGGACCAACAAGGAAATCGCGGAACTGCTCGGCCTGAATCCGGCCACGTCGCTGCACCATGTGCGCACACTGCTCAACACCGGCTTTTTGGAGGCCGAGGCGCCGCGCAAGGGCAACCGGGGCGCCAAGGAAGTCCCCTACCGGGCAACCCGGATGTCCTGGGGCGCCAAGATGCCGGACGCGGCACCCGTGCTGGTGGAGACCTTCCTGCAGGAGATCGAAGGGCTTGCCCCGGACGAGATCGAAACGACGCGAATGGGCATCAAGCTGAACGACGCGCACCGCAAGGAGATGCTGGCGAAGATCCATGCCATCTTTGAGGAGTACGCGATGCTGCCCGCCGACGAAGACGGGACCGCAACCTCAATCTTCATGGCCCACCATCTGGACCAAACCGCCAACTGAGCACCACCCGCCCGCGGACGGATCAGGCTTTGGCCGGCCGCGGTTTCAGCGCCCAGATGCAGACCAGCATCGCGGCAAGCGTGGCCGGAACCAGTCCGATCATCCAGATCCGGCCCGCCACAGCAATGGGCAGTTCCACCGCTGCGGAGGTCCCCGTGACAATCAGAGGCTCGGTTCCCGGGGCCAAGGCCATCAGGCCCACAAGAACGTACGAGAGAACACCCGTCAGGCCGGCTATCAAGACGTTGCTGGCCTTGAGCCCGGCCCAGACCATCACCGCGAGGGCGAACAGCAGAGCGGCTGCGGCTCCCCACGGATAGCTGGCGCCCTCCGCATAGAGAATCTGCGAGTGCAGGGCCGTCCCCACGACCGCCGTCACCACCGCACCGAAAACAGCGGTGCCCCAGCCCTGAAAGGGGGGACGCCGCCGTCGTGCCTCACGCCGTTCCGGCGCCTGGCCGGGTTGGTTAAGAGCGGAAGGCAACCCGCCGTGGTCTCCGGCGGGTTGCCTCTGCTCTGTCATACGGTCCAGTTTATGCCCTGGCGCGCGCCCGGGCGGCCTTGAGCCGCTCGTTCGCGTCCAGGACCAACTTGCGGATCCGGATCGCCTCCGGCGTGACCTCGACGCACTCGTCCTCGCGGGCAAATTCGAGCGACTCTTCCAGCGTCAGTGTCCGCGGCGGCGTGAGGTTCTCGAAGCTATCCGAGGAAGCGGCACGCATGTTGGTGAGCTTCTTTTCCTTGGTGATGTTCACGTCCATGTCATCCGCGCGCGAGTTCTCGCCGACGATCATGCCTTCGTAGACCTCCGAGGTGGGCTGCACGAAGAAGGAGCCGCGCTCCTGCAGGTTGATCATCGCGAACGGTGTGACCACGCCGGCGCGGTCGGCCACCATCGAACCGTTGGTGCGGTATTCGATCGGCCCGGCCCACGGCTCGTAGCCCTCGGAGATGGACGCGGCGATGCCGGCGCCACGGGTTTCGGTCATGAACCGGGTGCGGAAGCCAATCAGGCCGCGGGCCGGAACGATGAATTCCATCCGGACCCAACCGGTGCCGTGGTTGGCCATATTGACCATGCGGCCCTTGCGGGCGGCCATCAACTGGGTCACCGCGCCGAGGTATTCTTCGGGCACGTCGATGGTCATGTGCTCCATCGGCTCATGCACCTTGCCGTCGATGGTCTTGGTGACCACCTGGGGCTTGCCCACGGTCAGCTCGAAACCTTCACGGCGCATCTGCTCCACCAGGATGGCCAGTGCCAGCTCGCCGCGGCCCTGGACCTCCCAAGCGTCCGGACGCTCGGTCGGCAGCACCTTCAGCGAGACGTTGCCCACCAGCTCCTTGTCCAGCCGGTCCTTGACCTGGCGGGCGGTCACCTTGGCTCCCTTGACCCTGCCGGCCAGCGGCGAGGTGTTGATGCCGATGGTCATCGAGATGGCCGGATCGTCCACCGTAATGAGCGGCAGCGGCTGCGGGTTCTCGGCGTCGGTCAGGGTTTCACCGATGGTGATGTCCTCGATGCCGGCGACGGCGACGATCTCGCCCGGGCCCGCTGATTCGGCCGGAACACGCGTCAGTCCCTTGGTGGCCAGCAGTTCGGAGATCCGGACGTTCTTCAACTGGCCGTCCTGGCGGGCCCAGGCCACAGTCTGCCCCTTCTGCAGGGTGCCGTTGTAGATGCGCAGCAGCGCCAGGCGGCCCAGGAACGGGGAAGCGTCAAGGTTGGTCACGTGGGCCTGCAGCACGCCGTCCGGGTTGTAGGACGGGGCGGGGACGTGCTCCATGATGGTAGCGAACAGGGGCTCCAGGTCCTCGTCCTCCGGCAGGGTGCCGTCGGCGGGCTGGGTCAGCGAGGCGCGGCCGGCCTTGCCGGAGGCGTAGACCACGGGAACGTTGAGGACGGCGTCCAAGTCCAGATCGGGGACTTCGTCGGCCAGGTCGGAGGCCAGGCCCAGCAGCAGGTCCATCGCTTCGGCAACGACGGCGTCGATGCGGGCGTCCGGACGGTCGGTCTTGTTGACCACCAGGATAACGGGGAGCTTGGCGGCCAGCGCTTTGCGCAGCACAAAACGGGTCTGCGGCAGCGGGCCCTCGGAAGCATCAACCAACAGGACCACGCCGTCCACCATGGACAGGCCGCGCTCCACCTCGCCGCCGAAATCGGCGTGGCCCGGGGTGTCGATCACGCTGATGGTGATGGTTTCGCCCTGGGCGGCCGGACCGGAGTAGAACACGGTGGTGTTCTTGGCCAGGATGGTAATGCCCTTTTCACGTTCCAGTTCCCCGGAGTCCATGACGCGCTCTTCGGTTTCGCCGTGGCTGGAGAAGGCACCTGTGTGCTTCAGCATGGCGTCCACGAGGGTGGTCTTCCCGTGGTCGACGTGGGCTACGATGGCGACGTTGCGAAGGTCGCTGCGAACGGCGCTCTGCGTCGATGCGGTGGTTTCAGACATGCGGGATTACTCTTCCGTGGATTACATGGAACCTGGGCCTAATATCGGACAGCCAGCGCCGTGCCCGGATGCGGGTAGGCACTCCATTGTAATCCGCCGTGCCACTGATGGCCTAACGGAGACCTCGAGTTGTTAGGCCAGCTCGCCGAGTTTGGCCTTCCAGAAGGCACGCCAGTGATCGAGCTGCTCCACCGACTCCAGCCGTTCATGCTGCAGGCCGACGGAGGACTTGCCCGCTGCCTTCTCGTAGATGTGCACGTTGACCCGGGACCCGTCAGCCAAGCCGCAGCGCCAGTAGCGCCATTTTGCGGTGTCGCTCAGCTCGGGGCCGCGGGTCACCGCGATGCCGGAGAATTCCTCCGCGCCGCCAACCGCGGCAACCCACATGTCCCGCGCCTGGTCCATGCTGCCGCGGACCGTCTTGCTCACCGAGGTCTGGAACTCGCCGTCGCAGTCCTGGCCCGGCTGGCGGCGGCCGATCTGCTGTTCGAAGGCCACTGTCGCCGACTGTGCCCACCACCCCTCGGCCAGGCCGGACTCATCTAAGGCACGGGCGATCTCCTTGTGGCTGAGCGTTGCGGCATCGATGCCGGCCAGGAAGTCCTCGACCTTGGACCAGCTGGAGCCGATGCCTTTTTCGATCGCCTCGATGTTGATGCTGCGAACCACTGACACTCCTGACGTGAACGATGGCCCGGCCGGTGCGATCAACTGAGGCACCGGCCGGGGCGGGCTGAACCCCTGCCCGTCACTGCGTCGTGGGCAGGGGCGCCACACTATGGATAGCGGAATTCCTGGTTGCTTCAGTCGCCGGCGGCCAGCAGCAGGGCCCGTAGTTCGCGGCGTTCGCGCTGCTTCTCGGGATCTGGCAGCGGCACCGCCGCCAGCAGCCGCTGGGTGTACAGTTCCTGCGGGTTGCGCAGAATCTCGTCCCGGGTGCCCTGCTCAACGATCCGGCCGTGCCGCATAACGCAAATCCGGTCCGCCAACACGTCGATGACAGCCAGGTCGTGTGTGACGAACAGGCAGGCGAAGCCCAGTTCCCGCTGCAGGTTCTGGAACAGCTCCAGCACCGTGGCTTGGACCGACACGTCCAGTGCGGAGGTGGGTTCGTCCGCCACCATCAGTTTGGGCTCCAGCGACAGTGCCCGGGCGATGCCGACGCGCTGCTTTTGGCCACCGGAGAGTTCGTGCGGATAACGGTTGCGGTAGGCGCGCGGCAGCTCCACCTGGTCCAGCAGCGCCTCGATCCTCCGCTGCAGGGCGCCCCCCTTCGCGACGCCGGCCAAGTACATGGGCTCGCCAATGCTTTCGCCGATCGGCAGCCGCGGGTTCAGCGAGGACGAGGGGTCCTGGAACACCATGCCCACCTTGCGTCGCAGCGCGTGCAGTTGCTTGGGCCGCGCGCCGGCGATTTCCTGCCCCACCACGCGCAGCGAGCCCTCCGCGACGGGCAGCAGCCCGACGGCGGCGCGTCCGATGGTCGTTTTGCCCGAGCCGGACTCCCCCACCAGACCGACAACTTGACCGGGGAAGATGGACAGGTTGGCGCCTTCCACTGCCCGGAAGGCCGGGACGCGCCCCTGTTTGGGATATTCGATGGCCACGTTGGCCAGTTCAAGCACGGCATCGCCGGTTGTCACTCCGTGGCGTGACTGTGCCAGAGCTTCGGCGTTCTCACGTTCGCGCCGTTGCAGTTCGGTTTCGTTGATACTGAGTGAGGCTCCGGTCGCCGCGGCCAAGGCCGCTGTTATGTCCACTTCGGCGTCGTTGTCGGAGCCGCCGCCCAAGTGCGGGACGGCGGCCAGCAGCGCCTGGGTGTATTCATGCTGAGGATTGTTGAAAATCTCCACCGCGGTCCCGGTCTCCACGATCCGGCCGCGGCGCATCACGGCGATCTTGTCCGCCAGGTCGGCCACCACGCCCATGTCGTGGGTGATCAGCACAATCGCGCTGTCCAGCTTGTTGCGCAGATTGCGCATCAGATCCAGGATCTCGGCCTGAACCGTGACGTCCAGCGCAGTGGTGGGTTCATCGGCAATGAGCAGTTTCGGATCGCAGGAAAGCGACTGGGCAATCATGGCGCGCTGCCGCTGGCCGCCGGAGAGCTGGTGCGGATAGGACCGGAAGGCCTTTTCCGGGTCGGGCAACTCGACCAACTCCAGCATCCGCAGCGCCCGCTGCTTGGCTTCTTCCGGGGAGATCGCGTTGTGCAGACGCAGCGTTTCCACGATCTGGAACCCGATGGTGTACACCGGGTTCATCGCCGTCATCGGTTCCTGGAAAATCACGGCCACGTCATTGCCGCGGACCTGCCGGAGCTTGGAGCCGCTCAGGCCGAGGATTTCGCGTCCGTTGAGCTTCACGCTCCCGGTGGCGCGGCTATTGGAGGGCAACAGGCCCAGCAGCGCCATGGAACTGGCGCTCTTGCCGGAGCCGGATTCGCCCACGATGGCGAGGACCTCGCCTGCTTTGACGTCGTAGGTGAGGTTGATTGCGGCCGGCACCCATTCCTTGTCCACGCCAAAGTCCACGCTGAGGTTGGTGACCTCCAGGACGGGTGCTGAACCGCGGGCCGTCTCCACGCTTCCTGCCGGCAGCGTCGGATCGATGATTTCGGTCATAGCTGGTGATTCCCTTCCAACCTGTCGCAGTTGGTTGATGCTAGTGGAGAACTGGTCGCCAGTCCTGAAACTATGGGGGAATGACAACGTCTGCTGCTGCCAGCTTTACGGTCTTCCGTCCGCGCTCGGCCATCTGGTTCACCGGCGTCGTCTGGGCGATCGTGGCGGTCAGCCTCGTGTCCTCGGTGCTTAGCCACGGGCCGGGCAGTCTGCTCGGTTCTTGGCCACTGCTGACCATCGCTTATCTGACCTGGTGGCTGGCTTGGTACCCCGTCGTCGTCATCGCCGACGACGGCGTGGTGCTGCGCAATCCGGTCCGGACCCTCTCCGTCCCCTGGAACGCCTTGGTAACGGTGGACACCAAGTACGCGCTGACCTTGGTCACGCCGCGCGGGAAGTACAGCTCGTGGGCTGCTCCGGCTCCCGGAATGTTCGGCGTCCACCGCGCCCGCACCGATCACGTGCAGGGACTTCCGGAGACCACCTACGGGCCGGCGCAGTCGATCCGCCCCGGCGATCTCGCCAATTCCGATTCGGGGGCGGCAGCCTACCAGGTCCGGAAACGCTGGGCGGAACTTCTGGCCGCGGACAGGATCAGCATCGGCGAAGCCGACAACGCCCCGGTAGGCCGCACGCCGAACTGGGCGGTGCTCGTCACTGGAACCGTCCTGGTACTGCTCAGCGCCGTAACGCTGGCCCGCTGAGCGGCACCGCAACTGGCCGGGAAGGCGTCGGGTGTGCATCTCTAGACGCCCGTTGTCTGGGTGGTTCCGGTCTCCGGGTGGGCGGAAACCGCAGCCGCCTTCGCCCGCTTGGCATTGAACTTCTTTTGCCGTGGGTCGAATGCGTCGCGCAGCCCATCGCCGATGAAGTTGATGCACAGGCAGATGGCCACAATGAACAGACCCGGCCACCAGAACAGCCACGGACGGGTCTGGAAGGCTTCCTGGTTCTGGCTGATCAGCAAGCCCAACGACACGTCCGGCGCCTTCACACCCATCCCGATATAGGACAGGCTGGTCTCCAGCAGGATCGCTGCAGACATGCTCAACGTCACCGAGACGATGATGACGCCGACGGCGTTCGGCAGGATGTGTTTGAAGATAATCCGGGCGTTGGAGGCGCCGGCGATCCGTGCAGCGTCGACGAATTCCCGCTCACGCAGGGAGAGGAATTCGGCGCGCACCAGACGTGCCAGCCCGGTCCACACCACTGCGCCCACAAAGAGGCCCAGGAAGTACGGCTGGACGTCGGCGCCGACGGAGCGGCCGGCCACCTGTCCCATCACGGCGGCGATGATGATCAACGGAATCACGATCACGACGTCAGTCAGCCGCATCAGCACCGCTTCAGTCCAGCCCCGGAAGTAGCCGGACAATGCCCCGACCACGACGCCGATGGCCCCGCCCACTATCCCGATCAGGAACATGACCGCCACTGAAACCTGCACGCCGCGCATGGTCTGGGCAAAGGTGTCGCGACCCAACCGGTCCTGGCCGAACGGGTGCTCGCCCAGGCTCACGGGGAAAAGCTGCAAAGTCGGTCGGCCGCCATTGACCAGGTCATTGACGCCGTTGTGCGTGTACTTCCACCAGCCCGGCAGTCCGAACATTCCACTGGATGAGTAGGCGACCAGCAGGATCAGGGCGAAAAGCACCAGGCTGATCACTGCAGCCGTATTCCCGAGGAAACGCTTCCGAACAATCTGGCCCTGGCTGAGCCCCGCCTTGGTTTCGTCGGTTGCGGCTACAGGCTTCGTTGACGTGGCACTCATGCCTTTACCCTCACTCGCGGATCAAGCGCGGAGTAGACCAGGTCCGCGACTAGGTTGAAAACCAGAGCCAGAATGCCGGTGATCAGGAAGACACCCATCACCGGATTCGGATCGGTCCGGGCCAGGGACAGGACGAACAGCTGACCCATGCCGGCAAACGCGAACACCTGCTCGGTAATCACGGCACCGCCGATCAAACCGCCGATGTCGAAAGCGACGATGGTGGCGATGGGGATCAGCGCGTTGCGGAAGGCATGCCGCATGACCACTGTCCGTTCGCTCAATCCTTTGGCCCTGGCGGTGCGGATGTAGTCCATGTTCATGATTTCCAGCATGGAGGAGCGCGCATAGCGGCTGTAGGACGCGAGTGAGATCAGCAGCAGTGCCACGGTCGGCAGCAGCAAGTGGGTGAAGGTATCCAGCCCGTGGACCCAGTAGTCCCCTTGCAGGTTCGGAGTTTCGGATCCGATGGTGGCAATCGGCCGCCCGTTGATCCTGCCGTTGCTGAAGTAGGCCGGCCAGGCCTGCATGAACCGGTCCAGCAGGATGACGCCGCCGACCAGGAACGAGGTGATGGCAGCGGCGTTCATGCTCTGGCGGCGGTCGTAGCCGCCCATCAGCCAGCCGACCGCCAATCCCACCAAGATGGTGGCAAGGGCCAGCAAGAAGATCATCAGCCCGGTGGCCTGCGCCAGGAGCGGTTGGATCGGGAAGTAGACCACGACGCCGATGCCCACGGAGATCAGCGCCGCGTAAAGGGCTTTGCGGTTCTTCAGGCCTGCAGCCAGCAGCGTGACGCCGAAAGCGATTCCGATGCCGCAAATGACAATGACGACCAAGCCAAGGCCCGGGGTCTTGAACCAGTTCGTAACGGACAATGCCCACATCACCGCGGCGGCCAGCAGGAAGCCAATCCCTGCCATCCCCAGTTTTCTCAGGTAGCTTCCTTTGGCGCAGACGAACCACACGGCGCCGCTGACGACGCCGATGATCAGGATCGATGACAGTGGAATGTTTGGGTCCCGGAGGAAATTGTTGAACCCAATAGCGCCGAATTCCTTCAACAATACGGCGACCCAGAACACGGGAAGGGAAAAGAAGAGGAAAGCCATAAAGGTGACGCCGTAGTCCAAGGCGCTGTATTGCCGCAGTGCGGTCATAATGCCGAGCGAAACCCCAATGACGATGGCGAGCACCGCCGCTGCCGTCACCAGGAGAATGGTCATTCCCATCGCCCGCCCCAGGGCTTCGGTGACCGGCTGGCCGTTCAGTGCATAACCCAAATCGCATTGTCCCGCGAACGGAATGACGCACTTGGCCGCGCCGGCCAGCCAGCCAAAGTACCGGATCGGCGCCGGGGTGCCGAGGTCCAGCAGGGCGATCCGCTGCTGGATGAGCTGCTCTTTGTTAGGCGAATTGCTTTCCCGCAGGTCATGCAGCGGATCACCCGACAGGGCCGTTAGTTGGTAGACCAGGAAGGAGGCACCCAGGAGAATAAGCACGGCAGTGAAGAGCCGCCGCACAATGTAGGTCACCATAGCGTTTTTCAACCTCGCTGAAGTGGTTCTGGAAGTCTTGCGGATCCCTCGGTGTCACAAATGAGAGTAGTGCAGTCCCATGCGGAGAACTATTGGGAAAAACCAACTACTTGTGGCAGGAATTGGATCGTAAAAGCTGCAAGACGTCGGGACCGAGGTGCTCAGGTCCCGACGCCTTGCGTGCCTTTACTCAGGATCAGGCGGGGAGGTTACTGCTTAACCTTCCACTCCCAGAAGTTCCAGAAAACGCCCGTCTGGTTCGGCTGGTACTTCACGCCTTCGATGCGGTCACTGTTGTACGCATCGAGTCCCACGGACTGGAACAGCGGGAGACCGTAGAAGGAATCCCAGACGTGCTTGTCGATCTGCGTTACGAGCTTGTCCTGCTCCGCCTTGTCGGTGGTGACGATCAGCTCGTCCATCAGCTTGTCGGCTTCCGGCTCCGAGAAGCCGTTGAAGTTGGAACCGGAATTCGTCTTGAAGATCTGAGGAACACCCGCGACACCGACGCCGGGTGAGGTCCAGCCGAAGATCGTCGCATCGTAGGTTCCGTTGCCCAGCGCAGCACCCCAGTCGGAGGCGCCCAAGCCGCCGTCGACAATCTTGAAGCCTGCCTTTTCGGCGGACTCCTGAATCAGGGCGAAGGCGTCGGCGCGGTTCGGGTTGTCCTTGTTGTACATGATCCGGACTTCCGGGGTGGCGCCGTTGAGCAGCTTCTTGGCGCCCTCGATGTCCGCTTCCTTGTAGTTCCCGGAGCCGTTGCTGGCGGCGGATGCCTCGTAGGCATCTTGGGCCGGCACGAAGAACTGCGAATCAAGCGGTGCGGCGTCCGCCTTGAGCGGCTTCACGATCCGGTCGACGATCGCCTGGCGGGGAATGGCCTTCATGAAGGCCTCGCGGACGCTGGCTTCCTTGAACACACCCTTGTAGTTCAGGTCGATGTGGTCGTAGGCGAGCTGATCCTCGACGTCCACGGTGACGCCGTCAATGCCTTGCAGCAGTTCAACGGTGTCGGCCGAGGGCTGCGGGGCGATGATGTCCACTTCGCCGTTCTTCAGGGCACTGACCTGGTCCGGAGCGGCACCGATGAAGCGGATGGTCACTTCGTCAACGTTTGGCTTCGGTCCGAAGGTGTAGGACTCGTTGCGAACCAAGGTGATCGACTGGTCCGGGGTGATCGAATCAACCACGAACGGACCGCTGGAGAGGTACAGCGACTCGTCGGTCGGCAGCGACTTGGTGTCGAAGCCCGTATTCCAGAAGTCCGCGACGGCCTTCAGATCCTTGTTCTCCTTGGCCGGATCATCGGGGTTTCCGCGCTTCAAGCCCTGGATGAGGTCGACAAGCGCCTGCTCATCGGCCAGGCCCGCCTTTTCGGCCAGCACATGGGCCGGCAGGCCAATGCCACCGTCGTTGAGGCCGCCGAAAGCAATCTCCCAGTCAGCGAACGGCTTGGAGTACGTCAGTGTGATCGACCGGCCGTCATCGCCGATCTCGGGCATTTCAGTCAGCCCCAGACCACTGGTGTCGCCGGCGAAGTCGAAGTAGTTCGTTCCGCTGGTGACGTTGCCTTCCTCGTCGGTCTTGGCGTCGTTGGCATAGCCCGACTCGACCAACCAGTTCAGCAGCAGGTCTCCGGCGTCAACCGCGTTGCCGTCCGACCATTTCGCGCCTTCGTTCACGGTGTACTTCACCACGAGCGGGTCATCCGAAACCTTCTCATACGTTCCGAACTCTTCGTTCCGGACCACTTTGAGCTGGTTGTCAACGTAGTAGAAACCGCCGTGCGTCATGTAGGCGATCTTGCCGTTGATGTCGACGTTGCCCGTGGCGGAATCCGAGTTGAATGAGCTAAAAGCGTTGGTCTCAGCGACGCTGATTGAACCGCCGGCCCCGGCCGCGGTGGACTCGCCCGAGCCTTCGGGGGAAGAATTTCCGCCGCCCGAAGTCGCGCAGGCGCTCAGGGCCAGGGCTGCAACAGCCGCGACACCAATAGCTTTGGAAGTACGTCCGAAACGCATTCCGCCTCCTTGTTTCTGTCTCTGGAAGGTCCCCGGCAGTGCTGCCGGGGACGGACATACACCCCGTCGCCTGAAGTTCAACGAGCTTCCCGCCGAACGTGGCATGTCTCACACGCATTAGAGCGTAAACCGGAACCCACCGGGTTGGGTATAAAAACTTCGCTTCAGATCCGGTTGTTACCGAGATGCAACCTTGAGGCCACGGCCCGCCTGCGTTGGAGACCTGGCCGTCACGGGGACGCTACATCGGAAATAGTCCGGAAACACAGGGAACAAAGCGGCTCCGCTGTGTGGGGCCGGCCGGAAAGACAGTTGCCTGAGACAAACTTTAGTTATCGGCCGCTAACTGAATTTCGCGGAGGCTGACACATTCGACTGGCTGCCGACGGCTATCCCTGAGCCGGACGCACCAGGGTGCGGTGACCGGAGTCGAGGCGCCGGGTCCAGCCCAGCGCATCGAGGTGTTCCAGCAGCGGGACGGCCACACGTCTGGTGGTGGCGAGGGTTTGGCGGGCTTCACTGGTCGTGAACGGCTGCGGCAGCCGAGCCAGTTCGCGCATCGCCATCGCCGGTGCTTGCGGAAGCAGGACCACGCCGCCCGCCAAACGCAGCAGACGTCCACTCCGCTCGGCAGCGGCAAGCTCGCGGTCGCCTAATCCGAGATTCTTCAGGTCATGAGCCTCCGGCGCGGCAAATGGTTCGGCCCTCAGCCCCCTCTCCACTGCGCTCACCGCGGCCTCTGCCGGCCCCAGATCGCTGCGTGTTCCCGGAAGGCGGATGAAGCCGCCGTCGTGCTCCAGGCCTGCCTCGAGCACGACCGCGTCCAGCAATGCTTCGCCTTCGGGCCCCAGCAACTCTCGGGCAGCTCCGCGGGACAAGCCGGCCGACAGCGGGTCCTTCTGAGCACGTTCCTGGACCGCCAGCCGCAACCGCTGCTGCCAGGCTTCGAAGACCGGCCTATGCACCCACCAGTCACCAAATGCCTGCACTTGGTCGGGGACGTTTCCGAGGGAAGCAACGCCCATGTCCCGCAACTGTCCCACGCGGACGGCACCGCGGCGGGCGACTTCGATCAGCGCGTCTCCATCGGGTGACATGCCCGCGAGGCTGTGCGCCCGCTTGGCGCTGTCCCCGCGGCGTGTAAGGGCCGGCGGGTCAACGTCAAGGATTTGCACGCCCGCCGACACCGACCGGCTGCCTGTTGTCCGAAGCACCAGGCGATCCCCGAGCTCAAGCGGCAGTTGCCGATCGAGGGTGAGCCTCGCATGGTCGCCGTCGAACGACCGCAGCCGGCACGGCACCGCGGCCGTGCCAATATGCGCGATCAGTTCACGCGGAGCGTCGCCGAACGGCGTCCCCATGGTCCGGCGGACGTCGATCGTGTCCACAACCGGCCAACTGTCCCCGGAGAGAAGGACATCGCCGCGGTGCACGGCGTCAGCGGGCACACCAGAACGCAGATTGACGGCCACACGGCTGGTCGGACCGAGAGAGGGTACCGCGTGATTGCGGGTGTGCAGGGAGCGGACAGCTACCGGGCGGGCCTCCTGATGGCCGTGAAGGCGCAACCGGTCCCCCTGGCTCAGGGTGCCTGCCGTCAGGGTCCCGGTGACCACCGTGCCGGCACCGCTGATGCTGAAGGAACGGTCAATCCATAAGCGCATCCGGGCCGTGGGGTCAGGGCGCGGTACCGAGTCCAACGTCTGGTCCAGCACACGGCGCAGGTCATCCAAGCCGGTCCCGGCAACCGCGGACACGGTGACCGCCGGGGCGTCGTGCAGCCCGGTGCCGGCCAGTTCGGCGCGCACCCGCGCAAGGACTTCGTCGGTGCGCTCCAATGCGCGGTCGCTGCGGGTCAGCACCACCACCCCGTGTTGGATGCCAAACGCGGAGATGGCGTCGCGGTGATCGCTGGATTGCGCCTGCCAGCCCTCATCGGCGGCGACGACGAAACACACGACAGGGACGGGCCCGAGGCCGGCCAGCATGTTTCCGAGGAACCGCTCGTGGCCGGGCACATCCACGAAGGCTACGTCCCGGCCGGACGGCAGCCGGGTCCAGGCGAACCCCAGGTCTATGGTCAGGCCGCGGCGCCTTTCTTCGGCCCATCGGTCGGGCTCCATTCCGGTGAGTGCGCGCACGAGGGTACTTTTGCCGTGGTCGACGTGCCCGGCGGTGGCCACCACGAACATCTCAGCAGCCTTCGGCTCTCGGCCGGGAATCCACGTGCGCAAGTGCCGAGCGCAGCGCGGCAGCCAAGCGCTCGTCGTCGTCCTCTGGCACGCAGCGCAGGTCGACGAGGCAGGCACCGCCGTGGACCCGCGGCAGCACCGCCGGGTTCGCCGTGCGCAGCCGGCGGGCAACCTCTTCGGGCAACTGGACTGCCCACCCCGGCAGCGGTACCCCGGGGGCTCCCCCGCCGCCGACCCTTCCGGCGTGTTCGACCAACTGGCCGCCGGTGGCATCAGCCAGGCGCTGAGTGCGCTCCCGCAGCCTCACCGGATCGGAGTGCAGGGCCGCGGCCACCGGCGTCTGTTCGCCGACGACGGTCGCTTCCAACGCGGCCAGCGTCAGTTTGTCCGCGCGTACCGCCCGCGCCAGCGGATGGCGGGCCAGCCGGGCCAGCACGTCGGCACGTCCCAAAACCAGCCCTGCTTGCGGGCCGCCCAGGAGCTTGTCCCCGCTGGCAATGACGACGTCGGCCCCGGCGGCCAGCGCGCCGGAGATGTCCGGTTCCTCGGGCAGCATGGGGTCCGGCGCGAGCAAGCCGCTGCCGAGATCCACGACCAAGGGAATTTGATGTTCGTCGGCAAGGGAGCGCAGCTGGCCGATGCCGACGCCCGAAGTGAACCCGCTGACCCGGAAATTGCTGGGGTGCACTTTCAGCAGGCAGCCGGTCTCCGTACCGATGGCCGCGGCGTAATCCGCCAGGTGCGTCCGGTTGGTGGTCCCGACCTCGCGCAAGCGGGCACCGGTCGATTCAATCAGCTCCGGAAGCCTGAAACCCGCCCCGATCTCGACGAGTTCACCGCGGCTGATCACCACCTCGCCCCCGGCACCGGCGAGCGCGGTGGTGGCCAGCACCAGGGCCGCGGCGCCGTTGTTCACCACCAGGGCGTCTTCGGCAGCCGGACAGGCGTCCAGCAAAGCCTGCCGTGCACCGGCCCCGCGCCGCGACCGGCCGCCGGTGGGCAAGTCCATTTCCACGTCAACATAACCTGCCGCCGCGAGCAGCGCTTGCCGGGCGGAATCGGAGAGCGGAGCGCGTCCTAGATTGGTATGGACAATGACCCCGGTGGCGTTCAGGACCGGCCTGAGTGAAGAGGCTGTGCGGGAAGCTACCGTGGTCAGGACCATCGCCTCAACGTCACACGGGGCTAGATCGCCGCGGCGCGCCTGTTCTTGCACGTCCCGCACGGTAGAACGAATCACATCATCGCCGAGCCGGCCCCGTGCGTGGCGAAGCTCGGGATGGGCAAGCAGCTGGTCGGTGCGCGGAATGTACCGGCGCGGGTCGTTCTGGCCCACGGCCCCTCCTTCGGCGCGTCATGGGAGCTGCTGTGTTGGCGGAAGCGGACGGGAATCGAACCCGCCAGGCCGAGGTACTCGGCCTCACCGGTTTTGAAGACCGGGGGGCCCACCAGGACCCGGACGCCTCCAAGTGCATGCTAACACCGCCCGTCGCTCCTATGCTGGACCCATGAACACGATCGCCGGCGTGACGAAAGAACCCGCGGAAGCCGTCCGGCTCACGACGTACGCGCACGGCGGAGGCTGCGCTTGCAAGATTCCGCCCGGTGAACTCGAGGACGTTGTCCGCGGCTTGACCGGCCAGGCCGACCCCGGGGTCCTCGTCGGGCTCGACAACGGCGACGATGCTTCCGCGGTGCAGGTGGGCGAGGATCTCGCAGTCCTCTCGACGGCGGACTTCTTCACGCCCGTGGTGGACGATGCGTATGACTGGGGCCGGATTGCGGCAGCGAACGCCCTTTCGGATATTTATGCCATGGGCGGGCGGCCGATCAGCGCGATCAACCTGGTCGGTTGGCCCCGCGGCGTCCTGCCGATGGAACTGCTGACCGAAGTGCTGCGCGGCGGCCTGGATGTGGCTTCGCAGGCCGCGTGTCCGGTGACCGGCGGGCACTCGGTCGACGACCCGGAACCGAAGTACGGGATGGCAGTCACCGGAATCGCCGCACCCGGGCAGCTCATGCGCAACGACGCAGCCACGCCGGGGCTGCCGATCACGCTGACCAAGCCGATCGGTCTGGGCCTGCTCAACAACCGGCACAAACAGACGGGTGAGGTCTTCGACGAGGCGATCGCCGTGATGACTCGGCTGAACCGGGATGCAGCGGACGCAGCACTGCGCAGTGGCGTCCGCGCAGCAACCGACGTCACCGGCTTCGGACTGCTCGGCCACCTCTACAAGATGTGCCGCGCGTCCCGGGTGGGTGCGGTGATCGACCGCGCCGCGGTGCCCCTCGTCGCCGGCGCCCGGGAAGCACTCCGGGACGGCTACATCTCCGGAGGGACCCGACGCAATCTGGAATGGGTGCGCCCACACCTGCGGACGAGCGCAGGAATTACCGAAGATGATCTCCTGCTGCTGGCGGATGCGCAGACTTCGGGCGGGCTGCTCGTGGTCGGCGAGCTGCCGGGACACCCCGTTGTGGGGCAGACAGTTGCAGGGTCCGGGATCGAAGTGCGCTAACGCTCCCCCGGCTTAGCCGGCGGTGGTGATCGAATCGTGCACCACGCCGGCTTTCCGCCGCGCAGCGAGCCGCCTCTTCTGCGGTTCGATCGTGTACCGGGGGTCCTCGGTGGACCGGATGCCGGCACGCAGTATGCCGAACCGGGTCAGCGCCGAGGCGGCCAGCAGGGCCAGGCCGCAGGCCGCCGCAACCGGCCGGTTCCTGCCCCCGGCCAGGACTCCGATGCCGCCGGCGGCTGCCAGCCGCTGACTCCATACGAGCATTTGTCCGGGAGCCCCCTCGCGGAGAGGTTCGGCCGCCACCGGGTCCATGCGGTTTTCCATCGCCCGGGTGGCGATCAGATCACCGGCAACCCCCAGCACTGCGAGCGCCCGGGCGGGTCCGGCTTCGTGGACCGGGGTGGTGATCATGGCGAGTCCGGCTGCGGCGAGACTGGCAGAACTCACGAAGACGAAGGGCAGGTCTTCGCGAGCGGCGTTCCAGGTCGGGTTGGCGGTGTCGGAGAGCAGAACCGCGGTGTAGGCGGAGAGCGGCGTGGCGAACAACGCCGCTTCCATGCCCGCCGGCCCCTCAACCGCGCGCAGCAGCCCGCGGAGCGGTCCCAGCGGGAGCCGTGAGCCGGACAGGCGGTCGATCTCGGAAGCTGCGGAGATTCCGACGCCGGCGCTGAACGCTGTGAGGATCCACGAGCCCAGGCTCATCGGCGACGTGGGCTTGATGGTGCGCAGCATATTGAGGAAACGTTCAGGCCTGCCCAGATCGGCGACTAGCGCGGCAGCGCCAATCCCCACTGACGCCAGGGCGGCCAGACGGCTGTTGCGGCACAGCACCGGCCTGCCCGTGAGCTGCCCGCCGAGTCCAAGCAGCGCGGAGCCGCCGGCCACGCCGCCCAGGAAGAGGTAGGCGCCTATCGGGTCGCCCCACGGCGGCGGTTTGACCACGGGCCGGCCGTAGTAGGAGGTGAACTCCGGCTCCGGAACCATCGGCATTTCAGCAGAGCCGTCGCCGGTTCCCGTGCGCCGCCGTTTACCCCCTCGCCTGGACCGGCGGGGCGGTTCGGGCGGGCGGTAATTGTCGAACTCGGAGATGCTCAAGAGCGGTCTCCCGCCAGGAAGGCCGCAGCGGCCGCCGCCAGCATGCCGGCAGCGGCGATCCCCGCCCGCTTGAACATGCGCGGCAGGTCGGCGGTGGGCACGCGCGGATCCGGCGGCAGACCGTATACCTCTGGTTCATCAAGCAACAGGAACACCGAACCTGTGCCGCCGACACCGTCGGCGTCGTTGGCGCCATAGAGGCGCGCCTCGGTCAGCCCCTGCGAGTGCAGCTCGGCAACCCGCTCTTTCGCGGTGCTCACCAGTTCCTCGCGCTCGCCATACTTGATGGAGGTGGTCGGGCAGGCCTGGGCACAGGCTGGAGTCTGGCCATCGACCATCCGGTCGTAGCACAGCGTGCATTTCTGCGCGACGCCGACGTTGCGCTTCGGCGCCTGCTCCCCCGGGGTGAAGTCGCGCTGCGTCTTCGGTGCTGCGGTGCCGTCGCTGCGCCGCTCGATCACGCCGAACGGGCAACCGGCTACGCAGGTGCCGCAGCCGTTGCAGACATCGTCCTGCACCACAACAGTGCCGTGCTCGGTGCGGAACAGCGCACCGGTCGGGCACACGTCGAGGCATCCGGCGTTGGTGCAGTGCTTGCACACGTCGGAGGACATCAGCCACCGGAAATCGGGCGTATCGGGGGGTGTCGTATCCACGCCGGACGGCTTCTCCGCGACATGGGAGTTTCCCGGCGGTCCAATGCCGGGCATGCCGAGGCTGACGAGCGCACGCCCTGATTCGCGTGCCTGTTCAATGTGCTCGCGGTCCTGCTCGATGAAGGCAACATGCCGCCAGGTGTCAGCCCCCAGCGCGCCGGTGTTGTCGTAGGAGGACTCAAGCAGCTCGTACTGCGAGTCGTGGGGGTTGCGGTTCCATTCTTTGCAGGCCACTTCGCACGCTTTGCATCCGATACAAATCGAGGTGTCCGTGAAGAACCCCTTGCGCGGGTGTCCGGTGTGCGGGATGTGTCCCGGAGCTTCGGTCAACTGGTTCATTTAGCCTTCCCTCGTTGAGTCGTCGCCCAACAACCGGTTGGGATCGGTGACCTTGTCGCTGCCGGTCTCGGGCGTTACACCGGCGCGGGCCTGGTAGTCGGCGACCAGGGCAAGAAGCGCCGGCCCCTGTGGCCGCCGGCCCGGGAAAATGTCGCATGATCCGGCCTTGGACTCCTGAATCTGTACATTCGGATCAAGTGTCACCCCCAGCAGATCGTTGGCTGCGTCACCGCTGACGACGGCGTCATCGCCGACTCCCCAGTGGTAAGGCAGCCCAATCTGATGCATGGTGCGGCCGCCCACCACCAAGGGCCTCATCCGTTCGGTCACGAGCACTCTGGCCTCGATGGCAGCCCGCGGCGAGACGATGGTCGCCCATCCGTAAGGTTCCAGTCCACGTTCGGCCGCCAACTCCGGGGACACTTCGCAGAACATCTCCGGCTGGAGCTCGGAGAGGTACGGCAGCCACCGGCTCATCCCGCCGGCTGTGTGGTGCTCTGTCAATCGGTACGTGGTGAAGACGTAGGGGTAGATGTCCGACCCGCGGGCGCCGGCACTCGGCGCACTGAGGTTGTCTTCGCGCGGATAGATGAGTCGGGCCGGGTTTTGTTGTTGTCGATAGAGCGGGTTGGCCACCGGGGACTCCTGCGGCTCATAGTGGGTCGGCAGCGGACCGTCCACCATGCCTTTCGGGGCGAACAGCCAGCCCTTGCCGTCGGCTTGCATGATGAAGGGGTCGTCCCCCGCCAGCGCGGCGGCGCCGCCGAGGGAAATATCCGGACGGCTTCCCGGTGCGCGGTCCAGGGGGAAATCGGGGACGTCCTCGCCCGTCCACCGTTGCTGCTCCGGGTCCCACCAGACGTACTTCTTGCGTTCGCTCCACGGCTTGCCCTCGGGGTCCGCCGAGGCGCGGTTGTAGAGAATGCGCCGGTTGGCCGGCCAGGCCCAGCCCCATTCAGCGGCGACGGGCCCTTGTTCCTGCCCGGGCTTTCGGTCCGCGGCGTGGTTGATGCCGTCCGCGTAGACACCGGTATAGATCCAGCATCCGCCCGCCGTCGAGCCGTCGGCGCGCATCTCGGTGTACGAGGAGAGCGGCTGGCCGGCCTTGGGGCCAGTGAGATGGCGGCCGTTGATTTCGGCGAGCACCGCCTCGCCGTCCGGCTCGCCGTGTTCGTCGGTGGGATAGTCCCAGGTCAGGTCCAGCAGCGGCCGGTCCCGTTCATCGGTCGAATCCGCCAGCTTGGCCCGGAGGCGTTTGCCCAGCTCGTAGAAGAACTGCAGTTCGCTCTGGCAATCACCCGGCGGCCGGACTGCCTGGTGCCGCCATTGAAGCAGCCGCTGGGTCTGGGTGAAGGAGCCCGCCTTCTCCACATGAGTCGCGGCCGGCAAGAAGAAGACTTCGGTGCCGATATCCTCGGTACGCAACTCCCCCGAGGCAATTTCAGGTCCGTCCTTCCACCACGTCGCCGTCTCAATAAGGTTCAGGTCGCGCACCACCAGCCACTTCAAATGGGACATGCCCAGTCTCTGCATCCGGCCATTCGCGGAGCCGATGGCAGGGTTCTGGCCGAAGACAAAGTAGCCTTCCACCTCATCGTCAAGCATGCTCATCACGGTCTGGTACGTCCCGTGCGGACCGTTGATCCGCGGAAGGTAGCCGTAGCCCCAGTCCGACGCTTCGGTGGCCGCGTCGCCCCACCAGGCCTTGAGCAAGCTAATGGTGTAGGCGTCGGCATCGGTCCAGTAGCCCTTCTGCTCCTTGGATGAAATGCCGTCGAGGTAATCGCGCAGTGTCTCCATCTCGGACTTTGGCATGGGCAGGTAGCCGGGCAGCAGGTTGAACAGTGTCGGGATGTCGGTGGAACCTTGAATGCTGGCATGCCCGCGCAGCGCCATGATCCCGCCGCCTGGACGGCCCATGTTGCCCAGCAGGAGCTGCAGGATCGCCGCTGTCCGGATGAACTGGGCACCCACCGTGTGTTGCGTCCAGCCAACGGCGTAGGCAAAGCAGGTGGTCCGGTCACGGCCGGAGTTCTCCGTCACCGCCCGTGCGAGGTAGTCAAAATCCTCGAGCGAGATACCGCAGGCGTCCCGGACCATTTCCGGGGTGTAGCGCGAGTAGTGGCGCTTCAGGATTTGGAACACCGTCCGCGGGTGCTCAAGCGTTGGGTCCTGCTCGAAATCAGGGCGTCCCAGGGGCGGCCCGCCGCTGCCGTACTGGTGTCCGGCGGCGCGCTCCGCGGTATCCGCGCCGTGTTCGTGTCCGTCGGCTTCTTCTGCCTGCGGTTTCCGCTCGTAGGCCCAGGAAGCCAGGTTGTACTGGCCGGTTTCCAGTTCGAAACCGGAGAACAGGCCGCCCAGATCCTCAGTGTCACGGAAGTCTTCGCCCACCAGCGTTGCCGCATTCGTATAGGCCAGGACATATTCCTTGAACCACAGATCGTTGCTGATCACATGGTTGATCAAGGCACCCAGCAGAACGATGTCCGAACCCGCGCGGATCGGAACATGTTTGTCGGCCACGGCGCTAGTGCGGGTAAACCGCGGGTCCACGTGGATCACCTTTGCGCCGCGCGCCTTGGCCTCGGTCACCCACTGGTAGCCAACGGGATGGCATTCGGCCATGTTGGAACCCTGGATGACGATGCAGTCGGCATTGGCCATGTCTTGGAGCGATTGCGTCGCTCCGCCGCGTCCAAACGAGGTTCCCAAACTGGGAACCGTGGCGGAGTGTCAAATGCGTGCTTGGTTTTCGAGCTGGATGGCGCCCGCCGCGGTGAAGAGCTTCTTGATCAGATAGTTCTCTTCATTGTCCAGGGTTGCCCCGCCCAGCCCGGCGATGCCCATGGTCCGCCGGAGCGGTCGGCCGTGCTCATCGTTTTGCTGCCAGTTGTTCCGGCGTGCTGCCAGGAACCTGTCGGCCACCATGTCGACGGCGGTGTCCAGGTCAAGGTGCTGCCAGTCCTTGGCATGGGGTGCCCGATACAGCACCTGCGTCTGCCTGCCCGGCGCGTTGACCAACTGCTCGCTGGCTGATCCCTTGGGGCAGAGCCGGCCCCGGGAAATCGGCGAATCCGGGTCGCCTTCGATCTGGACGACCTTCTCGTCCTTGACGAAGACACGTTGGCCGCATCCCACTGCGCAATAGGGGCACACGCTTTGCACCACACGGTCCGCGGTGGACGTCCGGGGAGTGATGTCGCGTGTCCGCGGCGACGTTACGGCCTCGCCCCGGCCGAGCGAATCACTCGACCTGAGCTGCCGTACAACGGGCCACTCCAGAAAGCTGAACCGCGACATGCGCCCACAGTAACCCAAACGATGCACGGACAACAGGGGTGCGATGGCGGGAACCCGGCCCCACCAGAGGACCTACATCCACAGCACGCCGTCTTCCCGGAATTCCCGGATACGGTGGGCGATCATCCGTCCGAGCAACTCGGCGGGAACGGGTTGCCCGTAGGGAAGCTGTATCGATCCCTTACCGGTTCGGAAATCCGTCAGCTCGTCGGCGAACGCCGCCCGGGTGCTCGGGGTGAAGACGAAATTCGCGTGCTGCTGGTACCCGGCAAAAGCGAACATAATGGTGCCGTCGAGGGAGTACGCCGGAGAACCCCATTTCAAGGCTTCGGTGGCTTCGGGTACCTGCCCGCGGCTCAGCGCCCGAAGCTCGTCCAGCAGTTTACGGGCATCCTCGGGGAACGTGGCCAGGTATTCGTCTACGGTCTTTGGCTTCTCCACGGTTTGACGCTACCGCTGCCGTCCACCACGACCAAGCCTCGAGATCGTCACCGGCCGCCGGAATTTGTGGGTGAGGCCCGGCAAACTATTCCCAGCAGGCGGCGCGCGGTCCATACTCTAAAACGTACAGGGCATCCGCACGGCGGAGCCGCCCCTGGCGCAGGGTTCCGGCGGCAGATGCAGGCTCGAACATCGGAGTCCGGCATGTCTATTTGGAGCGGTTCCCAATCCATTCTCAGGCGCAAGCCGATTACAGAATTGGTAGAGGAGAGCGGGGAAAGCCATCTTTCCAAAAGCCTGGGCCTGTGGCAGCTGACCGCGATCGGCGTCGGCGGGATCATCGGCATCGGCATCTTCACCTTGGCAGGGCTGGTAGCCAACGGCGGCCCCGACGCGGCGCCGGTCGGCCCGGCCGTGCTCATTTCCTTCCTCATCGCCGGCCTGGCCAGCGCGGCGGCCGCACTGTCGTATGCAGAATTCGCAGGCATGATCCCGTTTGCCGGCTCCGCGTACACCTATGGCTATGTCTCCCTTGGAGAGCTCATTGGCTGGTTTATCGGCTGGGACCTGCTGTTGGAATATACGGCCATTGTCGCCGTCGTCGCCATTGGCATCTCCGGCTATTTCAGCGCCTTTATGGAAGGCATCGGCATCCAGATCCCGGCGTGGATGCAGGGCACCGGCGACACGGTCGAGGGCGGCGTGGTCAATCTGCCGGCCATTCTGGTATGCCTGCTGATTGCCTGGATCCTCAGCCGCGGGACCCGCACCTTCGGCCGGTTTGAAGTGATAGCGGTTGGGCTGAAGATCGTGCTGATCCTCTTCATTATCGGCTTGGGCTTCTTCTACGTGAACCCTGACAACTACACCCCGTTCATGCCCTCCGGATTCGGTTCGGTGCTGGCCGGGGCCGCCACCGTCTTCTTCGCGGTCTTCGGCTATGACGCGATGAGTACCGCGGCGGAGGAATCGGTGGACGGCAAGAAGTACATGCCGAAGGCGATCCTGCTGTCGCTGGGAATCGCGATGACACTCTATGTGCTGGCGACCCTGGTGCTGACCGGCATGCAGAACTACACGGACATCAGCCCCACGGCGGGGTTCGCGTCCGCCTTTGAGTCGGTCGGGCTGCCGGCCGTGGCCACGATCATCGCAGCCTTCGCCGTGGTTTCGATTCTGACCGTGATGCTCACCTTCCTGCTGGGCGTCACCCGGGTGTGGTTCTCGATGAGCCGCGATGGGTTGCTGCCCTCGTGGTTCGCGGCGACGGACCGCCATGGCACCCCGCAGCGGGTGACCTGGATCGCCGGCGGCGCGGCAGCACTGCTGGCCGGGCTGTTCCCCATCCGGGTCGTGGCGGATCTGACCAACATCGGCATCCTGGCCGCCTTCGTTGTGGTCAGCGTGGCCGTGATCGTACTGCGGCGCACCCGGCCGGATGTGCCACGGTCCTTCCGGCTGCCGCTGATGCCGCTGGTTCCTGCCTTCGGCGTCCTGTCCTCCCTGTTCCTGATGCTCCAGCTGCACTGGGAAACCTGGCTGCGCTTCGTGATCTGGCTGATCATCGGCATGATCATCTACCTGCTGTACAGCCGCAAACACTCGCTGATGAACCCGGACAGCCCGCGCCACCGGGCCGTACAGTGAGCTGGCTGCCCGGACCCGTACGCGGTCTAGTTATCGCATGCTAGGGGCGATCGGCGGGCGGCATCTGAGGGGGTCGGCTGAAGAAGCGGAAAAGTACATCGAGTGAGAAAGGGTGTCCCGTCATGGGCGCTGAGGAGGCTCCACGGCTCACCGTCGTGCAGCCAGGAGAAGGACGCCAGGGCAGCCTTGGAAGTATCGGGGTTGTCTTCAAACTGTTCGGCGAACACACCAACGAGCAGGTCTCGATCGTGGAGCACCCGTTCCCGGTCGGGGCTTTGGTTCCGCCACACCTGCATACGCGTGAGGATGAGTACTCGATCGTGCTTGAAGGCGAGATCGGATTCCGCTCCGGGGAGCGCGAGGCGGTGCTGGGCGCCGGGGGCTACATCACGAAGCCGCGCGGCGAGCTGCACACCATGTGGAACGCCGGCAAGATTCCGGCGAGGATGATTGAAGTGATTAGTCCCGCCGGCTTCGAGCACTTCTTCTGGGGTGTGGCCGATCAGCTGGAAGCCGGCGGACCACCCGATCCGGAGGCCATTGGCAAACTGGCAGCCGAATACGGTCTTCAGTTCGGCGAGGCGCCGTGGTTGCCGGGGATCATCGCCCGGTACGGCCTGACTCCTCCGATGGGCTGACGGGACCGGCCACGGGTCAGAGCCGTCCGTAATGAACAGCGATGATGCGCCGTTGGATGTCTCCGTCGGAATACAGGAGTGTGCTGACCGGAACGCCGTACAGTGCGGAGAGCTCCGTGTCGGTGAGCAGCTCTTCCGCCGTCCCGGTTCTTGGCCCGGATTTACCCATGAGTACGACCCGGTCCGCTAGGTACAGCGCGTGGTCGGGGTGGTGCGTGCTCAGCAGTACGGTCATGCCGTCAGACCTAAGTTCGCGCAGCAGCGCCAGAATGCGGGCCTGGTTCTTCAGGTCCAACCCGGTGGCGGGCTCGTCGAGAACCAGCACCGGGCAGCCTGTGGCGATGGCGCGGGCGACCAGGACCAGTTGCTGCTCGCCGCCGCTCAGAGTGGGAAACAGCCGGTCCTGTAGTCCGGCGATGCCGATCCGGTCCATCGCTTCCAGTGCCGCCGCTCGATCGGCCGGTCCGGGCGAGCGGAAAAAGCGAACCTGCCGGGCCCGCCCCATCAGCACCATCTCCAGCGCGGGGTAGGCGAAAACGCTCCCGTGGGCCTGTGGCACGTAACCGGCATCCCCGTCCCGGCGGACAACGCCTTCCACCGGCGACAGCAATCCGGCTGCGCAACGCACCAGTGTGGTCTTTCCGCTTCCGTTAGGGCCCAGCACGGCCGTCGCGGTGCCGGCGGGCACTTCGAAGCTCACACCGCGGAACGTCCATGTCCCCGGGCTGTAACCGAACCCGACGCCGTCCAGTTCAAGCACTGTCCCAGATCCTGTCCCGGTTCCGGCGCAAAAGGACGAAGAACACCGGGGCGCCGATCAAGGCGGTCAGCACTCCGAGCGGAATCTCCCCGGCGGTCAGCGTCCGGGCGATGGTGTCGATCACGATGAGGTAGGTTCCGCCGAGCAGGAACGTCACCGGCAGCAGCACACGGTGGTCGGGCCCCACCCACATGCGCGCGATATGCGGGATGACCAGGCCCACCCAACTGACCGCTCCACTGACGGCTACGGCACCTGCGACCATCAGCGCCACGGCCACCAGCACCACCCAGCGCAGCGTCCCGGGGCGCAGTCCCAACGCGGCCGCGTCGTCGTCGCCCAAGGAGAGCACGTTGATCCGCCAGCGCAGAGCCAGGAGTACGACGGCGCCGAGCAGGACCGGGATTGCCGCCACCAGCACTTTCGCGAAGGTAGCGGACGCAACGCTGCCGAGCAGCCAGAAGACGATGGCCGGCAGCGTGGTGTCCGGATTTGCGATGTAGGTGATGAAGGCGACGAGGGCGGAGAAGAAGGAGCCAATGACTACCCCGCCCAGCACGATCATCAGCAGCGGCGTCCCGCCGCGCCCGGAGGTGATCAGGAAGAGCAGGACGAGGGCGACGAGTCCGAAGACGAACGCGCCGGTGACCAGCAACAGCGAACCCAAACCAAGCAGCAGGACCAAAGCGCCGCCAAAGGATGCGCCGGCTGACACGCCGATAATTTCGGGACTGACCAGCGGGTTGCGGAAGATCGCCTGCAGGGCAGCCCCGCCGATCGACAACCCGGCCCCCACCAGCAGGGCGAGCAGGACCCGGGGCAAGCGCACCAGCACAACGACGCTTTCTTCTGTGGGGCTGACATCGGGGGCCGCGGGGAAGAGTTGGGCGGCGAGGATCTGCACTACATGCCACAGCGGGACGTCGTAGCGGCCCACCGCCAGTGCCACCAAACCGGCGACGGTCAGCAGGCCGGCGGAGAGGGCGATAGGTGCGAAAATGGACGGGCCGCCGGACCGCTCGCGGGTAACCCGGCGTTCTGGTGAGCGGCCGGCCGCCTTTCGCCGTTTTTTCGACCGCGGATGGGCCGCCTCATCCAGCATTGAACTGCTGGTAGTTGGCGGACTGGCGGTTCTGCTCGGCCCAGAGGATCCGATCGATATCCGCGGCGGTGGGCCGATAGTTGTAGAGCATCCGGTAGTAGTCGGCAATCTTGCCGCGCAACGTGGCCTGCTGTTGCGGGAAGGCAATGTCGCTCAGCCAATGCCACATGAGCGGCGATTCCTGCCCCGGCGGATCCCAGCGGTAGCCGCCGAGCGGCACCTTGTAGACCCGCTTGGACCGGACCGCGGCGACGTCCTTCCAAACCGGGTCGGAGTACACGTCCTGCGGCATGGCGTCGTCGAAATTGCCCAGCAGAATGACCTCCGGATCCCAACGCAGGACTTGTTCCACGTCCAGTCCCACCATCCCGGTACCGGGCAAGGCGTCCTCGCCGGTGGCGGGATTGGTGCCACCTACCAGCTTGATATAGAAGTCGTTGTAGGTCTTGGCGGCCGCCACCTTGAGGCCGCCCGAGAAGCGGTTGAAGTACAGGATGCTCGGCCCGGTACCGTTGCGTCCGGCCGCGAGTTTCTTGACCTCCGCGAGTTCGCGGTCACTGTGCTCCTTGATTTCTGTGGCCCGTTCCGGCTTCCCGAGCATGGCGGCGAACATTCGGATCCACGCGTCCACGTCCTCCTGTTGGCCGTTGTTGACCAGGCCGATCACTTTCAGCCCGGCGTTTTCCAAGGGAGCCACCAGTTGGGCATCGCTCCATTGGATAACGACGTCAGGGTTCAGCGCCCGGATGCTCTCGACGTTTGGCGTGAAATCCTGCGTGGCGATTTCGTGTGGAAGCTCCAGCGCCCGCGGGAAGATCTTGCCGAGGATGCCGTCGCGCATTGCCACCCAGGATGCGTTATGCATGGCGGCCAGGTGGTCGGCGCCGCCGTCCACTGCCACCAGCAGCGAGGCCGCCGGCATCGGAATGGTCACCACGCGGGTGACCGGCCGGTCGAAAGTGACAGTCCTGCCCTGCTGGTCACGGAAGCTGATGCCTGCAGACGTGCTGCCGCCGGTCTGCACCTGGGAGGAGTTGCCGGCACCGCAGCCGGCTAGAAAGGCCACGCCACCGCCCAGCCCGATGGCCTGCAGAATTGACCGGCGGTTGATCTCTGCGGTCATGGGCTCGCTCCCCGGATGCTGTCGCATGGCGCCACTTCGGCTTCAGGGTCGCTGAGGCCGCGGTACTTCGGCTTAGCGGTGCTTCGGCTTAACAGCATCGCCCTCGGCATCAGGCCTGTCAACGCCTCGATCATCTTCCTTGCCGGTGTGTCAAGCCCGGTGCTACCGTCGAAGCACGCATTAGCAGAAGGTGGCACATCATGGTCATCGACGGCGCCCAGTTGTTTGTCCGTTATGCTTACCCGCCCAATGCCCGGGGCAGCTGCGGTCCGCCGGACAGCGACGCCCTTCTCCACTACGGACAGACCGGAATCACGGACCAGGGGCTCCGCGAACTCGCGAAAGGATTCGCCGGAGCGTACCCGTACCTGGAGCTCATCGCCGGGTCAACCGGCATTCAGGATCCGTTGGATCGTCGCGTTGTCGAGGCCTACTGGGTCGGCAATAGCTTGTTGGATTCCGTGGGGATTCGGAACATGGGCAATTCCATGGAGGACCGTTTCCGCGCTCGCACCGGCCAGCAGTTTCCGCACCTGGTGGAAGGGGTCCTGGCCGGCGGCGTTCCCCACCACAGCTTCCATGTCTTCGAGATCTACCCCTGGCTGGGTCTGCTGCGGGACGAACGCAGGTACGCCACGGCGCTCAACGTGCTCGACCGGTGCCGAATCCGCTGGGGACAGGTTTGCGGAATCGCCGGTGACGAGGCGGTGGTCCGCTCGCCCCAGCTGGTCTGGGACGGCACGTTCCTTTCGGTCGGAGATCCGGTGGTCGAGACCGCGAAATTCGCCGTGGCGGGAACGGGGTTCGTGGAGCAACTCAAGGTCGGGGATGTCGTCTCGCTTCATTGGGACTGGGTGTGTGACGTCCTGACCCCGCGGGGATTGCGGCAACTGCAGCACTTCACCGCCCGCCACCTGGAGATCGCCAACAAGGGCGTCGAGCATCGGGGCGCGGCGATCGCGCTCGAACGTTAGCCCGGATGGCAAGCCAGGCTCTACGGCGCCTGGGGAGCGGCCTCTCCCGATTCCTCGTCGCGATCAACGTCCGTGGAGTCGCGAGTCGTCGACGTGCCCGTCGGACGCTCGGACGGTCCCTTGGTCCCGGTGTCCACCCGGCCCGGCTCTTTACCGTCCTGCGTGACCACTTCTTCGCCGCCGCGGGTGATGCTCACACCGACCCCTTCCGGAGCCATCTTGGCGTCAGCCGGGGTCTCCTCCGGCCCGGGTTGCTCAGGCTCTTTCTCAGGAGGTTCGCTGCCCCACGCGCGGGCGGTACCCTCGGCCGGCTCATTGCGTTCCGTGCTCCTGCCCTCGTACGGCGGCACGGCGCTGCCGCCCGTATCCGTTTGCCCACCGGGCGCAGGGTTCGTGCCTTTGTTGAAGTCGTTGCCCAGCCGGTCGGTCTCGGGCTGTTCTTCCTGTTCACCGGACCCGGACGGTGGTTCCTCATACATGGTGTCCTCCTCGATAAAAGTGCTGTTCAGTTCCAGCCTGCGTGGTCTAGGGCAACTCGCTCCCGGATTCCCGCTCGCGCCCCATCAATTCGAGGCCGGTCATCGCCTGCTCCGCACCCTCAGCGTCCACCTTTTGCAAGGCGAAGCCCATGTGGATCAGGACCCAGCTGCCGGCTGCCGGCGGACCGTCGTCCAGCAGCCCGATGTTGATTCTCCGCTCCGCCCCGGCGACATCCACGAGGGCGAGCTGGTCGCCGTAGCCTTCGACGAGTTCGATGACCCGCCCCGGTATTCCTAGGCACATGGCGGTACCTCCTTAGCTGGGATCGGGAACGTTTTCTTCAAGGAGCGTGACGACGGCGGCCACCGCCTTCGGGACTGCCGCAGCTACCGCCGGCGAAAGCCCGATGCCTTCCGTCGTATCGGCCGGCACACAGCCGATCACGTAGGTTGGCGGCAGTGTGCCGCCAAGGGAACGAAGCCTGTTCAACACGGCCGCGGGATCCATGCCGTGCGGGTCCAACGGCCCAGCTTCCGCAAGGTCTTCTACACCGACTTGCAGGATCTTGATGCTCCCCGGTTCGGCACCGTGCGCGTCCGGAGGGACAGTATCGACCAGGACCAACGCGTCCACGCCGGCCAGCAGGTCGTATGCCAGATGCATCCCTCGGATTCCATAGTCGACGACGTGCACACCCGGCCGGGCGCTGCCGGCGGCCGTGGCCAGGCGCCGCGCGACCTCTGGCCCGAAGCCGTCGTCGCGCAGGAACATATTGCCGACGCCGGCCACCAAAGTGCGGCCGGTGAAAGCCGTTGCGGCACCGCCGGCGGCTGCGCGTGGTTGGAGCCGGCCGTTCACATGCGGCTCAGCTTCAGGTAGCGCCGGAGGTCCGGGAGCGACCGCAGCCCGACGTAGACGAGGCCGAGCGCCACGACGGAAAGCATGCCCATGGTCACCATGCCTAGTGCTTTCATGATTGGTTTTCCCTTCCACGCTGGGTTTCTGCCTGCCCGCCGGACGGCGCAGGATCAAGAGGCTCCAGTTCGTCCGGCGCGTAGTAGAAGGATCGGCCGTAGCCCTCGTGCAGGTCCGCTGCCGGGTCCTGTTCGAAGACCAGGCCAATATGCGTGCTGCCGTCGACGTCGAAATGGACGCTGGTGACCCTGGCCTCCAGCCCGGCGAAGAAGAGGTCCTGGGCATCTGCCCGCCGGCCCGGTTTGACTCGTACCCGGCTGCCGCGGGCGACCGGGACGTTTCCGATCAGCACGGCATCCTCGTCGGGATGGACGCTGGCGTCCGCCGCGGGATCCCACCACGGAAGGCTCTCGGGTCCGCTGCTCCCTGCCGATCCTGCCGCCGGCTCTTCGATGAGCGTGGGGAAGACCGGGGCGCGCGGATCGCGCAGGACGCCGTGCAGCTGCTGCAGTTCCTCGGGCGACATCGCGCCGCAACGGTCGATCACCGCTGCCGCCCGCGGATCAGTGGACCGGGCCTCCGCCTTTTCCTCTTCCGTGAGGGTCAGCACCCGCAGGGTGAGGATCTCGTCGATTTCCGTCGAGTCGTAAAGCTCCACCGAGCTTTCCGGGGCGACGGCGGGATGGTCGTAAAGAATGATGGGCGAAATGAGCAGCACATCGGTCTGCCCTTCGGGCCCGGCGAGGACCGGCCAGCAGCGATGCTGTGTGCAGGACCGGGCAACGGCTCGTGCCGCGTCCGGCGGCTCGAGCAGGGAGAGGAAATCCCCGTCCTGCAGGGTCAGCAGAGCGTGGGTTCCGATGAAGGACAACGCGATGGCGTCCTGTTTGTCAGCAACTCCCGGTGCGTCCGGAGCGGGGCCGAGGTTCTCCGCGGTGACGCGCAGCCGGATGACCCCGTCCGCGTGTGGCGTCGGGTGCAGCCTGACCTCTCCACGGAGCCGGCGACGGCCGCGCACGATCCGGCCGGCCACCTGCCCGGCGCTGTCGGTGAGCAATTCCGTGTCCTGGCCGGCCGGCACGTCGACCGACAGCACCAGCCCGTCTCCCTGTGGTCCGGCGAGGCCAGCGAGCGCAAACGGCCCCAGAACAATTTCCTGCTCCACTGCTTCGTCCCAGGTCAGCCAGCGGGTGGCGCCCACGGTGAGCTCTCCCACGTTGCTGAACGCGCCGTCGTCGCACTTTTCCTGTACGGTCCGGGTCTGCAGCTGGAGGAAGCGCAGGTGCACCTCCACCGCTGCCTTCGGGCCGGCCTTGAGCAGGCAGTCCGCAAACATGAGCGGTTCTTCGCCGTGCCCCGCCGCCGCGGCATCGGGCGGGCCGAGGATACCGAACTGCCAGCGTGCCTGGTTCTTCCGGGACGACGCGCGGTACGGGTAGAGCAGGTACCCCTCGTAAAGGACAGCATCGGCGACGGCGCGGGCCAGGCTCAAACCCATGTTCATCGCGGCGGATCACCCACAACGTCTGCCGCGGCACCGGCCAGCAGTGCC
This sequence comes from Arthrobacter sp. SPT-J7, assembly GCF_059089965.1. NCBI lineage: Bacteria > Bacillati > Actinomycetota > Actinomycetes > Micrococcales > Micrococcaceae > Arthrobacter > Arthrobacter sp. SPT-J7. The sequence goes on from NZ_JBNHFF010000002.1 coordinate 295,649, forward strand.
TCCATGGTTGCCTCCCAGGAGGTGAGCCCCCGGACTGCCTTGAAGCGGGCCAAGGATGCGAGCACTTCGCGGTCCAGCCGCAGCCAGCCGGTGTTGGGGAAATACAGGTCCATCAGCCGGCGCCACACCTCCACCGGCAACAGATACGAAGCCTCAAGGTCCCACGACACCTGTTCCACGGTGAACCCGGTCTCGCCTCTGGTGAAGACGGTGCCGGAGAACAGCAGTTCCAACGGGACGGTGCCCTCATCCAGGGCGTGCAGGTACTTGGCCGCCGCGACCTCGAAATCGAAGGAACAAGGAAGCGGCAGATCCACCTCGGTGCTGCCGGTGAATCCCTGGACGAGGGTGGCGCACTGCAGCCAGAGGAAGGACTTGAGGGTCGAGGGCCAGCGGCCGCGCTCACCGAAGAGATCCAGCAGTCCCGTTTCCTCACTCGGACCATAGCCGCGCCGCTGCGGCAGAATACGGATCTGGCAGCGCAGGGCGATCGCGTGGACGACGGCGCCGCTGGACTCGCCGACGCGCAGCCGGGCCGTCAGCTGGGGAGCCGCAGCGTAGGGCTCGGGCTGGATATCAAGCACCGTGAAGGACAATCCGGTCACGGCGGACCTCCCTGCCCCGCGCCGCCGCGGTCCCCGGGCACCGGCCGGCAGCGGCTCCTGACGTGGTCGAAAAACATGCTGATTTGCTCGCGGGACTGCTGTCCGCCGTCAAACCCGCGCCAAACCCGGCGCAGCTGGCCCACCAGTTCATAGCAGGCGTCCACCGGAACCAGATAGCATTCGGCCTGCGCCCGCTCGGGTCCCGGACCACGGATCAGCAGCGCCTCGGTATCAGCGACAGCGGCGGACAGGCTCGGGTTGCGTGCCAATACCGCGCCCCACGCCTCCAGCGGGAGTTCGGATTCGGTGGCTCCCGCGGGGCCCGGATAGAAGGCGACCGTGCGCGCCAACTTGGAACTGTAGAAGAACAAGGCCAGGCCCACCGGGATTTCGAGCTCCTCCCACTGGCCGGGGCCGAGGTCGAAATCGGGGAAGGAGAGGTAGCGGTCGGGCACGGCACGGTACCGGAGCCGTGCGGAGGCGTCCGTGAAGAGCAGGTAGCACGGTCGGCAGGTGCACAGCATGGCGCGGCTTTCCACATCGACGACGTGCTGGTGTTCGTCGCTGATGGGTTCGCCGCACATCTCGCAGCGCTCCCCGCTGGCAGTCCGCTTGGCGGCTGCGATGCTGCGCAGCAGCGCGATATCCATCTCAGCCTCCGTGCCCGGCGGACTGCGGGATGGCCACGCTCATCACGCCGCCGCGGATCAGCAGCGGCAGCGGATCCAGGTGCATGGCCTTATCTTCCAAACAGATGCCGGCCTGCCGCACGTCGAAGTGGCTGCGGCAGGACGGGCAGCGCAACAGGCCGCCGCCGACCGGTGCCGCGAGTGCCCGCTGCAGCGCCGCGCCTTCCAGCGAGCGGGTGCAGCGCGGGCAGTAGTCGCGGTAGGCATACACGTCCTGCCCGGTCCGGCAAGCCAGCAGGGAATAGCCGCCGACCACGAAGCCCGCGACCTCCCCAGGTTCCAGCTCGGCGAGCTCGGGCAGCGGCTCCCAGGAGCCTGCTGGCTGCTCCCGGGAGCCATCGGGCTCCCTGTTCAGCCGGACCAGCAGCGCGTCCACGGGGATCACCGCAGGCGAGGCGGCGGCCCGTTCGGCCTCGACTACCTCAATTGCCGCGACTTCCGGGGCAGCGGCTTCGATCGCCTCCTCCACCGCGTACTTGAGGGTAACGGACGACGACGGGCACCCCTGGCAGGTGCCCAACAGACGCAGCCGCACCACGCCGTCGTCGTTAATGGCCAACAGTTCCACGTCGCCGCCGTGCGAGCCGAGGTAGGGGCGGACGCTGTCCAGCGCCGCGGCAACCCGGGTCTGAACGTCCTGCGGGTGCAGCCCGTGGATGAGCAGCACCGCGGACACCAGTTCATCTGCGGTGAGTGCCTGCATGGTGGCGGGATCGAGCGCTCCGCGGTCCTTGAGGATCTCCAGCATCCGTTCCAGTCCCGCTCCGTACAGGTCGGCCACCTCGCGGACCAGATCCTCCGCGCGTTCGCGGGCGACGGCGCCGCCAGCCCCGAGCGCGTCCAGCAGCGTGCCGATGCGGTCACCGATCTGGCGCGGCTGCTCCACCGCTGGCATGGCAGGTCACTCGCCGGTCATCGTCTGGGTTGGGGAGTGCAGTTTGTCCAGGGTCTGCCCCTTGCCCAGGTACATGTGGACACCGCAGGGCAGGCAGGGGTCGAAGCTGCGCACCGTGCGCATGATGTCGATCCCCTTGAAGTGCTCGCGGTCGTTCTCCTCGAAGATGGGTTGCCCCTGGACCGCGTCCTCGTAGGGCCCGGAGATGCCCTGGGAATCCGTCGGGCTCGCGTTCCACGGGGTCGGCGGGTACGGGTGGTAGTTGGCGATCTTCCCGTCGCGGATCACCATGTGGTGCGAAAGCACGCCGCGCACCGCCTCGGTGAAGCCGCAGCTGAAGGCCTCGTCAGGGACCTCGAAGGTTTCCCAGGTCTTGGTCCGTCCGGCCCGGATCTCTTCGAGCGCCTTCTCGGCGAAATGCAGTGCGGCCGCGGCGGCGTAGGCCTGGAAATACGTGCGGGCCCGGTTGCGCTCCAGCGTGTTGCTCCATTGCGGGGTGTGCCATTCGAAAGAGACCGGCCCCTTGAGCGCGGTCTTGGGCAGGTTGATCTGCACACTGTGGCCGGTGGCCTTGATGTAGCCGATGTCCACCAGCCCTGCCAGCGCCGTCGACCACAGCCGGGCCAGCGGGCCGCCGCCGGTGTCCAGGGCGAGGTTGTCCGTGCCATCGAACCAGCGTGGGGACATCACCCAGCTGTACTTCTCCGCCAGATCGCGCTTCTGCGGCTTCGGATTGGTGTGCTGGTTCCATGGATGCCGGCGGTCCACCGGATTGCCCAGCGGATCCTGCGTCACGAACATTTCCTGACCTTCCCAGTCCTCGTAGTACGACGAACCGAGCATGATCCGGATTCCGAGGTTGATCCGGACCAGGTCAGTGGTCACCAAATTTCCATCGACAACGACGCCGGGGGTCACGAACATCTTCCGGCCCCAGTCCGTCATGTCCTTGTACTCGAAATTGCAGACATCGGGATCCTGGAAGGCACCCCAGCAGCCGAGCAGCGTGCGGCGCAGGCCCACTTGCTCGTAGCCGGGCAGGGCCTCGTAGAAAAAGTCGAAGAGGTCGTCGTGCATCGGCACAACCTTCTTCATGAACTCCACGTAGCGCATCAATCGGGTGATGTAGTCGGTCATGAGCTGGATGGTCGCCACCGTGCCGACGCCACCTGGGTACAGCGTCGACGGGTGGACGTGGCGTCCCTCCATCAGGCAGAACATCTCACGCGTGAGGCGGCTGACCTGCAGGGCCTCCCGGTAGAACTCGCCGGTGAACGGGTTCAACGAGCGCATGATGTCGGCGATCGTCCGGTAGCCGTGGTCAGGTTCGTGCGGGGCGCGGGTGTTCTCCGCCTTCGCCAGCACACCGGGGTTGGTTTCGGAGACCATCTTTTCGCAGTAGTCCACGCCGACGAGGTTCTCCTGGAAGATGTTGTGGTCGAACATATACTCGGCCGCCTCGCCCAGGTTCACGATCCACTCGCCCAGATGCGGGGGTTTCACGCCGTAGGCCATGTTCTGGGCATAGCAGGAGCAGGTGGCATGGTTGTCGCCGCAGATGCCGCAGATCCGGCTGGTAATGAAGTGGGCATCGCGAGGATCCTTGCCCTTCATGAACAAGGAATAGCCGCGGAAGATCGAGGACGTGCTGCGGCACTCAACCACCTGGTTGTTTTCGAAATCAATCTTGGTGTAGATGCCGAGGCTGCCGACGATCCGGGTGATGGGGTCCCACGCCATCTCGACAAGGTTGCCGCCTGTGCTGCTCTGGGCAGGCGTTGGAATAGTGGAGGTCATTTTCTTCGCCTTGTCTGGAAGGGTCCGGTCGGTTACCAAGTGCGTCGGGCACCGGTCAGGAGTTCACGCCCGGGCGCACGCCACTTGGGTTCCTTGTCCAGTGTGTTGGCCGTGATGCCGCGGAGCGCCTTGATCGCCGCTCCGTAGGGACGCACGGCGTTGGTTGAAAGCTTGCCGCCGGGCGGTTCGTCCATGAACGGCATGAACTTGTCCGGGAATCCCGGCATCGTGCAGCCGATACAGATACCGCCGACGTTCGGGCAGCCGCCGAGACCGTTCATCCATCCCCGTTTGGGGACGTTGCACTTGACCACGGGCCCCCAGCAGCCGAGCTTGACGATGCACTTCGGCGACCCGTACTCCGTGGCGAAGTCGGCCTGCTCGTAGTAGCCGGCGCGGTCGCAGCCTTCATGGACCGTCTTGCCGAACAGCCACGTGGGGCGCAGCGCCTCGTCCAACGGAATCGGCGGTGCCTGTCCGGTAGCTTGGTAAAGCAGATACGTGATGGTTTCCGAAAGATTGTCCGGCTGGATGGGGCAACCCGGGACGCAGACGATCGGAATGTCGGCCTTGGATTTCCAGTCGTACCCCAGGTAGTCGGGCACGCCCATGGCCCCGGTCGGATTGCCGGCCATCGCGTGGATGCCGCCGTAGGTGGCGCAGGTACCGGCCGCGATGATCGCGGTGGCTTTCGGTGCAAGCCGGTCCAGCCATTCACTGGTGGTGATCGGCTGCCCGGTCTCCAAATCGTTGCCGAAACCGCACCAGTAGCCTCCGGGATCGTGGAGCTGCTCGTTCGGGATGGAGCCTTCGACCACCAGGACGAACGGCTCCAGTTCACCGCGGTCCGCCTTGCGGAACCACTCGAGGAAATCGTCGGCCCCTTCCTGGGGTCCGCACTGAAAGTCGATCAGCGGCCAGTGCATCGCGATGTTGGGCAACCCGGGCAGCGCGCCGAGCGCGATCTCCTCGACGCTGGGCTGGGTGGCCGCCGTCAGCGCGACCGAATCGCCGTCGCAGCTGAGCCCCGCGTTGATCCACAGCACGTGGATGAGAGCTTCTTCAGCCTGCAAGGATGTTTCGGTAGGCATCATTGCCTCTTTCAGAGCCCGCAAGGGGCTCAGTGAGCGTCGGTAGTCAAGGACCCGGTCAGGGTTTCCGGCTCGGGTGCGTCGCCTTCGAGCCACTGATACCAGCGGGTCAGTCCCTCGCCGGTGGTGGCCGAAACGACCATGAATTCGGTGCGCGGATTAATCTGGCGGATGCGCTCCAGGCACGCGCTGATGTCGAAATCCACGTACGGCAACAAGTCCGACTTATTAACAATCACCAAGTCGGCTGCCATGAACATCTGCGGGTACTTCTGCGGTTTGTCATCACCTTCCGTTACCGAAATGATCACCACCTTGGCGGCTTCGCCCAGATCGAAGAGCGCCGGACAGACGAGGTTGCCGACGTTCTCGATGAACACCGTCGACTCCATAGCCGGGTTAAGGGCATCCAGTCCTCGGCGGAGCATGTCGGCATCGAGGTGGCAGCCGGCCCCTGTGTTGATCTGGATGACCGGCCGCCCAAGGGCGCGGATGCGGTCGGCATCCAGCGACGTTTCCTGGTCGCCTTCGATGACGCCGGCCTGCAGCCGGTCGCCGAGTTCCTGAAGCGTGCGGACCAGCAGCGTGGTCTTGCCTGCGCCGGGCGAACTCATCACGTTCAGAGCGCGGATGCTCCGGCCTTCCAGCCAGCCGCGGTTTCGGGCGGCCAGCAGGTCGTTCTTCGCGAGCAGATCCTGCTCAAGCACAAGGGTTTGCGGACCGCCGTCAGCATGCTCATGATCATGGGTATGGGGACCAGCGTGGTCATGGGGATGGCTGTGGTGATGCGGATGCTCGTGGCCGGCCGCCCCGATCTTGACCCCCGCCACGCGCGTGTTCTCGGCGTCGCCGCAGCCACAGGTGGTACACATCTATGCCACCTCCACCGAAGTCACCGTCAGTTCACGGCCTCCGAGGATTTCCACGTCGGCACTGCCGCAGGGGCACAACAGAATCAGATCATCCAGCGGGAAATCGCGCTTACAGTCACGGCACCGCCCGCGGCCCCGGGGCTCATCGATAATGAGCTGCGCTCCGGCCAACGTTGTGCCGGCGGAGGCGACTTCAAAGCAAAAACGCATAGCGTCCGGCAGCACACCTGAGAGCGTCCCAATGCGAAGATTCACGAGGGTAACCTGCCGATCACCTGTTCGGTCCAAAACGGCGTCGATGAGGCTTTCCGTAAGTGAGAGCTCGTGCATAGTCTGCCACCTCGTGCACTCAAATGTAGGCGTGTAGGAGACAAAGCGCAACCATCCGCTTGACTCATCAAAGATGCCCGTGTACAGGCTCTCGAAGGGGTATTCAGTCCGGCAACGAGTAGCGGGCCTCGACGTTGCCCAGCTTCCAGTACGCGACCGCGGCCAGCCAGGTTGTCGCGAACAGCGCGCAGATCAGGAAGCCGAAGTTCTCCAGATTCACGGAAGCGACCCAGGCAACAGGACCGCTATGGAGCTGCATTCTCTCGGCCAGCAGTCCCATGAGTCCTACTCCCCCGACGAGGAAAGCCACCATGACCGACGTGCCGGTGACCATGAGGTTGTAATACACCTTCCGGACCGGGCGCGCGTATGCCCACTGGTAGGCCCGGTGCATGAAGATGCCATCGAGCGTGTCGAACAAAGTCATGCCGGCGGTGAACAGGATCGGCAGCACCAGAACCACATACCAAGGTGCGGCCAGGGCAGCGCTGCCGCCGATCACGAACAGCCCAATCGTGGTTGCAGTATCGAACCCCAGCCCGAACATTAAACCGATGGGATAGATCTTCCAAGGCCGGTCGATCTGTCGGGCCAGCGGCCCCAATACCCGGTTAAGGAGTCCGCGGTTTTGCAGCAGGTCATCCATTTCAGCTTCGTTGTATTCGCCACTCCTGAGCTGACGGAAGACGCGGGCAATCCCGATGAACGAATACAGGTTCAGTGAACCGATCAGTAGCAGGAACAATCCGGAAACGATCACGCCCCAGGCTCCGGTGATGGAAGCGAGCAACGACTCGCTGTCGGATATCTGGTCGGCCAGCAGATTCAGGCCGGCGGCCAGCAGCGTCACTGCAACGACGACGACGGTCGAATGTCCCAAGGCGAACCAGAACCCTACGGAAACCGGCCGGCCACCCTCCCCCACCAGCTTGCGCGTGGTGTTGTCCACCGCCGCAATGTGGTCGGCGTCAAACGCGTGGCGCGCCCCCAGAATGAAAGCCGTAAAGGCCAGTCCGAGGCCAAAAGGCGCCCGGTCGGCGAGTTCGTACTGCCCTGGCAGCACGACGGCGAAGAACATGCCCCACCCGGCGAGCATCAGGAAGGCAATCACCAGGGCCATGCCCCAGATAGGGCGCCGGCTGCTGGGTGCCTGTCTTTGGAGGTGACGTTTCACGATTTCCTGCCACTCCAACCGCATGACGGCTTGGTCTAGGGAACATCAATCGAGCACCTCCGCCCAGAATGAGACGGCGTATCTTCCGTGTCAAGAGCTGGTAGTTTGCCTGGGGAAGGTGCACCGAATGCGCCTTGACGAGCTCGGAACCTCCAGTATCGTGAGTGCCATCTACAAGCACGCATGACTTGGAGTACCGATGGCCGTTCGCGTTGACCTCAACATCTCGCTCGACGGGTTCGCGACGACGACGGATCAAACCCCCGAGAACCCGATGGGCGAAGACTGGTCGCGCCTGGTCGACGCGTACGTTGCCACCCGGACCTTCCGCCAACGCGTCTTACACGACACTTCGGGCAAGGGCACGACCGGCGTGGACGACGAGTATGCGAAGGCGTACTTCGCCGACGTCGGAGCAGAGATCATGGGCGCGGGGATGTTCGGCCTGCACAATTTCCCTGATGACCCCAACTGGCGAGGCTGGTGGGGTGATGAGCCCCCTTTCCGGGTCCCGGTTTTCGTTCTCACCCACAGCGCCCCACGGCCGTCGATCGAAATGACCGGCGGCACGACGTTCCACTTCCTCTCCGCAACGCCGCAGGAGGCGCTCGACCGGGCACTGGAAGCTGCCGGCAGCCAAGACGTTCGCGTGGGCGGCGGAGCAACCGTCGCGCGCGACTTCCTGAGGGCCGGACTCGTCGACCAGCTCCACGTCGCGATCGCGCCGATCATCCTGGGCAGCGGTATCCGCCTCTGGGACGATCTGCGAGGCTTGGAGTCTGGCTACAACGTCACCGCTGAGACGGCCGAGAGCGGCACCATCCACCTGACATTCCGGCGATAGGCCACAACCTGCCGCACCGGCGTTCGTTCGCGGTGTGATAGCGACCGCGTTGAATACGGCGCATCTCGTGGCCGCTTACCGATACGTGCTCTCTTGCCCGGGTAAATCCCAAGGCGGCGAGACGAAAATAAAGGATGGTCGCGCCCGAAACACCGATGCGCACTCCGAAGAGCACATTGGAGCGCATGTCCGACCACGCCATCTGGTGGATGCCCATCGTGGGCCTGTTGCCTGCCAATATCCTGCTCCCGAAAGCGGATTTTGGCTCCCGCATCCTTTTCAGCCTCGTGGTAATCGGCCTCGTCGAGGCCCTGTTGTTCCTTGCAGTAACGCGCGACAAACTCAGGCGTTTGGCCACGGACATCGAAGAACACGGAATCATTGAATGCCTTGTCCGCTTCCCACATGCTGTGCCCGGGTCACTTCGCGACCGGTGGGCACCCGGGTCGGCTCAGCTCAAACCAAACATCATTGTTTTCAGAGAGGGCAACGTCATTGAACCGTTTGGCTTGGACCAAGTCATCGGGACGCCCCGAGTTCTCAAAGTCCAGTCATTCCCCGAGCACCGTGTGCTGCCTCCGCAGAGGCGAAAAGAGCTCCGAAGGAACCGGCGGGTGGTGAGCATCCAGACCAGCGACGGTGAAGTGGAATTGGCAGCGGACCAAATGAGCCTCGAGTCCTTGGAGCGACTTGTCTACGGAAACGAACCGTAGTGACGAGCCATCGCCGAGCAGCCGGTCGATTGGTAGTCAGCCTGCCTATCGCTTCCAGCCTGTCCCACACCTGGGTGCGCAGAAGTTCCAACCAGACGGTCGCGGCGCCGCCTCAACGAGGCTGATATCGCAGATACGCGGTGCCGTTCTCGAAGATTCGGTGCTCGGCGAGGCCCAGATCGAGCTTCACGTCGTCGGGCAGCGAGCGCAGACCGCCGCCCACCATCTTCGGAACCACGAAGAACCGAAAGTCGTCAACCAGGCCCGCACGGATCGCGTCCGCCGCAACTGTGGGCCCGAAGATTTCGACTACCCCCTTCGCCCGCTCCACGACGCGCTGCAGCTCGACCAAGCTCAGGTCCGGCACGATGCGGGCCCGGTCCGAAGTGAGCTGTTGGTGCGTCATTGTCGACGACGCCACGACCTTATCGATGTCCCGCCAGCGCCTGGCGAACTCCCGCTCGGCCACGGGACGGTCCTCGGCGTCCGGGTAGCTGTCCCAATACCCCATCAATGCATAGGTCCTCCGACCGAGCACCTCGGTGGAAACCTCGGCCAGGCGTTCGAGGTGGACAGCAAAAACCGCCTCAGTCGGGGCCGTCCACAGGAAGTCGCCGTCGGCGTCGGCGACGTAGCCGTCGATGGACACGGTAGCGACGTAGGCGAGGGTTCCCATCGCCGTTCCGCCCCTCGTTAGTTCTTCTTCAGTTCCTCAGCGAGCATCACGATGATGCCGCTGGGACCGCGGACATACGTCAGTCTGTAGACGTCCTGATAGGTCGCCACCCCTCGAAGCGGCCTGCAGCCGTGCTTCGCGGCTATCTCAAGGGCCTTGTTTAAATCATCGACTGAGAATGCGACGCGGTGCATGCCAATCTCGTTGGGACGAGTCGGCATCGACTCGATCGCTTTGGGGTGGAGGTATTCAAAGAGCTCAAGGCGACCGTGACCGTCCGGAGTCTGGAGCATCGCGATGTTGGCATGGTTGTCATCAAGTCCGACGGCGGTGTCGGTCCACTCACCACTGACCGTGTCGCGGCCGACAACTGTCAGACCGAGGTCGGTGAAAAAGGCGATCGCTGCTTCGATGTCTCGGACGGCGATACCAACATTCTCAAGTTTGATGGCCATGCGCGACATGCTAGCGAGCCGAGAGATTTGAAAGAAGCCCCCTGCCAGCCCAGCCTTGGCTGGTTCCGCCCGTTACTGGTCGGGACCCCCTCGGAGTTGCGGCACAATGATCGTGTGAACGACCTGCTTGTAGCCCCGGGACCCGGCGCTCCCCGCGGCCTCCGGGTGCCGGCGGGAGAACTGGCCGAGCAGTTCTCGCGAGCCTCCGGGCCTGGCGGCCAGAGCGTCAACACCGCCGATTCACGTGTGCAGCTCAGTCTGGACCTAGGTACGACAACAGCACTGAGCGAGGTCCAACGCGAACGCGCCATCGGCCGACTCGCCGAGAGAATCACGGGCACGGTGCTTACCATCAGCGCCTCCGAGTACCGTTCCCAGCGGCGCAACCGGACTGCTGCGAGACAACGCCTCGCCGCACTTCTGCGAGACGCGGTGGTTCCCCCTGTCGTCCGGCGATCGAGTAGGCCCACGAGTGGCTCGCGGCGTCGTCGGCTCGAGGAAAAACGTAGGCGTTCCGAGACGAAGCGCAACCGCATGCGCCCAGGACACGACTGACCGGCCTGCTTGCCCGCCTAGGCCGGCTCTCGCTCAGACGCTGCACTCAAGCGGCGGCGCATCAGCGCGAGCCCGACGAAACACGCGCTGGTGTCACAATTGGCAACCGGCAGGTTGTCGTCAGACGTCGTGGGGATGATCCTCAAGTATTGCCTCAAGCGGCGGCTTGGCGGCGAGCATCAGCAGACCGGAAACCAGGGTTCCCAACGCTCCCACCCACAGGGCAGCCGCACCGGTTCCCGCCCCTGCTGCCACAACGGTGAACAGAGCGCCGCCAAGGATGGTCCCGGGCTGGCTCATGGCGCCGATGAACGAGGTGCCGGTGGCCCGGCAGCTCACGGGATAGCACTCGGCCATGAAGTACTGGATCGCCGCGTAAGGGCCGACCAGGAAGAACAGTCCTGCACCGTAGGTCAGAATGATCATTCCTGAATTGGCGGCCAAGGGGCTGAGCATGATGCTGAAGCAGATCCCCGAGATGATCCAGCCGACGACGATGGTCGGCTTGCGGCCGATCTTGTCCCCGAGCCAGCCGTGGAAGACGTAGCCGAAGTAGGCCAGCCCGTTGATGACGATCAGCAACCAGAACGCCGTGGTTAGCTCCACGCCCTTGGCGTTCTTCAGAACGGAGGTTCCGAGGATGCTGAAGATCGCGATGCCAAAGAAGTTGATGATCCAGGCCAGCGAGAGAACGATGGTGTTTCGGCGCAGGTGCGGTGCCCAGATGCGCTTCAGGGGTGCCGTGGAGGAGTGCTCCACCCCGTAGGCGTGGGCCAGGGCGTGGGCTTCGTCGCGCTGTCCATGCTTCTCGAGCTGCGTGAGGCGGTTATGCAGTTCGAACTGCGGGGTTTCCCTCAGCTTCTTTGCTATGACCCACATGATGATGGCTGCGGGGACACACGCCATCAGATACAGGGGCCGCCAGCCGAAGGAGGGCAGGAAGATCAGAGCCAGCGTACTGGCCAGCAGGAAACCCAGCGGCCAGCCGCCCTGAATGAAGGAATAGTGGAAGCCCGGGCGCCGGCGCCGCTTCTCGTCCTCGGTAACCTGGTAAACCTCGTTCATGTAGGTCGCGTTGACCGCCTGCTCCGAAAAGCCGAGCCCGCCGAAGGACCGGATGAAGACCAGGAGTGCGTTGCTGATGAAGCCCAGGCCCGCAGGGATCAGCGATGTCAGGCCCGAGACAACGGCGGTACCGCCGATGGTGGTCATCATTCCCCGGCGTCGTCCGAGGCGGTCAATCACGGGGCCGATGCCGAAACACACGATAGCGGTGCCCACGGCAATCCAGGTATTGATGGCGTAGGCTTCGGGAGCGGTCCAGCCGAACTCGTCCTGCATGGCCGGCAGCAGCGTGCCGAAAAGCCCGAAGTCAAAGACGGCGATGGTCCAGGCGAGCAGTGCCAGGACGGTGGACGTATTGGTGGTCTTCTTCGAGAAGGAAGGGAAGCGCCGCTTCTCATCCTGGGTGGGGGTACTTAGGTCAACACTGACCTGACGAGTGCTGCTCACGGGCTTGCTTCCTTTCGCGGCGAGCGCCTGATGAAGGAATCGGCGATCTGTTCGAACGTGAGCCGACCGACGCCGTTGTTGCTGCTAATTTTTCGACGAGCCGTAGGAGTGAGGCGGAATGGGCTGCCTATGGCCGGGGAAGACCGGGACGCTGGTCGGCTTCAGGTGCAGGAAGAAACGTTTCCTGTAAAGGCTTTGTGCCATATGTGACGACGCCGTCCGAACCTCCAACGGTTAGGATCCCTTGAGAAGCGCGCCGATTACGCGCACTAGGAACAAGGATGAGACAGCGCTTTCTAGCAGTTGCTCCCCCGCAGGCGGGGTAGTCAGCGGCTTCCTCGTCCTCCGGGAGGGGATCGGGATGCGATGGTTCCTCCCGTTGCCAGCAGCACGTGCGCTTCGCTGGCGTTCTGAGGGATCATGGGCTGCTCCCAATGCGGCTAAACAGCTGGTACTCGGAACGGCTGCCGCTCCACGTTCTATAACGTTCCCCCAGAGCCTTCCGGCCCTCTTTCTCCTACCCAATCGGGTTAAGGTGGCCATTACTCTACGATGTGGTGGAGGTCACGTCAATATCACGCGTCCGGCTAACTTCACTAGCGGCGGTCCGACCGTGCCCGGAGAATGCATCAGAACATGTAGCAAACCGGCTGCCTGGCGGGTGCAGTAAACCGGCCTGCCGATTTGTCAGTCCCCGCTGCCCCATAACCTGGCGCGTAGCGACCGCTGCTGCGCCCTGGCTTCCAGTGCCTCATCCATGCCCACCCTATGGAAGCGGGTCTCGGTCCCCGGCGCGCTGCGTGCCAGCAGATCCATGTCCGCGCTGATAACCGTGGCCACCATGGCGTAGCCGCCGCCCGAAACCGCGTCCCGGTGCAGCACAATCGGCTCCTTGCCGCCGGGGATCTGGATGGATCCGACGGCGTAGCCGGCGTCCACGATGTTCGACGGGTCCGACCCGGCGCCGAAGGGCTGCCGCCGGGGCTCCCATTCCACCTCCGGCCCGGAATAGCGCAAGCCGGTGCGGTCCGCCACCGGTGTGAGGGTCCAGACGGCGCCAAGCAGCGTTTCCATTCCCTGTGCCGTCAACCGGTAGTCGTACAGCCCGGGCATGACCCGGACGGAGACCTCCTTCTCGAATACCGGGCGGAGCCCGGGATCGATCTCCTGCGGTGGTTCCCACCTAGACGGTGCGGCGCCGTTCCCGACGGGGACCAGGTCACCGGCCCGCAGCGGCCGGCCGCCCAATCCGCCGATTCCACCGAGCCCGTAGGTGGAACGGCTGCCCAGGACCACCGGCACGTCGACCCCTCCACGGACGGAAATATAGAAGCGGGTCCCGCCCTTGAGGATGCCGAAGGAGACCTCGTCGCCGGCTTCCAGTTCCAGCCGCGACCATTGTCCTCTGGCCTCGCCGTTGACTTTGACATCCACCGGCGCACCGGTGACCGCGATGACCGCCGCATCATCCGTACGGAATCTGGGGCCCATATAGGTGCACTCCAGCACAGCTTCAGCAGGGGTATTTCCAGCCAGCGCGTTGGCCATCTCCGCAGACAGCCCGTCCATCGCGCCGCCTTGCGGAATGCCGACGTTGTAGTACCCGAAGCGGCCCTGGTCCTGGACCGTTGTGGCCAGACCAGGTTCAAGGATCTCAAATGCCATTGAGCCGCTCCAATATCTCCCGGTTGTATTCGGCCGGTTGCTCCAACGCCCGCTGCAGATCGAACTGGACCGGCGCTTGCCGGTACTTGAAGGTGCCGGCCTCGACTTCGTCCTGGATCTTCCGGTATTCGGCCTCGTCCACGGGGCGGAACTTGACGATGTCGCCGGGCCGGAAAAAGATCATGAAATCCTTGAAATCCGGCAGCGACTGAGCCGGATCAAATATTGGCGCCGCTGCAATGCCGAACATCTGATAACCGCCGGCGCCGCGGACGGAGTAGATGCAGGCGAAGCACCCGCCATGCCCAACGGTCAAGGCAGGGGTGTCGGTCCGGGGACTGAGGTACTTCGGCACTTCCAACTGCTGGTCCTGCGGAACAATCTGGAACATGAAGGGCAGGCCAGCTACAAAGCCGACCATCGACACCAGCCAGGGCGAGCCGTAGTGCCGCCGGATGAATTCGTCGACCGAGGACAGGCCGTTCTCTTGGGCGGCGAACTCGAGGTCCGTTCCCTCCGGGCGCTGGTGGCTGGACCTGAACCGGGCAGCGGTCTCGTGGGTGTAGGGATCGTTGTACCAGACGGGGACTTCGACCAAGCGGGTGTCCAGCGTGGGATGAGTGGTCCGGGCGACCGTCTCCTCGATCCGCCGTACCCTCTCCTCCAGCTCAGCGGGAGGCAGGGCATCCGGATCGAACCGGATCAGCAGCGAGGCATTTGCTGGGCAGATATCGGTGATGCCGCCAACCTTGTCCGCGCCGAGCAGGGACGCCATGGCGTTGGACCGGAAGTTCGCGGCAAGGCTCATGGCCTCGTCGATTTCCACGAAGAGGTACTCGTCCCCACCCCAGGTATACCGGGCGGCAGCCCCAGCGGCTGGGGCGGTCATGCCGCACCTCCCAGCAGTTCCGGCGTCGTCTCCAAGAATTTCGAATGATGCTCCACGTCCCGCAGTTCCGGCCGCTGGATCAAGGTCTGGAGCAGGGGCAGGGTGGTCTTGACTCCTTCCACATCCACCTCACCCAGCGCCCGCACGGACCGCGCGATGACTTCGTCCCGGCTGGCGTCCCAGACAATGAGCTTGGCCAGCAGTGAGTCGTAGAACGGGGCAACGACCGAGCCTGCCACGAACCCGGAGTCGATCCGCACCCCCGGCCCGCCCGGCCAGTCCAGGCGATCCAGGGTGCCGGGGCTGGGCATAAAGTTGTTCGACGGATCCTCCGCGTTGAGCCGGAATTCGAAGGCGTGGCCCCGGAACTGGACTTGATCCTGGGACAGAGGCAGCTTTCCCTCGCCGGCGACGAGTAATTGTTCGCGCACCAGGTCCAGGCCGGTGATCATCTCGGTCACCGGATGCTCCACCTGAAGGCGGGTGTTCATTTCGATGAATGCCGCCTCATGCGATTCCGGATCGTAGAGGAACTCGACCGTCCCGAGGCCCCGGTAGTGGCATTCGCGGGCCAGCTCCACCGATGATTGCTGGATCCTTTCCCGGACCGCGTCGGGCAGGGCCGGGGCAGGTGCCTCCTCGAGGATTTTCTGCTGGCGCCGCTGCATCGAACAGTCCCGGTCCCCCAGGTGGATGGCGTCCTGGCCGTCCCCGAGAACCTGCACCTCTACATGCCTGGCCCGGCCCAGGAACCGCTCAAGGTAAACATCGGCGCTGCCGAAGGCCGCCCTGGCTTCCGCCTGGGCCACCTCAACCGTTGCGATCAGCTCCTGCTCGGATGCGACCAAACGGATGCCACGGCCGCCGCCGCCGGCCGATGCCTTGACCAGCAGGGGATACCCGATCTCCCGGCCTTCGGCGATGAGGTCCTCGCCATGTCCGACGGCGCCCTCGCTGCCCTGCAGGATTGGTACACCCGCCCGCCGGGCTGCGTCCCGCGCCCGCGCCTTGTCCCCCATCAGCTCGATGGCATCGGGCGAAGGACCGATCCAGGTCAAACCGGCCTCGATGGCGGCGGCCGCGAAAGCCGCATTTTCGGACAGAAACCCGTAGCCCGGGTGGACGGCGTCGCACCCGCTCTCCAAAGCGGCGGAAAGCACCGCGGACTGGTCCAAATAGCTCTTGGTGGCCGGGGCCGGGCCGACAATCCTGTACTCGTCGGCCAGTTGCGCCGCGTGGGACTTCTCATCTGGTTCGCTCGCCGCCACGACGGTTCGGATGCCGAGCTCCCGGGCGGAGCGGATGACCCGGACCGCTATCTCGCCCCGGTTGGCAATGAACAGCCGTTCCATCGTCACCCCTCGCTGACTGTCGCTATGGCTTCCCCGGGATTCACCGTGCCACCGTCCTCAATATGGAAATGACCAATCGTGCCGGCGGCATCACTGCGGACCTCTGTGAACTGCTTCATGACTTCAACCATGCCGACGGTTTGGCCGACCTCGACATGGTCGCCTTCGTTGACGTAGGGCTCCTTGTCCGGTCCGGGCTTGCGGTAGAAAATGCCGGGCAGCGGCGAGAGGATGTCAGCCACGGGGAACCCCTTTCAGGAGGTGGTGGGATCGGCAGTGGAGGTGTGTGCCGACAGCGCTTCGCGCACCGCCGCCGCTACCTCGACGGCGTTCGGAGCATCCGAGTGCACACAGACACTTTCAAAACTGATGTTAAGCAGCGTTCCATCCACCGCTTCAACCACCCCCTCGTTCAGAACCCGGCGCACGCGGTTCCCTGCCGCCTCCGGATTGGTGGGTTCGGGCCGGCGCTGGATCAGCAGTTCACCCCCGGGGCCATAGTTCAAGTCAACGTACAGTTCCCCGACGAAGGGAACATCGAACTGGTCGCATACCTTTTGGTGCTCAGTTCCCGCCAGGCCGTAGAAAGGAACGCTGTACAGGGCTGCTACTCTCGCCGCGGCCTCCATGAGCCCGGCGTCGCGGGCAAGCATGCCGTAAAGCGAGCCATGCGGCTTGATGTGATTCAACTCCAGGCCGGACCGCTTCAAAAACGCCGTCAGCGCCCCGACCTGATACAGGAGCAGTGTCTCCACCTCCGCGCCGGTCAGCCTCATCTCACGACGGCCGAATCCCACCAGGTCTGGCAGTCCGGGATGGGCCCCGATCTTCACGCTGTGTTGGCCGGCAGCCTCCACGCTCGCGGCCATTGTGTCCGGATCCCCTGAATGGAAACCGCAGGCAACGTTGGCCACGTCGATGATGTCCATGAGTTGAGCGTCATTGCCAAAGGAATGCAGGCCAAGGGATTCGCCCAAGTCCGAGTTAAGTGTCAAACGTCGACCCGCTGTCACAGATTGCGGCATGGCACCCACCCTATGGGCCTCCTTGTCCGGCTTGGAAGTAGGCAGTCGCCCAACATCGGGCCTGCCCAACTGGGCAACGCGCACATAAGCTTGAGGCAGGTGCAACCAAAGGAATCCTCGTGATCGTGGCTGACTTACTCGCGGACACTGCCCTCCAGTTGCGCCTCCATACGCCGTCCTCCCCTGATCGGCTTGATCGCAGAATCAGCTGGTGCGCACCGACGGAGATCATGGATCCCACGCCGCTCCTCACCCCGCACGTCCTCCTGCTCACCAACGGCATCGGCATGAACACCGAGGACGCCCGGACCTGGTCCGCCTACGTCGAGCGGCTTGCCGGCGTTCCCGTTGCGGCTATTGCCTTCGGAACGGGAACCGCCCATCACTTCCTACCGCCAGGCTTGGTCGAGGCGGCCACCTGCTTCGACGTTCCCCTCTTGGAAATACCCCACTTTGTCTCCTTCCTGCAGGTCCATCGCCACATCACGAATGTGCTGCAGGCCGAACACTTCACCGTACGGACCCGGTCATGGGAACTCGCGGAAGCCTGCTCCCGGCATGCAGCCACAGCATCTCCTGTGCGCAGGATGCTCGGCGAGGTTGAAAAGGCAGTCGGGGGTTCGGTGGCGATAATCGACGGCGGCGGTTCCGTCATCGCCCAATCGCCCGGCACTTCCCCTTGGACCGACGAGGACCTGCGCCGGGCTGCAGCCAACGGTGACGATGACCGAAGTGTCCCGCTCCCGATGGGTGGCGGTGACTCGTTCCAGCTTGTCGTTCGCGGAAGCACCCGGGACGAATCCCTGGCTGCCCTGCTGGCGCCGGCGGCCTCCATCATGGCGGTGCAGCTCAGAAGTGCCCTAAGAACGGCGTCCCACCGGCAACCCCAGCTTCAATCGCTGCTCGCCCAAGCCGGCGACTGGCAGGAGATAGCGGGGCAGGAATTCGCGCGCACCTTCCGCTCGACCGGCCTGGACGACAAACGCCCGACGCTCGCGGTAGTGGCAGCGCTGGCTGAAGATGGCCTGGCGAATGTCTGGAAGATACGCCTGATGCTTCAGGAGGCATTCCAGGTGCTTCGGATCGTTGTCTTGGACGGCACTGTCGTCGCGTTGGCCCAGCGGCCAACCCCGGACCTGCTTCAGGCCGCCAGGGGCGAGAGCCTGGCGTCGTCCCTGAGGGAGAACTTCCGATCACTGGCCCGGAATCAGGCAGTGGTACTCAAGGGTCCTTGCGAGAGCCTGGACGAGTTGCGCCTGGGTATTTGCGCTGCGACTGAGCTGGTACACCACGTAACGGAACCGGTGACGGCTCCCGAACTCAGTATCGATGCCCTGTTGGCCGCCGCTGCCGGCCACGGAGCACTCGCCGGCGCCCGCAAGCTCCTCTCGCCTATCGTGGCCCACGACCACAAACATTCAGGACACCTCTTGGACACGCTCAAAACGTATCTGGACAGCGACTGCCAGCCATCACGGGCGTGCGAGAAACTCTTCATCCATCGAAACACCCTCGCGCAGCGGCTTCGGAAGCTTGAGTCCCTGCTCCGGCTGCGTCTGGACACGCTCGAAGGACAGATGACCTGCCTCATGGCGGTACGCCTAACCGAAGGCCAGAGCGCCCGCTCCAAGTAGGAGGCCCATGTCCGGCGTTCAGCCGCTGGCGAGCAACAGAACGTTAGCCTCGGGACATCGCTGGAAACCTTCGCCTGCGCTCTGATCCGCCCGGTGGCAGGACCAAGTACCGCGGACGCTATGCGTAGCGCCCTCTTGGCAGCATGGTCAGGAGGCTGTATCTTGCTGGGACCTGCGGCCATAGGTCGCAACACCCAAACCACGGCCGGTACGGCAACACCGTTTAGATAGGCGTAGACATGAGCTCCTTAACACTCGTTCGCCAGGGCGTTCTGGCCGACGCCCTCGTCCCGAGCACTGCCCTGGCCAACACCGCCCTGGTGGTCGGTGGCGCCGGCCTGACCGCTGTGATGGCGCAGCTGGCCGTGCCGCTGTGGCCGGTCCCGATCACCGGCCAAACCCTGGCCGTGCTGCTGGTCGGCAGCACCCTCGGCCCGGTCCGCGGCATGCTGGCGATGGCGCTGTACTGGGTGGCCGGTGTCGCTGGCATGCCGGTGTTCTCCGAGGCCTCCTCCGGCGTGGCCGCTGCCGTCGGCCCGACCGGCGGTTACCTGGTGGGCTTCGTGGCCGCCGCAGGCCTGACCGGCTGGCTGGCCAAGCGCAACTGGGACAAGAAGTTCCTGGGCGCCACGGTCTCCTTCCTTGCCGGCACCGTGATCACCTTCGTCTTCGGCATGGCCTGGCTGGCCATCTCGCTGGGCGCCGATCTGCAGCAGACCCTCGAGTGGGGCCTGTACCCGTTCATCATCGGCGGCATCGTGAAGTCCCTGATCGCGGCCGCGGCCATGCCAGCCGCCTGGAAGCTGGCCGCCCGGCTGCCCAAGGACTCTTCCCGCGCCTAGCGGTCAGCGGCGGGCTCCACGCCCGCCGAACATCTTCCCAGCACGGCGCCGGTGCCCGCCCTCCAGTGGATCCCTCGGTCAGCGGCTCGCTTCTCTGCCACCTAGCCCGTGATACCGAGTCCTTACTAGTCAGGGACGGACGACCCCGGGGCCCCGGCCGGACTCGTCGTCGTCGCCTTCGAGGAGCAGTCCGCGCTGGTCGAGCACGTACAACAAAATGAAGGCCGGCACGATCATCAGCATGGCGAGACCGGCCGCGACCAGCCGGCCGTGATCGTGCCCGACGGCGCAGCGGCGGGCGAGACCGTGAGCGTTTCGGGCAGCAGGTAGTTCAACTGTGCGACACCCCAGGCCATCACGAGGGCGCCGGCCGCGGCGATCGCAGCCAACCGCGCTCCGCGGCGGGGTCGGCCGCCGAGCAGGAAAAGCGCGCCGACCCCGGCAACCGCCGAGATGATCACCAGCGGCAGGGCGCGCGGGGTGAGTCCTCCTAAGACCTAGCTGGCTTCGCTGCGTACGACGAAGAGACCGACCAGCGCGACGGCTCCAGCACTCCGGCATGGAGGCCGCGATCGGATTCATTTGCCGTTAGAGGGTCGATCACTCGAGGAGATGCCATGTCAGCAACGAGGATGGCCGGACTACCGAAGTGCGGCTTTGCCGGCGTCTGCGTTGCGGTCACCAGGACATGGACCCGCAAAGCCTTTCACAAGATCGAATAGAAGCGTTAGGGTGTCATCTTGTTCGCCAGTTCGTGCTTCTCCGGGGTTGCCTCCGGCGGCAGGTGTGGCCTGACATTGTTGTCGAACCAGGCGTCGTGCTGCGAGGCAGCCTCCCAAATTTCCACAACAATCATTCCGTCTTCGCTCTCATAGGCGTAATGGGCTTGGAATCCGGGGGTGCCCATGAGTTTGTCCCCAAGAGCTCCTGCGATGTCTTCGTACTGTTGGCGGGTCAGACCGGGCACAGTTTGGACCAGAACAGTCATGGCGGACTCCTTGATAAGCGACTGCCGGCCGGGCGGACGGATTCCACGGACAAGGCCGGCACAGCCGAAGCCTACGCCGCTAGCGGCGGCTGCGACAGGGCTGAGTGGTGCCCCGCGGGCTGCGCCGGCACCCTCATGCACAGGGGAAACCACCCGTCTGATGGCTCTTTGGTGCTCGTCCAGCCCGGCCGTTTCAGGGAGCGCAGTACGTGACGCATGATGTCCGCAGTTGCACGGGGCGCTCAATGCAACTGCAAGCGTTGCCTAGTGCAAATTGACTTCACGGTCTAGGGTGAGCGGGTGAGGACCTTCGGAAGGGACCTGAATGTTTACCCTACGTATCGAACATCCGGTTAGAAACTTCCGAATGTGGAGACAGGCGTTCGACAGGGATGTGCTGGGCCGATGGGCTTCGGGTGTCAGATCCTACAAGATATCCCGCCCCCTGCATGAGACCAACCACGTGCTCCTGGATCTCGATTTCGATACCCAGGAGGCCGCCGCGGAATTCCTGTCCCGGCTAAGAACAGACCTTTGGGAGGGCAGCCCCATATCCCAAGCTGTGACTGGGGAGCCCAAAACCCAAATGATCGAGACCGTTGCCAACGAGACTTCCGCTGCCCCCTAATCCCGAAAGCGGAACGGACGCTGCTCAACGACCGCCGCGAAACGGGGAGTAGGCACTCCCTCTCGATAATCGCACCGGGAATGTGCTCAGACTGGCGATGTCCTTCCTGACACTAGCCCGATCGAAGATTGTTGACAATAGGATAATGCGACCTTCATCATGGGACGCATGACTTCCCTTAGCCCTCTGTTGAAGCAAGCGACCCCACTGGTGGTCGATCACGCCCTGGGCAGTTGGATCCACGCAACTGATGGAAAGTCGTATCTAGATTTCACTACCGGCATCGGTGTGACGAGCACGGGCCATTGCCATCCGCGGGTAGTGGAGGCCGCTCGCGATCAGGTGGGAAAGATCATCCACGCGCAGTACACCACCGTGATGCACAAGCCCTTGCTGGCACTGACCGAGAAGCTTGGTGAGGTACTGCCCGCAGGTTTGGATTCGCTGTTTTACGTCAATTCCGGATCGGAGGCGGTCGAGGCTGCAATTCGTTTGGCCAGGATGGCCACGGGCCGGCCAAACATTGTAGTGTTTCAGGGCGGTTTCCATGGTCGGACGGTAGCGGCGGCGTCGCTCACCACTGCCGGAACGAAGTTCTCTGCAGGGTTCTCCCCGCTGATGTCCGGGGTACACATGTCCGCCTTCCCGTATGCCTACCGGTACGGCTGGGATGAGATGGCCGCAGTGGAATTCGCATTGAAGGAACTGGATTACCTCCTCCAGACCCGCACCGCGCCCAACGATACGGCAGCATTCCTGATCGAGCCGGCCCTCGGTGAGGGTGGGTACCTGCCCACCCCGCCGGCGTTCCAAGAGGGACTGCGCGAGCGGGCCGACCGACACGGCATCCAGCTGATCTTCGACGAAGTCCAGACGGGGGTGGGCCGGATGGGCATGTTCTGGGGACACGAGTACTCCACCGCCACTCCGGACATCCTCATCACTGCCAAGGGCATAGCCTCCGGTTTTCCGATCTCCGCCATCGCCGCTTCCACCGAACTGATGTCCAAGGGCTGGCCCGGGTCCCAGGGCGGAACCTACGGCGGGAATGCGGTCTCTGCCGCCGCTGGCGTCGCCACCCTCGATGTCATCCGTGACGAAGGGCTGGTGGAGAACTCACGGATCCGCGGCGAGCAGCTCCAGACCGGACTCAAAGAAATTCAGGCCCGCTTCCCCGTCATTGGCGACGTCCGCGGCAAGGGCCTGATGCAAGGCATTGAATTCACCGCCGAAGACCACACCCCCGACACCGCCACCGCAGCAGCAGTCCAGCAGGCCACCACCAACCATGGCCTGCTCACCCTCACCTGTGGCCCCGCAGGCAACGTCGTCCGCCTCATCCCCGCCCTCATCGTCACCGCCGAAGAAATCACCACCGGCCTCGAACGCTTCGAAAACGCCATCGCCACCGTCACCGGGGCCGTTTCCGCGAAACGTTAAGCCCACCATGACGGATGCTGTTCGCTCCCCCGCAGGCCCATCCGGCACCCGCCGAACAGGTCCGCCCGATGCCGGTTTCCCTGGCGTGCTTGCATGCCTGGCATCCGCGGGCGTGGCTTACGAACCCAGCGCCGGCCTCCCCCTTCCCTTGTAACCCAGAAAAGGATCACTGATGAGCCTTCAGTCAGCAGCCTCCCGAACTTCGCAAAAGGCGCTTGACGCCGTCGCAAAGGTCAGCACGAACCTCTACATTGACGGAGAGTGGACCGAAGCATCTTCCGGCGCCCGGTTCGATGTCATCAATCCTGCTACCGAGGAAGTCATCGCCAGCGTGGCCGATGGCGGCCCCGAGGACGCACGCCGCGCGATCGAAACCGCCGGCCGGGTCCAGAAACAGTGGGCCAAAACCCCGCCCCGGGAGCGAAGCGACATCCTGCGTCGGGCCTTCGACCTAATCATGGCCCGCCAAGACGAACTCGCTTTGATTATGACCACGGAGATGGGCAAGCCCTTCGCCGAGTCCAAAGGCGAGGTGGCGTACGCCGCCGAGTTCTTCCGCTGGTTTTCGGAGGAGGCTGTCCGCATTGACGGAGATTTGACCACCACCGGCGACGGCAAGAACCGCATCCTCGTCTCGAAGGAGCCAGTAGGACCCTGCGTCTTGGTGACACCATGGAACTTTCCGCTGGCGATGGGCACCCGGAAGATCGGCCCTGCCATAGCGGCCGGCTGCACCATGGTCTTCAAACCCGCCAACCTCACTCCCCTGTCTTCGCTGGCACTGGCGGACGTCCTGGCAGAGGCTGGCCTGCCCAAAGGTGTTCTGAACGTGGTGACGACCTCCAGAGCCTCCGACGTGGTCACCCCATGGATGGAAAGCGGCATTGCCCGAAAGGTGAGCTTCACCGGGTCTACCGGAGTGGGCATCCGCTTATTGGAGCAGGCTGCCAAAAACGTCATGCGTTCTTCCATGGAACTGGGCGGGAATGCTCCTCTTATTGTCTTTGAAGACGCGGACTTGGACCGCGCCGTTGAGGGCGCTTTCGCTGCCAAGATGCGGAACATGGGTGAAGCCTGCACCGCCGCCAACCGAATTTTCGTCCAGCGCACCGTCGCTTCTGACTTCTCTGTCCGCCTCGCGCAGCGGCTGAGCGCCCTGAAGGTCGGCGACGGCGCAGTGAGCGGCACGGAGGTCGGCCCCCTCGTGGAGGAAAAGGCTCTCAACAAGGTCCAAGAGCTCGTCAATGACGCCGTCGCCAAGGGAGCCAACGTGGTTTGCGGCGGCTCCCGCCCGAAGGGCAGCGGCTACTTCTACGCCCCGACGGTACTGTCCGATGTCAGCGCCGACGCGGCGCTGATGAGCGAAGAAATTTTCGGCCCGGTGGCGCCCGTCATCCCCTTCGACTCCGAAGACGAGGTGGTGCGGTTGGCGAACGATACCCCGTGGGGCCTCGCCAGCTTTGTTTTCACCCAGGACCTAGACCGCGCCTTCCGCGTCGGTGAGGAGCTGGAGTCGGGCATGGTCGGCCTTAACACAGGCATCGTCTCCAACCCAGCGGCACCGTTCGGTGGCATCAAAGCCTCCGGTCTGGGCCGCGAAGGCGGACGCGTGGGCTTAGATGAATTTTTGGAGATTAAGTACATGGCCATCCCGCGGGTTTAGGGAGCGGAGCCGTCCTTAAAAGCGTGCGGAAACCCAAGGGAAATCAAGGGATCAGCCGCATCAGCGCGTCCTCCATGTGCTCGGCCATAAGCTTCTCAGCGAGGTCTGAATCTCCCTTGGAGATAGCTTCAGCGATGCCTTTGTGCTCGGCTATGCGCTTGTCTGCCGTAGCGTACGTACTTTTCAGGGCGTTGAGGCACATCCGGGTTTCCGTCAGCAGAGTGTCGTGCATCTTCTTCAGCCGAGGGCTGCCGGCGAGCTCAACCAACAGGGCATGGAAGCTCATGTCCGCTTCAGTCATAGCTTCGCCGTTGGGGCTTTCCACCGCATCCTCCATAGCCTGCACGGCTTTCATTAGCTGAGCCCCGTTGCTCTCCGGGTTCGCGCTGGCTACGCGACGGATGGCGGCTGCTTCAACCGCGGTTCGGGCCAGGTAGATATCCCGGAAATCGTCCTCGTCCATGCTGACGACGAAGAGGCCCCTGTTCCGATAACTAACGAGAAGCCCTTCCTGGGTGAGTCGCTGCATGGCCTCCCGCAGGGGCCCCCGGCTGACTCCCAGCTCTTTAGCAAGCTCGGCTTCACCTAGTTGGACGCCTGGAGCGAAGTCGCCTCGGGCGATTGCATGACGGATACGGCGGGCAATAATGGCCGGCGTAGGCTCCTGCACTATTGGGTCAAGCACGCCCCTTTTCATCCTGATCTCCATCCTTGCTGCATAAGCTTCACCAACTGTTTTTGGTTGAGCTGAGGAAGCTTCGCTGTCCGTGTCTCATGTCTTTAGTCGACAATCTCATAGTTTACGGCTTGCTGTAAGCCCGACCTCCGTCTCGTGCCGGTGGACATCCCGGGCCAGTAGTTCGGCACGGAGTCTTCACTGCCTCCTCAGCCCGGTCAGCCCGTCGGCAGATTTTGCAGAACCGGCCTTGGCCCACCGCAGGCTAACCGGCAGCCGCCCATCAACTACGCGCGCCTGCCGCTGCAACTCATCGTCACCCCCAGCACTGGTCCACCTACCGTCGTGCTTAGCAACCGATTTGGCTGGGGCAGGCACGCCCTGATGGGGACCGCGCTGACGTAGCTACCGAGCCCAAAGCAACGCAAGGAAACAGCGAAAAAAGTGTTGATGTGATCCAGATCGCGGACTATGCTGGCACCACGGCTGCAGATTGTGAACAAAAGGCAATCGACCG
Source organism: Arthrobacter sp. SPT-J7 (assembly GCF_059089965.1). Taxonomy (NCBI): domain Bacteria; kingdom Bacillati; phylum Actinomycetota; class Actinomycetes; order Micrococcales; family Micrococcaceae; genus Arthrobacter; species Arthrobacter sp. SPT-J7. The sequence continues at coordinate 321,176 of NZ_JBNHFF010000002.1, forward strand.
AATGTGCATCTGTGGCCGCCTTCGGCCATCGGCACAGGGAGAAACACATGAAGCTGAACAGGAAAGCCAATACCATCGGAGCGCTTGCACTGGCGGCCACCCTGGCGCTAACGGGGTGCGGGGCAATGGGCGGCTCCGGGAATGGTCAGACAGGGGAGGCCACAGGCTCCGGCTCCGGGCAGAACTGGAGTACGCCAGCCCTCAATACGGCCCTGAACGGCAAGACGACCCAAACCACCTATACGCCCATCGCGAAGGACAAAATCAACAAGAAGTGGAAGATCTGCGTCCTGTTCCCTCATATGAAGGATTCCTACTGGGCTGCAACGAACTACGGGACCCTGACCGAGGCACAGAGGGACAACGTTGAGTACAGCATGTTTGAGGCTGGAGGCTACACCAACCTCGACAAGCAACTAAGCCAGATGCAGGACTGCATCAACGGCGGCTATGACGCGATTATTCTCGGCGCCATCAATGCAACGGGCGTATGTCCCCAGGTGGCTGCCGCGCTGGAAAAGAAGATTCCGGTGGTGGACTTCATTAACGGGACGGACTGCCCCGAGTCCAAGGACAACCCGCTCTTCTCCCACGCACTCGTCAGCTTCCACGACCTGGCAGTGACGACGGCCAAGTACATCATCAATGACACCAAGGGGTCACCCGCCCAGGTTGGCTTCTTCCCCGGGCCGGAAGGCGCCGGATGGTCCGACGCAGCAGTCAAGGGTTTCCAGGACACCATCAAAGGAACCAACGTCAAGATCGCGGAAATGCGGCGCGCCGACCCAGGCCTGGAGATCCAGCAGAACCTCATTGAAGACACGCTCAAGGTTCATCCCGAAATCACCCACGTCGTTGGAGTTGATATTGCTGCCGAAGCCGGGGTGAATGCGGTGCGGGACACCAACATGACCGGGAAAGTCGACGTCTACGCCTTCGACATCATCCCGCCCGTATACGACGCGATCAAAGCCGGCGACGCCGTAGGCTCGCCCACTGACTTCACCACCATCCAGGGGCGCATGGCTATTGACCAAGCCGTGCGCATGCTGGAAGGCGAGAAGCTGCAGGCGCCCACGTCCGGACCTGTGCCCAAGATGATCACCCAAAAGAACGCCGCCGACGTGCCCTACACCGAGATGTTCGCGCCGCGGGACTTCAAGACGGTGACCAGCTGGACTCCGAATAGCTGATTCATCCGCCCGGGGCCAGGGGCCCCGGGCGGATGCCCGTTTCGTGGGCACCCGCATCGGAAGGAAGTGAAGCTGGCATTGGAACAGCATTCGATCGTTGCACTCAGCCATATCATCAAGACGTTCGGGCCCGTGAGGGCGCTCAAAGGGATGTCGCTCGACCTTTACCCCAGCGAAGTGCACATCCTGCTGGGCGAGAACGGCGCGGGAAAATCAACGCTCGTGAACATCCTCCTCGGCAACTACCAGCCCGACAGCGGGACGATCACCGTCCGGGGCTCGGAGGTTGCCCACCATTCCCCCGCAAATGCGCGCAAACTGGGCATCAACGTCGTGCTGCAGGATTTCAGCTTGGCCCCGACGCTGTCCGTAACCGAAAATCTGTTCCTCGGCCGTGAGCTGAAAACCTTCGGGTTCGTGAACCGTGAAAAAATGCGGGCCATTGCCCGGGAAAAAATCGCTCAGCTGGGGGCAGCGATCGACCCGGACGCGGAGGTTGGGACGCTGCCCAGGGCCGAACAGCAGCTTGTGGAGATCACCAAAGGGCTGCTCGGGACGCCGGGAATTCTCCTTCTCGATGAGCCCACGGCTGCCATCAGCGAGCGGGAAGCCGACCGCCTATTCAAAATCATCGACCGGCTCCGGGACGAAGGCTGGGCACTTCTCTACATCACTCACCGTATGGAGGAAGTCCGGCGCCTCGGCGACCGGGTCACCGTGATGCGGGACGGCACGTTCATTTCGACCCATACCCTCGAGGAGGTCTCCGAAGAGCAGCTGATCACCGACATGGTCGGCCGGGAACTCGCGGCCGTGTATCCGGAAAAAACCGAAACCGCAGGGGAACCCCTGCTGGCGATAGAGGACATATCTACAGCTGACGGAAAGGTCACCCAGGCATCCCTGCGGGTGTGCCAGGGCGAAATTGTGGCCGTAGCCGGGCTCGTGGGATCGGGGAAAAGCGAACTCGCCAAGGCCGTCTTCGGTCTAATCCCCTTGTCCAGCGGTTCCGTCTCCGTCAGCGGAAGAACATTCACCAAGCCCAACCCTCGCCAGATGATCCAGTCGGGTATCGGCTTCATGCCTGAGGACCGCAGGCGGGAAGCTCTGGCGCTTGATCTCAGCGTGCAGGAGAACGTTGCGCTCGAAGTCAACCGGACCAAGAAGTACAGCACCCTGGGACTTCTCCACGGAGCAAAGATTCGTACCCTCGCGCAGGCGCTGGCCGAACGGCTCGATATCCGGCCGCGTTCGGTTACCGCGTTGGCCCGGGCACTGTCTGGCGGCAATCAGCAGAAGGTCGTTCTGGCGCGCGCCCTGACCCGGGACCGGAAAGTTTTCGTGGTTTCCGAGCCTACTTCGGGCGTGGACGTTGGGGCCCGCCAGGAAATTTACGCCAACCTGCGCAAACTGTGCAACGACGGCGCCGGCGTCCTCATGGTCTCATCCGACCTCGAGGAGGTCGTGGGGCTCGCCGACCGGGTCTATGTGATGAACGGCGGGCGTGTGCAGGCGGAGCTCGTGGGCGATCAAATCACAAACGAAGCCGTTGTCGCTGGTGCCTTCGGGCATGCAGTAGGCGCGCAAGCTTAAGGACTGCCATGTCAACAACCGAAGTGAAAAGCCCGGCCACTGCCGTCGGCGGTGGAAAGAAAGTAAACCACCAGTACTGGCTCAGGTTCTTCAGCAGCGTCGGACCGCTTCCGCCGCTGCTGGTTGTGATGGTGGTCGTCTTTGCCTTGGCGAATAACCGCTTTTTGGAGCCAGACAACCTGCTTTCCGTCTCCCAGCAATCCGTCACGCTCCTGCTGATTTCCCTAGGACAGATGCTCGTACTGGTAACCGGCGGATTTGATCTGTCCGTAGGGGCAACCGTTGCGCTGGCTTCCATTGTTTCTGCCACAATGATGCAGAAAGTCTATGGCGGCATACCGGAATTCGCCGGCCAGTCGATGATCATGGGTTTCGTCGTCTGCATCGCGGTCGGACTCGTCGTCGGATTGGCCAACGGCCTCGGCGTCGCCTTCCTGAAGGTCAACCCGTTCATCGTGACACTTGCGACCGCCACCATCGTCACAGGCATCACGCTGGTCTACAGCGGCGGAGCCACCGTATCCGGCCTGCCACGGGAGTACATCGTCGGCCTTGGCTCGGGCTTCACCATGGGCATACCCAACCTGGTTCTCGTAGCACTGCCGATCGTGGCGATCGTTTTCGTTGCACTGAAATGGACGACCTTCGGCCGCCACCTGTATGCCATCGGCGGGAATGCACTGGCAGCGAAAACCGCGGGCATCCAGGTGCGGCGGAACCTGATAGCCACCTACGTCATCTGCGCCATCCTGTCCTCCATCGCGGCCTACCTCCTGACGGCCCGCAGCGGCTCGGGGCAACCGACCTTTGGAGGCGCCTTTGCCCTTCAATCCATCACCGCTGCCGTCATCGGCGGTGCTTCGCTCCAAGGCGGCCGCGGTGGCGTCGGCGGCACCGTCCTGGGAGTCATCTTCATCATGCTGCTGGGCAACGGGATGAACTTCATGCGGCTCGATACCAACATGCAGAGCATCGCCTTGGGGTTAGCGCTCGTTCTCGCGGTCCTTGCGGACCGTTTCCGTGCCTCGGCCAAGGCGCGCCTCATCGCCAAAGGAGTCAGCTCATGAGCGCGCCCGTATTTGAATCCCTCATGGTCACCAACCGGGGTGAGATCGCCCGGCGGATCATCCGCACGGCGAATGCCATGGGAATCCGGACCATCGCCGTCTGCTCGGACGTGGATACAGAACTGCCCTTCGTGAAGGAAGCCTCGGAATTCGTCTCCCTCGGACCGGCCAACCCGGCCGAATCCTACCTGAACGTCGACAAACTGATGGACGCTGCCCGAACTGTCCGGGCTTCGGCCATCCACCCGGGCTACGGTTTCCTCGCCGAAAACACCGGCTTCGCCCGGCGGGTTATCGACGGCGGCATCGCGTGGGTGGGGCCTTCGCCGGAATCGATGGACATGGTGGCGGACAAAATCAACGCCAGAAACCTGATGCAGGCCGCCGGCGTGCCGGTGGCGACAGGATCAGCCGAACCGGTGAGCGACGCCGCAGAGGCAGTCAAGATCGCCAATGCTGTCGGTTATCCGGTCATTGTTAAACCATCCGGAGGCGGCGGCGGCATCGGAATGATAGTTGCCGGCAATGACGAAGATCTGAAGGCAGCCTTCGATACTGCACGGTCGCGTGCAGAGCGCTTTTTCGGGGACTCGCGGATCCTCATTGAACAGTTCATTCAGCACGCCCGCCACGTCGAGGTCCAGATCCTCGGGCTCACCGATGGCAGGGTCATAGCGCTCGGAGAGCGAGACTGCTCGGTTCAGCGCCGCCACCAAAAGGTCGCCGAGGAGTCGCCGTCTCCGGGAATAACACCGGAACTTAGGTCCCGGATGCTGGACGCCGCGGTAAGAGCGGGGACAGCCGTCGGGTACCGAAATGCCGGCACCGTCGAATGCCTGGTGGATCCGGTGCGGCAGACCTTCGTTTTCCTGGAGATGAACACCCGGCTGCAAGTAGAGCACCCTGTCACCGAAGCCGTGTTTTCCATCGACCTTGTCGAGGAACAACTCCGCGTCGCCGCCGGCCAGGACGTTAGCTTCGACGCCGGAAACCTTCAAACGACAGGACATGCCATAGAGATGCGGGTCTATGCCGAGGACCCCAAACGCTTCCTGCCATCGCCCGGGCGCATCAGTGAGTGGACGGAACCAACAGGAGAAGGTGTCCGGGTCGACAGCGGTTACGCGGCCGGCAATACCGTGACCACGGCCTACGATCCACTTCTGGCAAAACTCATCGTGAGTGGGCAGGACCGGGAAGAAGCACTCGCACGCGCCCGGTCCGCCGTCGCAACGTTCCACGTGTCGGGGCTAAAAACCAATCTCCCCTTTTTCCAGATGCTACTGAACGATCCTGCCTTCAAGTCAGGCCGCTACAGCACCGGCATTGTGGCCGATGTACAGAAGCGGGCTGCCGAGTCGAAAGCAAAGGATGAGACAAGTCAGGAGGAGCACGCAAGATGAAGCCTTACGAGGCCTCCAACCAGCACCTCTCAGAACAGTGGGCAGGGGTACCATCCGCACTTTACGAGCAACGGGCGGCTACTGACGGCAAACCCTCGGTCACGTACCGGCTGGCGGGCGACAGTTATCTCTTGGTTGAGTTCGGTGACATGGATTTTGACCTAAACCTCAACTTCTTTGTCCACAACATCAACAGCGAGTTGAACCAGTCCCGCCCTCCGGGACTGGTTGAAACATCCCCCGGTTTCCGTTCGATACTGCTCTCCTATGACCCGGCGAAAACAAACGTCGCAAATCTGGTTCTGGCACTGGACGATACCTACGACAGGGCAGCCGCTACGGAAAACATGGTCCTTCCCAGCCGAAGAGTTAATCTTCCTGCTGCGTTTCACGATTCGACGTCCAGAGCAGCTGTAGCCCGTTACGTCCGCAGCATCCGTTCGGACGCCCCCAACTGTGTGAACGACAACAACGTCGATTACACGATCACCTACAACGGGCTTCGGGACGTTGACGAGCTGATTGACATCGTCACAGGGACGGACCTCTGGGTCGGCTTCATCGGGTTCTTCCCCGGACTACCCTTCACCTTCCCGTTGGATCCGAGGAAGGTCCTCTTCGCTCCCAAATACAACCCGACACGTACCTGGACAGCGGAAGGAGCCATCGGTCTCGGCGGACCGTGCTACTCGATCTACCCCGTGGAATCGCCGGGCGGCTACCAATTGCTCGGCAGGACGCTGCCCGTGTACGACATCCAGCAGCGCAACCCTGCTTTCGCCCAGTCGCCTCTGCTGCTGCGCCCATGCGACCGGATCAGATTCCATGCCGTTTCCGAGCAGGAACTGGCGGATGCCTTCGAAACCGTCCATCGGGGCGACTACGTCTACGACATACAGGACGAAGACTTTGACGTCGCCACCTATAACACCTGGTGCGCCTCGCTCGTCGCCGAAGCTGCAGAATTTACCACCAAGCGGGATACCGCTGCCGCGGCAACCGCCGTCCCGTGAGGAGCCACCGATGTCCATTGAAGTTGCTCAACCCGGGATCCAGACAACAGTCCAGGACTGGCCTGGACGAATCGGAATGCTCTCGCGCGGTTATTTTCCCGCCGGTCCGATGGATGATTTCGCCTTCCGGCTCGGCAATGTCGCAGTCGGCAACAGCCCTGACGCTGCCGGTTTGGAAATCACATTGGGCAAGACCAAATTCCGGTTCCGGTCCCCCGCCACCGTGGCAGTAACCGGCGCCGCCGGAGAAGTGACGGTCGACGGCAGCCCGGTGCCACAGTGGGCCGCCGTCGACGTTCCCGCAGGTGCCGAACTGAAAATTGGTCTGGCGGCATCCGGGTTCAGATTCTATCTGGCCGTTAGAGGTGGAATCGATGTGCCCCAAATCCTCGGTTCCCGGTCCACCTACACCATGGGTTCCCTTGGAGGGGTTGAAGGGCGGGCGCTTGTTAAGGGAGACGTACTGGACATCGGAAACTCGGGTACCGCGCCTGTAGCGGAACTGCCTCAGGAACGGATCCCCGAGTATCAGCACGACTGGGATCTGGAAGTCGTACCAGGGCCATTTGCTACGCCGGAGTTCGTCACGGAATCGGACGTTGAGGACTTCTTTGCACGGTCCTGGACCGTTGACCAGAATTCAAACCGTACTGGTATCAGGCTGGACCCTGCGAGGCTGCAATGGGCCCGGTCGGACGGCGGTATTGCCGGCGGACATCCATCCAATATCCTCGACACCGGCTACCCTCTCGGCGGAATCAATCTCAACGGCGATACTCCCGTGATCCTCGGACCTGACGGGCCCACATCCGGCGGCTTTGTCGTATTCGGAGTCGTACCGAAGGCGAGCCTGTGGAAGACCGGCCAAATGCGGCCGGGGACCGACACGATCCGGTTCAAACCAATTTCCATCGATAACGCATACGCATTGGACGAGGAACGTTCCGTGCTCATGTCTGCAGCAGCAGGAGGGACCGGACAATGAACCCAGCCATCGAAATCAACTGCGACATGGGAGAAGGCTACGGCCGCTGGCGTTTCGCGCCGGACGAAGAATTCATGCCCTATATCAGCGCCGCTAACATCGCCTGTGGCTTCCATGCTGGCGATCCGAGAATCATGCGCCGCACGGTCCGCGCGGCAGTCGACCAGGGCCTCCAGATTGGAGCGCACGTCTCGCTGCCGGACCTTCTGGGCTTCGGACGACGACGAATAGCGGTCTCGGCGGAAGAGCTACAGGACTACACGCTGTATCAGATAGGCGCCCTGAAAGGCTTCGTGGAGGCCGAAGGGTCGAAACTTTCGCATGTGAAACCGCACGGGGTCATGTATCTGATGTCGCTGGAAGACGAAGAGCTGGCCGAAGCCGTCATCGCCGCCGTCGCGGAAATAGACAGCTCGCTCCCTCTCTACTGTTTCGACAAGCGGCACACGGAACTCGCCGCCCGTTACGGCGTCCGGCTAGTCCAGGAAGGATTTGTCGACCTCGGCTACGACGACGCGGGCAACCTTCTCATCGAGCGGGAAAAGCAGGCTTGGGACCCCGCGCTTGTGTCCTCACGCGCCATCAGGTTTGTGCGGGAAGGGAAAGTGGCCACAGTGTCGGGGCGAGATCTCGACATCTCCCCGGAAAGCATCTGTCTGCACGGGGACGCACCGAACTCGGTGGAGGTTATTCGCACAGTTTGGCAGTCCCTGCAGGACGCGGGCATATCTGTGCGTCCGTTGACGGAAGGCGAAAACTCAGCGACGGAACCGGGCTAAACCTTATGCGTATCGAACCGACCCCGGAAGGATAGGAGCAACGAGTTGAGTGAGCCGGTACTGGAACCGATCCTCATCGACGGGACGGTGGACACCATTGTTAACCGGCTGCGGGGCGCTATCGAAAGTGGCGCCTACTCCCCCGGCCAACAGCTGCGGGAAACCAGTCTTGCCCGGCAGCTGAACGTCAGCCGTTCGCCGGTGCGCGAAGCAATGCAGCGGCTCATACAAGAAGGTCTCCTGCACCGGGTACGCAACCGCGGGGTTTTTGTCCTAGAACTATCCGAGGCGGATATGGATGACCTATCCGTCGCGCGTCAGTCAGTTGAAAAGACAGCAGCGGAGGAGCTGGCGAAGAATCCAAGGAAAGAGATCTTCGACGAACTTCACAACGTCATTGTCGACATGACGTCAGCCTCCGAATGCGGACGGCCCTGGTCGGATCTGGTCGACTTGGACCTGGCGTTTCACACGGTCTTGGTCGGGAGCCTCGGCAACAAACGTCTCTCGGTCTTTTACCAAACCCTCCTCACCGAAACGCGCCTGTCGCTAATGATGCTGGAGAAGTCGTATCCCCAACCAAAAGAGATAGCGGCCGAGCACCAGGAACTCCTCGCCAACCTGAAAGGAGGAAACATCGCGGACCTGGACGAGCAAATTAAACAACACATGGACCACACGAGCCAGCGCCGTCGATTCATGATAAACACATCGCCTTAAAAGCCCGGTTTTCCGAGGAGGAACGCAAATTGAGTGAAGTACGGTCGGATCTGGCTGCGAACGTCTGGAAAATTCTCGTGACGCCCGGAGCGTCTGTGGAGGAAGACGAAACCATCATGATCCTCGAATCCATGAAAATGGAGATTCCAGTTGAAGCCCCCGAATCCGGCGTTGTCGCGAACATCTCCGTGTCCGAAGGGGACGCTGTCGCGGAAGGACAACTACTCGCCGTCCTCGACTAACCGGGCGGGCAAACACACACTCCAGAACGCCCACGTCCAACTTCGCCTGAACGAGCTGAATCCGCTCATCGCGCAAGCAAGCGACGCGCAGATCGGCCAGCTTACGAGGCACAGGGCAGTCCGGAGGCGACTTACCAAGAAATTGCTCTATTGGCCTGCCTAGGAGAACAAACAAATGGCTACCGAAGCAACCGTTCTTACCCCGACGAACCGTCCAAAGCGCTCAGGCGAGGCACTATGGAGTGCCCAGGCGCACATGCCCTCCGTCCTGCAACACCGCATCGTCATTACCGAAGGGAGCGGCGCGTACCTCACGACCTCGGACGGACGCCGCTTGCTCGACGCCACCGCCGGACTGTGGCACGCAAACATAGGCCACGGAAGGGAATCAGTGGCGAAAGCGGCTTATGACCAGATGTGCAAACTGGAGACTTACCACGTATTCGGCCGGTTCGCGAACGACGTAGCACTCTCCCTCGCGGACCGGATCGTGGCCATGGGTCCGATGCCGGCCGCCAAAATGATTTTCAGTAGTGGCGGGTCGGACTCCGTCGACCTGGCCTGCAAGATCGCCAGGCGTCACTGGCAGCTTGAAGGCATGGCGGACAAAAAAACCATCCTCAGCCGGACTTACTCGTACCACGGGCTCCATGCCTTCGGTACGAGTATCGCCGGCCTCGACTTTAATCGTGAGGGCTACGGCGCTGGTTCGCTCGTCCCCGAGACTGCCCTGGTTCCCACAAACGATATTGAAGGCGTTAGGACCGTCGTCGACGAAATCGGCCCTGAGAATATTGCCGCCATTATCACCGAACCAATCATAGGCACCGGAGGGGTAATTCCGCCGGCCACCGGATATCTTGAAGGACTGCAGGAAATCGCTCAAAGAAATAACATTCTTTTGATCGTTGATGAAGTCATCACCGGATTCGGCCGGACAGGCTCCATGTTCGCCTCCCAAAGATTCCATCTCGAGCCCGACATGATTCTGCTAGCCAAGGGAATTACATCCGGTTACGCTCCGCTGGGGGGCGTCCTCGTCTCCGACCGGATCTGGGGACGCTTTTATCGAGGGCAGGACGCCCCCGTCCTGAGGCACGGCATGACGTATTCGGGCCACGCAACAGCTTGCGCGGTTGCACACGCAAACCTCGCCATCCTCGAGAACGAACAACTCGTTCTGCGGGCCCAGGAACTTGAATCCGTCCTCGATAAGGCCCTTGCCCCTCTTGCCTCACATCCTCTCGTGCAGGAAGTCCGCAGCGGCGTTGGATTTCTCGCCGGCGTCCAGCTTGCACCCGAGGCAGAGGCCGAGGCTGTAGCCAACTCCTGCATTGACAACGGCGTCGTCGTGCGGCCGCTGCGCGGCAACACCCTCCAAATCAGCCCCCCATTCGTTGTGGAAGACGAGGATGTTCACCTGATCGCGAAGACTATCGGGCAGGTCCTGGACGCAGTCACTAGTACTCCCCCGCCGGCATCATCTGGGCCAGCGTAGACAAACAAGACGAGGAAATTTTCCACGTTGATAACGGTCGAGATGGGGAAGGCTCACTCCTAAGCCCGAACCGGGGTTGTGTCTCAGCCCAAAACTTCGTCGACATAGCACCAGCGCCACGACTCACCCGGTTCGACGCTGCGCATGACCGGGTGCCCCGTGGTGCTGTGGTGCCGGGCCGCATGCAGGCCGGGGGACGAATCGCAGCACCCGACGTTGCCGCATTCCAGGCACAGGCGCAGGTGGACCGGCGTGGTTCCTTCGGTGAGGCAGTCGAGGCACTGCGGGTCGGCCGGAACCGGCCGGTCCGGTGCCGGGCCCAGGTGCCCGCATCCGGCCGCCACCTCCTGAGGTGCAGCCAAGAACGCCCCATGGCGGGTTCCGCACTCGCCGATCGCGGCGTCGAGCATGGATTCTTCAACATCCAACCGCTCCAGCACCTCATCCACCACCTCGGCAGGGTAGGCACCCGTTCCGCGAAGTTCCAGGACTTTGGCCCGTTCGGCGTCCAGCATGGCCACCCGCAACTGCGCATAGCGGCGGCTGGGGGTGCGGATTTCGGTTTCCGGCCGGCCCAGCCGCTCCCAGGCTGCCAAGCTGCGCTCCTGGGTCCGGCGCTCCAGCATGGCCAGGACTTCCGGCGGATCCTCTGGCACAGCGGCCGTGCGCAGCTTCTCCAGTCCTGCGGCCACGGTCTGCTGGAGCATCGAGGCCTGGGTCAGCGCGTCCTCCCGGGGGTCTGGACCATGCAGTCCCAGCCTGCGTACCAGCCAGGGCAGGCTGAACCCTTGCAGCACCAGAGTTCCGCCCACTACGGTCAGGGCGGCGAGGACGAGGACCTGGCGGTGGGGTATGTCTTGCGGCAGGACCAGGGCCGCTGCCAGGGTCACCACACCACGCATCCCGGCCCACGAGACAACGGCGGGTACCTGCCAGCCCGGAACTGGGTCCGATCGCCTGATCCGCGGGATCAGGCGCGGGAGATAAATGGCGGGAAATACCCAGACCGGGCGCAGGACCAGTACCGCAAGGAGCACCACCGCGCAGGTCCACCAGGCGCGCCCGATGCCGAGCGGGTCAGCGTTCGCGGCATCAATGATCGACCGCACCTGCAGCCCGATCAGCAGGAAGACGGAATTTTCCAGCAGGAACTGTACGGTGGCCCAGTTGCTGCGCTGGCTCAACCGGGATGCACCGCCGGGCATGGCGGGACTCCGGGTGCCGATGATGAGTCCGGCGACGACAACCGCCAAGACGCCGGAGGCATGGATTCCCTCGGCCGGGATGAACGCCACGAAGGGAGCTGCCAGCGACATTGAGGTATTGATGGCGACATTTCGTACCCTCCTGCGGATCTGCAGCAGCAGCCAGGCAGCAGCCGCTCCGGCCGCTGCTCCGCCGACCACCGCGAGCAGGAACTCCAGTCCGATCTGCAGCAGGGTGACGCTGCCGGCTATCGCGGCGATCGAGGCCCGCAGTAGGACCAGTGCTGTTGCATCGTTGACTAGCGACTCGCCCTCAAGGATGTTCACGATCCGCCGCGGCATGCCCACCCGCCGGGCGATGGACGTGGCGGCCACGGCGTCAGGTGGCGCGACCACGGCGCCGAGGGCAAACGCGGCCGGCAACGGGACGTCGGGCAGCAGCCACCAGACCACCAATCCGGTGGTGACGGTAGCGAAGATCACGTAGCCGACCGAGAGCAGTCCGATCGACCGCTTGTTGGCCTGGAACTCCACCACCGAGGTGCGCAGTGCTGCCGCATAGAGCAAAGGCGGCAGGATCCCGATCAGGACGATGTCCGGGATCAGGACCACGGTTGGAATGAAGGGCAGATAGGATCCCGCTACGCCGGTCAGCACCAGCAGGAGCGGGACGGAGACTTTTAACCGGCGGCCGAGCGCGCTGACCGCGCAAACCACCGCCACCAAGGCCAGCAGGCCAACGGCGACGTCCATGAACCTATTCTGGCAGGATGCTCCGGTCAGCGGGGGAGCGCACAGCAATTCCGCGGCACTTGAGCTCGGAGTCATTCACGTCAACAAGCAGAGATTTACGGGTCGTTCCTGAGCGAGGCGCGTCCGTAATCGCTTCTTGAGTCAGCCTGAGTGAAAGACGTGTTGACCATGCTCGTAGACATCAACCGGGCCGTCGTCAGAAACCTTGATTGCCAGGCCACAAATGCTCGCGTTCCACGCCGCGGTGCTCCTTGCGCCATGAAACCGCTTGAGATCCTGACGTCCCGCCGCAGCAAGCGCTGCAGGGCTGGGTTCGGTGATCATGCTTGCGACGTCGATGATCCTACCGTGATCGTCCAGGATCACGGCGCCGTCAATACCGGAGGCCGCTTGCAGCACTCTGATGGACGTCGGGTCCCCCAAGACGCCGCCCGACACGGACGACCGGAGGGTGCGCGCAACTCGGTCCGGGTGCGCATGGTCTGGAACGATCTCGGACGGATCTACGTCGGCGTCCAAGAAGACAAAGAGCGATCCGCGACGTTCGTACCTGCATCCCGCCACAAGCCGTAGCGCGTGTTCGGCAACATCAGTGCCCAGACGGGCTTCCAGTAATCGCCTCAGCACGCCCCAGTCCTGATACAGCCAACTGCCCCGTGAATTGATAAAGGTCACTCCTGTCGACAGTGCGAAGTGGATGTCGCCGGACGGCGACGCAGAGAGGATGGAAGTGTCCGTCCGGAGAAATCCGTACAAACCTTTCAGACCCTCGACAGGGGCCAGGACATCTGAATCTTCCCATTCCCCGGAAGTGTCAGCGAAGCCCTGGGCGGCACCGCTTTGACCACCGGCGACAAGTGCAAACTTGCCGTTCTGTAAGAATGCCTTCAGCCATTTCTCATTGAGAAGAGCTTGCTCGAACGAAAGCGGTTGATGAAACGGATGGAATCGAGCATTCGCGCGTTTGGCGAATGCGGGCAAATGCTTGGCCAGCACCACGTTCCCCGTGAACCGAGAACCTTCGTATGTTTGGCGCGCAGCGGCCTCGAAGATCCTGATCCATCGAAGAAGTTGCGTGGTCGAGAACGGCGACAAGCGAGCCGCAGCCCGCAAGAACTGAGTCGCTGCCAACGCACTCCATAAGTCCTGTGCCTCTGATACATCACCTACAACCTGCAGGTCCGCTCGGAAGACCGACAAAACTCTCTTGAGCAGACGGATTTCATTCGGCGAAGCTAGCCGACCGGCCGGGAGGCCAAGGGTAACTGTCTCTCGATGATCGGCCGAAGCAACCCACGCCTCATAACGACCGTCAACCACGTGCGCGAAGCCCACACGCTCTGCGCTCGGTGGCGCGTTCTCGGTGCGTTCAATGGACCAACCTTGGACAACCTCGTTGAGCAAGTTGGCCAATTCGGCAGCAAGGTCGTGGGTCGTCAGAACGGGCATGTGGCAACCGCGGGTTGTCGACGCGCCCGATCATTATCTTTAGCGTCGAGACTGCGACGATCCAATGTGGACCTCCGTCGTTGCCTTGCGCTCGTTAGGCGCGTCGTGCAGCTTCTACCGGAACGAAGTAGCCAAATCCTCCACGGCCAACACTGGGTGATGCCGTGCTTTTCACACTACTCCCCTCACGAGATGTTAGAGCGCACAGCTGAATTCAACCACTTCACGTAACCGAATAACCCGCTTATACAGGTGCTTATTCTCGGCGTAGCGAATGCAAGGGCGGAATCGGTGGCAGCGCATTCATTTGGGGATGGGGCGGACAAGGGAATAGCCCCACCCCCGCGTAATGCACGTGAGCTGGGATAAATCCTGCACTCAACACCGGGGTCGGGCTGCACAGCCGGACGCCGGCGCCGGCACAAACGGGGCAACTTGGCTCATGGCTACCTTCCATCGCGGCATGCTTGAAATGTTCGGCCAGTGTTCTCTCTGCCTTTTCCTATGCAGTTCACACCGCCGTCGAGCGGGTGGTTAGGCTGGGTGGATGGCGACAGTTCTTCTCGTGCGGCACGGCCGCACCACAGCCAACGCCACTGGACTGCTGGCCGGTCGGGCAGACGGCGTCTGCCTGGACCAGGTCGGGCTCGACCAGGCAGCCCTGACCGGAGACCGGCTCGCGGCCGTGCCCGTAGTCGGGGTGGTGTCGAGCCCTTTGGAGCGTTGTCGGCAGACCGCCCAGTTCATCCTCGATCGCCAGGCTGGCTCGCCCTACGCGCCGATCGATCTCGATCTCACCGAGTGCGATTACGGCGAGTGGCAGGGCCGCCCGATCAGTGATCTCGCGACCGAGGAATTGTGGCCGGTTGTGCAGTCGCAACCGTCCGCCGTCGTCTTTCCCGGCGGTGAATCTCTGGCCTCGATGCAGGCTCGGTCGGTGGCAGCGATTCGACGCCGCGATGCAGCCTTTGAGACGGAGCACGGGCCAGGGGCCGTGTGGGTGGCGGTGAGTCACGGCGACATCATCAAGTCAATCCTCGCCGACGCGCTTGGCATGCACCTTGACCTGTTCCAGCGTATCAACGTGGGTCCGGGGTCCGTATCGATCGTAAGTTACGGCGTTAGTCGACCAAGCGTCTACGCGACCAACACCGACGCCGGTGACCTGTCGTGGCTGTCGAACGGCATCCGTTCTGCCGATGCGCCGGTGGGCGGCGGTGCAGGGCAGCAGGCGCCGTGAACCTCATAGGACTAAAATACTGACATGCCTACACGTGTTTACGAGTTCGCCTGGCCTGATCGGGTCGTCGTTGGCACCATAGGCGTTCCGGGGGCGCGTACGTTCTATTTGCAGGTGCGTGCGGGGACGGAGATCGTGAGTATCGCCCTGGAGAAGCAGCAGTCGGCTCTGCTGGCAGAGAAGATCGACGAAATTCTCGACCAGCTCATGGCCGTCGAGGGCAACCCCTTCAGCATTCCCCCAAGTACTCCCATTGAACTTGTTGACAATGACCAGCTCGAGGCAGTCCAGGAGCAATTTCGCACCGGCTCCATGACCTTAGGTTGGGACCCGACGACGGCGCAGGTCGTGATAGAGGCCTACGCCATTACCGATGTTGATGCCGACGACGACGAAGCGCTTGATGTGGGCGGTGCTGACGCGGCCGAAATGCTGCTGGTGCGAATGCCGGTCGGCACCGCCCGCGCGTTCGCCAAGCGCACCCGTGAGATCGTAGCCGCCGGACGTCCGACCTGCCCACTCTGCGGTTACCCGATAGACCCCGACGGGCACATCTGCACCCTTCCCGAGGCCTGATGCCAGCGCCGGACTTGGTGACCGCCGAGCTGACGCTCACCGGCCGCATCACGACGGCTTCAAACGCGACATTTCTGGGCAGCATCGGCGACGTGGTGGTCGTCTATAAGCCGATAGCAGGGGAAACTCCGCTGTGGGATTTTCCGCGCGGCACCCTGGCTCACCGGGAGGTGGCCGCCTACCTGGTCTCGCAGGCCTTCGGCTGGGACATCGTGCCGCACACCTGGCTGCGCGATGGTCCGCTGGGTGAAGGAATGGTGCAGCTCTGGCAGGAGCAAGACCCCGCCCAAAGTGCCGTGGACCTGGTCGCGGCGGACCAGGTGCCGGAGACGGGCTGGAAACACGTTCTCAAAGGTCGAGATGAGAACGGACAGGTGGTCGCCCTGGTTCACGAAGACTCGCCGGCGCTTAGACGCATGGCGGTGTTCGACGTCATCGTCAACAACGCCGACCGCAAAGGCGACCACATTCTTGCCATGACGGACGGACGCCGGCAGGGTGTGGACCATGGGCTGACCTTTCACCGTGACCACAAGTTGCGCACCGTGCTGTGGGGATGGCTGGGAGACGCTCTAACCGCCGAGGAATGCGAAGGCATAGACCGTGTCAGTGAAGGACTGCATGGTGGGCTGGGCCGAGACCTAGCTGACCTGCTCAGCGCCGAAGAAATAGCGTCGCTCGCCGCGCGCTGCGCCCGGTTGCGCTTGGCAGGTCGGTTTCCGGCTCCAAGCGGGCAGATGTCTGCGGTGCCTTGGCCGCTGTTCTAGCTCGTTATGCTTGTTCCCCTGCCCGGGCCCGCCATGCAGGGAGGCCTGATTCTAACCAGCTGCACCTACTAAAACCTAGCGGGTACATGCCAGTGAGGCACCACCGCTGTCCGCTGCAGCTGGCGCTCGCCTTGTACTACCCAACTGGTTGTCCAAAGGCCAAATTTAGTTTCTCCAAGACGGGGCTCAGCGGCCTGTTCCTCGTGGCCTTCGGCCTGCCGAGTGCCGTCGAGCTGGTGCGCCTCATAGCGGCGCCAGTGTGCGTGCTGCGTGCCAGGCACGCATTTAAGACATAGAGCAGCCTAGGACCGTTTTCGAGAAGCTATTATCACTGTCTTTTCAGGGTTGTCTTTGGCGTGCGGCTGCGAGGTATGGCGCTGTCCGGCTCCTTGTGGAGCGCGCGACCACGGCTGGTGTTCCTGCGGCGATGATCTGGCCGCCGCCGTCGCCACCGGCAGGTCCCAGGTCGATCACCCAGTCAGCGCCCGCCACCACGTCCATCTCGTGTTCGACCACGATCATGGTGTTGCCGGCGTCGACGAGCCGATGCAGCTGCGCCATCAGAAGCTGGACATCGGCGGGGTGCAATCCTGTGGTGGGCTCATCCAGCAGATAGAGCGTGTGGCCACGCTGGGCGCGCTGCAGTTCGGTGGCGAGTTTGATGCGCTGGGCCTCGCCGCCGGAGAGCTCGGTGGCGGGCTGGCCCAGCCTCAGATATCCCAGACCCACCTCGCGCAGGGTCTGGAGGCTGCGCGCGGCGGTGGGGACGTCGGAGAGGAACTCGGCGGCGGTGTTCACCGTCATGGCCAAAACATCGGCGATGTTCTGGCCGCGGTAAGAGACCTCCAGCGTTTCCGGCTTGTACCGCGAGCCGTGGCACTCCGGGCAGGGCCCATAGCTGCCGGGCAAGAACAGCAGTTCCACGGCCACGAATCCTTCCCCCTGGCAGGTCTCACAGCGGCCCCCGGGCACATTGAAGGAAAACCGTCCGGCGTCGAAGCCCCGGGCGCGGGCCTGGTCCGTGGCGGCGAATTCCTTCCGCACGGCGTCGAAGAGTCCCGTGTAGGTCGCAAGGTTGGAGCGCGGAGTGCGACCGATCGGCTTCTGGTCGACCTTCACCAGCCGGTCCAGCTGATCCAGCCCGGAGACGGATCCCAAGCTCAGCGATCTGCCGGGGTTCCAGGCTGCGGAGCCTTGGTCCTTCGGCGCCGGATCCCCGGTGGCGTCGGCGTCCAGATGCAGCCGGGCGCCGACCGCCTCGCCGAGAACTTGACTGACCAGCGTCGACTTGCCTGAGCCGGACACACCGGTGACCGCGGTCAGCACCCCCAGCGGGAAGTCGGCGTCGAGCTTGCGCAGGTTATGCCGGCTGATGTCCCGCAGTTCCAGCCAACCCGCTGCTTCCCGGCGTGCACCACTGCTGCAGGGACCGTCGGCGGCCAAACCGCCATCGGCCGTCCCACCGGAACCGTCCGGGAACAAGAACGGCCTCGTCACGGACTTGTGGACCTCGGCGAGGCCAGCTACCGGGCCGCTGTAGAGCACCTCGCCTCCTCCTTCACCGGCGCGCGGACCCACATCCACCAGCCAGTCCGCGCGGCGTACCACATCCATGTTGTGCTCCACCACGAACACGGAGTTGCCGGAGGACTTGAGCTGCTCCAGGACGGCGAGCAAGGGTTCGGCGTCGGCGGGGTGCAGACCGGCCGAGGGCTCGTCGAGCACGTAGATCACGCCGAACAGCCCGGAGCGGAGCTGGGTGGCGATCCGAAGGCGCTGCATCTCCCCGGGAGAGAGCGTGGGGGTGGAGCGGCCCAGGGCGAGGTAACCCAGCCCCAGGTCCAACAGCACGGTGATCCGCAGCAGCAGGTCCCGGGTAATGGCGACGGCGACCTCGTTGCCTTCGCCTGAAGACTGCTTGCGCGAGGCGGTACCGGCTGCTGTGAGTTCCGTGGTGGGCCGGATGATTTCGGCCAGTTCGGTCATCGGCAAGACGTTGAGCTCGGCAATGGTTTTTCCGGCGAAGGTCACGGCCAAGGCCTCTGCCCTGAGCCCGCTACCGCCACAGCGCGGACACGGTCCGGTCTGCATAAAGCGCAGCACACGGTCGCGCATGGTGGTGCTTTTGGAGTCGGCCAGGGTGTGCAGCACATAGCTCCGGGCGCTCCAGAATCGGCCCTTGTACGGCTTGGCGACGCGGTCACGTTGCGGCGTCACTTCTACCACGGGCTGCTCTTCGGTGAAAAGGATCCAGTCGCGGTCCTTCCTGGGTAACTTCCGCCAGGGGGTTTCGATGTCGTAGCCGAGGTGGGTAAGGATGTCTCGCAGGTTCTTGCCCTGCCAGCCACCGGGCCAGGCGGCGATGGCGCCGTCGCGGATGCTGAGGGAGGGATCAGGGACCAAGGAGGCCTCGCTGACGGTGTGCGCGAGGCCCAAGCCGTGACATTCCGGGCAAGCACCGGCCGCAGTGTTCGGGGAGAAGGCGTCCGAGTCCAACTGACCGGCGCCCTCCGGATAGCTGCCGGCACGCGAGAAAAGCATGCGCAGCGAATTGGACAGCGTGGTGACAGTGCCCACGGTAGAACGAGCCGTGGCCGTGCCGCGGCGCTGTTGAAGCGCGACGGCGGGCGGCAGCCCCGTAATCTGCTCCACCTTCGGGTTGTGCCCCTGCTGGATGAGCCGGCGGGCGTACGGCGCGACGGATTCGAAGTACCGGCGCTGGGCTTCGGCATAGATGGTGCCAAAGGCCAAGGACGACTTCCCTGAGCCTGATACGCCGGTAAACGCCACGATGGCGTCGCGAGGCACGTCAACATCCACGTTGCGCAGGTTGTTTTCCTGGGCGCCACGGACCCGGACAAAGCCGTCTGTGGAGTGGTCTGGAGCCAGCGTGGACAAGGTCAGCGCCGGCAGGTCGAAAGCATACTGGTCACTAGGCATCAATCCGACTCTATCGGTGAGCGTGAGTCCGTGAAGACGCCGGCTGCGGGGCGGGCATCTGCGACGTCCTAGGACTTCAAGACCGACTTATGTCTTGTGGCGCGGGCCGCGCATCCGGTTGGATTGCTTTAGGTGGGCCTCAGGTGCAGCCGAGGGAACGATATCGTGGGCTCATGGCCGAAATTCGTGGACTAGACGACCTTCTGACGGCATTAAACGCGGGAGAGACGATCCACGGAGGATCGCCACACCATGAGGCTATGCATGCCGCGAGCCAAGAGTCGCTGCGCATCACCGCCGAGCTCAACGGACGGTACCACTCCCCCGGTGAGGTACGGGCTTTGATAAGTGAGTTGACCGGACGCGAGGTCCCCGAGTCCTTCCAACTCTTCCCACCGTTCAGTGCCGATTTCGGCAAGAACATCCATTTCGGCGCTGATGTTTTCGTCAACAGCGGGTGCCGCTTTCAGGACCAGGGCGGTATCGAAATCGGCGATGGGTCCCTCATTGGCCACAATGCCGTGATCACGACGTTGAACCACGACATGTTGCCGAGCCGACGCGCAGACATGCATCCGGCCCGCGTCGTGATCGGCGTGGGCGTGTGGTTCGGGGCCAACGTGACTGTGTTACCCGGCGTGACCATCGGCGATGGAGCAGTAGTGGGCGCTGGTGCAGTCGTCACCAAGGACGTGGATGCGGGGGCAGTGGTCGTTGGTGTGCCGGCGAAGCAGGTGGGCACGGTGCCGGCCGGATAATTCCCTGTACGTGCCGGGACGTCACTGGTGCTGCCGGTTCAGCCATAACTGGCTGTCATTCCCAGTGCAGCGCTCAAGGAAGCGGTGCCTCCGCATAATGATGCACTAATGATGCGGATCGGCAAGGAGGCGTCCACCGCTGAAACCGCCATAACAAGGCAGCTCAGTCGAATTCAATCGACTGAGCTGCCTTGTCGCACTGAAGCGAAACCTTATACATGGAATCGAAATTCACCACGACCGTCGGCCGGCGTCAGGGATCAGGGCCGTCTTCCAAGACGTCCTACGACCGGAAACGGACCGTGGACAAACGGCACAGCCAGGCCCTGATCGCCCTCGCCAGCCGCCGCAGCAACACCCTGATTTCATGCTCAGGGAAATGGCCCTTTACGAGCCCAAAGTCAACCTCAATTGCTTGACAAGGCGCATAGGACCATCCTCAAGATCTCCATCCGATGCCGGGCTCTTTATTTGTCCCTTAGGTCATCTGCTAGCCGGTTCAGGTCCTGGACCCAGCCGGTGGAGCGGCCAACTGTGCCAACAGCGGCCTCAAAATTATGAAGTGCTTCCGCTAGGTTGTCCAAGGCCGTGGCGACATTGGCTTTCACCGCCGGGTAGCCTTCATTGGACCGGGGATCGGAGGATGCCGTGCGAAGCAGTTCCGCCCCGGCCTTGATAACCAGTGATGCCTCGGACTCGTTCATGCCCTTACCCCTGCCTAATGGATTGACGCTAAGGAACTGCCGGCCCGGCCCTGGTTATCTGCCGCCCTGACCAAGAAGTCCGGCCCGGACCCCGGTGGCATAGGCGGTGCCGATGGCCGGTGCCGCGTCCTGGAAAACGGTGCCCCCGCCGGGCAGGACCATGTAGGCCAGGAACTCCTGATCGAAGGTGACGATCCCCGAGTCCACGGCCTCCAGCTTCGCCCGGATTAGCAGGGCCAGCCTGTGCCAGCACCGGCGGGCCGCTTCCTCCGGGGACTTGGTGCCCGTCCCCGGCCTCCGCGGCTGCAGCGGATCACCCGCCGAGCCGGCCAGATCGGCCGAACCGGGAAGGGCGAGGACGAAGCGGAACTGACGATTACCGGCGGTGAAAGCGATGGCCGCCCTGCCCTCCTCCCAGCCGCAGCGGAATCCGGTGGCACCGTACCCGGTGAGCATGTCCTGGATTTCCACCCGGGACGCCGCACTGCTAATGGAGGCACCCCGGACATAATGAGTCGTCATATCTCAGGGTACGCCCGCCCGGCGCCCGGACCGGCGTGCCGACGGAGCCGCGGCAAGGCCGCGAGGTGATGGCGGCCCAAGCGGAACAAGGCCGCCTGGGCCGCGGGCCCCCTGCCAGAGGAGCTTCTCTACTTGCCTTGAACCTTCAGTTTGAACGCGCTGGGGAGCTCTCGAGGATTTCTCTGCTGGGCATCACATAATGCATGGCACAGGTTACGATGCGTCGATTGGACCTAGTTGATCCAGTTGTGAACGGGCTCGTCGACGACGAAACCCCTGTCCATTGGGAATGCCCTCAGGTTAGAGGACCTTTTTCACCACGCTGGACTTCAGTTGCATCCGGCCAAACCCGGGAACGGTCGCATCGATGTCGTGATCGCCCACGCCGTCCTCAATGAGCCTGATGCCGCGTACCTTCGTGCCGACCTTCACGACACCGCCACCGGCGCCCTTGACCTTGAGGTCCTTGGCGACCGTGACCGTGTCGCCGTCGGCGAGCACATTGCCAACGGCATCCTTGATCGAAGCGGCCTCCGGCGTCGTGGTCTCGGCCGCGTCTTTTGGCCATTCGTGGCCGCACATCGGGCACACCAGCAAGGCGCCCTGCTCGTAGGTGAACGCCTCGCGGCACTCCGGGCAAGCCGGCAGACCGTCAGACATTGAAGCGGAATTCCACCACGTCGCCGTCGGCCATCACGTAGTCTTTGCCTTCGATCCGCACCTTGCCGCGGGACTTGGCCTCGGCCATGGAGCCTGCGTCCACCAGATCGGCGAACGAGACCACTTCGGCCTTAATGAAGCCCCGCTGGAAGTCCGAGTGGATGACACCGGCGGCCTGCGGCGCGGTATCGCCCCGGTTGATGGTCCAGGCGCGCGCTTCCTTCGGCCCCGCCGTCAGGTAGGTCTGCAGGCCCAGGGTGTGGAAGCCAACGCGTGCCAACTGGTCCAGCCCGGATTCGTCCTGGCCGTTCATCTCCAGCATCTCGCGGGCTTCTTCCTCGTCCAGTTCCACGAGGTCCGCTTCCAGCTTGGCATCCAGGAAGACGCAGTCGGCTGGCTCCACCAGCGCGCGCAGTTCGGCCTGGCGTTCCGGGCTGGCCAGCACGGCGTCGTCCACGTTGAACACGTAGATGAACGGCTTGGCGGTGAGCAGGCTCAGTTCCTTGAGGTTCTCCACGTCCAGCTTGTCGCTCTCCACCGAAGCGAAAACCGTGTCGCCGCGCTCCAGCACCGCCTGGGCCGCCTGCATGGCAGCCAGCTCGGCGGCGTCGCGCTTCTTGATCTTGACTTCCTTCTCCACCCGGGGAATGGCCTTCTCCAGGGTCTGCAGGTCGGCCAGGATCAGCTCGGTGTTGATCGTCTCCATGTCCGAGCGCGGATCCACCTTGCCGTCCACGTGCACTACATCGGGGTCGTCGAAGACGCGGATGACCTGGGCTATTGCCTGCGCTTCGCGGATGTTGGCCAGGAACTGGTTGCCCAGTCCTTCACCTTCGGACGCGCCCTTGACGATGCCGGCGATGTCCACGAAGGACACGGTCGCCGGAAGGATCCGCTGCGACCCGAAGATCCCTGCCAGCTGTTCCAGCCGGGGGTCAGGCAACGAAACCACGCCGACGTTCGGCTCGATGGTGGCGAACGGATAGTTAGCCGCGAGCACGTTGTTGCGGGTCAGCGCGTTGAAGAGGGTTGATTTGCCGACGTTGGGCAGTCCGACAATGCCAATAGTTAGAGCCACGGTAGTCAAGGATACCGTGACCGGGACACAAGGACCGGCGTTCGCTGTTTTGTCCGAGGCAGCTGGCATCGTGAAGGCATGGATGCTTCGCATGTACTTCTCGCACTTCTGGCCTTGTTCGTTGGCGCCGCGGCCGGGGCTCTGGCCGTGGCTGTCCTTTTCCGCCGCCGCGTGGCGGATCTGCAGGACGCTTCCAAGCACGACGGCGACCGGCTGGCAGAGCTCTCGGCCCGCCTTGCGGGGGTGGAGGCGGAGCGCCGGATGCTCGCCGAGCAGAACAGGCAGCTCTCCGCCCAGGATGAGCAAGAAAACACAGTGCTCCGCGCCCTGATCCCGGTCGGCGAGAAACTCAAGCTGGTCCAGCAGCAGGTCAGCCTGCTGGAACGCGACCGGGTGGAGCAGTTTGGCCAGCTGGCCGAGCAGCTGCGCGCAGCCCAGCAAAGCGACGAGGCGCTGATGCGTTCCACGCAGACGCTTGCCTCCGCGTTGCAGTCCAACTCAGCCCGCGGCCAGTGGGGCGAAGTGCAGCTGCGCCGCGTCGTGGAGGCAGCGGGCATGCTTCCCCATGTGGATTTTGACGAGCAGGTCCATCTGGCCGGCGCGGACCGGACCGGCCGCCCGGACATGCTGATCCGGCTGCCCGGCGGAAAGACCATCGTGGCGGACGCCAAGGTGCCGCTGCGGGCCTACCTGCAGGCCCAGGAGATCCCTGCGGCGGCATCGGCCGCCGAACAGCAGCATCGTGCGGATCTGCTGGCCGCGCATGCCAAGGCGGTGCGCGGCCACGTAGATGCCCTGGCGGGTCGGAAGTATTGGGAGCAACTGCAGGCCTCACCGGAATTGGTGCTGTGCTTCCTGCCCTCGGAAGCGGTGCTGTCCGCCGCCCTGCATGCTGATCCGGGCCTGCTGGACCACGCCTTTGCCCGCAGCGTTGCCTTGGTCTCCCCCGTCTCGCTGCTGGCCACGCTGAAGTCGGTGGCGTTTACCTGGCGGCAGGAAGTCCTCAAGGACAACGCCCGTGAAATATTCGACCTGTCCCGTCAGCTTTACGAGCGGCTCGGAACGCTGGGCGAGCATGTCACGCGGCTGGGTTCATCGCTGAAGAGCTCGGTGGAGCGGTACAACTCGTTTGTCGGGACCTTGGAGTCGAGGGTGCTGCCGACCGCCCGGAAGATCAATGCCTTCGACGCTACGGTGCTGGAGGAACCCGCGGCACCGGCAGCCCTGGAAAATACGCCCCGGCTGCTGTCGGCCCCGGAGCTGATCGAAAACAGGGATCCAGCCGCTTAACGCGCCGGTTCCGCCCCGCCGGGCGGTGTCCCGGGCAGCTCAGCCCGGGGACACCGCCCGCCGGGCACAGTTGGCCGGTCGGTCGGCCTCAGCTGGTCGGGCGGGCGACCCTGCCGCCGAGACCGCGGGATTCATCGCCGCGTTCCTTGAGCGTGGCACGCAGTTCCTTCGGCAGCGAGAACAGAATGTCCTCTTGGGCGGTGACGATTTCCTCCACCTCGCCGTAGCCATAGTCGGCCAGCAGGCTCAGGACCTCGCGCACCAGCACCTCCGGCACGGAGGCGCCCGAGGTCACGCCGACGCTGGCCACGCCCTCGAACCAGGACTCATCCACCTGGTTGGCGAAGTCCACCCGGTAGGCCGCTTTGGCGCCGTATTCCAACGCGACCTCCACCAGCCGGACCGAGTTGGAAGAGTTCGCGGAGCCAACCACAATCACCAAGTCCGACTGCGGAGCAATCTTCTTGATCGCTGCCTGGCGGTTGGAGGTGGCGTAGCAGATGTCATCGCTGGGCGGATCCTGCAGCGCCGGGAAGCGTTCGCGCAGGATCGAGACGATCTCCAATGTCTCGTCTACGGACAGCGTCGTCTGCGAGAGCCAGATCAGCTTGTTCGGGTCGCGCACCTCCACAGTTCGCGCCTCGTCCGGGTTGTTCACGATGGTGGTGTGGTCGGGTGCCTCGCCGTAGGTCCCTTCGACTTCCTCGTGCCCCTCGTGACCAATCAGCAGGATCTCGTTGCCGTCGCGGGCGAAGCGCACCGCCTCGCGGTGCACCTTCGTGACCAGGGGGCAGGTGGCATCAATGGTGCGCAACTGCCGGTCCGCAGCAGACTGCACCACGGCCGGGCTGACGCCGTGCGCCGAGAAGACGACCAGCGCCCCTTCGGGAACTTCATCCGTCTCTTCAACGAAGATGGCGCCCTTCTCCTCCAACGTGGACACCACGTGCACGTTGTGGACGATTTGCTTGCGCACGTACACCGGCGGACCGTAGTGCTCAAGCGCCTTTTCAACGGCGATCACTGCACGGTCCACGCCGGCACAGTATCCGCGGGGAGCTGCCAGCAGCACCTTCTTGTCGCCGTCCACGGGCTTGGCTGACGCGATCTCATCAGGAGTACGTCGCTTGCGGGGAACGGTAGGCATGGAAAGGGAAACTGCTGTACTGGCCATGCCTCTATGCTAGCCCGTGGCCTTGTTCCGCCGGTCCCCGCCCAGCAACGCCCGCAGGGTGAAGCCGGCCACGGCAACCACCAGTCCTGCGCCGGCAAAAACGGCAGCCCACGGGCGGAAATCGGCCACGGCCAAGGCAGCCAGCTTCCCCGCGAACGTGGCGGCAAGCTCGCTGTGGCCCGCCGCGCCCGCGGCGACAGGCGGCATCTGCACGGCCGCCAGCCAGAGGATCCCGCCCAGCAGTGCCGCGCCAATACCGGCCCAAGCCAGTGCCGTGGTCTTGCGGCGGGCGGCCAACAGCATCAGCACCAGCGCGGCGGCCGCAGCCAGCGCCGCTACCCACCACTGCGCGGCCAGGCCCTGCCAAAAAGCCAGCTGCGCCGCGGTCTGGGTGGAGCCCAGCGGGACCAGCACTCGGTCCGGGACCGGAAGATTGGCGCCGAAAGCGCCCGCTACCCGCTTAACTGCCAGGCCCACCATGGGTGCAATATCCAAGGTGAACCCGGCTTCGGACCCCGTCTTGCCGGAAAACGTCAGGCTGTGCGAATTGGCCAGGGTTTCATTCAGCGCTCGCGGAAAACCATCCAGCTCGGAGAGCGCCCCGGCGGTCCGCTCCACGACGGGGCGCACCAAGTCCCGCAGACCCGCTGGCAGGTCTGCGCTTCCGGCCACTTCCTCGGTCACAGCGGAGGCAAGCGCGGTACGGAATTCGGCATCGTTGCCCAGCGGGGCAGCCAGCGACACGAAGCCATCGCGGTCGAACACTCGCTGGTTTGCCCAGGCCCCGCAGAGTGCCGCACCAGCGAGGAGCACAGCCAGGACCCCGCTCAGAATGGCCAGCAATACGCGCACTGCTTCCTCCGTCCTCGGCTTCCACCACGTGATTCGGCAGTGCCGTACGGGCCTGCGCGGTGTGCACCTAGTACAACAGAGAAATCCGAATGACGGGGATAGCTGGTAAGAATGTAGAGTCTTCGGCAGCCGCCGGAAGCACACCGAAGCACACTGCCGGAGGGGGCAATTCATGGAGTCAGGCGGGGTCCAAGGAGCGGACACCGGGAAGTCGACCCTGCCCCCGACTGCCAACCAAACGACAGCGGAGAACCCGTGGCCGCTGCGGATGCTGTCGCAGAAGCTCAAGATGCACATCGACCGTGTGCCGCCCACCTGGGTGGAGGGCCAGGTCATAGAGCTTAACCGGCGCAACTCAACGACCTATCTGACCCTGCGCGACACCGACGCCGAAGCATCCTTCAGCCTGGTGGTCTGGGGAAGCGTGATGGCACGCCTGGAGATGCCGTTGGAACCGGGGTCGCGCGTGGTGGCGCAGATCAAGCCGGACCTGTACATCAAGACCGGACGACTGACCATGCAGACCCGCGATATCCGGCCTGTGGGCCTCGGCGATTTGCTGGTGAGGCTGGAGCGGCTGCGCCGGGCGCTGGCCGCCGAAGGCCTGTTCGACCCGTCGCGCAAGCAGCGGCTGCCGCTGCTGCCGCACCGCATCGGCCTCATCACCGGCCGGGATTCCGATGCCATGAAGGACGTCATCCGGAATGCCTCGCTGCGCTGGCCGGCCGTCGAATTCGAAGTGCGCGAGGTTGCCGTCCAGGGCGTCAACGCGGTGGCGCAGGTGATGCGGGCGCTTGCGGAGCTCGACGCCCGCCAGGACGTGGATGTCATCGTCATCGCCCGCGGTGGCGGATCCCTGGAAGATCTGCTGCCCTTCAGCAACGAAGACCTGGTTCGCGCGGTGGCCGCGGCAGCCACCCCGGTTGTCAGTGCCATCGGACACGAAGCAGATCGCCCGCTGCTGGATGACGTTGCGGACCTGCGCGCCTCGACGCCCACGGATGCTGCCAAGCGCATTGTCCCGGAAGTCAGTGAGGAACTGCACCGCATCGGCCAGGCCCGTGCGATGCTGGCCCGGCGGGTGGAGCAACTCATCCATCGTGAGTCCGACCGGCTGGCGACGCTGCGCAGCCGTCCGGTGATGGCAAATCCTGCCGGCATGGTGGATGTCCGGGCGGAGGACCTCCACCGGCTCATCTCACGGGCCCACCAAGCAGTCTCCTCGGCCGTGCACCGGGATGCGGACCGGATTGCCCATCTCAAAGCGCAGGTACGTGCGCTTTCACCTCAGAACACGTTGGACCGTGGCTATGCCGTGGCCCAACTGCCGGATGGCCACGTGCTGCGCAATGCGGCCGACGCTCCCGCCGGTACCCGGCTGCGCCTCCGCCTCGCGGTGGGCGAGGTCGCCGCCGAAACACTCCCCTGACGTCGCTGCCGCAACCTCAACAGCCCTCGACATAATGACCTGCACCGAAAGTGAGAACCCGATGACAGAGCAGCCAGCAACGCCGGCCGATGTTGCGTCCCTGTCCTATGAACAGGCACGCGAAGAACTGGTAGCCGTTGTCAGCCAACTGGAAGCAGGCGGCGCCAGCCTGGAGCAGTCCCTGGCCCTGTGGGAACGCGGCGAAGCGCTGGCCGCCCGCTGCGAGGCCTGGCTGGAGGGCGCGCGGCAACGGTTGGACGCCGCCCGCAGCGCGACCAACGCCGGGCAAACACCGGTCAGTCCAGGCACTCCGGCGTCGCCGATTTCCCCGGTTACCCCGAACTAGCCCGTCCCGGAAGCGCGAAGGAGGGTCAGCCACAGCGGGCGCCTGCCTCTGCCTGTTGGCCGCGGCGCTGCTACGAGTCGGCCAGCCGGGCCTTTTCCGCGGCGACGTCGAAATGGGCCGGCGGCCACTGCGGGTCGATGCTTTCCAACGCCTGCAGCAGCAGCTCCTGCACCGCAATCCGGGCGTACCACTTGTTGTCCGCGGGCACGACGAACCACGGTGCCTCGGCGGTGCTGGTGCGGTCCAGCATCACCTGATAGGCCCGCTGGTACTCGTCCCAGAGGCGGCGTTCGTCCACATCCCCCGGGTCGTACTTCCAGTACTTGTCCGCCCGGTCCAGCCGCTTGAACAGTCGTTTGCCCTGTTCGGCCTTGCCCAGATGCAGCATGACCTTGACTAGCCGGATGCCTCTGTCAGCCACCGTTGATTCGAAGTCGGTGATCTGGCCGTATCTGGCCTCCACCACCTCGCGGGACGAGAGCCCGTGCACCCGGTGGATAAGCACGTCTTCATAGTGCGACCGGTCGAAAACCCCGATCAGGCCGGGTCCGGGCAACTCCCGCTCCACCCGCCAGAGAAAATCGTGCTGCAGCTCTTCCGGCGTCGGAGCCTTAAACGCATGGTGGGACACCCCCTGGGGATCGGCCGCTCCCACCACATGCCGTACTATCCCGCCTTTGCCGGAGGTATCCATGCCTTGCAGCACCAGCAGGACAGACTCCCTGGCCCCGCCGCGGCTCTGCGCAAAGAGCCGTTCCTGCAGTTCGGAGAGGCGGCGGTCGGACGCTGCGAGCAAGGCTTTGCCCTCAGCCTTTCCGCCGCTGAAACCGGGGGTGGCGCCGGTGTCAACGGCAGCCAGATCAAAATCCGGTCCGACGCGCAGCAGCTCCGATGGATCCTGCGAAAACACCGGCACAAGAGTCGCTTCCACCCTCGTCCTCCATTCGGCAGATCACACGTGGCGCGCAGTGGGGAAAGCCTACCCAACCGCGGGCAGGGCGGCTACGGCGGTGCGGCAGTTACTGCCGGTACCCGGCCAGGAACTCCTCGATCCGCCCGACCGCTTCGGTCAAGACGTCCACGTTCGGCAACGTGACCAAGCGGAAGTGGTCCGGCTGCGTCCAGTTGAACGCCCGGCCGTGCGAGATCAGGATTTTCTGCTGTTTGAGCAGGTCCAAGGCGAATTGCTCATCGTCCTTGATCGGATAGACTTCCGGGTCCAGCTTCGGGAACAGGTAGAGCGCTCCCTTGGCCTGCTGAGTGCTGACTCCGGGGATGGCGTTCAGCAGCTCATAGGCCTTGTTGCGCTGCTCCAGCAGCCTGCCGCCGGGCAGGATCAGGTCGTTGATGCTCTGGTGTCCGCCCAACGCGGTCTGGATGGCATGCTGGGCCGGCACATTGGCGCACAGCCGCATGTTCGTGAGCAGGTTGATGCCTTCGATGTAGTCCGCGGCCAGATGCTTGGGCCCGGAGAAGGCCATCCAGCCGCTGCGGAAGCCGCACACCCGGTAGGCCTTGGACAGCCCGCTGAACGTCAGGACCAGCACATCGTCGGCCAGCAGCGCCGTGTTCACATGTTCGGCATCTTCGTACAGGATTTTCTCGTAGATCTCGTCGGAGAACACCACCAGATTGTGCTTGCGCGCCAGTTCCAGCATGCCCTCGAGGATGTGCTTCGGATAGACGGCACCCGTGGGGTTGTTCGGGTTGATGATCACAATCCCCTTGGTGTTGGGGGTGATCTTCCGTTCCATATCCTCCAGGTCGGGCAGCCAGCCCTCTTCCTCAACACAGAGATAGTGCACCGGATGGCCGCCGGCCAACGACACCGAGGCAGTCCAGAGCGGATAGTCGGGTGCCGGGATGAGCACCTCGTCGCCGTTGTTCAGCAGCGCCTGCAGGCTCATCGTGATGAGCTCGCTGACCCCGTTGCCCAGGTAGACGTCGTCGACGCCGATCTCCTGGATGCCGCGCGTCTGGTAGTACTGCGACACGGCAGTCCGGGCGGAGAAAATGCCGCGAGAATCGCTGTAGCCCTGCGCCGTGGGCAGGTTGCGGATCACGTCCACCAAAATGGCGTCCGGCGCCTCGAATCCGAACGGCGCAGGGTTGCCGATGTTCAGCTTGAGGATGCGCTGGCCTTCGGCCTCCATCCGCTGCGCGTGCTCGAGGAGCGGACCGCGGATGTCGTAGAGAACGTTGTGGAGCTTATTGGACTGCTTGAACTCGGCCATTCAAAAATCTTCGCACACCGCACGCGCCGCCCCGGTGACCGGAGCGGCGCGTGCGGGAACTCCCTGCAAAGCCTTAGTCGGACAGGCCCTTCTTGCTCAGCCAATCGGCTGCCGCGTCGGCCGGGTTGCGTTTCTCGTCCCCGCTGACCTGCCGGTTGAGGTCAATCAGGTCCTCGGTGGTCAACGCCGCCGAGACTTCGTTGAGCACCTTGGCTGCCTTGTCGTCCACCGACTCGGTGCGGACCAGCGGCAGCACCTGCTGGGCGATGAAGTTATTCTTCGGGTCCTCAAGCACCACCAAGTCGTTGTCCTCGATGGAGGGGGTGGTGGTGTAGATATCGGCCACCTGGATCTTGTCGGTGATCAGCGCGCTGAGCGTGGTCGGCCCGCCGTAATCGTTAATCGGTTCGAAGGACTTGGGCACGCAGTTGTAGTGCTTCTTCAGTCCCGGCAGGCCGTATTCGCGCTCGGCGAATTCCGGATTGGCGCCGATCACCAGATCGCGGCAGACCGGGGCCATGTCTTCGATCGAGGTCAGCTTGTGTTTCTCCGCGGTTGCCTTGGTCACCACCATGGCGTCCTTGCTCTCCGCCGAGGCCGGGTCCAGTACGCCGAGTCCCTCGGGCAGGGCCGCCGGCAGCGCCGCCATGACGTCCTTGGCGGAGGCCGCCGTCGCGCCGGAGTCCAGGAACAGCAGCAGGTTCCCGCTGTAATCCGGAATGACGTCCACGGATCCTTCCTCGACGGCCTTCACGTACACCTCGCGTGAGCCGATGCCAGGCTTCGTGCTGACGTCGTAGCCGGCGGCCGTCAGTGCACCCGCGTAGATTTCGGCGATGATCTGGCTTTCCGTGCCGCCGCTGGAACCGACCACCAGGGATCCGCCGGCGCTTCCCTCCGATGCCGGTGTCCCCTCCTGCAGTGGATTCGATCCGCCGCCGCAGGCCGCCAGCAGCAGCGCCAGGGCGGCGGTTCCTGCCGCGAGCACGCTCCGCCGGGCGGCCGGGGCCCTGTTCTTCCCTTGGGCGTGTGCGTTGATCCGGGGCTGCTTATTCATGCTTGTCTCCTCATCTGCCGGCACTGGCTGCTCCAACCTTACTTGTCCTGCCTTCGGGCCCGGAGGGGGCGCCGCGCACGCCGGGCGATACGGCGATTTTCTGCACCACGGCCAACACGGCGTCGGCCACCAGTGCCAGCGCAGCGATCAGCAGGGCGCCGGCAAAGAGCCGTACCGGGTCGCGGACGGCAAGCCCGTCGATCAGATAGCGGCCGAAGCCGCCCAGATTAATGTAGGCAACGATGGAGACCGTGGCGATGACCTGCAGCACCGCGCCACGCAGCCCGCCGAGCATGACCGGCAGCGCGTTGGGCATTTCGGCACGGAACAATACCTGCCATTCGGTCATGCCCATCGCCCGTGCGGCGTCCACCAGCGGCCGGTCGACGGCAGCGATCCCGGAATAGGCGCCCGCCAGCAGCGGCGGGATGGCCAGGATCACCAGGGCGTAGATCGGCGGCATCAAACCCAGGCCCATCACGGTGACGAACAGGGTCAGCAGGCCCAGCGTTGGCAGCGCCCGCATCCCGCTGGCCAGCCCGACGACGGCGATGCGCCCCCTTCCGGTGTGGCCGACGTACAGTCCCAGCGGCACGGCTATGGCCGCGGCGATCACCAGGGTCAGGCCGCTGTAGAACAAGTGCTCGGCCAGCCTGGCCGGAATGCCTGCCGGTCCGGTCCAGTTGGCCGGATCGACGAACCATGCCCCTGTCAGCTCGAAGAGGTTCATCCGCGCACCGCCGTCTGGGCAGCATCGGGCCGTTGCTCCGGGCCGATCCGATGCTGTGCCGCCGTCACACCGCCGGTTTCCGACCCGGTACCGGGCTCGCCTGCGGTGCGCGCCGTGGACTCTCCGGCACCTTTGCGCCGGCGCAGCCACGGTGTGAGGACTCGTTCCAGCGCCACCAACACAAGGTCCATCAGCGCCGCCAGCACCAGGGTCATCAGAATGCCGACCACGATCTCGGTCATGAAGTTGCGCAGCAGTCCGTCGGTGAACAGGAAACCGAGGTTCGGGACGCCGATCAGGGCCCCCACGCTGGCCACCGATATGTTGCTCACCGACACCACCCGCAGACCGGCCACCAGCACCGGAATGCACAGCGGCAGATCGACCTGGAAGAACCGACGCACCGGCCGGTAGCCCATGGCCGCGGCGGCTTGCCGGATGCCGTCGTCCACGGACTCCAGCGCGTCAACCACCGCGCGGACCAGCAGCGCCACGGTGTACACGGTCAGCGCAATGATCAGGTTGGACATCTCCAGGATGCCGGTGCCCAGAATGACGGGCAGAATCACGAACAGGGCCAGCGAGGGAATGGTGTACAGCACCGAGGAAAGTGACAGGATCAGCCCGCGGACAGCGTGGATCCGCCAGGCCAGATAACCCAGCGGCAGCGACGCCACCAGCCCAAGCACCAGCGGGAGAACAGACTGGAACAGGTGGAGCCAGGTCAACTCCATCACGTAGGGCAGGTTCGCCAGAAACCACTCCATCAGCTGCCGTCCGTCTGCAGCCGCTGCAGCACGGCGGATGGGTCGATCAGGCCAGCCACACGGCCATCGGCGTCGACGGCTACCCCCGCCCCGGACGGAGAGGACAGCGCCGCGTCCAGCGCCTGCCGGAGGCTGGAGCCGAGTGTGAACAGCGATCCCCCGATCAGTGCCTTCGCCGGGTCCCGCTGGCCGGGAGGAAGCCAGCCCGCCGGTCCGCCGCCGTCGTTGGTCAACAGCAGCCAGCCCTCCTGTGGCGCTTCGGCAATGCGGTCTGCGCTGGCGGTGGTGGCCGGCATCAGGGTCAGGCCGGCGGCGTCGGCGAAGGACAACGAGCGGAAACCGCGGTCCCGGCCGACGAAGCCGGCAACAAATTCGTCCACCGGGGCCCGCAGCACTTCCTCCGGCGTGCCGAACTGCGCCAGCCGCCCGCCGGTGGCGAAGACGGCCAGCTTGTCGCCCAAGATCGTCGCTTCGTCGATGTCGTGCGTGACGAACACGATGGTTTTGGCCAGGTGCTGTTGGAGCCGCAGCAATTCCTGCTGCAGCTCGGCGCGGACCACCGGATCCACCGCGCTGAACGGCTCGTCCATCAGCAGGATGGGCGGATCGGCCGCGAGCGCCCGGGCGACCCCGACCCGCTGCTGCTGGCCGCCGGAGAGTTGGGCCGGGTAGCGGTTGCCCAGCTCCTGCGCCAGCCCGACGACGGCGAGCAACTCTTCGGCGCGTTTCCGGGCGGCGCCGCGGCGCACTCCGTTGAGCCGCGGCACGGTGGCAACGTTATCCAGTACGGTGCGGTGCGGCAGCAGCCCGGACGACTGCATGACGTACCCCATGGACCGGCGCAGGGCCGCGGCGGGCTGGGCGGAGACATCCTGGCCGTCCACCAGTACGGAACCAGCGGTTGGCTCTACCATCCGGTTGATCATCCGAAGCGAGGTGGTTTTACCGCAGCCGGAGGGACCCACGAAGACGGTGATCGAGCCGCGTTCAATGTCCAGTGTCAGGTCATGGACGGCCGGCTGTCCGGCGTAGGTCTTCGTGACTTTGCGGAACTCCACCATCGGGCCTTCCCCGGCCGTGGCGACGGCGGTCCGCTGGTCAGCCGGAAGGGCACTTGTCTGTATGGGCTCGGTCATGCTGAACCTTCCGTGGGGAGATCCTGCGGCCGGCGGGCCCGCAGAAGTGCTGGCTCTGAGTCTAATCACCTCCGCGGCCCGCCTGCACGTGGTTCCCGCCGACCCCGGTAGTCCTTGGCTTGCGCGGCCGCCTTGGCCAGCTTGGCGAACTGCCGGCCGGTGTGCCGCTGTGCCGCCCGGTTTTGGCGCAGATGCAGGCTGACCAGTTCGCGTTGCATTTTCCGGTAGCTGTCCCAGCGCCGCCGCTCCAGGCTGCCGTCGGCGAGCGCCTGCCGGACGGCACAGCCGGGCTCGGCATCGTGGGCGCAGTCGTTGAACCGGCAGTGGGAAGCCAGGTCTTCGATATCGGCGAACACCGTCCCGAGCCCATCCTCGGCATCCCAGAGGGCGAAGCCTCGGATGCCGGGGGTGTCCATCAGCACGGCGCCGTTGGGCAGCGGAATGAGTTCACGCGCCGTGGTGGTATGGCGGCCCTTGCCGTCGCCGGCGCGGACTGCCCCGGCGTCCTGTGCGTCCCGGCCCGCCAGCGCGTTGATCAGACTGGACTTTCCCGCACCGGACGGTCCAAGCAGCGCCATGGACCGGCCCGGGCCCAGGTGCCCGGCCAAGGCATCTATTCCGTCGCCGGTTTCCGCGCTGGTTGTCAGGACCTCGGTGCCGGCGGCCTGCTCCACGATCTGGGCGGCGACATCGTCATGCGCGCCGCTGAGGTCCGCTTTGGTCAGGATCACCAGCGGCACCGCGCCCGAATCCCACACGGCCACCAGGGTCCGTTCCAGCCGGTTCGCCGAAAGCGGCCGGTCGAAGGGCACCACGACGCCGATCAGGTCCATGTTGGCGGCCAGGATCTGTTCGGCCGAGAGCGGATCGTAGGCCTGCTTGCGGGACAGGGCGGACAACCGACGCAGCAGCCCGGCGATGGCAGGGCCGCCCGCGGAAGCCGGGCGGTCGCCGTGGTACGCCACCCAGTCGCCAGTGGCCGGCTGCTGCGGCAGCCCCGCGGTGGCCAGATGCAGCAGCCCGCTGTCGGCCGCCAGCAGGACACGGCCTCGGTCGGTGCGCACCACCCGGGCTGGGCGGAGCGTGGAATTAGGAAACTGGTTGCTGAACAGAGCGGCAATGCGTTCGGTGTAGCCGTAGCTGTGCAGCAGAGAATGCGGTGTGGATTGGTCGGTCACGACGGTTACCTCGGGGACTGAGGCCTCCGGACCGGATGTTCCGGCTGCTAGCCGCGGCTGGAGCGGTGGCAGGAGGCGGGGCTGGAGACGGCATCGACATCTGCGGCAATGACGGTCATCAGATCCACCTCCTCGAATAGTCCCGGCGGGCACGGCCCGGCAACCGGACCAGCATAGCGCTCAGCGGTCGTTTGCGGAATCAGTTGTCGGCACACCGTCCGGAAACAGGAGCCGCAGGCCCAGATCCACCAGGTCGAGGCGGTCCAGCGACGGGACGCGGTGGAGCGGAATCCACCGTGCCAGATCGGTGGAGCCGTCGGCCTCGTCTTTGAGCTCGCCGTCGATCACGCTGGCTGCGTAGATCACCCGGAAGGCGTGCAGCGGGCGGGTCCCATGCAGCCGTTTCTCAGCCGGGATGTGTTTGCTGTCCACGCCCAGCAGCCGCTGGAGCTCGGCGGAATAGCCCGTCTCCTCGCGGATCTCCCGGACCGCGCCGGTTGCGGCGTCTTCTCCGTACTCCAGGCCGCCGCCGGGCAGCGTCCACCGGGGCCAGCCGCCACCGGTCCAGCGGGCCAGCAGCACAGCTCCATCGGCGACGATCACGCCGTAGGCGGCCACCCGCGTATCGAATTCCATCCCTTCAGTGTAGGGCGGCGGGTATAGCGCGGCGGGCCCGGGCCAACGGGCGTGGATGCCGCTGCGCGGCAGCTTGGGCACCGGCCCGACGGGCGGCCGGAGGGGCATTGCGCCGACCTCCGTTGACAGCTAGAACTGAGATCATGGGCAATCGGGCAACCAGGTTCCTCGGCACTGCGCTGCGGAAGCGGGGCCGCCGTGCCTGACTCCGCGGCCACCATGCCTCGCGGCCTGATCGCCGACCGACTACGCGCCGTGCTGGAGAACGCCGGGCCGGATCCTGCACGGTTCCCTGCGGCCGCGCGGGACTGTTTGGACCGCGCCTATGAGGCCGCCTATGCGGAAAACCATGCCAGCGCCCGGGCGTTGGCAGAGGCCGGGCTGGCCCGGTCCTCCGACGCCGATCTGGACGTCCGGCTGGGCCTGTACTCGGTGCTGATTGCGCTCGACCAGCTGGCCGGTGACCAGTGGCAGGCCCTTGAATATCTGCAGGCACGGATTGACCTGCTGCGGAGCAACGGACTGGCGGCAGAAGCTGCCGCGGGTGAACGGCTGGGAATGGTCCTGTTCCGCGAGGCCGGCGACGACGACCTCCCGCTGCTGGAGGCCGAACTGGCCCACCTGATGGATAGCCACGCCCCGGCCTCGGTGCGGTCGGACGTCCAGCTGGCCATCGCCGTCGTCCGTTCCCGGCGGGGTGAGGCGAAGCGGGCGATCGCTCTGCTGGAGGAGGCGGTGGCCGGTTACGAACGCGCCGGCCGGACCGACAGCCTGTCCGGCGCCCTGATGTATCTGGCCAACACGTACCTGCAGGCCGACCAGCCGGAACGGGCCACGGCGGCCGCCGACCGGATGCTGGCCTTGCCCGGAAACCGCGCCACCACCGCCAGCATGTGGCTGCTGAAGGCCAATGCGGCCGGCGGCGAGGGCGCGGCCGGGCTGGAGGAAGCGCTGACGGCGCTGGAACTCTACGCGGCAGCCGGCGTGCGCAAGGGCGCTATCAGTGCGGCGGTGGTGCTGGCCCGACTGTGTGCAGGGATGGGCGACTATGAAGACTCCGTGCTGGCCTGGCAGGCGGCCGTGGCGCAGGCTGAGCGCGGTGAAGTCCAGGAAGAGCTGACCCTGCGGCTTGCCCTGGGAAACCAGCTGTTGGAGGCGGAAGAGTATGAGCTCGCTGGCGAGGTGCTGTCCAAGCTGCTTCAGAGGCTGGAGCAGACCAAGGCACCGCACCCGCAGGTGGCCCGCGCCCTGATGAGCATGGGCCACGCCCACCGGCATGCCGGACGCACTGCCGAGGCGCTGGATTGCTGGCGCCGCGCGGTGGCCGAATTCAGCCACGGCGGTGAATACGGCGAGGCAGCCCGCGGCCTGCTGGCAACCGGCACGCTGCTGTCCCGGGAGGACCGCGAAAAGGACGCGCTGGTCTGCTTTGAAGCGGCGGTAGCCGCCGCCCGCAAAGCCGAGGACGACGACGCCGCGCTGCCACAGGCCCTGCATGCCCTCGGCCACGCGCTGTGCGAGTCCGGCGACCCGGACGGCCTGAGCGCCCTGGACGAGGCGATCGGCCTGGCCCGCGAGTACGGGGCACATTGGTACGAGGCGGACTACAGCGACACACGGGCGCGGGGACTGTGGGCGCTGGAGGACGGCACCGGGGCGGTCTCGGCGGCGCTGCACGCCGCTGACCTCTACTCGGCCGCAGACGACGCGGCCTCGGCGGGCAATTCCGAACTGTTCGCCGCACACGTTCTGGCCGAGATGGGCCGGGCCGACGACGCGGTGCCGATGTTCAAACTGGTGCTGCAGGAGCCCGACGTCGGCCGCACGCTTCGCGTCGCCGCCTATCTGGGGCTGGCCTCTGCGCTCGACGACCTTGGCAGGACGGTGGAAGCGGACATCGCCCGCCGCGCTGCGGACGCCGCGGCCGACGCCACCGATTGACGGCACCGACCGACGGCGGCAGCTGGCGGCGGTTGCGCCGGTCCGTTCCCGCGCCGCCCCGCCGGCGGCGGAGTCAGGCGTCGGCGGCCAGCCCCTCGGCGATGGCGAGCCGCTGCCGGGCATCCTGCTGCCAGCCGTTCCCCTCCCCCGCGGTCTTGGCCCCGGCCACCAGCGACAGTGCCACGCCGGCGGCCCGGCCGCGCAGCCCGGCAGGGTCAACCACGGTGTCGAACACCGCAGCGAAGCGCTTCAGGGCTGCCGGCACATGCACATAGCCGGCGTGAACCGCTGGCAGCACGGCCAGGTGCCCAAGGAAACAGGCCAGGTCGTCCACCAGGTGGCCCGGGCCCAGCGAGTCCACGTCCATCAGGCCGGTGATCCGCCCGCCGTCCACCAGCAGGTTGGCCTCGTAAAAGTCCCCGTGGGAGGGGACCACAGGGCCGGCATCCGTGGCGGCCAGCAGCTCTTCCACCCGGCCGGCCAGGGCAAAAATCCGGTCCTGCTCGTCGGGAAGCACCGCTGCCGCCGCCTTGGCGTAGTCGGCGGCGCGCTCGGCCCAGGCCGGACGCCGCGAGAGCTCCAATACGCCGGCCGGCAGGGACTTCAACAGGTCAAGCAAGGTTTCCGGCGCCAGCGCCGCCGCGCCGTCGTTCATGATGGCCCGGGCCAAGGGAGTTCCCTTCGCCTCCGACAGCACCACCACGCCGTCCGCCGGGCCTGCAGTGGCGGTGGGAACAGGCAGGCCTGCGTCGGTGAGCAATTGATGCCGGCGAAGCAGCTGGGCGGCCCGGTCCGGCCGGACTACCTTGAGGAAGACCTTGCGGCCACCCTGCACAGCTTCCAGCACGGCCCGGCGCAGCGGTCGGTAGCTGACCATCCTCAGCTCCGCCTCTCCCCCGCCGAACACGCTGCGCCCCACCGCGGCCGGGTCGCAGGCAGCGGGCAGTCCGGCCAGCACCGGGTCGGACGGGTACAGCCAGGCGGTCAGCGGGACGGTTTCGCTGTCATGGCGCACCAGCGGCAGCCCGCATTCGGGTACCGCCGCCGTGGTGATGCAGACGTACTCCGTCCGTTCGCCGCCATCGGCCTCCCGGAGCCGAACGGTGTAGATGCCAGTGGCACCGGCCCCCGGACGGTGCTGAAGTTTCGCCAACCGCCAGGACTCGACGGTGCCGAGCTTGGCCACTGCCAGTTCCAGCGGCTCGCGCATCCCCGGGCTTTCCAGCACATCGATGCCGGCGGTCTCCGTGGCCATCAACTCCTGATGCGGTGCGTCCATGTGTCCATTCCACACCATTGCGGCCGCCACTGCCCGGCCTTGCGGAGCAGAAAGCACTGCGGCCCGCCCTGGTGGGCGAGCCGCAGTCACATCTGGGGCAGGTCAGGCCCGGCGGCGCTGCAACACGTCGTCCAGGTTCAGCCGGCTGGCGGCGGACGCTTGGCCGGAGGCCTCGGCCGTCGCAGCGGCTTCCTCGGTGTGCTGCGCCTCCGCAGACCGCTGGGCCGCTGCCTCTTCGCTCCGCTGTGCCACCGTCTGCTTGATGGATGTCTTTTGCTGCGGCTTCTTGACCTCGGGGGCCGGGAGCGGGGCGGGAGCCGGACGGTTGGCCTTGGCGGCGGCAACATAGGTCGGTTTGGGTACGTCCACGGGCTGCCAGGGGGTTCCGGACGGCCGGGCCGGGGCAACGGTGTCGCCGGCTTCTGCGGCCACCTTCAACGCTTGCTCGCGCAGCTCGGCGGCCGTCAGCGGAGCCGGTGCTGCCGGTGCGGCTTCCGGCGTCGCCTCGGCGTCGGCGGCGGCACCATCGAACAGCTGGGTGGGCCGGCTGGGAGTCCTCATGCCGGGCGCGTGCGATGCCGACGCTGTGCGGGCGGCCCTGGCTGCACGTGCCGCCGCGCGGTTTTTGCGGTCGCGGATGGCCAGCGAGCGCAAAATGACAACGACGGCGATGGCCGCCAGCAGCGCGAAGCCAGGGATCTGGCCTGGAGCTGCGCCGGCCAGGGCAAGGGCACCACCGGCGACGAAAACCACAAGGGCCGCCGCTCCGGTCAGTGCCAGCGCGGTCCGGCCGTAGCGGATCCGGAACTCGGGCTGCCCGGCGGGCTGCCGGGAGGGCTGCTGCACGGGCGATAACGTCGACGGTGCCGGCTGTGCGTTGTATTCCATGATGATCCCCTGGTTGCCGCTGGAGGCGGTTGCGGGTATTGAAACGAGTGGTGCTGCTGCGTGCCCCGGCGCCGGTTCAGCCATCGCGGGACGGAATCCTCCGCGGAGCAGGTACGGTCCTACCCAGACAAACCACAGCCCAACGATGACCGCCAAGATCACAGAGCTCTGAATGTCCACCCTCAAAACCGTAGGAGCTCAAGCATGCCGGATGCGGCATTCTTCCCGGTGTGTCGGATAACGATTCCGCCCTGCGCTGCTTTATGGTGCCAGCCCGACGTCTCCGTACTCCTGCCAGCGGGCCAGCAGGCCGCCGGGAACTTCCTCGGCGGTGAGCGCAAAGCTGCGGTGGTCTGCCCACGCGCCATTGATGTGCAGGTACCGCGGGCGCAGGCCCTCGTCCCGGAATCCGAGCTTCTCCACCACGCGGAGGCTGGCCCGGTTCTCCGGCCGGATATTGATCTCCATCCGATGCAGCCCCAGTGTCTGGAAACAATGGTCGGTAGCCATCGCCACCGCCGTCGGCGCTATTCCCCGGCCGGCGCAGGCCTCGTCCACCCAGTAACCCAAGGTCGCGGACCTCGCAGACCCCCAGGTGATGCTGGAGACCGTGAGCTGACCGATGAGCGCCGGCTTGGGCTTTCCTTGCTGCAGCTCGGTGATGACCCAGGGCAGGGCCATCGCCAGGCGTGCCTGGTGCCTGAGCGAGCGGACCATCTCGGAAAAGCCGGGCAAATAGCCGCCCGGAGCCGGATTCGAGGCCTCCCACGGCTCCAGCCACCGTGCATTGCGGCGCCGCACCGCCATCCACTCGTGCCTGTCCCGGTAGCGGATGGGGCGCAGCGACAAATCTCCGCACTCGAGAGTCGCCGGCCAGATCGCCGCGCCATAAACCATGTGAAGCTCTTTGCGGTCGAGCAGTGCTCAGTCGCAGGAACCGTCGACGAATTCCTTCAGCCAGCCCCGCAGTTCCGTGCCGATATCCTCCCGTTCGGAGGCTATCGTCACCACTGCCTTGAGATAGCTGAGCTTGTCGCCGGTGTCGTAACGGCGGCCGGTAAAGACCACGCCATAGACGCCGCCGCCCTCGCCCTCCCGGCCGGCCAGGACTTCCAGGGCATCCGTCAACTGGATTTCGCCGCCGCGGCCCGGCTTCGTGTCCTCCAGCACGTCGAAAACATCCGGGTGCAGCACATAGCGGCCGATGACGGCCAGGTTGGACGGCGCTTCGCCCGGCGAAGGCTTCTCCACCAGTTCGTTGATCCGCACGTAGCTGCCGTCCCCCACCGGGGTGATGTCGGCGCAACCATAGGCACTGATTTGTGCCGGGTCCACTTCCATCAGGGCGACCACGGAACCGCCGGTCTGCTGCTGGACCTCGATCATCTGGGTCAGCAGGTTGTCGCGTTCGTCGATCAGGTCGTCGCCGAGCAGAACCGCGAACGGCTCGTGGCCCACGTGCTGGCGCGCCCGCAGCACTGCGTGGCCAAGTCCCAGCGGGTCCCCTTGGCGCAAATAGTGGATGTCCGCCAGTTCCGAGGCAGCCCGAACGGCGGCGAGCTTTTCGAAATC
Source organism: Arthrobacter sp. SPT-J7 (assembly GCF_059089965.1). Lineage (NCBI taxonomy): Bacteria > Bacillati > Actinomycetota > Actinomycetes > Micrococcales > Micrococcaceae > Arthrobacter > Arthrobacter sp. SPT-J7. The sequence goes on from NZ_JBNHFF010000002.1 coordinate 362,830, forward strand.
GCCCTTCTCCTCCAGGATCTGCTCAATGTTGGGGACCCGGTCAAAGTGGTCCTCCAGCGGCCGCTTGTTGCGTCCGGTGATCACCATGACGTCGCTGAGGTTGGCGCGGACGGCTTCTTCGACCACGTATTGGATGGCCGGCTTGTCCACTACCGGCAGCATCTCCTTAGGCATTGCCTTGGTGGCGGGCAGGAAACGGGTTCCCAGGCCGGCGGCCGGAATGACTGCTTTGCGTACCGCACGATGAGACGTCATATCTTCAGAGTACCGAACGAAGCTGCGCAGCAAGCCGATTTGCGGGGAAAGGAATTACGATGGCGGCCATGGAGAAGCAGATCCGCATGGACAAGGAGACGGCGCGTGAGTTCTTCCGCACCCGCCGCAGCGAGCGCCCCGCCGAGGAACGGCTGCGCGCCGGAAGTGCTTTCGCGCAGCAAGTGCTGGACGGACTGCAGCGGCTGAAGATTCCGGCCGGGACCACCATTCCGGCATACATCTCCGTCGGTTCAGAACCGTCCACCCGGGCGCTGCTGCCCGCCTTGGAGGACGCCGGCTATGACGTAGTAGTCCCCATTTGTGAACCCGGCTACCGGCTCAGCTGGGCCCGCTGGTTCACCGGCGTGGAGTTGGCACGCAGCCCCCGGGCCTGGGTGGACGAGCCCGTTGGAGAGCGCTTCGGGCCGGAGATCATGGCAGGACTGCCGTTGGTGCTGATTCCCGGCTTGGCCGTAGACTCCGGGGGCAACCGGATGGGCCAAGGCGGCGGCTACTATGACCGGTTTCTGGCCTCGCTCCCTGACGGCGCCGACCGGGCGATGATCGTGGGCCTTTTCTACTCCGACGAAGTGGTGGCCCCCGGCACCTTCGAGTTCACCGCACTCGATGCACCCCTGGATGGCGCGGTTACCCCGGACGGCTGGACGTGGTTCAGTAGCCGGACGGTGTAGAATTGGCACTCGGAGCATTTGAGTGCCAACTTCTGTAACGGGCACTGTTCTGCTCCAGGCCGAGTTTTCAGGAGGAACCACAGTGCCCACGTACGCCTACGCCTGCAAAGACTGCACCCACGCCTTCGATATCCAGCAGTCCTTTAGCGACGATTCGCTGACCGTCTGCCCCGAATGCGGCGGCAACCTGCGCAAAAAGTTCAACAGCGTGGGTGTCGTCTTCAAGGGCTCCGGCTTCTACCGCACCGACTCCCGCGACGCCGCCAAGGCCAGCTCCGTTCCCGCGGCATCCTCCGGTTCCACCGGCGGCACAGAGGCCGCCAAGCCGGCTGCCGCCGAACCGGCCAAGCCTGCCGCAGCCGCGGCTCCGGCACCCGCCGCAGCCGCCAGTTAGTCAGCATGCGGACGGCGACCTGCCGTCTCTCCTACACATCGCAGCAGTGGCGGCGCTGTGTCCACAGAGTTCTGCTGCCTGCTGCCGTCGCCCTGGCTGCCCGTTCTAACGTGGCCGCATGCCCCATGCCGCAGCGACCACCCGCACTGCCCGCCTCGCCGTGATGCCGCGGCGGCTGCTCCGCCGGCACTACCGCTTGATAGCCGCATTGCTGCTCTGTGCTGCCGCTGCCTTGGTGGTCCACCAGTTCACCCCCGCGCCGGCGCCCACTGACACCGTGGTGGTGGCCGCGGCGGATCTGCCGGCCGGCACCGTCTTGTCCGCGGGCGACCTCGCACTGGCCGATTTGCCGGCGGGTGCCGTTCCGGACGGAACCGCAGACAGCGCCGTGCCGCTGGTCGGCCAGCGCCTGGCCACCGCCCTGCGGGCAGGCGCTCCGGTCTTCGACACGTCAATCGTCGGGCCGGGCCTGCTGGCCGGGGCGCCCCAGGGGACGGTCGCTGTGCCGGTCCGACCCGCAGACCCCTCCACCGTCCAGCTGGTCTCGCCCGGCCAGTTGGTGGACATCGTCCTCAGCAGCGGCAACGGTTTCGAGGAGCCGGCGGAATCGACGGTCTTGGCGCGTGCCGTTCCGGTGCTGTGGAAGGCCGACGACGGCGGTGCCTCGCCGACGCTGCTCGGCTCAGCCGAACCCGACGGGCTGGTGGTGGTGGCTGCAGCGCCGTCGGACGCCACCAGCTTGGCGGGCGCTTCCAGCCGCGGGAACATCTTCCTGGTGCTGGTCGGCTGACAGCCCGTTTGGGGATGCCAGTTCCTTCACGGGTCGGTTTCCTGGTTTAGCCCCAGTGCTTAGCCCCAGTGCGGAGGGCGCTGCTCTCGCAGCCAGGCGTCCCGGTCTTCGTCCCGGTCGCCCCAGGCTTGCGGGTCGTCCTCTGTCGCCTTTGTCGGCAGCGCCGGAGATTCGCTGCGCTTGGCCCGGCGCGGCCGCAACCTCTCCTGGCCGGCGTCCGGTGCCTCGTCCGTGGCGTCCGCGGCGTCAGCCGGTGTCTGCGCGGTTGGCTCCGCTTCCGGCTCAGGCTGTCGCGCAGTGGCCGAACGGTTGTCCTTCTCTACCGGTTCGTCCGGCTTTTGCAGTCCCAAGTAGCCTCCGATCAGGTCCGCGCATTTCTCCGGATCTGTGAACACTTCGATGGTCCACAACGTCAGCGGCCGCCAGCCGAGCCGTTCCAGCTGCTGCGGGCGCAGCCGGCTGCGTTCCCGGACGGTCAGTTGCCGGTATTCCGGGGTTCCGTCCGATTCCAGGGCCACCGGAAGCACCGGTTCAACCTCCGGCGAATACTGTACCGTGCCCGTGCTGGCCACAATATCGATGAGCCCGTAGTAGTGGTCCCACACGCGGGCGCCGCGGCTGCGGATCCGCTCCACCAGGTCGGCGACCAGCGGGTCGTCGATTCCGGGCGAGAGTTCGGATGCCCGGAAGCGGCCGTCGCCGAGGTGGCGGTCCAGCAGGTCGTGGAAATCAACCGCGCCGTGCCGCAGCCGCTCCGGGTCCAGGTCCTCCGGTCGGAAGCAGCTGAGTACGTGCAGCGAGTGCCGGGAGCGGGTCACCGCGGTCGCGAAGAGCGCGCGTCCGCCCGGCGCCGACAGCGGCCCGAAGTCGTGTACCGCGCGTCCGTGCGGCGTCCGGCCGAAGCCCAGCGAGAAGATCACATCGTCACGGACCAGTCCGGAGGCGCGTTCCACCGGAATCACGCGGAACGGCTCTTGGCGGCGCTGGAAGAAACTGGCAGCCGACGGGTAGTTGGGCATCTGCAGCCGGATGGCCTCCGCCACCCGCGCCGCATGCCGGGCGCTGGCCGTCACCACGGCCAGCGACCGCGACGGCCGCAGGCTGATGTGCTCGAAGACCAGGTCCACCACGCGGTTCAGTTCGGCCGGAACGCTCTCCACGCCTTCGTGTCCGGCGCCGGGCATGCCCGTGCCGTCCGGCAGGTATTCCACTTCCAGGCCGCCGCCGCGGATGGAGCTCGCACCGGGCAGCCGGGACAGCGATCCCCCGTAGAACTTGTCGCTCAGGGACCGGGTCAGGTCCAGGTCCACCGCACGGTAGGCCGTGGTCAGGCGCACCACCGGCAGTACCTCGGAGAGCGCGTGGAAGCAGCTGGTCAACGGCTTCGGCGCCTCGCCGGTGACCGGATCGTTCCGGCGGTCCACATTGACTTCGAAGGGCGCGGCGCGGCCCAGCTCACCGTCGCCGAACGCCACCACCTGGTGCGCCCGGGAGATCGCGGCCAGGGCCGACGGCAGGCTGGTGGCCTCGGCGTCGAGGACGATCACGGCGTCGAAGTGCTTGCCTTCCGGCAGCAGCAGCGGCAGCACCAACGGGGAAGCCGTCCAGATCGGCAGCAGCGCCGATACGAGGGACTCCGACTGCTGCCCCAGCGCGGCCAGGGTGGGTTCGCCGGCCTTGAGCAGGTCGCGCAACCGGTGGGCCGCCTTGGGCTTGCTTTTGAGCGAGTGCCGCCAGTTCTGTGCCAGTTCCCAGCGCAGCCGGGCGGGCCCGGATGCGACGTGCGCGTTGTCGGCGAGCCGGTAGACGGCCTCAAGCTTGCGCAGATTGTCGCCGTCCGACATGGCCAGGTAGTCGTCGCCGCTGATCATCGCTTCCAGCGCCGACTGCCACCAGGCCAGGTCCAGTTCCGCGCCGACCTGCTCGGCACCGACTTGGCGTTCGGCCAGGTCGTCCAGCAGTTCGCCCAGTCCGTGTTCGCGCATCTGCTCCAGCAGCAGCGTCCGTTCGGGCAGGTTGACCAGCGTTTCCTTGTCCGCGGCCAGCGCGTCCAGCTGTTCCTGGAGTTCGCCGTCGGGCATGGCCACTAGAGCCCGGTCCTCCGGCACCGGCGCCAGCAGCGCGGCCAGCTTCTGCAGGCGCTCGGCCACATCCCGATAAAAGCTGTTCAGGTCGGCCAGGCCGGACGGAACCGCGGGGTGGCGCTGCGAGGTCGCGTAGTCGGCCCACTTGGTCCGCTGCTGTTGGACTTCGAAAAGGGACTCGTGCAGGTCCGAGATGTGCACGCCCGGACGGATGTATTCCTTGGCTACCTTGCGCAGCCGGGAGCGGGTCATCGAGCTCATCTCGATCCCGCGGTCCCGCCGCCAGGAACTCGGCGCGGTCGCCGAGATCAGGTCGGTCACCGGCCGGTCGAAGATGTCCGGGGTGAACTTGTCCAGGCTCCCGCGGACCTGCACCAGCAGCTGCAGCTGCTCGCCCCATTCGCGGAACGTCCCGGCGAGGGCGATCTGCGAATGCTCGGCCACCGTGTTCATGCGGGTGCGCAGCTGCGGAACGTCCTTGGCCAGATCGAAGGCCAGCTGGTGGGCGTCTTCCGTTTCCTTCCGGTTGAGCAGCTTGGCACCGAACCACGGACTGGTGGTGGCTGATTTGCTGAAGCTGCCCAGTTCGGCCGCGCGGACCAGCCGTGCCGCCAGTTCGGCCCGGTCGGTGATGCTGTCCAGCACCGACCGCTTCAGCCGGACCGTCGTAGCCGGTGCCGGATCGAGCGAGGTGAGCTTTGCCAGCGACTGCATCGCCTGGTAGGGCGAACAGCGCCAGCGGCTGCGGACATTATGCAGCGACTTTACGTGGTCCAGCAGCTTGTGCCGGTGGTCGATGAGCGTGGCGTGCAGCTTCCGCAGCTGCGGCTCCTGTGCCTTTTCGCTGCGGCTGATGGCGCGGATCAGCGTCTGGCGCAGCTGGTCGGGCGTCAGGTCTGCGCTGAGCTGCAGCGCCAGCGATCCCAAGTCCACGGTTTCCAGCAGCTGCGCGAATTCGTTCAGCGTGCCGCGCCGCTCCGCCACCACCAGCACACTCTTGCCTTCGTAGGCGAGCGCCGCCGCGGCATTGAGCGCGGTCTGGGTCTGGCCGGTGCCTGGCGGCGTCGACACCACCAGCGAGTGCCCGGCCTGGACCAGGTCCAGCACCTGCTGCTGCGCCGTGTCCGCGTCGAGCAGCAGGAACTCGTCCTGAGGATCGCGTTCGTCGATCGGCGGCAGCTCCACCTGCGGCACCGGCACCGCGCCCGGGCCGCCGGCGGCGGGGCGTGCTTCCCCGGAACCGGCGCCTGCTTTAGCCAGGGCGTGGATCACCGGATGTCCCGCGTCGATCAGGACAGGATCGGTCACGGCCTCCAGATCGGCGAAGGTGGACACCAGAAAATGGTGTTCGATGGTCATGTTCCGCACGTCGGCGGTGAGCAGGCGCAGCCGCTCCAGCACCGGATGCGGGTCTAGGCGGGCAGTGCCGTAGGCCAACCGTGCGGTCGCCTCGGCATCGATGCCGATCCCCTGCTCGGCGGACAAATGACGCACCAGGGCCGGGTTCAGCCGGGCGCGGTCGGCCAGCTGCAGCTCAAAGTCGTCCTGGCTGGGGCGCACCGTCAGCGCCACCGGCGTCAGCATCACCGGGGCGTTCAGCGCCTCCGACCGGCCGACGTCGGGAACCCGCCAGGACGCGGTGCCCGCGGCCAGATAGCCGACGTCGATGCCGCGTTCGGAGCCCAGCTCCAGGATCTTGGCCCGCAAGCTGCGCGCGGTACGCATCGCGGCAGCGTATTGGTTCGGGTCGCGCAACAAGGTGGAGAGACGGGTGCGGCGTCCGGCCAGCAACTGGGCCAGGCCGGAAGGGTGGGCGTGCGTCAGGTCGATGCTGTTCGACGACGTGGGAGCGAACCGCAGCAAGGTGTCGGACCCGACCACATCGCCCAGGTTCTCCAGCCACGATGCCACAACGTCTTCAGCAGCCTCAGCTACGCTGGCCAGCGACACGGCTGCCCCCTTTACTTCACTCTCGGCTACTTGCCTCGACCACAACGGCATGTCACTCAAGGTATCGGACTTTAAACGCCAAACGGGCGACCGCAACACTGCCTCGGCGAATTTGCTGTGCAGTGGACCCGCGGTTGTGCGGCGGGTCGGCAGCGGTTGCCCGTTGTGGCTACTCCCACTCGATGGTTCCCGGCGGCTTGCTCGTCACGTCGAGCACCACGCGGTTGACCCCGTCCACTTCATTGGTGATCCGGTTGGAGATCCTGGCCAGCAGGTCGTAGGGAAGGCGCGACCAGTCGGCGGTCATGGCGTCCTCGGAGGAGACCGGACGGAGCACGATCGGGTGCCCGTAGGTGCGGCCGTCGCCCTGCACGCCCACGCTGCGCACGTCGGCCAGCAGGACCACCGGCATCTGCCAGACGTCCTGGTCCAGGCCGGCGGCGGTGAGTTCCGCCCGGGCGATCGCGTCGGCCTTACGCAGCAAGTCCAGCCGTTCCTGGGTGACTTCGCCGATGATGCGGATGCCCAGGCCCGGGCCGGGGAACGGCTGGCGGCCGACGATCTCGGCCGGCAGGCCGAGCTGCGCGCCGACGGCCCGGACCTCGTCCTTGAACAGCGTGCGCAGCGGCTCGACCAGTTCGAACTGCAGGTCCTCGGGCAACCCGCCCACATTGTGGTGGCTCTTGATGTTCGCGGCACCTTCGCCGCCGCCGGATTCGACCACGTCCGGGTACAGCGTTCCCTGCACCAGGAACTTCACCGACTCGCCCTCGGCGGCCGCCTCGGCCAGGACGGCCTTTTCGGCGGCTTCGAAGGCGCGGATGAACTCGCGGCCAATGATCTTGCGCTTGGTTTCCGGGTCGGTGACTCCGGCCAGCGCGGAGAGGAAGCGCTGTTGCTCGTTGGCAACATACAGTTTCACGCCGGTGGCGGCGACGAAGTCGCGTTCCACCTGCTCGGCTTCGCCTTCGCGCAGGAGTCCGTGGTCCACGAACACACAGGTCAGCTGGTCGCCGACGGCGCGTTGCACCAGGGCGGCGGCGACGGCGGAATCAACACCGCCGGACAGCCCGCAGATCACCCGGGAATCGCCGATCTGGGCGCGGATGCGCTCCACCTGCTCTTCCACGATGTTGCCGGTGGTCCAGTTGGGCTCTAGCCCGGCGCCCCGGAACAGGAAGTTCTCCAGCACCTGCTGGCCGTGCGCGGAATGCTTGACTTCCGGGTGCCACTGCACGCCGTACAGCTTCTTTTCTTCGTTCGCGAACGCAGCTACGGGGGCGCCGGCCGTGCTGGCCAGCACGTCGAAGCCTTCGGGCGCCTGCTGCACCGAGTCGCCGTGGCTCATCCAGGTGTTCTGCGAAGCCGGGATTCCGGCCAGGATGGAACGTCCCTCCCCCACGGCGGTGGCGGCCGTGGCGCCGTACTCGCGCAGGCCGGTCTTCGCCACCGTGCCGCCCAACGCATTCGCCATGGCCTGGAAGCCGTAGCAGATGCCGAACACCGGGACGCCCGCCTCGAACAGGTCCGCGCCGATGCGCGGAGCCCCCTCGGCGTACACGCTGGAAGGGCCGCCGGAGAGGATGATGGCCACCGGGTTCTTGGCCATCAGCTGTTCGGTGGACAGGGTGTGCGGAACGATTTCGGAGTACACGTTGGCTTCGCGCACGCGGCGGGCAATCAGCTGCGCGTACTGGGCCCCGTAGTCAACAACGAGGACAGGCCGGTGGTCCGTAGTGGCGGGGGGAGGAGTAGTCACCCCTACAGGATAGTCGCCGTGCCCGGGGCCACGCACTTTGACGTCGGGCGTCCGAACGTGAGTTAAGGCACGACGGCGGTGCGCACCGCCGTCGTGCTCCTCGCCGGAGGCCGGTGGCTGCCTCGGTCAGTAGCGCTTGACTGCTTCGGGGTGGGCGGCGAGTTCTTCCTCCACCTCGCGGTGCACCTTGCGCTCCAAGATGATGGACAGGAACGGAATCACGCCGCCGAGCGCGATCAGCACGAACCTGGTGAACGGCCAGCGCATCAGCGACCACAGCCGGAAGTCCGCAATCAGGTACAGCACGTACAGCCAGCCGTGCGCCACCAGCACCGCGATGGAGAGGTTCACGCCTTCGATCACCGACGGCTCGGCCTGCGCCAGGCCGAGCGCGAAGGTCTCCCCGGTCAGCGTGTTGGTGGCGTTGGCGAACAGGAACAGATTGAAACCGTAACGCAGCACCATCTCCGCGCACAGCAGCAACAACATGATGCCGGTGATGTAGGAGGTGACCTTGTAGAACGTCAGGGCGGAGCGGATCTGGGCGGGCGTACCGGCGAAGCGGCGCTTGGCGGGGCGCTGGGGCGGTACGGCGGAACGGTCTGGAGCGTTGTCTGTCACGTGGACTACCTCGTTGCGTGGGGTGTGTTGCTGGGTCTGGTCTGATCGGCGCCGTCGTCGTCACCCGGATGCGGCTCCGCCGGGCCAGCCGCGGCGCCGCGTTCGGCTTCCGCGGCGGAGCGGGCCTCTGCGGCCGCGTCTTCGGCGTCCTCCAGATCGCGGCGATAGTCGTCGGCCACCAGCCGCCACCAGAGGAAGATGGCGAAGCCGGCGAACACCACCCATTCCACCGCGTAGAAGATGTTCATCCAGTTGACCGGTGTTTCCTGCGGCTGCGGTTCGACGACCACCGGCTGCATGGCCGTGCCGTCGGTCGCCGTGCCCAAATCCTTGCCGGCAACGGTGAAACCGGTACCGACCAGGAAGCCGGAGTAGCTCGGGACATTCCAACGGTTGATCAGCTCGGCAACCGAGAGCGAGGCAACCTGCCCGGCGGGCCGGGCTCCGGGCAGCGGCGCCTCGGTGGGCAGCAGTCGGCCGACGACGGTGGCCTCGCCTTCCGGGGCGGGAACGGCATCCGCCGGATGCTTGATCCAGCCGCGCACCACGGGGATGACCACGTCTTCACGGAACTGCTTGACGCCGTCCACGGCGAAGGCGTCCACCACCCAGAGGCCGTTGTCACCGTCCTGCAAACGGCCCTGGACCAGCACCTGGGAACCGGGGACAAAGCTGCCTTGTACGCTGACCATCTGGTCCGCCGTGGTGGCCATCATCGGGGTGCCCGGCTTGAAAACTTCGGTCAGCGGCTTGACGGTTTCCGTCTCGCCCGGGGGCGGCGGCGGTTTGCTTTGGGAGGCGGAAAACTGCCACTGGCTCAGCAGCACAAACACCGTGGACAGCGCCAGCGCAAGCACCAGAGCCGCTATCCAGCGGGGTTTCAGGGCAGTCTTGAGCACCCTTTAAAGGTACTTCGCTCGCCTGTAGAAAACGAATCCACACCGGGGTCGGCCGCGGGTGGTCCCTGCGTCCCTAGGCCAGCGGAACGATGTCGTCGACGCCCATCCGGGCACTGTCTGCCGACACGTCGTCGGGCTGCTCCTGGCTGAGCCGTTCAGCTTCCACGCGGGCCAGATAATGCTTCACCTCGCGTTCCACCTGGGCCTCGCTCCAGCCCAGGATCGGTGCCATCAGGTTGGCGACCACCGGCGCGGCCGAGACGCCGCGGTCCCAGGCCTCGATGGAGATCCGGGTCCGGCGCGTGAGCACATCGTGGATGTGCCGGGCTCCCTCGTGCGTGGTCGCATAGACCACTTCGGCCGCCAGGTAGTCGTCTGCGCCCGGCAGCGGTTCGGCCAGCTCGGGACGATCGGTGATGATGTCCAGCACGTCGCCGGCCATGGAGCCGAAGCGGTTGAGCAGGTGCTCCACCCGGGCCACGTGGATGCCCGTCCGGTCGGCGGTGCGGCTGCGTTGGTTCCACGCTGCCTTGAAACCGGACGCGCCGAGCAGCGGGATGCTGTCGGTGCAGCTGGGCGGCACACGCTCGTCCAGCGCCCGGGCCGCTTCGTCCACGGCATCCCTGGCCATCACCCGGTAGGTGGTGTATTTGCCGCCGGCCACCACCACCAGGCCGGGGACCGGGTGCGCCACCACGTGTTCGCGCGAGAGCTTGGCGGTGGAATCGTTTTCGCCGGCCAGCAGCGGCCGGAGGCCGGCGTAGACGCCTTCGACGTCTTCCCGGGTGAGCGGCCGCTGCAGCACTTGGTTGACACGTTCCAGCAGGTAGTCGATGTCCTTGGACGAGGCCGCCGGATGGGCCTTGTCCAAATTCCAGTCCGTGTCCGTGGTGCCGATGATCCAGTGCCGGCCCCAGGGAATCACGAAGAGCACGGATTTTTCTGTGCGCAGGATCAGTCCGACCGTGGACTGGAACCGGTCCCGCGGCACCACCAAATGGATTCCCTTGGACGCGCGGACGCTCAACTGGCCGCGTTCGGTCACCATCGCTTGGGTTTCGTCGGTCCACACCCCGGTGGCATTGACCACCTGCTTGGCCCGGATATCGAACTCGCTGCCGTCCTCCTGGTTGCGCACCCGGGCGCCGACCACGCGTTCGCCCTCGCGCAGGAAGTCGATGACCGCCAACCGGTTGACCGCCTGCGCCCCGAAAGCGGCGGCGGTGCGGACCAGGTTCACCACCAGCCGGGCATCGTCCACCTGCGCATCGTAGTAGCGGACGGACCCCACCATGGCGTCCTTCTTCAGGCTGGGTGCCGCCCGGAGGGTCCCGCGCCGGGACAAATGTTTGTGGAAGGGCACGCCGCGTCCGCGCCCCGTGGCCGCCGCCAAGGCGTCGTACAAGGCCACGCCCGCGCCCACGTAGGGCCGCTCCACGAACCGTTTGGTCAGCGGATACAGGAACGGCACCGGCCGCACCAGGTGCGGGGCAATGCGCTCCAGCAGCAGCCCGCGTTCCTGCAGCGCCTCACGCACCAAGGCGAAGTCCAGCATCTCCAGATAGCGCAGCCCTCCGTGGATCAATTTGGAAGACCGCGACGACGTTCCCGAGGCCCAGTCCCGCGCCTCCACGATGCCCACGTCCAGCCCGCGGGTCACCGCGTCCAATGCCGCGCCGGCACCGACCACGCCTCCACCGACGATCAGCACGTCCAGTTCCGCGCCGCGCTCCACAGTGGCGCGCAAGGCGGCGAGCGACTGCTCGCGGCTTGCTGGGCTCAGGGCACCGGTGGTCATCGCGTCAGCCTTCCATGATCGGGATCAGTCGCCGGGCTGGATCGGTGCCAGCACCACTTCGCAGCGCTGGAACTCCTTCAGGTCCGAATACCCGGTGGTGGCCATCGACCGGCGCAGCGCTCCCACCAGGTTGGAGGTGCCGTCCGTGTGGTTCGACGGTCCGTGCAGCACCCGTTCCAGCGGACCCACGGTGCCCACGTTCACGCGGTCTCCGCGCGGCAGCTCGTCGTGGTGGGCCTCCTGGCCCCAGTGCCAACCGCGGCCGGGCGCTTCTTCGGCCCGGGCCAGCGCGGAACCGAGCATGACGGCGTCGGCGCCCATGGCGATGGCCTTGACGATGTCGCCGCTGAAGCCCAGTCCGCCGTCGGCAATCACATGCACATAGCGGCCGCCGGATTCATCCATGTAGTCCCGCCGTGCGGCAGCCACATCGGAAATCGCCGAAGCCATCGGTGCGTGGATGCCCAGCGCCCGGCGCGTGGTGGTGGTCGCTCCCCCGCCGAAGCCCACCAGTACGCCGGCCGCGCCGGTCCGCATCAGGTGCAGGGCCGGCGTGTAGCCGGCCGCGCCGCCGACGATCACCGGCACATCCAGCTCGTAGATGAACTGCTTCAAGTTCAGCGGCTCCTGCGTCTTGGACACATGCTCTGCAGAAACCGTGGTGCCGCGGATCACGAAGATGTCCACGCCGGCGGCCAGCACCGTCTTGTAGTGCTCCTGCGTGCGCTGCGGGGTCAGCGAGCCCGCCACGGTGACACCGGCCTCGCGGATCTCGGCCAGGCGGGACGTGATCAATTCCGGCTGGACCGGCGCCGAGTAAAGCTCCTGCATCCGCTTGGTGGCGGCCGGGCTGAAATTCTCCGTGCCGAGGTCGCTGATTTCATCCAGCACCGGCATGGGATCCTCGTACCGGGTCCACAATCCTTCGAGATTAAGCACGCCGAGGCCGCCCAGCTTGCCCAGGGCAATGGCGGTGGCCGGGGACATCACCGAGTCCATCGGCGCGGCGATCACCGGAGCGTCGAACTTGTACGCGTCGATCTGCCAGCTGACCGAGACGTCCTTCGGATCGCGCGTACGGCGCGACGGGATGATCGCCACGTCATCGAGGGAGTAGGCTCGGCGCCCACGCTTGCCACGGCCAATTTCAATCTCGTAAGTCACGGCTCTAGGTTATCCCACTGCTGGAACGCTTCACCGTTTGTACGGGCCGTGATCGGTCTTTCGCCGGCCGTGGCGTCGGCTGCCGGGCTACCCTCTATCGACTGCTGGCGTCGTGCCAGCGCTGGCGGTACGCTCAACCTGCCGCACGGCAGGCAAGCGCGCCGGACCCCCAGTCTCTTCAATGGTTGCGCCGGCCGGCCGCAGGCAGCCGGAGCGGGAAGTGGGCAGTCATGGGAGGAAGAAACCGGCAATCCGTTGAGCGCACACGAGGGTTGGCGGGTGGCTTGGCCTCCGCCCTGTGTTTTGGCATCGCTGGGCTGATCTGGTCCCTGCCCTCCCTGCGTTCGCGCCGGTTGCGGAGGGCCGCCTCCTGTACCGTTTGCGCTTTCCACCAGCGAGCGCGCGGTATTGCCGTCTTTGTAGTGGCCGCCCTCCTCGTCGCGGGGGCTGGAGCCCGCCTGCTGGAGGGACTCTCCCCGCAGATCGTCTGCCACAGCCACATCACTGCCGACGGGCAGATCAAGCCCGAGCCGAGGCTGCAGATTTTGCCGCCGACTCCTTGGCGCATCACCCGCAATTTCCTGGTCGCCCCGATCAGCGGCGTCGGAGTCCTGACCGGGCACAGCCTTGATATGGAATCGTGCTCGGGACCATCCCTGTTGGTCATGTTCTGGCACCCGCCGCGAACCAGCGGTGGCGGGACGATGCTCGGCGACGTGTTCGTTGCGTGGATGCCGCCGGTAGCACCATGGGGCCCCTTGAGCGTCTACGGGTATGGCATCGGCGACGAGGGCCAGTACGTCCGCTACGGCCCGAACTTTTCCCAAAGCCGGACTGAGGAGGAGAATCTCGCCAGGCATGAGTCGCGGCACGTCGACCAGTGGGCCGTCGGCACCGTGCTCGCCGGCCCGTTCGCCTTTCCGGCCGCGTACATCATCGACGGTGCACTGTTTCCCTCCTCACGCAATCACTTCGAGCGAGCCGCCGGGTTGGCCGAGGGGGCGTATCCGCCCGCGCCGGATAACTGGCCGGCGCCGCGCTGGCCCGACCTTGCCGCCATCGTGATCATCGCGTTTGTGTTCTTCAGACGTCGACTCCGCTGGCTCACCCGCGTCGCGGTCCGTGGCCGCTTGCACGCCGGCGACCACGCGCCAATGCGCTGTCCCGTCCATACCCGTGGATGGTCTCAACCCGTCGGCACGCACCCCGTGCCGTCGCCGCCCGGCTGAGCGCCCGGGCCGACCGCCCCGGCTCATTACCCCGGGCGCGCAGCCGCGCCTGCATCAAGAACGACGGCGCCGCTCCCCTGGCGTGGGGAACAGCGCCGTCGTGCGCTGAGGGGCTGGCTACCGTTTGTAGTTCGGTGCTTCCACCGTCATCATGATGTCGTGCGGGTGGGATTCCTTCAGGCCAGCCGCGGTGATCCGGACAAACTTGCCCTTGGCCTTCAGCTCGGCAATGTTGCGCGCGCCGGTGTAGAACATGGTCTGACGCAACCCTCCGACCAGCTGGTGCGCCACGGCCGACAGCGGTCCGCGGTACGGCACCTGGCCTTCAATGCCTTCCGGGATCAGCTTTTCGTCGTCCGGCACATCGGCCTGGAAGTAGCGGTCCTTGGAGAAGGAGGTGTTCTTGCCGCGGGTCTGCATGGCACCCAAGGAGCCCATGCCGCGGTAGGCCTTGAACTGCTTGCCGTTGACGAACACCAGGTCGCCCGGGGACTCGGCGGCCCCGGCCAGCAACGAGCCCAGCATGACGGTGTCGGCGCCGGCGACGAGGGCCTTGCCGATGTCGCCGGAGTGCTGCAGTCCGCCGTCGGCAATCACCGGGATGCCGGCAGGGATGGCTGCCTTGGCCGACTCGTAGATCGCGGTGATCTGCGGGACGCCCACACCGGCCACCACGCGGGTCGTGCAGATGGAGCCGGGGCCCACACCCACCTTGATGGCGTCGGCACCGGCGTCGACCAGAGCCTGCGCACCCTCGCGGGTGGCTGCCTGGCCGCCGATCACGTCCACGTGGGCCGCGGCCGGATCCTTCTTGAGCCGGGCGATCATGTCCAGCACGCCCTGGCTGTGGCCGTTGGCGGTGTCCACCACCAGCACGTCCACGCCGGCCTCGATCATGGTCATCGCACGCTCGTAGCCGTCGCCGAAGAAGCCGACGGCGGCGCCGACGCGCAGCCGGCCGTCGTCGTCCTTGGTAGCCAGCGGGTACTGCTCAGCCTTGTCGAAGTCCTTAACCGTGATGAGGCCCTGCAGAATGCCGGCGTCGTCCACCAGCGGCAGCTTTTCGATCCGGTTCTTGCCCAGCAGTTCGATCACGTCGGGGCGGCTGATGCCGACCCTGCCGGTGATCAGCGGCATGGAGGTCATAACCTCGTGCACCTTGGTGGTCGGGTAGTCGGCGCGGGGCACAAAGCGGGTGTCGCGGTTGGTGCAGATACCCAACAGCTTGCCCTCGGAGTCCACCACGGGCAGCCCGGAGACGCGGTAGTTGAAGCAGAGCTCGTCCAGTTCGGCCAGCGTGGCATCCGGTGCGATGGTCACCGGGTTGGTGATCATGCCGGATTCGCTGCGCTTAACCCGGTCCACGTGCTCGGCCTGGTCCGTGATGGAGAGATTGCGGTGGATGACGCCCAGTCCGCCCTGGCGGGCCATCGCGATGGCCATCCGGGACTCGGTCACGGTGTCCATGGCGGCGGAGAGCAGCGGGGTCTGCACGGTGATGCGGCGGGTCAGGCGTGAGCTGGTGTCGGCCTCGGACGGAATGACATCAGTGGGGCCGGGCAACAGGAGAACGTCGTCGTACGTCAGACCCTCGAAAGCGAACGGATTGAATTCTTCGGACACTGCAGGGCCTTTCGAGCGATACCGGTGGCGGCCTCCGGGCACGGTCCCTGAGACCGGCTCTTGAGGTTGATTACATCCTAAACGTTTCCGGCGCACCCGGTATTTCTGCCCGCTGCGGATGTGGTGGAGGTAACGGTCACGGCGGGCAGCACAAAGGGGACCAGGCTTGGCCTGATCCCCTCTGTGCTGCTGAAACCGGCGGATCTCCGCGCGGCGACCCTGCGGCTGTTAGTGCTGGTGGTTGTGCTCGTCCTCGTCGGCCGGCTTCTCCACGACCAAGGTTTCGGTGGTCAGCACCAGGGCTGCGATCGAGGCTGCATTGCGCAGCGCCGAGCGGGTCACCTTCACCGGGTCGATGACGCCGGCGGCGAACAGGTCCTCGTATTCGCCGGTGGCGGCGTTGAAGCCGTTGTTGACGTCCAGTTCGCCCACCTTGGAGACGACGACCATGCCCTCGTAGCCGGCGTTTTCGGCGATCCAGCGCAGCGGCTGGACCAGCGCACGGCGGACCAGGCCGACGGCGGTGGCTGCATCGCCTTCAAGCGCCAGCACGTTGGGGTCGGTGTCCAGAGCCTGGGATGCGTGCACCAGGGCGGAACCGCCACCGGCAACGATGCCCTCTTCCAAAGCAGCGCGGGTGGAGGACACTGCGTCCTCAATCCGGTGCTTCTTCTCCTTCATTTCGACCTCGGTGGCGGCGCCGACCTTGATCACGCCGATACCGCCAGCCAGCTTGGCCAGGCGTTCCTGCAGCTTCTCGCGGTCCCAATCGGAATCGGTGCGCAGCACCTCTGCCTGCAGCTGGGCCACACGGTCCGCCACGTCGGCGTCGGAACCGGCGCCGTCCACAATGGTGGTGTTGTCCTTGGTGACGGTGATCCGGCGGGCGGTACCGAGTACCTCGAGGCCTACCTGGTCCAGTTTCAGACCAAGGTCAGCGGACACCACCTGGGCGCCGGTGAGCACCGCGATGTCCTGCAGCATGGCCTTGCGGCGGTCGCCGAAGCCAGGCGCCTTCACCGCGGCAACGTTGAGCGTGCCGCGGATCTTGTTGACCACCAGGGTGGACAGGGCTTCGCCGTCGATGTCTTCGGCGATGATGAACAGCGGCTTGTTGGCCTGCAGCACCTTCTCCAACAGCGGCAGGAACTCCTGCACCGTGGAGATCTTGCCCTGGGAGATCAGGATCAGCGCATCCTCGAGGACGGCCTCCTGACGCTCCTGGTCGGTGACGAAGTACTGCGACAGCAGTCCCTTGTCGAACTGCATTCCTTCAGTGAGCACCAGTTCGGTGTCCATGCTGGAAGCTTCTTCGATGGTGATGACGCCGTCTTTGCCCACCTTGTCGAAGGCCTCGGCCAGCAGTTGGCCGACCTCGGGGCTCTGGGCAGAGATGGTGGCAACCTCGGCCACCTTGTCCTCGACCTCGCGGGCGTTCTCCAGCAGGCGTGCGGCAACGGCTTCGACCGCTACCTCAATGCCGCGCTTGAGAGCTCCCGGTGCGGCCCCGGCGGCCACGTTGCGCAGGCCTTCCTTAACCAGGGCCTGGGCCAGCACGGTAGCGGTAGTGGTGCCGTCGCCGGCGACGTCATTGGTCTTGGTGGCGACTTCCTTGGCCAACTGCGCGCCAAGGTTCTCGTAGGGATTGTCGAGCTCCACCTCGCGGGCGATGGTCACGCCGTCATTGGTGATCGTGGGAGCGCCCCACTTCTTGTCCAGGACCACATTGCGGCCGCGCGGGCCGAGGGTGACCTTGACGGTATTGGCGAGCTTGTCGACGCCGGCTTCCAGCGCCTTGCGGGCCGCGTCGTTGAACTCCAACTGCTTTGCCATGAATTTGTTCCTTTCACGCGAAATGCCCCGGTTGCGCTGCAACACAGCGGCAGCCGGGGCATTTCGGTTGTCCGTGGTTCCGGCTGCGGGCGTCGACTGCGCGCGCCCGAGCCGCCGGACTCAGCTGATGGGCCTTACTTGGTGACGATGGCCAGTACGTCGCGGGCGGAGAGCACCAGGTACTCTTCGCCGCCGACCTTGACCTCGGTTCCGCCGTACTTCGAGTAGATGACTACGTCACCCTCGGCTACGTCAACGGGAACCCGGTTGCCATTGTCATCGACGCGGCCGGGGCCGATCGCGACAACTTTGCCTTCCTGCGGCTTTTCCTTGGCGGTGTCCGGGATAACCAGGCCGGAGGCCGTGGTCTGCTCTGCTTCGAGCGGCTGGACAACAATACGATCCTCAAGAGGCTTAATGGAGACCGACACTCGGCTCTCTCCTTTTCATGAGCTACGAATAGGTTGGCCAAGGAGATGTCTGCCGTCGTCGCGGTGCCGGCAGGCGGTTCCTTGTATTAGCACCCGCACGGGGAGAGTGCTAACAGCGACTCTATGAGACGGGTTAGCACTCGGTCA
This sequence comes from Arthrobacter sp. SPT-J7, assembly GCF_059089965.1. NCBI lineage: Bacteria > Bacillati > Actinomycetota > Actinomycetes > Micrococcales > Micrococcaceae > Arthrobacter > Arthrobacter sp. SPT-J7. The sequence continues at coordinate 380,499 of NZ_JBNHFF010000002.1, forward strand.
AGGCGAGTGCCAGCGAGGCGCCGATTTCACCTCTTGCCGACAGGCATGTGACACCACGAGGCGTTCCGGACCTCCGCGCCAAGTTGCGTAAGGCTTACCTAACCCGGTAGCTTTCACAGTGCGCGCAAATAGCAAACGTTTATGTTGCCTAATGCCGGTTCCCTCTCGGGGCCCGGATTGACGAACGATGGAGTGTCAGTGAAAAAGCCCCTGAAGTCCGGCCTGATGGTCGTGACCGCAGCCGTTTCCATGCTCGCTCTGAGCGCGTGCGGTCAGCAGACCGATGCCGCAGCAGGCGCAGACGCAGAGACGATCAGCGTTGAACATGCCTCAGGAACCACCGACGTGCCGGTGAACCCGGAGACCGTCTACACCTTCGACCTGGGCGTGCTGGACAGCTTGACCGCCCTGGGGGTCGAGGTGGACGGCGTCCCGGAGGCCGTGTTCCCCGAGTCACTGGCGCAGTACGGCGAAGACAGCTATACCAAGATCGGCTCCATGAAGGAACCCGACTTCGAGGCGATCAGCGAGGGTGCACCGGATCTAATCATCATCTCCGGCCGTACCGCCGAGGCCTACGGTGAACTGAGCAAGATCGCCCCGACCATCGATCTGAGCGTCGACACCGCCGCACCGGTCGAGAGCTTCAAGGAAGTCACCACCACGCTCGGCGAAATCTTCGGCAAGGAAGCCGAAGTCGACGCAAAGCTTTCTGCCCTCGACACCAAGATCGAGGACACCAAGGCCGAAGCTGCCGACGCCGGCACCGGCTTGGTCGTGATGACCAGCGGCGGCGAGATGACTGCCTACGGCGCCGGATCCCGCTTCGGCATTGTCCACGATGTCCTGGGCGTGCAGCCCGCCGCCGACGTGAAGTCCGAGGGCCCGCACGGCGAGGCGATCTCGCACGAATTCATCGCGAAAACCAACCCGGACCACCTGTTCGTGATCGACCGCGACTCGGCTATCGGTGAATCCGGCGAGGCGGCCTCGGCGGTTCTGGACAACGAACTGGTCAACGGCACCAAGGCGGCCAAGAACGACAGCATCACCTATCTGGATTCAGCCTCCTGGTACCTGGTGGGCTACGGCCTGAATAACACGGACGCCATGATCAGCGCCGTCCAGGCAGCCGTTACGAAGTAGCACCCCGTAAGGCCGCCGGCAGGTTCGCCGGCGGCCTGCGCGGTGGTCCGTCCTATGGCTTCCTCCACGATTTCCACTCCAGCACCGGCTCCGGTTGCCGCCGTCGCCCGGCGTGCCCGCCCCCGGGGATCCGGTGCGCAGCTCGCCTGGGCGGGCGCCGCCGTCGTTATTTTGGCTTGTGCCAGCATGTTCGTGGGGGTCAGCGATGTCTCCCTGCCGGCACTGCTGTCCGGTGACCAGTCCGCCTGGGACATCTTCTGGATCAGCCGGCTGCCGCGGACCCTGTCCGTGGTCCTGGCCGGTGCAGCACTGGGCATCGCCGGGCTGATCATGCAGCTGATGGCGCGGAACAAATTCGTGGAGCCGTCCACCGTGGGAACCGTGGAGTCGGCTTCGCTGGGCATCCTGGTAGTCACGGTGGCAGTCCCCGGCGCTTCACTGCTGGCCAAGATGTCGGTGGCCACCGTGTTCGCTGCGGCAGGAACCGGGCTGTTCCTGCTGGTGTTGCGCCGGATCCCGCTGCGCAACACGCTGATCGTGCCGCTGGTGGGCATCATGCTGGGCGGCGTGATCGCGGCCGTCACCACCTTCTTTGCCTACCGGTACGACCTGCTGCAGTCGCTGAACAGCTGGATGATCGGAGACTTTTCCGGCGTGCTGCGCGGCCGCTACGAGCTGCTCTGGATCGTTGCGGTCCTGGCGGTGGTCGGCTATCTCTGCGCGGACCGGTTCACCATGGCCGGCATGGGCCAAGAATTCTCCACCAACCTCGGGCTGAACTACGGCCGTGTGATGACGCTGGGACTGGTCATCGTCTCGCTGATTAGCGCTGTGGTTGTGGTCAACGTCGGCGCCATTCCCTTCCTCGGCCTGGTGGTGCCCAACCTGGTATCGCTGGTGTTCGGCGACAGCGTCCGACGCGCGGTCCCCTGGGTGGCCGTGTTCGGTGCCGGCTTCGTCCTGCTCTGCGACATCATTGGCCGCACCATCCGGTTCCCCTACGAGATTCCCGTGGGCGTGATTGTCTCCGCCGTGGGCAGCGCCATTTTCCTGTACCTGCTGTTGAGGACCCGCAAGAATGGCTGACACCGTTCTGCCCGCCGCACTGACGCAGCATAAGCGCCGCACCGTCAAGACCGTCCGGCCGCGGACGTGGATCATCCTGCTGGGACTGCTCACTGCCGTCCTGGTCGCCGTGTTCATGACCATCGATTTGCGCGGCAACCTCGGCTACATCCTCCCCCGGCGGGCCATCAAGATCGGGTCGATGCTGCTGGTGGCGTACGCCGTGGGCGTGTCCACGGTGTTGTTCCAGACAGTGACCGCCAACCGGATCCTGACGCCGTCGATCATGGGGTTCGACGCCCTGTACATGCTGATCCAGACCGGGCTGACGTTCGCCATCGGCGGCCAGGCGCTGCTGAGCATGGGTGCACCTGCGCGCTTCGTGATCGAAGTGATGCTAATGGTCGCGTTCTCCTTCCTGCTCTACCGCTGGCTGTTTACCGGCGGCGGCAAGAGCCTGCACTTGATGCTGCTGGTGGGCATCGTTTTCGGCACGATGTTCCGCGGTATCTCCTCGTTGCTACAACGTCTGATCGACCCGAGCGAATTCATCATCCTGCAGGATCTGTTCTTCGCCAGCTTCAACAACGTGGATGGCCTGCTGCTGGCCGTCTCGGCGCTGGCAGTTGCCGCCGCCAGCATCCCCGTCTGGCGGATGCGCCGGGAGCTGGATGTGCTGGCGCTGGGACGGGACACCGCTCTGAACCTGGGCGTGAACCACCGGCGGGCCGTCACCAAGGTGTTGATGGTCTGCGCCGTTCTGGTGGCCGTCTCCACCGCGCTGGTGGGTCCGATTACCTTCTTCGGGCTGCTGGTGGCCAATCTGGCGTACCTGCTCTGCTCACATTTCCGCCACATCTCTGTGCTGCCCATCGCCGTGCTGCTGGGCGCCATCGCACTGGTCGGCGGCCAGTTGGTGCTTGAGCAGGTGTTCAGCTTCGACACCGCGCTGAGCATTGTCATTGAGTTTGCGGGCGGCCTCCTGTTTATCGCCCTGCTGTTGAAAGGCTCCGTCAAATGATCCACGTCTCCGGCGTCTCTAAGACCTACGGCACGCAGACGGTGGTGGACGATGTCAGCTGCTACATCAAAGACGGCGGCATCACCTCGATCATCGGTCCCAACGGGGCGGGCAAGTCCACGCTGCTGTCCATGGTCTCCCGGCTGCTGCCGATGGATGCCGGAGCCGTCACCATCGACGGCCTGGACGTCAGCAAGACCGCAGGCAAGGAACTGGCCCGCAAGATGGCCATCCTGCGACAGGACAACCAGCTGACAGTGCGGCTGACCGTCCGGGATCTGGTGGGCTTCGGCCGTTTCCCGCACAACAACGGCCGGCCGACCGTCAACGACAAGGCCCACATCGAACAGGCCCTGGAGTACCTGGACCTGACCTCGATGGCGGACAAGTTCGTGGACGAGCTCTCCGGCGGCCAGCGCCAGCGCGCTTTCATTGCCATGGTCCTGGCGCAGGACACCGACTACTTGCTGCTGGACGAGCCGCTGAACAACCTGGACATGAAGCACGCGGTGGAAATGATGCGGCTGCTGCGCCGGCTCACCGATGAGCTGGGCAAGACCGTGGTGCTGGTGATTCACGACATCAACTTCGCCTCCTGCTATTCCGACTCCATCATCGCCATGCGCTCCGGCCGGCTGGTCCACCAGGGCCCGCCGGCGCAGATCATGCATCCCGAGGTGCTGCGCGATGTCTACGAGATCGACATCCGGATTGAGGAGATCGAGGGCAACCGGATCGGCGTCTACTTCGCCTGACCGCGGCCCGGCGGGCGTAGCCAGCTGGGTGCTGAGCGGCGGGCGCAAGCGGCCGCCGCCCCGTCACTGCTTCAGGACCGCAAGGACGTTGCCGGCCGGGTCCTTGAACCAGGCGATGTCCGGGCCGTTGCCGCGCATGATGCCCTTGTCATCGGTGGGGAGATCGGGATTGTCGTAGATCTTGGTCTGCACCCCGCGGTCGTTGAGCTCGGCAACTGCGGCTTCGACGTCCTCGACGGCGAAGTTCAGGATGGTGAACGTGGCCGGCTGGTGGTCCGGCTTCGGGTACATCATCACTTTGGCGCCACCCGGCAGGCTCAGTTCGACGGTGCCCATCGGACCGTCGGCTACGTCGAGCCCCAGAGTCCCGTTGTAGAACTGTTTGGCGGCAGCGGTGTCATTGACGCTAAAGCCGCTGAAAACCTGTGTGGGAGTAAATCCAACGCTGTTCATGGCGGTCTCCTTCGCTCTGCGGGCGGGCACCTTCCAGACTGGCACAGCCGCAAGTGCGGGACCAGAGCTCCGCCCGCCAGGCCTGCGGAGCCCTCCCCCGGTGCACCGTCATGAAAGTGAAGTTGCCGCGCGTCCGTGAAACCACCATCAGGGCCCGGTAGAATCCCGGTTCATGCCTTCGCGCGGCCAGCCGGCTGGTTCCGACCCCTCTCGGTCTGCATCTTTGCGGAGCATGTCGGGCGAAGCCATCATCCTTCTGGTGGCGATTCTGGCGTCCTTCGTGGCATTCCTGGACGCTTCCGTCGTCACCGTCGCGCTGCCGGCCATTGACCGTGACCTTGGCGGAGGCCTGGCGGTACAACAGTGGGTGGTGGGCGGCTACCTGCTCTCCCTGAGCGCGCTGATCCTGGTGGCTGGCGCCCTCTCCGACGTGTTCGGCAGGGTCAGGATCCTGCGGCTGGGGCTGGTGGTCTTCGGTGTGGCCTCGCTGGCCTGTGCAGCGGCCCCGGCGGCGGTTGGGCTGGTGGCCGCACGGATTGTCCAGGGCGGGGGCGCCGCCCTGCTGGTCCCGTCTTCGCTGGCCCTGATCACCTCGACTTTCACCGGGCAGCGCCAGCACCGGGCGATCGGCGTCTGGACTGCCTGGACCGGCACGGCGTACATTGTCGGCCCGGTCCTCGGCGGCCTGCTGGTGGACACGGTGGGCTGGCGGGTTGTCTTTGCGGTGAATGTGGTGCCCATCGCCGTTACGCTCTGGCTGGTGGCCCGGCTGGCAGATCCGCCCCGACAGGAGCCGCACGCACGAATCGATCTGGCGGGCGCGTGCCTGGCCGTCGCCGGACTCGCCGGACCGGTGTTCGCGCTGATCGAGCAGCAACGGGTCGGCTGGGCAGACCCACGGGTGCTGGTCCCGCTGGCCGCCGGGCTGATCTCTCTGGTGCTCTTTCTGTGGTGGGAGCACCGTGCGCCCTACCCGATGATGCCGCTGCAGTTGTTCGGCGAGCGCAACTTCGGCGTCGGCAACATCGCCACGGCGGGGATTTATGCGGGCCTGTCCCTGGGGCTGTTCGCGCTGCCGGTCTTTCTGCAGCAGGCGGCCGGGTTCAGCGCTGCCGCGGCCGGTCTGGCGATCTTGCCAATGAGCGTTCTCTCGCTCGCGTTTGCCGCCTGGTTCGGCCGGCTCTCGGGCCGCTACGGGCCGCGCCTGTTCATGGCCGCCGGGCCGCTGCTGGCCGGGACCGGATTCCTGCTGATGATGTCAGCGCAGGAGCCCTTGGGCTTCTGGCAACAAATCCTGCCGGGCGTGCTGCTGGCGGGCTTCGGCTTGGCGGTCACCGTCTCCCCGCTGACCGCCGCGGTGCTCGGGGCGGTTGCGGCGGAACGCAGCGGAATCGCCTCCGCCGTGAACAACGCGGTGGCCCGCATCGCCGGGCTGGTGGCCATCGCAGCGGCCGGTGCCATTACCGGCGGCATGCTGGACCATGCAGGGTTCCGCCGCGCCGCCCTGGCCGCGGCGCTGCTGCTCTTTGCCGGCGGCGCGGTCTCCGCCGCTGGCATCCGCAACCGGCCCTAGGACCGTGAGGCCTACACCACGGAAAAATCGCCCGGCAGGATGGTGCGGCCGGTCAACGCCAGCAGGACCATCGCACCGTCCCCGCGTTCGGAAGCGATCTGGATGGCAAGCCGGCCGGCTTCCAGTTCCACGTCGCTGGGCAATTCGGCCACCAGGCCGCACGCACGTGACAGGTCAAGGGTGTGCACGGCCAGTTCGAAGATCCGGGTGGGCAGATAGTCGCTGAACCGCATGCCGCCGGCAGCCGTTTCAATGATCCGGTCTTCGGCCAGCGGCAGCGTGTTCTCCAGCTGGGCCAGCAGCCGGTCCACCATATCCACCGGGTGCGGCCCTAGCTCCTTGCCCGCCGCAATGGCCCGCTCGGTGACGCCGGGATCGTCGGCCAGCCCGGTGGCCAGGTAATAGTCGGCGGCAGATTCCACCTGAATTTTGGCGGCCGGACGCCCCAAGTAGGTCAGCACCGTGGACAGGGCGCGGCTGGTGTGGCCGGCCAAGGTCCTGACGGTCCAGTCATCCAGTCCGGGCGCGTTCCACGCGGTAGAGGGAACGTTGGCCAGGACTTCACGGAAATAGCGGCCCGCGGACAGGAAAGTTGCCGCCGTTGCAATCATGCGCCCATGCTACGGCCGGCGGCTGCCCGCGGCCAGCACCTCGGCGCGGCCAGGTGAGGTTCGGGCGGAATGCAGGCGCCTAGGCCAGACGCCGCATGTCCCGCTGCCACGCCGGCGCGGGGACGGCGACCTCTTCCCACAGGGCCTGCCATCCGCGGTGGACACGATTGCTGGACGCAATCAACTCGCCCAGTTCCGCTTCAATGTCCGTCTGGCAAGCATCCGTATCGATGTCGCTCCAGTCACAGGGTGTTGACATAATCCGGGCCTCCTCACAGTAAGCTTCCTTCTGATCTTACGGATGACCTGCTGATCCCGCTATGGGGAGAACTACCCATAGCCGGACAGCAGGACGGCCGCCGGCCCGCCGGGGCCGTGCGCTGGCCCCGATTGGCTGCACTAGGCTTGAATTCATGGCATCCGAGACCCACGCCGAGAGCATCGCCCCGATTCTGACGCCAGAAGGCTGGGAACTGCTGAATTCGCTCGGCCCCTACTCCGAGGCCGAGAGCCTGCACACCGGAACCGAACTGCGCAAGGCCGGCCATTCCCCCGAACTGGTCTCCGCCGCGATGACGCAATCCCGCCTGCGGGCCAAGGCCGAGGCAAAATTCGGCCCGTTCGCGGCGAAGATGCTTTTCACCCAGGCAGGACTCGAACAGGCCACCCGGCTGAACATCGCGGCCCTGCACGCCCAGCGGTTCCAGGCTGCCGGGGTGGACCACGTCGCGGACCTCGGCTGCGGAATCGGCGCGGACTCCATGGCGCTGGCCACCCTTGACCGCAGGGTCACCGCCGTCGAACGTGATGAGACCACCGCCGCGGTGGCCACCATCAACCTGATGCCCTGGCCGGACGCGACCGTGGTCAACGCCGAAGCCGAAGACGTTGACCTGACCGGGATCGACGGCGTGTGGCTGGATCCGGCACGGCGGACCACGACGACGTCGGGCACCACCAGAATCTTTGATCCGGAGGCGTTCTCGCCGCCGCTGTCCTTTGTGGAGAAGCTCGCCGACCGGGGCCTGCCGGTGGGAGTGAAGATGGGGCCGGGAATCCCCCACGACGCGCTGCCGGCGAACTGCGAGGTGCAATGGATATCCGTCAGCGGCGACGTGATTGAGGCTGCGTTGTGGTTCAACGCACTGGCCCGTCCCGGCGTGCGGCGTGCGGCCCTGGTGATTGGTGCCCGCGGCAGCGCCGAACTGACCAGCGACATCAGCTTTAATCCGGCACACCAGAACGTGGAGACCGGACCGGCCGAGGGCTACCTGTACGAGCCCGACGGCGCTGTAATCCGCGCCGGACTGGTCGCCGACCTTGCCCGCGGCCTGGACGGACATCTGCTGGATGAGCACATCGCCTACATCTGTGCCCCGCAACTGCAAGACACCCCTTTTGCCCGTGCGTACAAGGTGCTGGAGGTCAAGCCCTACAACGTCAAGAAGCTCAAGGCGTGGGTCAAGGCCAACCGGATCGGCACGCTGGAGATCAAGAAGCGCGGCACCTCGGTCACGCCGGACGAGCTGCGCAAAACCCTGCTGACCGGTTCCGGCAAAGGGCCGAACAAGGCCACGCTGGTGCTGACCCGGATGGGCCAGGACCGGGTGGCGATCGTCGTCGAGCCCATCCCGACCGCGGGTGGCCGCAACCGTGAGCGCGCGGCCCGACCCTGACGCACTAGAATCAATTCAGTGTCGCCGCCCGTTCCGCGCGAGACGTGCATCGCCGGCGGCAGCCGGTACCGCCAGATACGGAGCAGCGTTTGAATATCGATTTTGCCCAGTCCGCCCAATCTTCCTTAGGGGTCGAGTGGGAACTGGCGCTGGTGGACGCACAAACCGGCGAGCTGGTCTCCGTGGCCGAGCACGTGCTGGAGGCCGTCCGAGCCGGACACCCCGAACTGCAGGACGACGACGAGCACCCGCACGTGAAGCAGGAGTTGCTGCTGAACACGGTGGAGCTCGTCACCGGCGTCTGCCACACCGTCAGCGAGGCCAAGGCGGACCTGAGCAGTGCGCTGACAGCCGTCCGTGACGTCACGGACCCGATGGGTGTGGAGCTTTTTTGCGCCGGCAGCCACCCCTTTGCCGCACCGCGGTCGCAGCCGGTGACGGACAAGGCACGCTACGCCAAGCTGATCGACCGCACCCAGTGGTGGGGCCAGCAGATGGTGATCTACGGCGTGCATGTGCACGTCGGCCTGGATCACCGGGACAAGGCGCTGCCGGTGATGGACGGGCTGCTCAACTATTTCCCGCACTTCCAGGCGCTTTCCGCCTCTTCCCCGTTCTGGGCCGGAGAGGACACCGGGTACGCCTCGCAGCGCGCACTGATGTTCCAGCAGCTGCCCACCGCCGGGCTGCCGTTCCAGTTCCCCAGCTGGGCGCTGTACGAAGACTACGTCCAGGACATGTTCACCACCGGGGTGATCGACACCATCAGCGAGATCCGCTGGGACATCCGCCCCGTTCCCGCGCTGGGCACGATTGAGATGCGGGTCTGCGACGGGTTGTCGACGCTGCGCGACGTCGGCGCCGTCGCCGCCCTCACGCAGTGCCTGGTGGACGAATTCTCCACCGCGTTGGACAACGGCTGGGCCATCCCCACCATGCCGCCGTGGCATGTGCAGGAGAACAAGTGGCGCGCCGCCCGCTATGGTATGGACGCCATCATCATCCTCAACGCCGCCGGCAAGGAAATGTTGGTCACCGATCACCTGCGCGAGCACGTGCTGAACCGGCTGGAACCGGTGGCCCGCAAGCTCGGCTGCGCCGATGAGCTGGCAGACGTGGAGAAAATTATCGACGGCGGTGCCGGCTACCAGCGCCAGCGCCAAGTGGCTGCAGAGCACGACGGCGACCTGCGCGCCGTCGTGCTCGACGTGGTCAGCCAGCTACGCCGCAACGCCCAGTAACGGGATCGGCGCCTTCGAGCAGCGCCAAGGAAACATTTCTGCCCCCGTTCACAGCCCGGCTACCCGGCGCCGCCGGTCGTGACTGCCGCGCAGGTCGCGGTTCAGCCGCCGGTCGCCGTGGTACAGGATCGATCTGAAGTCGACTTCCTCGGCAGTCTTGGCAATCACCACCGGCTCGGCAGGCTTCGGCTTCTTGGGCTCCACGTAGAGCCAGCTGATGGTCCCCAGCGCTATGTCCACCAACGAGTTCCTGATCCCGATGTAGGAGTGGATGGCATAGCTGGCGAGGCTGGCGTTGAGGGCGGCAAAGGCCGCATTGCCCCAGTTGCCGGCCATAGCGTCCCGGTACAACGTCAGCAAAGAGAACGCCACCATCAGGTACGGGATCAGCACGTACAGGGCTGGTGCCGCCGTGCGGTCCTTGACCTTCGGCGTACGAACAAACGGAATCTTTTCGCCGGTCAACGCCTGCTGCATCGATTTGAAGACGCCGGCCAGGTTCACCGGCAGCATCACCAAGTTGAATCCGTAGATGCGGAAGATGTCGCTGAACCGGTGGCCGCAATCGCGCAGGTCGCTGCCCATGGCCAGGAAGTACGGCAAGGCCGCAACGAACACCACCGGACTCAGCAGCCGGCTGTCATACGGGTAGGCCAGCAGGAAGACCAGGCCAAAACTGGCCCAGGCGATCGAGGCCATGTAGTTCACCTTCATGAACACTTCCCGGACCAGAATCCGCTCGTGCCGGTGGCGCCGCTCCACCAGCTGCGACCACAGCTTGGGAAGGATCAACAAGCCGCCGTTCGCCCAGCGTCGCCGCTGCACCACCAGCGAGCCGAAGTCGGGCGGGGTGGCGCTATAGCTCAGCCGCTCGGGGTAGTTGGCCAGCTTCCAGCCGTGCGCCCCCAGATCGATGCTGGACTCGGTGTCTTCGATGACCGTCCGATCCTGGATGTAGGTGCGGATCTCGAAGCCGCCCACCGTCTCCACCTCGACGATGTCTTCCAGCGCCTCCTTGCGGATGACTGCGTTGGCGCCCACCCAAAAGGTGGCGCCGTAGTAGGTCATGCCTTGATGCAGGATGTGCTGGATGTCGGTGGTCGCGCCGGCCACTCGTTCAATCCGGGTGGGAGCCCCGCGGAAGGCGGAGTAGGGCGTCTGGGTGACGGCCACGCGTTCGTTGCCCGGGGACTCCAAGAAGTAAACCAGCCGCAGGCAGTAGTCGCGCAGCAGTTGTGAATCGGCGTCCAGTGTCAGCAGGTAGCGGGTGTCCGGGATATCGAGGTCCGCGTCCTCGCCCTCCGGCACCTGCCTCAGGACGGTGTCACCGGCGGCGTCCTGTGCCACCCAGCGCTGGCCCATCAGGGAGATGTACGAGTTCAGGTTCATCGCCTTGTTGGCCTCGTGCGAAAGGTTCGCGTAGCGCTTTCGCTCGAACGTCTCGGTCTTCACGCTGAACGTCCGCACCAAGCGCAGATGCAGCTCCTCAATCCGCTCGGGGGCCAGCTCAGCCGACTGTGCAGCGGCAGCCTCCAACGCCAGCAGCACCAGCCGGAGTTCGCGGGCCAGGCCCATCACCACCAGGTCCACGAAGAACTCGTCCACGTGGTCCTCGATGCGCTCGGCCTCGGCGAATTCCTCCAGCCAGACTGCAGCAGCGCTGTACTCGCTGATCAGCCGCTGCAGATCTGACGACGGCGCGTGGTCGCCCTGGCGGAACGCGGCAAGGGCGGCGAGGGCACGTCCGGCCGGCGCCTGCAGCCTGTCGCTGATCTCGGTTTGCAGGGCACGCGTGCGCTCAAGCCGTTGGATGACGGCGGGATCGGTGGGGAAGGGCGGGTCGTCCAGCAGCAGCACCACGCGCAGGTTGGGGAATTCCTGCAGCGCCGCCGACCAGAGCGTGGCACGAACGATCTCCGGCTCTTCGGCATAGGACGGCACCAGGACGGTCACCCCGTCGTCGTAGTGGGCAAAGTGGCGGTCCAACTCACCACGCGGGACGCGCTGGTGGTCGCGGAATCGGTACAAGGCACCCTGCCGTGCCAGCAAGTACATCAAGGCGGAAAACGTCAGGAACGTAACGACCGTCAGGTAGGAGGCAGCCTCCAGCTGGAACCTGAAGCCCGCACCCGGATTGTCGGCGAACTGGCGCAGGATGGTGGTGACCACGTAGACGATCCACGCCGTGACGGTGGTGATAATGCCCAGCCGTCCCAGCACGATCTTCCGTCCGGTCGGCTTGGGGTGCACGATAGACATCGGTTCCGACCGCTTCTCGGCACCCCACTGGCGGCGGCGCGGCGCAGGATCGGCGCCCGAACTGAGCGGCTCGGCTTGAGCGGCAGGCATGGTGTCCAGCATGAAAACCCCCAACAAACAGGACGAAACAGGGCAGAGCGGTAGTGCTCTGCCCTGGTGGATCCTCGCCCGGCGGAACGGACGCCGGTGCCCCATAGTCTAGGGCTGCGCGAAGTGCAATAATACAACGATTAAACGTGATTAACGCCACTCTTTCAGGCGGTGTCGCCGCGAGACGACGACCTGTTACCGTACAGACACGGGTTCCAGAGTGCGGACTCAGTAGTTGGGGGAAGCAAGCAATGTCGAAAAGATTTCCGGGCCGGCGCCTGTCTTGGCTGCGGCTTGGCGTGCTGATCACCGTAACCGCCGCGATCGTAGCCGCGGCAGGGGTCGGCTGGGGACAGTTCACTGACGCCCGCGCTGCCGCTGGCAAGGCTTCGTGGTTCGCCGGCTACGTGGACGCGACAGCTACTCCGTTCTACAGCTTCGAGACCCCCTCCAGCGACGCCGAGCGCAGCATCATCCTCTCCTTCATCGTGGCGAACCCGGAAAGTTCCTGCACGCCGTCCTGGGGCGGCTTCTACGGATTCGACGAGGCCCAGGCCACCATGGACCTGGACCGGAGGGTGGCCCGGCTGGCAGAAACGGGCGGGCACATCGGCATTTCCTTTGGCGGCCTCCTGAACAAGGAACTGGCCACCAGCTGCACGGATCCGGCCGCCCTGAAGCGGGCGTACCGCCAGGTCATTGAGCGCTACAACGTGGACACGATTGATCTGGACATCGAAGGCGACAACCTCGCGGATGCCGCGGCCGGCGAACGCCGCGCCACTGTCATGGCACAGCTGGCCGCCGAACGGGAAGCGGCCGGCCAGGACCTGGATATTTGGCTGACCCTGCCGGTCGCCCCGCACGGCCTGACCGACGAGGGCATCCGCGCGGTTGAACAAATGCTCGCGGCCAAGGTGCCCCTGGCCGGGGTCAACTTAATGACCATGGACTATGGCCAGAGCCGGCAGCCGGACCAAAGCATGCTCGATGCCTCCATCCAGGCGGCGCGGTCGGCGCACGTCCAACTCCAATCCGCCTACCGCGAGGCCGGATTGGAATCGGGCGAACGGACGGTCTGGAGCAAGATCGGCCTCACCCCGATGATCGGCCAGAACGATGTGCCCGGCGAAATCTTCACCATGGCCGACGCTGCAGGCCTCAATGCCTTCGCCTCGGAAGTCGGCATCGCCCGGATGTCCATGTGGTCACTGAACCGCGACACCACGTGCAGCGCCAATTACGGGGACGTGACCAAGGTATCGGACAGCTGCAGCGGGGTGGAGCAGCAAGGGAGCAGCTACGCGGCCGTGCTCGGCCAGAATTTGGGCGGACTGCCGCGGGCCGTCAGCGAGCCGGGCCCCGATGCCTCCGCCGGCCCTGCCCCGACAGGTCCGCCCGCTGCCTCCGCTGCCGACATCGTGGACGATCCGGCGACCAGCCCCTATCCGATCTGGAACAGCGAGGCTGCGTACGTAGCTAACGAGCGCGTCGTCTGGCACCGCAACGTCTACAAGGCCAAGTGGTGGACGCGCGGCGATGTCCCCGACGATCCCACCGCGACCGCAGAAGTGACCCCGTGGACCCTGATCGGACCGGTGCTTCCGGGCGAAACCCCGGAGCCTGTGGTTACCGCACCAGCCGGAACATTCCCGGAGTGGAAGATTAACACCATCTACCTCAAGAGCGACCGCGTCCAGCTCGAAGGCCGCGTGTTCGAGGCCAAATGGTGGACGCAGGGCGACAGCCCTGAAGCTGCCCTGCAGGGAGCTGACAGCTCGCCCTGGCTGGTCCTGACCAACGACGAAGTGGCCGCACTTCTGGCCGCCCCCGGGAAGTAACTGCAACCCGCATCGTGGAAGCGTTTATCGACGCGGGGTTTCGCCGGACCAGCTGAGCACCTACCTATTCGGCGAGTTTCGACAGCTCGGGGTTGTCGGCAAGCACCTTGTGGGCGTTGAGCTGCGTCACCGGTTCGGCTTCGGTGAGGTAGGCCGCGACGGTGGTTTGATCGTTGCCGTAAGAATCTTCGTCGTCCGCCTCGGGCGCGTCATCTTGCGCAAACCCCTTCACGAGCGTCATGGCCTCGGCCACCATGGCTGCCGGGTCGGCGTAGGTGGTGGCGTACTGCTTGCCGGCCATGACCGATTTCACTCCTTCAGGGGCGGATCCGCTGCCCACAACGACGGCAGAGTCCTGCCCGCCGTCTTGGGCCACCCGGATAAGAGCCTGAGCGGTGGCATCATCAGCTGCCAAGATTCCATCCAACTTATGCGAGGCATAGGTGTGCGCCAACAGGCCGGTTAACCGCTTTCCGGCAGCATCGGGGCTTTCGCTCGCGGTCGCCTCGTAATTCGTCTGCCCGGACATGACGGCCACGGTGCCCTCGTCGATCTTTGGCTGGAGTACGTTCATGGCTCCGTCGAAGGCGAGGCGCGCCGCGCGGTCGCTAGGGTGACCGCTGAACAATTCCACGTTGTAAGGTCCTTCGCCGTGTCGTTCGGCCAGCCCATCGAGCAGAGCCTGCGCCTGGGTCTGTCCGTCTTGGAATGCATCGACACTGACCAGGTACTTGGCCGCGGCAGTGTCCGTGACCATGGTGTCGAAAGCGATGACCGGAATCCGGGCCTCCTCCGCGGCCGCCAGCTGCTCTCCCAAGCCTGCCGGGTCTGCCGCGTCCACAATGAGTACTTTCAGTTTCCCGTTGAGCATGCTGCTGATCTGTTGCTGCTGTTCTGCGGCATTCGCCGCAACCTGAACGTCTGGTTCGAAGTTCGAATCCTTGATCTGTTCGGTGAACAACTTTTCAGCGTGCGCTGTGTCTGCGGAGAGGGAGACACTGATCAAGGAACCGGTCTCAAAACCTCCCGCACCTCCTGCTTCCGGCCCTTCGCCGGGTTCGTCGCCGGTTCGGGAACAAGACGTGAGCAGGAGCGACGCCGCAACCAGCACGGCGGCGGACAGTTTCACAGTTCCAGCTTGAGGTCCCATGGTCTTTACCTCCGTCGTTCCGAAGCTTCCACCCGGAGAGAAGAGTTATGAGGAAGGGAGCCGCGCGGGCCGCCATGGTTTCAGCCTAGAACCCCGTCCCTGTTTGTGACAGGCAGCGTCGACCTGAGACCGCCCGAGCGGTGCAGGAATGCCTTACGGGGCAGGATTGCCTAGAGGTGCACGCTGGTAACCGGCATGGAGGAATCCGGCGCGAATTCGATGCCGGACGGCTGGCCGCCGGCCATCACCACCTGGGCGCCGAGCGCGGCGACCATGGCGCCGTTATCCGTGCACAGGGACACCGGCGGCACCCGCAGCTTGATGCCGTGTTCGGCGCAGCGCTCTTCGGTCAGCGCCCGCAGCCTCGAGTTCGCCGCCACCCCGCCGCCCAGCAGCAGGTTGCTGATGCCGTGCTCGGTGCAGGCCAGCATGGCCTTGGCGGTGATCACGTCCGCCACCGCCTCTTGGAAGGACGCCGCAATGTCGGCCACCGGAAGCGGCTCGCCCGCGGCTTCGAACTGCTCCACGCAGCGGGCCACGGCCGTCTTCAAACCGGAGAAGGACCAGTCGTAGCGGTGCGGACCCGGCGCCTCGGCCGAGCCCATGTACTTGGGCTGGCTCAACCCTCGCGGGAAGCGGATCCGCTTCGGATCGCCCTCGCCGGCCAGCTTGTCAATGGCCGGGCCGCCCGGATAGCCCAGGCCGAGGATCCGGGCCACCTTGTCATAGGCTTCGCCGGCGGCGTCGTCGATGGTCGCGCCGAGCAGTTCCACGTCATCGGTCAGGGAGCGTACCCGCAGGATCTCCGTGTGGCCACCGGACACCAGCAGCGCGCCCAGGTTCTTAGGCAGCACTCCCCCGTCCAGCACTCCGACGCCCACGTGGGCCACCAAATGGTTGATGGCGTACAGCGGTTTGCCGGTGGCCAACGAGAGCGCCTTGGCCGCACAGACGCCGACCATCAGGGCGCCGGCCAGCCCGGGCCCGGAGGTCACGGCGAGCGCGTCCACTTCGTCCAAGCTGACGCCGGCGGTGTCCAGCGCCTGCTCCAGCGTGGGGATGAACGCGTCCAGATGGGCGCGCGAGGCGATCTCCGGGATCACCCCGCCGAAACGCACGTGCTCGTCCATCGAGGACGAAACGGTGTTGGCCAGCAGGGTGTCGCCGCGGACGATGCCGACACCGGTTTCATCGCAGGAGGATTCGATCCCCAGGACCAGCGGCTGGGTGCGGTTCATCGGGTCTCCTCGGTGGTTTCGGGTTGCTCGCCTGCTGAGCCGGCCGGTGCAGCATCTTGGCCGGCACCTGCGCCATCCCGGCCGGCACCGGGCAGGCCGGTCCAGTCCTGGAGCCGGAGCCGCATGATCAGCGCGTCGGTGCCGCCGCGGTAGTAGCGCGGCCGGACGTGGATCTGCTCGAAACCGAACCAGCGGTAGAGCCGCTGCGCCCGCGGGTTGTCCGCGCGCACTTCCAGCAGCACATCGTCCGCCCGCTGCTCCGCGGCCTGCTCGATCAGCAGGGTCAGCAGCCGGGTGCCGATCCCCTGCCCCTCGCGCTCGGGCACCACGGCGATGGTCTGCACGTCGGCGATCGGCCGCACGCACATCAGTCCGGCATAGCCGATCACTTCGCCCAGCGCATCCACGGCCACGTAGTAGCTGCGGGTGTCCTGCGCCAGTTCCTCGTAAAACATTTCGGTGGGCCAGGCATCGTCCGGAAACAACTTCTGCTCCAGCGCATCCACCGCCGGAACATCGGCCTCGGTCATCGCCCTGATGCGGCCCGCGGGCTGCGCGCCGGCGGTCACAGTGCACGCTTTCGCGGCCCGGGGACCTTCGCGTCGGATTCGCGCAGGTACAGCGGCGCGGTGTCCAGCAGGTCCAGCCCCTTGACCAGCTTGACGACGGCGGTGCGGCCCAGCGCTTCGGCGGTCGGCTGCGTGCCGCTGTACTCGGTGACACCGCGCAGTTGCTTCGGGTACAGCCCGGCGCCCATGCCGTAGGCCGGCAGGTCCGGAACCTCGGACGGCGCGCTGACGTGCGGGCCGTCCAGCAGTTCATGCATGCCGCCTGTGCTGCGGTAGCGCGCCCAGTACACTTCCTTGCGTCGGGCGTCGGTGGCCACCACAAACTCGTCCGCGCCGGCTCGCCAGGCATCCGGCGCGGCATCCACGGCGATGGCATCCAGGCTCATCACGCCGTGCAGCGGCTTACCCCAGGCGAAGGCCAGCGACCGGGCCGTGGCAATCCCGGAGCGCAGGCCGGTGAACGGCCCCGGGCCCACGCCCACCACCAGGGCGTCGATGTCTGCGCCGGTGACGTCCGCCGTCGTCATAATCTTGCCGATTCCGGGGGCCAGTACTTCGGCGTGGCTGCGGGTGTCCTCGGTGGCGAAGGCGGCCAGCGTCTCTCCTTGTCCGGTCAGCAGCGCGGCGCTGGCGATGGCGGAGGTATCGAGGGAGAGGATCAGCACGCATCAATTTTACTTGAGGTACTCCGCGGCCCGTGGCATCCGCCCGGCGGCACCCGTGCACCGTGGGCTGGCGGATGGGTCACGATGGCGGCGGCCCGGCGATATTCACCATCCAGCGCACGCCGAACTTGTCCGTGCACATGCCGAAGGTGTCGCCCCAGGGCGCTTGTTGCAGCGGTTCAGTGACGCTGGCGCCGTCGATCAGCTTGTCCCAGTAGCCGCGCAGTTCGGCCTCGTTGTCGCCGCTGAGCGAGAGTGAGTGGCTGGAACCCGGCGTGTAGTCCATGCTGTTCGGCGTGTCAGCTGCCATCAGCACCAGGCCGCGCTCGGTGGCCAGCTGCGAGTGCATGATCTTATCCGTCTCCGCCGGGTCGTCGCTGGCGTGGAAGTCGCCGAAGGTGTTCAGCGTCAATTCGCCGCCGAACACCGAATGATAAAAGGTCATCGCTTCTTTGGCCTGGTCGCGGAATCCCAGGTACGGGGTCAGCGCAGTGTCCATGGGTTGGCCTCCTCGCGGGTCTGCTGTCGCCATCGATTATGGACCCGTGCCCGAAGGCCGTGAAGACCGAGTGCGTCCGCAGCGCCTCGCGGTGCAGCAAATCGCGCTGAGGACCGCTGAGGCGTCAGGCGAAAATGTACGCCGCCCAGCGCGGCCCGTAGGCCGCCATCCGGATCAGCCGGGGCTCGCCGTCGTCGGGCTCTTCAAAATCGAGCACGACGCCGGGGCTCGCCTGCGTGCCCGCGGCACCGTCGGTGGAACCCTGCTCGGGCCCGCCGCCAGCCGGCGCGGCCGGCGCGGTGCCTTCGGTCGGTCGGTTCATCAGGTCCGCCCCGGTGGGCCGGACCAGCGAAATGTCCAGCCAACTGTCGGAGAGGTGCTCCACACGGCCGCGGCCCCACTCCACGACCGTCACAGCCTCATCCAGGGTGTTCTCCAGATCAATGTCGTCGATCTCGCCCTCGGACTCCAGCCGGTAGGCGTCCACGTGGACCAGGTCCGGGCCGCCGTTCATGCTCGGATGGCTGCGCACCAGAACGAAGGTGGGCGAAATGATGCCCGGCCGGACGCCGAGCCCCTCGCCCAGGCCCTGGGTGAAGGTGGTTTTCCCCGCGCCCAGCTCTCCGCTGAGCACCACCAGGTCGCCTGCCCGCAGTATCCTGCCCAGCCGGGCGGCGAGCGCCTGTGTCTCCTCCGCGGAGGAGACGTGGAACTCGCGTTCCCACACCGGCATGGGCTGTTGCTCCCGGGCCACGTCTGCCGCGCCTGGCTGGCCCGCCCCGCTGGTCATGCCAGCACCGCGCCGGCGTCCCCGGCGCTGTCCGTGTTCCGATCGTCCGTCGTGGCCAAGGCCGCGCGGACTTGTGCGGCTGCGGCGGCCTGCTCCGCCGCGGACGCGGGGAGTACTGCCGCCTCCGCCACAGAAGCGGCTTCCCCGGCGTCGTCCCATTCATCGGCAGTCCCGGCGTAGTAGCGCGGGACGCGCTGGCTCACGCGCGTGACAATTTCATAGTTGATGGTGCCGGCGCCGACCGCCCAGTCCTGCGCACCGGGAACATCCCGACCCGGGCCGAAAACGATCACTTCCTCGCCCAGGAGGTCACCGGCGTCGTTGGTCCTCAAGTCCACCACGAACTGGTCCATAGCCACCCGGCCCACCACGTCATACCGCTTGCCCGCGATGGCCACCTGCACGCCGGAGGCGCTGCGCGGGATGCCGTCGGCGTAGCCCAGCGGCACCAGCACCAGCGTGGTTGGCTCGGTGGTTAGGTAGTTGAGCCCATAGGAGACGCCCTGGCCATTCGGTACCTGCTTGCAGTTGGCCACCCGCGCGCGCAGCGTCATGGCCGGCACCAGCCCCAGTTCCTCGGGGGTCTGCGACTCGAAGGGGGACAGTCCGTAGATCCCCAGGCCCACCCGGACCATGTCGAAGTGTGTATCCGGACGGCTGAGCGTGCCCGGCGTGTTGGCCAGATGCCGGACTTCCAGATCCAGCCCGGCGTTTTCCGCTACCGCCACCGCCTCCCGGAAGCGGTCCACCTGATCGTCCGTCTCCGGCCGGTGCGGTTCGTCGGCAACGGCCAGGTGGGAGAACACCCCCACCACCCGCAGCAGCCCCAGTTCCTGGTATTCCACCGCCCGATTGACCAAGTCCTCCCAGAGCGCGGCCGGGCAGCCGTTGCGGCCCAGACCGGTATCGATCTTCAGGTGCACGCGCGCCGGCCGTTCCAGCTGCCGCGCGGCCCTGACCACCGGTTCCAGCTCCCAGCCGGACACACCGACGTCGATCCCCGCCTCAATCCCGGCCGCGAAGTCGGTGTCCGGAGTGTGCAGCCAGGCCAGGATGGGAGCGTCGATGCCCGCTGCGCGCAGGGCCAGTCCCTCGGTGAAGTGGGCCACGCCCAGCCAGCCGGCACCGGCTTCCAGTGCGGCGCGGGCCACCGGAATGGCGCCGTGGCCATAGGCGTCCGCCTTGACCACGGCCATCACGCGGGCGGGGGCTGCGATCTCTCGCAGCTGCCGCACATTGGCGCGGATCGCGTCCAGGTTGATGACGGCTTGGCGGTCATAGGGCAGCGGCGACGTTGTAGAGCTCACGGATCCATTCTCCCATCCGAAGCTTGCTTTCCAGCTGAAGAGTTACGCACAGCTAGACGTCCGCCTTCACCATGCGGGGCTCTTCAGCCGGGCCGCGCGTTTGAGCGGCTAGGGTCAGTGGTTGGCCCTAGCTGGCACAATACAAGCAAGGGGCGCGTCCCGGGCACGGGGCCGCCGATTGTTATCCAAAGTCAATGTTCGGGGGAAGCAGTGGCAACACTTGCCATTCTGGGCGGCGGCGGGTTCCGCGTGCCGCTGGTCTACCGCGCGCTGGCCGAAGGGCCGGCCGCGGGGCTGGTGGACCGGCTGGTGCTGCACGACGTGGACCCCGGCCGCCAGCAGGCGATCGCCCGGGTGCTGGCGGATGCTCCGCTGCCCGTAGGGATCCGGACGCCAAGCATTGAGTCCGCGCACAGCCTCGACGACGCGCTCGCCGGGGCCGACGTCGTCTTCTCCGCCATCCGTCCCGGCGGCACGCAGGCCCGGACACAGGACGAACGCATTGCCGGCCGGCTGAACCTGCTGGGTCAGGAGACCACCGGAGCAGCCGGCATTGCCAGCGGCCTGCGGGCCGTCCCCGCCGCCTTGGACATCGCCCGGCGGCTGCGCGAGCTGAGCCCCGACGCGTGGCTGATCAACTTCACCAATCCCGCCGGGCTGGTCACCGAAGCCGTACTGCCGGTACTCGGCCCCCGGGTGATCGGCATCTGCGACACGCCCCTCGGGCTGGTTCGGCGCTCCGCCAAGGCCGCGGGCGCGCCGTTGCGGCGCGGCTCCTTGGCGGGTGTGGACTATGTGGGCCTGAACCATCTGGGTTGGCTGCGCGGTTTGGAGCACGACGGCGGGGATCTGCTTCCGGGGCTGCTCGCCGACCCCGGCAGGCTGCAGTCGTTTGAAGAGGGCAGGATCTTCGGTACCCGGGAATTGCAGGTCCTCGGGGTGATCCCGAATGCCTACTTGTTCTATTACTACTTCCGCCGCGAAGCCACGATGGCGCTGGCCGGTGCCACGCAGACCCGCGGCGAGTCGATCCACGAGCTGCAGCAGGAGTTGTACGCCAGGCTGCAGGCCTCCGGGGCTCCGTATGCGGAGTGGGAGGACGCGCTGCGGCGCCGCGAGGAAAGCTATCTGTCCGAGGCCCGGGAGATCGGCGTTTCCCGCGATGAGGAGGACCGAGCGGCCGGCGGCTACGAACACGTCGCCCTGGACACCATGCGTGCCCTGCTCACCGGCGAGCGCAGCGAGCAGATCCTCAACGTCCGCAATGCCGGGACCATCCCGCAGCTGCCGGAGGACGCCGTCATCGAAGTGCCTTCGGTGGTGGATTCGGACGGTGCCCGTCCGCTGCCGGTGAAACCGCTGACCCTGCACCAGGCCGGGTTGATGACCCAGATCAAAGCAGTGGAGCAGGAGGTCATCCGCGGCGGACAAGGCGACCGCGCCGCCGCGCTGCGGGCCTTCATGATCCACCCGCTGATCACCTCCGGCCATGTGGCCCACCGGTTGCTCGAGGCCTACGAACAGGCCCACGGATACCGCTGGAACTGAGATGGTGCAGAACACCTCGTCGCCGGGTGCTTCCGAGTGGATAATCACACCATGGACTTTGTCGGCGGGCTGATCGCGCTGGGACTGGTGGCGTTGATCATCGCCGCCACCGTAGCGATGGCGTCCCGACCGTGGCGCGGCTTTCCCGGGTCCGCGGGAATTTCCGGCGCGTTCGGCGCCATGGAAGAGGTCTTCGCCCCGGGCCGCTATGAAACGCGGATGGAACAGGAGCGGCAACAGCAAGCACCTGCCCCGGCCCCGACTCCCGGCGACAAACCCACACCGGGCGAGGACCTTGGGACCGAAGGGCCAGCCCGCGTCGGCGACAAGGACGACGGGGTGTAACGGAAATGCCTACCGAGGACGATGTGCGCCGCCTCTGCCTGGCCCTGCCCGGCGTCGCCGAACGGCCCAGTTGGGGACAGCCGGCGTGGTTCGCGAAAACGCTCATGGCCCGCATCTGGGAGCCAGGCGTGCTGACCGTCAAGACGGAGGAACGCGAGGCCCTGGCCGGCACAGCCCCGGACATTTTCTTCTGGACGCCACACCACGAGCGGTCACCGTTGCTGGTGCTCCTGCACTTGGTGAAGGTTTCACCGGCCGAACTCGAAGAGCTGCTCGACGAATCGTTCCGGATCGCCGGAGGCCGGCACCTTCCCTGAGGGTTGGTGCCGGCCTCCGGCACGATTCGGGCGTGCGTTGCCTAGCGGACTCCGGCCGCCTGAGCCGGCTCGGGCAGGTCCGACTGCTGGACCAGCTTGGCGCCTTCCACATCCACGTCCGGCAGGATCTTGTCCAGCCACCGCGGCATCCACCAGGCAGCCTTGCCGAACAGGTGCATGGCTGCCGGAATCAGCGTCATCCGCACCACGAAGGCGTCCAGCAGCACGCCCAACGCCAGCGCAAAGCCGATCGGCCGGACCATGGTCAGGTGGGAGAAAATGAACCCGGCGAAAACGGAAACCATGATGATCGCCGCGGCCGTGACCACCTTCGCACCGTGATTGAAGCCGCTGACCACCGCGGCCCTGGCGTCTTCACCGTGCGCATAGGATTCGCGCATGCCGGAGACCAAAAACATCTGGTAGTCCATCGCCAGGCCGAAGAGCACACCAATCATGATCATCGGCAGGAAGCTCAGGATCGGCCCCGGGTCATGCACATCGAACAGGTTGCCCAGCCAGCCCCACTGGTAGATCGCCACCACCGCGCCGAAGCTGGCGCCCAGCGAGAGCAGGAAACCGGCGGTGGCCAGCAGCGGCACCAGGATGGAGCGGAAGACCAACAGCAGCAGGATCAGCGAGAGCCCGATGACAATGGCCAGGTACACCGGCATGGCGTCCGCAAGTTTGTCGGACACATCGATCTGCATCGGCGGCTGACCGGTGACGGAAATCCCGACGCCGGTGCTCTCCTCGAGTGCGCTTGTCGCCGCCCGCAGGTTATGGACCAAATCCTCGGTGCTCTCGGCCGCCGGGCCTTTCTCCGGAATGACCTGCAGTACCGCGGTGCGGCCGTCCTCGCTGGTTGCGGTCGGAACGGCGGCGGCAACGTGGTCCATGGCGCGCAGTTCCTGCGAGAGCTGCAGCAGGGTTTCGTCGGTCTCCGCCCCCTTCAGCCCCGCCGGCAGGTCAGCCACTACGATCAGCGGGCCGTTGATGCCTTCGCCAAAGTTCTCTCCCAGCTGGGTGTAGGACCGGTAGGCCGTCGAGTCCGCCGGTTCGGAGCTGCCGTCCGGCAGGCCCAGCCGCAGTTCGGCGGCCGGCACCGCCATCACGCCCAGCACTGCCACGCCCGCGATCAGCGCCAGCCACGGGTGCTTGGTGACCGACCTGCCCCAGCTGCGCTTCGGATCGTTGTGGAATTCGTGTCCCGGTGTGGAGCTCTCCGCACCGGCGGCCACGGGCCCGGTCAGCCCCGCCTTGGCCCACGCCCGTTTGGACAGAATCCGCCTGCCCATGATGGCCAGCAGCGCAGGGGTCAACGTCAAGGCAACCACGACGGCGACGGCCACCGTGGCGGCTCCGGCCAGTCCCAGCACAGTGAGGAACGGGATGCCCGGCACCGCCAGTGCGGCGAGCGCGATGATCACCGTGAGCCCGGCAAAGAGCACGGCGTTGCCGGAGGTTCCGGTGGCACGGCCGATGGACTCGATCAGCGGCACTCCGGACAGCAACTGGGTGCGGTGGCGGTTGACGATGAACAGTGAATAGTCGATGCCCACAGCCAGCCCCAGCATCAGCGCCAGCACCGGTGACACGGAGCTCATCTCGACCACGCCGCTCAGTGCCATGGTGCCGCCCACGCCGACGCCCACGCCGACCAGCGCCATGAGCAGCGGCAGCCCGGCGGCGAGGAGCGTGCCAAGCATCAGCACCAGCACGGCGGCCGCCACCGCAATGCCGATGACCTCGGCCGCGCCGAACAGGCTCGAGATGTCTTCGACGATGTCCTTGCTGTACTCCGCCTGCAGCCCGGACACCAGGCCGGCTTCGGTGACTTGCTGGACCTGTTCGCGGTCCTCCTTGGAGACCGACATCATGTCCTGTTCGAATTGGACCTGGACGAAGGCGGCCGAACCGTCCTCCGAGACGAACCGCAGTCCCTCCGACGACTGCTGTTGCAGCTTGGCCGTTTCCAGATCGGCGACCCCGGACTCGTACTCTGCCCGGCCGTCTTCCAGCCGCTGCTCGGCTTTGTCCAATTGCTCTTGGGCCGCTTCCAGCTGGGCCCGCTGCGGCTCCAGCTGAGCACGGGCCTGCTCGGCCATGGCGGTCTGGCCGGCGGCTTCAAGCTGCTCGATCTGAGCCTCGGCAGCCTGCACTTGCTGCAGCCCCGGCTCCAGCTGCGCCTTGCCCGCATCCAGGTCGGCCCGGCCGTCGTCGAGCTTCTGGGCTGCCTTTTGCAGCTTCTCTTCCCCGTCGGCAATCATCTGCGGCGCATCGTCCAGAGACGTTTGCAGGTCCACCGGGTCCGTGGCTCGTTTGACGGCACCCAGGGCCGTCAAGTCGGCCGAGATCTTGGCAATGGCGTCTTCCTGCTTGGCAGTAAATGCCGTGCCGTCCGCCGAGGTGAAGACAATGGTGCCGAGTCCGCCGGAGGCGTCCGGCAGTTTCTCCTGCAGCTCGTCCGCGACCGCCTGTGCGGGGGTGCCCGGAATGGTGAAGCTGTTGGACAGGGTGCCCATGAAGGCTGCGACGGAACCGCCGACGGCCACCAGCACCACCAGCCACGCAGAGACAAACCACCAGCGCTTGCGGGCGGCCAGCTTGCCGAGTCGATAAAGCAGTGCTGCCATGCGATTAGTCCTTGTGGTTGGTGTTGAAGCCGCTACGCAGCAAATCAAAGCTTTCGAGCAGCTGCTGCCGGAAGGCCGACGGCGGAGGCGCTTCGCCGTCGGGGGTTTGGTCGGCTGCCATCCGCATGGCTGCCTGCGCGCAGGCGATCAACGAGCCGGCGAGCGCGGTGACCATCAGTTCACCGGAGTTCTCCGGCAAGCGAGGGCGCAGTCCGTCTTCCAGCGACCGCTTGGCCTGGCTCCAGATTTGAAGCTGCATGCGTTCCAGTTGCGCGTCGTCCGCGCCCATTTGGTAGATCTCGCAGAGCAGCGCCAGCCGGTCCTGGCTGATGTCCCCGCCGAGAGTGGCAAGCACCGCATCCATGATCGGCTCGTCGCCCGGCCGTTCGTCCAACCGGGCGAAGGACTCCTCCAGGAACTCCTCCACTGGTAACGTGACCGCCGCTTCGATGGACGGGAAGTAGTTGAAAAAGGTCCGCCGCGAGACGCCGGCCTCTGCCGCCACCTGGTCCACCGTGAAGCCGCCCGGCCCCTGCTCGCGGGCCAGCCGCAAAGCGGCCGCAGTGATGGCAGCCCGGGTTGCCACCTTGTTTTTCTCCCGGCGGCCTTCCGGCGGGACCGCGCTCTCTGCACTCACCCGCCCAGCATAGAACCAAACTTGCACACCATGCAAAGTTGCCCACCGTGCACAGATGGCACCACCAAGCTGGTGCGCGGACGCCATTTCGCTCGTCACGCAAAGCAGACCCCCACGTCTGGACGCCGAAACAGCGGATTCATCAGCAGCGACCTCTGGACGGTAGTTTGGAGAGGATCCCGTTCCCCAAGCCAAGGACCGCATTTGTCTCCGCGCACCCTGTTCCGGACCGTCGCTTTCGCCGAGGCAGTCACTTGGACGCTGCTCCTCGCCGGTCTGGTGTTGAAGTACGTCACCCACACGACCGATCGCGGAGTTAGTATCGGCGGCGGCCTGCACGGCTTCGTCTTCCTTTGTTATGTGACCAGCACATGCTTCACCTGGGTGAACCAAAAATGGTCGGTCGGCCAGGGCACATTGGCTCTGGGCGCCGCCTTCCTCCCCTATGCCACGATTCCCATGGAGCGGGCAATGGACCGCCGCGGCAGGCTCGACGGCGGTTGGCGACTGGCGGCCGGAGGCGAGCGGCCACAGGGTTTACTGGAGAAGCTTCAGGCGTGGGTGCTCGCCAAACCGGCCACCGCCGTCGTGGTGGCCCTCGCATCGGTGGCAGTGGTCTTCAGCGTCCCGCTGTTTCTGGGGCCGCCCGGTACCTGGTTTTCGTGAATCGTGAGCCGGTTCTTTTCCGGCCCCTGTTACGCGCCCTAATTCGCGCTGACGTCTCCTCAGCAGCCGGAGCGTCAGGCATCGAACCGGGCGAAGGCGCGCAAGGCTCCGCCGTCATAATCAGTGACTTGCGTGTAGCCGAGCGATTCGTAGAACGCCTTCTGGCCGGCCTCGTTGTCGGTCAGCAGGACCTTTTGCCGGACCTGGGCGAAGGGCTGCAATACCAGCAGTACTAGCTGCCGGCCGATTCCCCGTCGTTGGAAGTCAGGGCGGACCAGCACTTCCTGCAGATAGCAGATCGATGCTCCGTCTGATATCACCCGGGCGAGCCCAACCAGTTCGGTGCCGACATGGGCAACTGCGATGGCGTCGGAACCGGACAGGGCGGCTGAGATGGTCTCTGGCGACGAGGTGTAGGCCGTCCAGCCCACGGCGCCGTATAAAGCGAGCACCTGATCGAGGTCCAGTTCAGCCGCGACGGTGAGGCTGACGTTCAGCGGCGTCTCGCCTGTCACGGTGGGACGGTCCACGGTTAGCTCTTCGGCTTCCAAATGTTGATGTCGGAGTCCACGGCGAACTGGTCGATGGCTTCGGCTTCCTCGGCCGTGAAATCGAGTTTGGCCATGGCGGCGAGGCTATCCTCCAACTGCGTGACACTGGATGCCCCGATCAGCGCCGAGGTCACCGGGGCGCCCTTCGACTGCTCGCGCAGCACCCAGGCGATGGCCATCTGCGCGAGCGACTGACCGCGGTTCTGCGCCAGCTCGTTCAGCCCGCGGACGCGGTCCAGGTTTTCGTCCGAGAGCATCTGCGGGAACAGCGACTTGTTTTGCGCCGCCCGGGAATCCTCGGGGACGCCTTTCAAGTAGCGGTCCGTGAGCATCCCCTGGGCAAGCGGCGAGAAGGCGATGCAGCCCATGCCCTCCTCGTCCAGCACTTCCAGCAGGCTCGGGCTGGAGTCTTCCACCCAGCGGTTCAGCATGGAGTAGGACGGCTGGTGAATCAGCAGTGGCGTTCCGAGCCCTCGCATGATGCGGGCCGCGTCCCGGGTCTGTTCGGCCGTGTAGGAGGAGATGCCGGCGTACAAGGCCTTGCCCGAACGGACCGCCTGGTCCAGCGCGCCCATCGTCTCCTCCAGCGGCGTGTTGGGGTCCGGTCGGTGGCTGTAGAAAATGTCCACGTAGTCCAGACCCATCCGCTTCAGCGAGGCATCAAGGCTGGACAGCAGGTATTTGCGCGAGCCCCACTCGCCGTACGGTCCCGGCCACATCAGGTAGCCCGCTTTAGTGGAAATCACCAGTTCGTCGCGGTAGGGCAGGAAGTCCTCGCGCATGTGCCGGCCGAAATTCGTCTCGGCGCTCCCCTCGGGCGGACCGTAGTTGTTGGCCAGATCGAAGTGCGTCACGCCCAAGTCGAAGGCCCGGCGCAGGATCGCGCGCTGTACCTCCAGCGGCTTGTCATCACCGAAATTGTGCCAAAGCCCCAGCGAGACGGCGGGCAGCTTCAGTCCGCTTCGTCCCACCCGGCGGTAAGGCATGTTCTGGTACCGGTTCTGTGCAGCTTCAAACGCCATCCCCTCATCATGCCATCGTGCACCTGCTGGTGCCGACCGGCGATGATCCTGACCACAGCCGGAGGGACTGCTCCGTGGACATCGAAGAGCCGCCGGCGGCCGGTCCCCCGCTCGGACGACAGAGCGGTGGGGAGGGCCGGGACACCCCGTCCTCCCCATCGAGATGATTACCTTGGGGGCGAGTCACCCGTGGTCGCAGTGGAAGCGGACCTTGCTGCTCGACACCCAGCCGTCATTGCGGCTGAAACTGACAGCCTTGTAGGTGCGGTCGCACCGCAAGCCGTCGTTCCGGCTGGTGAAGTCGCCGTGATGGGTCCGGACGTAGAACTCATTGACAACGCGGTCCCGGGAGACATTGACAACCCAGACATGGACGCGCTTTGCCTCGTAGTCCGTTCCCCGTACCCGGTAGTCGCCGTTGCCGAAAATTCGCAAGGACAGGTTGGCGTCGCCTCCGCCTTTGTGTCCTCTGTCCGCCTGTGAAAGTGAAGACGTCGCGGCGACAGTGCTGGCACCGGCGGGCGCTGCCATGCCCATGCTGGCGAGAAGTCCCAGGAATACGCCGGCGATCATCAACCATGCGCGCCATTTTGCTGAAGTTTTCATCGGTGAGAGTGCTTCCGTGCTTTCCGGAGGCTGGACGCGGAAGGCGCGTCCGCCCGTCAAAAAGCGGCTTGGCGTGCCCCCGGCATTCTGTCGCCACTGCCGCTTGCTGCGCCGGATCAAACCACGGGAGCTGCTCCGGCCCATCGGTGTTCCCATGAGGTTGCCATCCCTCAGGAGGATTCTGCCTCCGGTGCGCCGCCCCCATGCCCCTGCGGTGCGGTTAGCACGTGCCTATAGCGTAGTTGAAACAGGTAACGCCGGGTATCCCCGTGAGGCCGCTTTCCCTGCTCAGGGGCCCGGCGCCGGCCACTCTTCCCGCCATCCTGTCATCGCTGCGGCTACAGGTTTGGACCGGCGATGATCCTGCCCAGCACGGAGGGGAGGGCTGCGCTGATATCGGACGCAGCCAGCGGACGGCCCGGCCCGGATGACGACGGCGGTGCGGACCATCCGCTGCCTGCCTTCGCTGCGTCCGGTTCCGGCGCCCACGCTGCTTCGCCTCGTCGCGAGGCCGCTGCCCCGGCCAGTCCGTGGAGGCAGGCGGCCATGGCGGCGACCACTGCCCAGCGATCAGGCTCCGCGAATCCGGCCGCGTCCAACTGCTCGGTACGGATAGTCGCGGCAAGGGCTCCGAGAATCCCGGCGAGTGTGTCGCCGGATCCGGCGGTGGCCAGCCAGTCGGGGCCGTCGTCCTGGCTGAACATCACGCCGTCCGGTGCGGCGATCACCGTCGCTGCTCCTTTGAGCAGCACGGTGGCGCCCGTGAGACCGGCTGCCAGCGCGGCGAATTCGCCGGGCGCAGCCTCAATCTGTTCGCGGTCCGTCACCACGCCCTGGGCTTCCAGGATGCGTACCAGTTCGCCGGCATGCGGGGTCAGGATCACGTGCGGTCCCAGCTCCGCGGGGAGCACGTCGAACGCGCCGGCATCGGCCACCACCGGCAGCCCGGAAGCAATGGCGTCCCGTGCGCGCCGGTGCTGGTCCTCGTCGCCGTCGGTACCCGGACCCACCAGCCAGGCTTGGACCCGGGACTCCCCCACCGCGCCCTGTGAACAGACAGCTTCCGGCGTTTCCAAGTTGATCAGCCGGCACACCTCCGCGGGCCCCAGGTACCTGATCATTCCGACACCGGTGGCCGCCGCCGCCTTGGTCGCGAGCAAGGCCGCCCCGGGATAGGAAGCGGATCCTGCCGCGATGCCCAGCACTCCGCGGGTGTATTTGTGGTCGGTCCGCCGCGGCACCGGCCAGAGCATGGCCAGGTCCCGCGCTTCAAGCCGCCGCAGCCCCGGTTCCGGGAGCAGGTGGCCGATGCCAATGTCCACCGTCTCGATCCTGCCGGCGAGCGCGGCCGCGGGATCGAGGAACAGGCCCACTTTGGCCCCGCCGAAGGTCACCGTGAGGTCCGCGGGCAGCACTGGTCCGGCCACCTGTCCCGTTTCGGCGTTAACGCCGCTGGGCAGGTCGCACGCCACCACCAGCGGACCGCGGCCGCGGCCTTGGTCGGAATCCAGCAGCGTCTGCACCAGCTCCCGTGCCGGACCGCGCAGTCCTCCGGCGGAACCGGTGCCCACAATCCCGTCGACCAGCGCGTCAGCGGCTGCACAGGCTTCTGCCGCCGCCCGAACCGCATCAGTTAGATCCGCCGCACCAGCAGCCGGCTGGCCCAGCCGGATCACCCGGCCGCCTCCCCGCTTAAAGGCAGCCAACGCCTCCGCATGCACGCGCTCGGCGGTGAGCACCGCCGTCGTCATGACACCGCGTTTAGCCACCGTTGCCGCAGCGTACAGGGCGTCGCCGCCGTTGTTGCCGCTCCCGGCCAGCACCACCAGCCGGGCGCCATAGATCCTGCCGGTCACGCGTTTGAGTTCGCGGATGATGCCGTCGGCCAGCCCTGCCGCCGCGCGGGCCATCAGCTCCGGCCCTTGTCCGTCATCGAGCAGCGGGCGTTCGGCGGCGCGGATACGGTCCGGCGTCCAGGCCTCGATCATGCAGTCCTTTCGGCCACGCAGCCGGCGGGCGGCGAGTCGGGCGGTGGAAGGTCAGTTACTGCTGCCGCAGCAGCCAGGGCTACCAGCCGTCGGGCGACAGCTTCAGAGCACGTCCTCTGCTGCAGCCATGAAGCCGATCCTAGCCTGCGGCCCCGCTGCGGACTATGGCGGCCGAGTGCCCGGGCAGAACCAGCCCGTCAAACGCCCGCTTGCTGTCTGTCGATGCGTCTTCAACGGTGCCGGCGGCATTCCCGGCGGCACCGAACGCAGCGCCGTCGTCGGTGGCCAGCACCACCGTCCCCGTCGCTGCCGGGACGGTGCAGGGTTCGGCGGAGAAGTTGCAGCAGATGGCAAACGGTCCACGGTGCAGGATGAGCCATCCAGCCTCCGGGTCCGTTTGTACCGACACCGCCGAGAAATCCGGTTCGGTCAGCTCGGGATGCTGCTTCCGCAGGGCAATCAGCTGCTTGTACAGCTCCAGCATCCTCGCGTGGTCGCCGGTTTCCGGCTCCGTCCAGTCCAGCTTCGAGTTGCGGAAGGTACTTGGATCCTGCGGGTCGGGTACCACGCGCGGGTCCCAGCCCATCCGTTCGAACTCCTTGAGCCGGCCCGCGGAAGTCGCTTCGCCCAGCTCCGGTTCCGGGTGCGAGGTGAAGAACTGCCACGGGGTGGACGCTGCGAACTCCTCGCCCATGAACAGCATCGGGGTGAACGGCGCGGTCAGGTTCAGCACCGCGGCGAGCGCCAGTTGCCCGTAGCCGAGGCTGCCGGTGAGCCGGTCGCCGGCGGCGCGGTTGCCGATCTGGTCGTGGTTTTGGGTGCAGACCACCAGCTGCGGAGCCGCCACCCGCTCCTTGTTGATCGGCCGGCCGTGGTGGCGTTCCCGGAACGAGGAATAGCTGCCGTCGTGGAAGAAGCCGTCCCGCAGCACCTTTTCCAGCGCCCCCAGTCCGGCAAAGTCGGCGTAGTAGCCACTGGTTTCGCCGGTGAGGTTCACGTGCACGGCATGGTGGAAGTCGTCGCTCCATTGCCCGGCCAGGCCGTAGCCGTTGGACTCCCGGGACTCGATGAGCCGCGGGTTGTTCAGGTCCGACTCAGCGATCAGGAACAGGGGCTTGCCCAGCTTCGCCGCGCAGTCATCCGTCGCCGCGGCGATCTCCTCCAGGATGTGCACCGCACGCTCGTCCCGCAGCGCGTGCACAGCATCCAGCCGCAACCCGTCCACGTGGTAGTCGCGGAACCACATCAGCACATTGTCGGTGATGAACCGGCGTACCTCGTCCGAGCCGGGCCCGTCCAGGTTCACCGACTCGCCCCAGGTGTTGGCGCTGCTGCTGCTCAGGTACGGCCCGAAGCGCGGCAAGTAGTTACCGCTGGGACCCAGATGGTTGTAGACAACGTCCTGGATAACGCCAATGCCCTTGGCATGCGCGGCATCGACGAACCGCTGATAAGCGGCCGGCCCGCCGTAGCTCTCCTGGACAGCGAACCACAGCACGCCGTCGTAGCCCCAGTTGTGCGTTCCGTTGAACGCGTTGACCGGCAGCAGTTCGACGTAGTCCACGCCGAGTCCGGCAAGGTAGTCGAGCTTGTCTGCGGCTGCATCCAGCGTTCCCTCGGGGGTGAACGTGCCGATATGCAGTTCGTAGATCACCCCGCCCAACCCGGGTGAAGCCCAGTCTTGGTCCTGCCAAGGGTGCGCCCCTGCGTCGAACGTTCGGGACAACCCGTGCACGCCGTCCGGCTGGCGCCGCGACCGCGGATCCGGCAGCGCCTTGTCCTCGCCGTCCAGCAGATAGCCGTAGTCGGTTTCCCCGTCCGGTACGGCGGCGGTGTCTGCCAGCCGCCACCAGCCGCCGTCGGGTCCCTGCAGCGGCAGCCGTGTTTCGCCTGCCTGCAGTTCCACCGTTCCGGCCTGCGGCGCCCACACCGCGAAATCCCTGCTCATTGCCCTTCCTTTCCGCGCACCAGCAGCGCCACCGGCAAGTCGGCCAGCACATCGGACAGGTGGAGCGCGCCGTCGCTGGTGTGGTCCCGCCCGCTCAGCTCGTCGCGGTATTGCCCCGGCGGAATGACGACGGCGGTGTCCCGCCACCCGCCGTTCTGCTGCAGCCGTACCGGCAGTCTGGTGGCCAGCGTGATGGCGCCGCCGCGGTCGAAGCCGAACGCGTGATCGGCGGCGGGTCCCCGCACCGACAAGGCCTCGTAGCCGGTGAATAGCTCCGGCCGGTCCCGCCGCAGCTGAAGTGCCCGGGTCACCACCAGCATCTTGGCAGCCGCGGTGTCGTCCACCGGGGGCGTCCCGTCCCGGTCCAGGTTCTCGAGCGTCGTGCGCCGGGCCTGGAAGTCCACCCGACGGCGGTTGTCCGGGTCCACCAGCGAGTGGTCCCAAAACTCCGTTCCCTGGTAGACGTCCGGCACGCCGGGCATGGTCAGCTGGATGAGCTTGGCGGAGAGCGAGTTGCTCCGGCCGAATGCCTTGGTGTCCTCTACCAGTCCGACCAGCAGGCGGTTCACCTCCGGGTCGTCGAAGGCCGCATCCACCGCGGCATGCAGCTGCTTTTCGAAATCAGCATTGGGGTCGATCCAGGACGTGCTGTTGCCGGCTTCGCGGGCCGCCTTCTCCGCGTAGGCATGTGCACGTTCCCGACTGAACGGCCACGCCCCCAGCGCCGCCTGCCACAGCAGATCCGCGAACGGCAGGTCGCCGAACGGAGCCAGCCGGTCCAGCTCCGCCAGCCGGGCCGGCCATTGGTCCGCCAGTTCCGAGAGCACGGAGATGCGGGCACGGGTGTCCTCGCTGCGTTTCGTGTCGTGGGTCGAGAGCGTGGTCATCGCCAGCGGCTGGTCCTGCTGCCGGCGGACCATCCGCGTGTGCAGCTCGAACGGCTCCACCGCGAAGATGGACGGATCGGCACCTACCTCGTTCAAGGAGGTCAACCGCGTGTAGCGGTAGAACGCGGTGTCTTCCACGCCTTTGGCCATCACCATGCCGGAGGTCTGCTGGAAGCGCACCGCCAGTTCGGTCAGCACGCCCTCCGGCTGCAGCAGCGGCAACAAGGTGGTGACCGCTTCGCCCAGGTCCGGACGGCGAACCTGGGCCGCGATTCCGGCTTCCTCCAAATACTCCGCGCCGACCGGCAGGTAGCTCCGGTACACCGGGAAGCAGCTCAGCAGTTCCGCGAGCGCATCAGCAGCCACATCGAAGTCCACTTTGGCATCGGCCGGAACCAGCCGCGCCAAGCGCAGCACCTCGGAGCGCAGGATGCCGTCGGCGATTCCCCGTTTGGTGTCATGGATCATGTGTTGGTACGGCTGCACCGGCGCCGCCTCAGTCAGGCGTTCCCGCCCGTCAGGATCGACCAGCAGCCGGTCCACCTCCGCCAGCGCGTCGTAGCCGGTGGTTCCCGCGCAGGCCCAGTCGGTCGGCAGTGTCTCCCCCGGCTCCAGGATCTTCTCCACCAGCACGTAGGCGCCGCCGGTCAGCTCCTGCAGCCGCTGCAGGTAGCCCTTCGGATCGGCCAACCCGTCCGGATGGTCCACGCGCAAGCCGTCAACCAGGCCTTCGTCGAACCAGCGTTTGATCTCGGCGTGCGACTCATCGAAGACCCACGGCACCTCCACCCGCACACCGGCCAGCGAATTGACACCGAAGAACCGGCGGTAGTTAAGCTCCGCGTCGGCCCGGCGCCAGTTCACCAGCTGGTAGTGCTGGCGCTCGTGGACTTCCCGGGCGGTAGCGCCGTCGTCGGCCGTCCCCTCGGCCACCGGGAACCTGTTCTCGTAGTAGCGCAGCTCGCCGTCAATCAGCTCCAGCGCATCCAGTTCCGCTTCGCCGTCGCCCAGCACGGGAATCCGGATCTTTCCGCCGCCGGCGTCCCAGTCGATATCGAAGGCTTCGGCATAACGCGACCCGCGGCCCTCGGCCAGCAGCGACCACCACCAGCGGTTATTGGCCGGCGTCCCCACGCCCATGTGGTTCGGGACGATGTCCACCAGGACTCCCAGCCCTGCTTTCCGCGCGGCCGCCGAGAGCGCGCGGAGACCGTCGATCCCGCCTCTGGCCGGATCCACCGCGCCGAAGTCCACAACGTCGTAGCCGTGATCGGATCCCGGTTCCGCGGTGAGCAGCGGCGACAGGTAGACCCAGTCGACGCCGAGTTTGTGCAGGTACGGCACCAGCTCTGCCGCGTCATACAGCGTGAGCGATTCCCTGATCTGCAGTCTATAGGTCGATGTTGGGGCCCTCATCCTTCCTGCTTCCCCTGCTCGCCCTTGCCAGCGTGCTGCGCCTCGGGTTCCGCCGGCTGCTCCGCTTCCGGCGCCTGCTCAGCTTGCGGCTCTTGCTCGGGTTCGGCCGGCTGCTCCGCTTCGGACATCGCTGCCACCGAGGCCGCCACCGAATGGTCGGGTTCTTCCTCCGGTGCTGAGTGGGCCCGCAGCACCACGGTGGACTTCGCGGCCACCAGCGCGGTCTCTCCGGCCTTGAGCGGGCCGGGCGATTCCTCGTCGCCGGCCGTATCGATGATGACGTCCCACGCCGGCGCGTATTCCCGCGGCGGCAGCGCGAACGGCACGTCGTCGTCGTCGGCGTTGAAATACACCAGGAAATGCTCGTCGGTAATCCGCTGCCCGCGGTCGTCGCGCCCGCGGATGCCCTGCCCGTTGAGGAAGATGCCGATGCACCGGCCCAGGGCTTCGTCCCAGTGCTCCGGTTCCATCGGGGTTCCTTCCGGGGTGAGCCACACGACGTCGCTCAGCGGTTCCCCCTCGCCGCGGCGGACGGGCTTGCCGTCGAAGAACAGCCGCCGCCGGAAGGTCGGATGCTCTGCCCGCAGCCGGTTGACGGTGGCCACGAACTCGAGCAGCGGCTGGTCCACATTGTTCCAGTCCACCCAGGACAGCTCCGAGTCCTGGCAGTACACGTTGTTGTTGCCTTGCTGGGTGCGGCCCAGCTCGTCGCCGTGCGCGATCATCGGCACGCCCTGGCTCAACAGTAGTGTGGCCAGGAAGTTCCGCTGCTGGCGGGCGCGCAGGGTCAGCACGGCGGGATCGTCGGTGGGCCCTTCGACCCCGCAGTTCCAGGAGCGGTTGTGCGATTCGCCGTCGTTATTGTCTTCGCCGTTGGCCTGATTGTGCTTCTCGTTGTAGGACACCAGGTCCCGCATGGTGAAGCCGTCGTGTGCGGTGATGAAGTTGATCGAGGCGACCGGACGCCGTCCGGTGGCCTCGTACAGGTCGGACGAGCCGGTGATGCGCGAGGCAAACTCGCCCAGCGTGGAGGGTTCGCCCCGCCAGAAGTCGCGGACGGTGTCGCGGTACAGGCCATTCCACTCGGTCCACAGCGGCGGGAAGTTGCCCACCTGGTAGCCGCCGGGTCCGATGTCCCACGGCTCCGCGATCAGCTTGGTCTGGGACACGATGGGGTCTTGCTGCACCATTTCGAAGAAGGTGGACAGCCGGTCCACGTCGTAGAACTCACGGGCCAGCGTGGAGGCCAAGTCGAAGCGGAATCCGTCCACGTGCATCTCCGACGCCCAGTAGCGCAGCGAGTCCATCAGCAGCTGCAGCGAGTGGGGGTGGCGCACGTTCAGCGAGTTGCCGGTGCCGGTGTAGTCCATGTAGTACTGCGGCTGGTCCTCCACCAGCCGGTAGTACGCGCCGTTGTCCAGCCCGCGGAAGGACAACGTCGGACCCAGATGGTTGCCCTCCGCCGTGTGGTTGTACACGACGTCCAGGATCACTTCGATGCCGGCCAGGTGCAGTTCCCGGACCATCGCCTTGAATTCCTGCACCTGCTGCCCGGTGTCCCCGGAGGAGCAGTACGTATTCTGCGGCGCGAAGAAGCCGATGGTGTTGTAGCCCCAGTAGTTGGAGAGCCCCTTCTCCTGCAGCGTGCTGTCGTTGACGAACTGGTGGACCGGCATCAGCTCGATCGCCGTCACCCCCAGCTTCTGCAAATGCCCGATCACGGCCGGATGCGCTATTCCGGCATAGGTGCCGCGCTGTTCTTCCGGGATCTCCGGATGCAGCTGGGTCAGGCCCTTCACGTGGGCCTCGTAGATCACCGAACGGTGGTAGGGAGTGCGCGGCTTCCGGTCGCCGTCCCAGTCGAAATAGGGATTGATGACGACGCCGAGCATCATGTGCTCCGCCGAGTCCTCGTCGTTGCGGGAGTCCTCGTCGCCGAAGTTGTAGCCGAACAGTGGCTGCGCCCAGTCGATCTGGCCGCTGACGGCCTTCGCATAGGGGTCCAGCAGCAGCTTGTTCACGTTGCAGCGCAGCCCCTGGCCGGGATCGTAGGGCCCCTCCACCCGGAAACCGTATTTCTGGCCCGGCTGGATCTGGGGCAGATAGCAGTGCCACACGTAGCCGTCGACGTCCTTGAGCTCGATCCGTGTTTCCACGCCGTCGTCGTCGAACAGGCACAGGAACACAGCATCGGCTACTTCGCTGAACACGGCAAAGTTGGTGCCGTTGCCGTCGTAGGTTGCCCCCAGCGGGTAGGCGTCTCCCGGCCAAACTTCCATGCGCTACTCCTGATCATCGATGGCGAATCCCCTCATCCTTCTTACCCCATGGCCGGGACATTGGACATCCCGCTTTACCCGTCGAAGGGCCACAGAACGACGACGGAGCCCGGCTCCGCGCGGAATCCGCCGTGTACCGGTTCCGCTGAATTGCCTCGTCAGTTGTCGCCCTGCGAGCCGCCCAGGCCGCGGACGCCACCGGACCTACACAATGACTGGTACTACTGCCGACCGGGTCACCGCGGGCGTATCGTGGAGCTACTATCGGTTCTCGTGAAGCGGGGGCCATCATCTTCATCCGTGCCTAGGAGGATATCGTGACGCCTCCACCCGGATCAGACGGCAACCAGGACCTTGCCCTGCTGGACACCCTTGCCCGCCGGTTCTCGCATGACCCGCAGGTCGAACAGGGC
Source organism: Arthrobacter sp. SPT-J7 (assembly GCF_059089965.1). Taxonomy (NCBI): domain Bacteria; kingdom Bacillati; phylum Actinomycetota; class Actinomycetes; order Micrococcales; family Micrococcaceae; genus Arthrobacter; species Arthrobacter sp. SPT-J7. The sequence continues at coordinate 417,707 of NZ_JBNHFF010000002.1, forward strand.
ACCATGTTCCGCAGTCCCGGGCTGAGGGTGGCCGGAAAGATCTTCGCCTTCCTCGGCCGCGGGAACCGCCTGATCGTGAAGGTTCCGCGGCAGCGCGCCGAAGCAGCTGTCGCGTCCGGAGCGGCTGAGCCGGTCACCATGGGGCATCGGACCATGAAGGAATGGGTGGCTTTCCCGGCGGTGGCCAACGACCCGTCGGCTACCGAGCAATTGTGGCTCAGCGTCGTCGACGAGGCCTACGCGTACGTCAAAAGCCTTGCCGCCGGCTGAGGCCGGCCCACGTCACTCGGTCGCTCGCTGTGCGGGCTGGAATAGCTCCACTAGATTCCCGGCCGGGTCGGTGAGCAGTATTTGGCGGCCGCCGGGGCCTTCCACTACATCGCTGCGGAACTGGAGTCCTGCACCGCGCAGCCGGTCGATCTCTGCGTCCAGGTCCTCGAAGATCAGGTGTATGCGGTTGCGTCCCGCAGCCGCATACTCCGCCGGCGTGGCACGGGCCCCCGAACTGGGTGGCCCGGATAACAACAGCCGCAGCGGGCCGCGCGTCACGTCCGCAAAGCCGGAAAATTGCATCTGCACGGTGAAGCCGAAATTCTTGGTGTAGAAGTCGACGGCCGCGCCAACGTCGTCCACAAGATAGCGGACGCTTGCGTACTGGTCCGGTGCCGTCACGGCTCATTCTCCTTCGATCATGGCCTGCTGCCCGTGCCAGCAGGATACACACGACGCTGTTGTCGCGGAATAGGTCCTTCAGCGTGCGCCGGCCGGTGGCCGCTGCCGTTCCCCTGACGGACAGGGTCGGGAACAATGGGACAACGCTCCCGCCCTTCCGATCAGCTCAGGAGTCATCGTGGTGAAACTGCTGTATTCGGCCATCATGTCTTTGGACGGCTACATTGCCGACCAGAACGGCAACTTTGACTGGAGCATGCCCGACGAGGAAGTCCATGCGTTCGTGAATGATCTGGAGAACCCTGTCGGAACGTATCTTCTCGGCCGCCGCATGTACGAGGTGATGGTCTTCTGGGAAACCGTGCCGACCGGCCCCGAGACCCCGCCGGTCGAACGCAACTTCGCCGAGTCGTGGCTGCGCAAGGACAAGGTGGTCTATTCCCGAACCCTGGACAAGCCCTCAAGCGCCCGTACCAGGATCGAGCGGGAGTTTGACCCGGAGGTTGTCCGCCGGATGAAAACCGAGGCAGCCGAAGACCTGAGCATCGGCGGACCGGATCTGGCCAGCCGCGCGTTCACGGCGGGCCTGGTCGATGAATGCCGGTTCTTCGTCTCGCCCATCGTGGTGGGTGGCGGGAAGCGCTTCCTGGCGGAGGAAGTGAAGGTGGACCTCGAGTTGCTGGACGAACGGCGCTTCGGCAATGGAGTGGTGTACCTGCGTTACCGGGTGGCCGGCGGCTGACCGCTACTTCTCAGCTACCACCATGGCGGTGGCCAGATCGCCGTCGTGGCTCATGGACAGGTGCCAGTACTTCACGCCCCGGGCCTTAGCGGCCGCGGCAACCGTGCCGGTGAATTCCGGATAAGGGTCTCCGCCTCCGTCGACGCAGATCGTGCAGTCCTGCCAGTTCATTCCCGAGGGAGCACCCAGCGCCTTGGCGATGGCTTCCTTGGCGGCGAAACGGGCAGCCAAGGACCGTGTGTTGAGCTCACGCTCGGCGGGGGTGAAGAGCCGCTCCAGCAAAGCCGGCGTACGCTGCAGCTGTTGGCGGAATCTGGAAACTTCCACCACATCCACGCCGATGCCGACGATCATTTCCCGGCTCCGGCCCGAACGGCCCACGGCGAGCGGGCGCACCTTGGCGGCAACGCGGGCTCCGCACTGGCTCGGAGCGTGCACCGCACCGGCGGCACGGACAGCAGCCGTACCCGCAGCCGCAGCACTGCACGCCCGGCGCGCACCGGACGCTGCGGAACGGAGCAGTCCCCGATCCTGTTGTACGGGGATCGGGGCGCTGCAAAGAGGAAGCGTGTAGCCATGCTTGCCTGTTGCCTCTTATTCGACCGTGACGCTCTTGGCCAGGTTGCGAGGCTGATCCACGTCGAAACCCTTGGCCGACGCCAGTTCGCAGGCGAAGATCTGCAGCGGAACCGTAGTAAGCAGCGGAGCCAGCAGGGTCGGCGTCTCCGGCACGAAGAAGACGAACTCCGCGAAGTCCTTGACCGCCTCGTCGCCTTCTTCAGCGATGACAATGGTCTTGGCGCCACGGGCCCGGATCTCCTGGATGTTGGAGACCACCTTGGCGTGCAGCGAGTTCCGCCCGCGCGGTGAGGGCACCACCACGAAGACCGGCTGGCCGTCCTCGATGAGCGCGATTGGTCCGTGCTTGAGCTCGCCGGCGGCGAAGCCTTCGGCGTGGATGTAGGCCAGCTCCTTCAGCTTCAGCGCGCCTTCCATGGCGACGGGGAAGCCCACATGCCGGCCCAGGAACAGCACCGACTTGGTGTCCGCCATGCGGACGGCCAGGTCCTTGATGTCCTTCGCGTTGTCCAGCACAGCCTGGATCTTGGCCGGAATCTTGCCCAGGTCGGCCAGGATGTCCCGGATCTCGCCCTGGAACTTGTTGCCCCGAAGCTGCGCCAGGTAAAGGCCCAGCAGGTAGGCCGCGGTGATCTGCGCCAGGAAGGCCTTCGTCGAGGCGACGGCGATTTCCGGGCCCGCGTGCGTGTAGAGCACTGCATCGGCCTCGCGCGGGATGGTTGAACCGTTGGTGTTGCAGATGGCCAGGACCTTGGCGCCCTGCTCCTTGGCGTAGCGGACGGCCATCAAGGTGTCCATGGTTTCGCCGGACTGCGAGATGGCCACAATCAGCGTGTTGGCGTCCACGATCGGGTCGCGGTACCGGAACTCGTGTGAAAGCTCCACCTCCACCGGAATCCGGCACCAGTGCTCGATCGCGTACTTCGCCACCTGGCCGGCGTAGGCCGAGGTGCCGCAAGCCAGCACGATGATCTTGTTCACCGTCTTGAGCAGCTGCGGGTCGATCCGCAGCTCGTCCAGGGTCAGCCGGCCATCCAGGTCGGATCGGCCGAGCAGGGTTTGCCCGACGGCCTCCGGCTGGTCGTTGATTTCCTTCTCCATGAAGGACGGGTAGCCGCCCTTCTCCGCGGCCGCGGCATCCCAGTTGACTTCGAATTCGGTTCCCTCGGCGGCATTTCCGTGGAAGTCGGTGATCTCGAAGGACTCGGGAGTGATGGTGACGATCTGGTCCTGCTCCAGCTCCACGGCGCGGCGGGTGAAGTCGATGAAGCCGGAAACGTCGGAACCCAGGAAGTTCTCGCCCTCGCCCAGTCCCACGACCAGCGGCGAGTTGCGGCGTGCAGCGACGACGACGTCGGGCTGGTCCTCGTGGATGGCCAGCAGGGTGAATGCGCCCTCCAGCCGCTGGCAGGCCAGCTGCATGGCTTTGGCCAAAGTGGCAGTGGCAGGATCCTTGGCCACCAGGGAACGGTAGATGTCGCCGAGCAGCACTGCGGCCACCTCGGTGTCCGTCTCCGAGCGCAGCGTGTAGCCCTTGGCCAACAGGGACGCGCGGAGTTCGGCGAAGTTTTCGATGATGCCGTTGTGGATCACGGCCAGCTTGTCGTCGTCGGCCAGGTGCGGGTGCGCGTTCTGGTCGGTCGGTCCGCCGTGCGTTGCCCAGCGGGTGTGGCCGATGCCGGTCAGCGACTTGGGCAGCGGGTCGGCCTCGAGCTCGTCCAGCAGGTTGCTCAGCTTGCCCGACTTCTTGCGCGCTTCGATACCGGACTCGGAAATGACCGCTACTCCCGCGGAATCGTAGCCGCGGTATTCAAGGCGGCGCAGACCCTCGAGAACAACATCCAGGGCCCCATGATCAGCAACGCTGACTCCGGCCCCGTCGTCGCGGCGGCCAACATATCCTACGATTCCACACATGGAGTTAAGGGTACCTGCCCGCAGACCGGCCGCAGACAGCACCTGCTCTTCTCCCTGTCTATCCGCGGGCCAGCGCTGAACCCAAGGCCCGCGCGCGGCGGGCCGGCGGCGTAACCCGGCGCGCCGCCGTCGCGCGCCTTTTGGGATTTGAAACCCGCAGCAGGCACAATTCATACGTGACTGATGCGACACCGAAGACGACGGCGTCAAGCGGTGAGAGTAATTTCACACCATACGTTGAGCTGGACCGGCAGACCTGGTCCCGGCTGTCCAATGAGATTGAGCAGCCGCTGGACCAGGACGATATTGAGCGGCTCCGGGGCTTGGGCGATGCCCTGAACCTGGATGAGGTCCGCGAGGTCTACCTGCCGCTGTCCCGTCTGCTCAATTTGTATGTGGGCGCGGCCGGCGAGCTGCACAAGGCCACCACCACGTTTTTGGGCGAAACCAGCCGCCGCACCCCGTTCGTGATCGGCGTGGCCGGGTCGGTCGCCGTCGGGAAGTCGACCACGGCTCGCGTGCTGCGCGAGATGTTGCGCCGCTGGCCGGACACTCCGAACGTGGAGCTGATCACCACCGACGGGTTCCTCTACCCGAATGCCGAGTTGGCACGGCGCGGCCTGATGGAACGCAAGGGATTCCCGGAGTCTTACGACCAGCGGGCGCTGCTGCGCTTCGTGTCCGAGGTCAAGTCGGGAGCCGAAGAAGTGCGGGCGCCTTGGTACTCGCACCTGACGTACGACATCGTGCCGGACAAGGAAGTGGTGGTCCACCGTCCGGATGTGCTGATTGTGGAGGGGCTGAACGTGTTGGCTCCGGCGCGCCCGCGGGCGGACGGACGGACCGGACTGGCGTTGAGCGACTTTTTCGATTTCTCCGTTTATGTGGACGCCAAGACGTCCTATATTGAGCAGTGGTACGTCAACCGCTTCCACAAACTGCGGCGGACGTCGTTCGCCGACCCGGAATCCTATTTCCACCGCTACGCCTCACTCACGGACACCGAGGCCACCGAGACCGCGCTGGGCATCTGGCGCCGGATCAACGAACCGAACCTGAGGGAGAACGTGCTGCCGACACGCGGCCGGGCACAACTGGTGCTCACCAAGGATGCGGACCACTCCATCCGCAGAATGCTGCTGCGGAAAACCTGAGATGTCTGCTCTGAGGGCTCCGGTGCTCGCCGCAGGCCTGGCCGCTGTACTGGCTCTGCTCACCGGTTGCGTTCCGGCGGATGAGTCCAAGCCCTCCCCCACGACGACGGCAGCCGCGAAACCGTCAGAGGGCGCCACCTCCCTGCCGGTGCCGGAACAGAGCCCGAAGGACGCGGGAAAGGGCACCGGAAAGGACGACGGCGCGGCTGATGCCCGGGAAGACCACACCGATCCGGCGAGCATCGGCGTCGTCGTTAACAAGGCCAGGCCGCTGGTCCCGCTGGATTACCACCCCAACGACCTGCGCCGGCCGGCGGTGAGCATCGGGACCGGCGGCGAGTCTGCCATGCTGCGCGATGCCGTGGCAGACGCCACCGAGAAAATGTTTAGCGCCGCTGCGGCCGACGGAGCGCCACTGGTCATGGTCAGCGGATTCCGTTCCTATGCCACGCAGGTGGAAACCTACAACCACTGGGTCCTCCAGCACGGCAGTCAGGCGGCCGCAGACATGATTTCGGCTCGCCCCGGCTATTCGGAGCACCAAACCGGCCTGTCCCTGGACGTCGGCGACAGCACTGGAGCCTGCAACCTGCAGCAATGCTTCGCCGACACCGCCGCCGGAATCTGGGTTGCCCGCAATGCGGTCCGGTTCGGGTTCATCATCCGCTACCTGCCCGGGGAAGAGGATGTGACGGGGTATTCGCCTGAACCCTGGCACCTGCGTTACGTGGGCAAGAAAGTGGCGGGGAAGATGGCGAAACGAGGCATCCACTCGCTTGAGGAGTATTTCGGCCTTCCCCCGGCCCCGCGCTATAAATGACGGCGGCGGAGGGGCTTGCCGCATGCATCCGCTGCCTGGCTGAGGATGGGCGATACATTGGGCGACATGCTCAACGGGTTTAAAGAATTCATCATGAAGGGCAACGTCATTGACCTCGCCGTCGCCGTGATCATCGGCTCAGCCTTCGGCGCCGTGGTCAATGCCCTGGTGAACAGCGTGCTGATGCCGTTCATCGCCGGCCTGGTCGGCTCGCCCAACTTCGACAGCTTCCTGCTCTGGAACTTTAACGGCAATGAGGTCGCTTTCGGTGTCCTGCTCACGGCCATCGTGAACTTCCTGCTGATTGCCGCCGCAGTCTACTTTGTGGTTGTCACTCCGATGAACCACCTGATCGAGCGGCGCAACCGCCGACTGGGCATCAACAAAGACGAAGAGGCCGTGGACCCGCACCTCGCGCTGCTGACCGAGATCCGCGACGAGCTGCAGGCACGCAACCGGCTGTAGCCACCAAGTTCGGCACATCAACATCCCCCGGCGCTGACCGCAGTCGGCGCCGGGATGAGCCCGACGTTGGGACTAGTCGACGTCAGCCGGCTCCAGGGACAGGTGCTGCTTGACCGTCTGCGCCAGCTCCTCGGCGGTGGCCTGCGCGGTTGCCATGTCGGCGGCCTCCACCATCACGCGGACCACCGGCTCCGTGCCGGACGGGCGCAGCAGCACCCGGCCGGTCTCGCCCAGTCGCGCAGAGGCGGCCTCGACGGCCTGTTGGAGCGGCTGGTTGGTGCTGACGGCTGTCTTGTCCACGTCCTTGACGTTGATCAGGACTTGGGGCAGCCGGACCATCAGCTGGGACAACTCGGACAGCGGCTTGCCGGTCTTGGCCACCTGCGCGGCCAGCTGCAGCCCGGTCAGCACGCCGTCGCCGGTGGTGGCATAGTCCGAGAAGATGACGTGGCCGGACTGTTCGCCGCCCAGCGAGTAGCCGTTGGCGCGCATGTTTTCCAGCACGTAACGGTCGCCCACCGCGGTTTCCTCGATCCGGATGCCGGCTTCCCGCAGCGCCAGCTTCATGCCGAGGTTGCTCATCACGGTGGCTACCAGGACGTCGTCTTTGAGCCGTCCGGCTTCGCGCAGGGCAAGCGCTAGGATGGTCATGATCTGGTCGCCGTCCACCACCGCGCCGCGCTCGTCCACGGCCAGGCAGCGGTCGGCATCGCCGTCGTGGGCAATACCCAGGTCTGCGGCATGCTCGACGACGGCGGCCTGCAGCTTCTCCAGGTGGGTGGAGCCCACGCCGTCGTTGATGTTCAACCCGTCCGGTTCGGCACCCATCACCACGATGTCGGCACCGGCGGCGCGGAAGACTTCCGGCGAGCAGCCACTGGCGGCACCGTGCGCGCAATCGAGGACGACCTTCAGGCCTTCGAGGCGGACGGGCAGGGTCTGCAGCAGGTGGAGGATGTAGCGGTCTTCGGCGTCGGAGAAGCGCTGGATCCGTCCGACGTCTGCTCCCGTTGGCCGCAGGCGCGGCCGGGACATTTCCTCTTCGATCGCGTTCTCGACCTCGTCGGGCAGCTTGTGGCCGCCGCGGGCGAAGAACTTGATGCCGTTGTCCGGAGCCGGGTTGTGCGAGGCGGAGATCATCACACCGAAGTCGGCGTTCAGGTCCCCCACCAGGTACGCGGCGGCTGGTGTGGGCAGCACACCGGCGTCATACACGTCGACGCCGGAGCTGGCCAGGCCCGCCTCGACGGCAGAGCTGATGAACTCGCCACTGGCGCGCGGGTCGCGGGCGATCACCGCCGTCGGGCGCCTGCCGTTGTCAACTTGCCGGTGGCCCAAAACCACTGCGGCGGCCTGCGCCACTTCCAGGGCGAGCTCGGCTGTGATCAACCCGTTTGCCAGGCCGCGGACTCCGTCGGTACCAAATAATCTAGACATTGCGGACCATTTTACGGCAGGGTTCCGCCGTGACGTTTCACAGCGTGTCGCCGGTCATAAAACCGACCGTCAGATGAAGCTGCCACCGGCCCGGCTGGTGCACCGTGGCCGCAGGAGTGCCCGCTGGAGTGTCCGGTGACGGCGCGGCGGCCAGGCCGCTTAAACGGCCGCGAGGCCCCGCAGCAGATGCTGAGGGGCCTCGCGGTGGAAGCACAGACTTCCGAAGCGGTTTAGCGCTTCGAGTACTGGGGTGCCTTACGGGCCTTCTTGAGGCCGGCCTTCTTGCGCTCGATGATGCGGGCGTCGCGGGTGAGGAAACCGGCCTTCTTCAGCGTCGGCCGGTTGTTCTCGCGGTCGATCTCGTTCAGCGCGCGGGCAACACCCAGGCGCAGCGCACCGGCCTGGCCGGAGGGGCCGCCGCCGTGGATGCGGGCGATAACGTCGTAAGCGCCTTCCAGATCCAGGATCTTGAACGGATCGTTCACTTCCTGCTGGTGCAGCTTGTTCGGGAAGTAGTTCGCCAGTTCACGATCGTTGATGGACCAGTTGCCGGAACCCGGAACCAGGCGCACGCGGGCGATGGCCTGCTTGCGGCGACCAACGGCAGCTCCGCCGACGGTCAGGGCCGGGCGTTCCTTCTTGGCGGTCTCGGTGGCCTCGGATGACTCCGAGGTGTAGCTGGTGAGGGTTTCGCCCTCAGCAGCGTTGTTCAGCTCTTCAGCCACGATTCTCCTTGAATTAAGTTTCTAGTGGTGGCCGGCGCTACTGGGCGACCTGGGTGATTTCGAACGTCTTCGGCTGCTGGGCAGCGTGCGGGTGCTCGGCACCCGTGTAGACCTTCAGCTTAGACAGCTGCTGGGCAGCCAGGGAGTTCTTCGGCAGCATGCCCCTGATGGCCTTCTCAACTGCGCGAACCGGGTTCTTTTCCAGCAGTTCGGCGTAGCTGACGGAGGACAGGCCACCCGGGAAACCGGAGTGGCGGTAGGCACGCTTCTTTTCGAGCTTGGCGCCGGTCAGGGCAACCTTCTCTGCGTTGATGATGATGACGAAATCGCCCATGTCCATGTGAGGAGCAAAGGTCGGCTTGTGCTTTCCGCGCAGCAGTGTTGCGGTCTGGCTGGCAAGACGACCCAGGACAACGTCGGTGGCGTCAATGACGTGCCACTGGCGGTTGATATCGCCGGGCTTCGGAGTGTACGTACGCACGGTTTTTGCCTTCGTTTGGTGTTCTTAGGTAGCGGCGCATTCTTCGCAGAACGCACGCGCAAAGTTGGTGATGCGCTACCGGAACTTCAGGTGAGGACTGAAATCTGACCAGTGGCCCAGAGAGTCTCGGCTATTTCCGTGGATCAGGTTGGCCCTGCAACTGGGCCGTCTCACGGACATAGCGTATCGAGGTTGGACACGCACAACGACGATTAAGAATATCCTGCCGCCCCGGGTTAGGTCAAAAAGACCACGACGACAGCGGTGTTCCGCCCAGTACGACCCGCAGAACTGGGCGTCGGTTGTCGGAGCACACTGCCGTTTCCGGCGAGGGCCGGCGACGGTGAAGGCGCTTCAGCACAGGGGAAACGGCCCGTAGCCGGTCGATGGAGAGGTCAGTTTCCGCTGGCTTCGGTGTTGCCGGGAGCATGCAGCCCCAGCAGGGCCTTGATGCGCTCTTCGGCCTCCGGCCCGCTCTGCGCGGCAGCCACATTGGCTTCGCTGACGGCCTGGACCACTTCATCGCGCTGGATTTTTACCCCGCGCGGGGCCTCGATGCCGAGGCGGACGCCGTCGCGGCGGGCGTCCAGCACGGTGATGACAATGTCGTCACCGATCAGGATCCGCTCTCCGGGTTTTCGCGTCAGCACCAGCACGCGTCAACTCTATCGCAGGTAAAACGCGGTTCGGCCGGGCCACGACGTACTGGTACTCGCCTGTCATGAATCCAAGCAGGCCCACACCCTGCCAGCCGTTGCGCGCCACCTGCCCGCTGCCTCGCGGACGTCAGAGCCAGGCGGCCTCTGACGGCGCCCCGTCGATCCAGCCGACCGGAACGCCCAAGGTGTTGACCGTCTTCGGAGTGCTGGTGTGCCGGCTTCCGGTGACGGCCAGACCGTCGGGAACAACAACACGCTGCACCGCCTGCACCCAGCGATCGGTGTCCTCGGACTTACGCCCGGCGTCCACGGCAAGCCAGACTTGGTCAGCTCCCAGTGCCGGCAGGATCGCGAGCATCTCCAGGGACGGCGTGAGCGTGTGGCCCAAGCCAAACGCCACGAAGACGCTCTGCCCCCTTTCCACACCGCGGGCGCGCGCTCCGATGGCGCTGTTGCGGTCCTGCACCGGGCGCCTGACCTCGGCAGCATAGGCTCCGGCCATCCTGACGATGTTCCCGCCGCTGGAGATCCAGTCGGCAGCCTCCGACGGCGCGCCGTTGACGGCTGGCGCGGCGGCGGCCATGGACGTGGCTGCCTCGACGGCATCGCCACCTTGGCCAATCACCAGCACCAGGTCCCCCGGCCCGTAGAGCGGCGCAGGAATGCCCGGCACTGCCGACAATCCCGGACCAGAAGCTTGTCCCGTCTCGTCCGGCTCCACCGTGACTGCGCCCTCCAACGGCTTTGCCTCCGGGGCGGGAAGGGCCACCGACGCGGCGGGCGGCCCGGCTGGCACAGCTGCAGGGCGAACCGAAGCAGCCGACGTATCAGCCGGCTCCGCCAGAGTCCCCGCAGCAACGGCACCCGGCTCCTGGCCTTGCCCGGCCGCCGCGGACTGTGGCGGGTCTTCGGCGGCTGGTTTCGAGTCGGTTCTCCGCCGGCCGAACCCGGGCCTTGCCGCAGGCGTCCCGGTGCCCGCAGCCGCGCCCGGCTCCGGCCGGGTTGGCGTCTGCACGGCAGGCCCGGCCCCCGGCTCCTCCAGCTTGGCGCCCTGGGGCAGCCGGGTGGGCCGGGCCGTGTTAAACGTCAGGTTATCCATGATGACCGCGAACTGGTCCGTGTGGGTGGATACGTGCAGTTCGGGGGCCTTGCCGTGCACTTGGGCGCCGTGCATCTGGGATTCGGCGAACTCCGCGTCCGCCAGCAGTGCGGCGATGCCGGCGCGGGCCTTCTGGTCCAGCGCATGCTGGCCGCGCACCGAAGGGGCAGGCAGTTCCACGGTGACTTCGTAGTGCTCACGGGCGAAGAATCCGCGGATGCCGCCGACGGTGACTTTCTCCGCGGCGACGATTTTCGCGTCCGGTCCGTGCTCGGCCAGGACCTGGGCTTTTAGTTCCTGCAGTGAAGCGCCTTTAAGCTGCAGCCGTCTGGCCGACACGCACTACCCCCACGGTCTCGATCTTCACGTTGGCGGAGGTGACCTCCTGGTAGGACAGTACCGGAAGTCCCCCGGCCTGCGCCGAGACCAGCCGGCGGATGGCCGGACGGAGCGCGGGCGCGCAGACGAGAACTGCGGTGAGGCCGTTGGCTTCCACCTTCTCCAAGGCATCCCGCAACGAGGCCAGCACGGCTTCGGTCCGGTCGGCGGACAACAGGATCTGCGTGCCCAGTTCGGACGGCCGCATGCCCTCCAGCATGGACTGCTCCAGCGTGGGTTCGATCATGATGACCCGCAGCAACTGCCCGTCCAGGTACTGCGCGGTCAAGGCCGGCCCCAGGGCCTGCCGGGCTGCTTCGATCAGCCCTTCCGGATCGGTGGAGGACTTGGCCTTGAGCGCCAGCGCTTCGTAGATGCGCGGCAGGTCGTTGATCGGGATCTGCTCCGCCAGCAAGCCCTGCAGCACCCGTTGCACCTCGGCCAGGGACAGCAGCGACGGCGTGAGTTCGTCGACGGCAGACGGGTTCACCGACTTCACGCCCTCGGTCAGCACGCGCACGTCCTCGCGGGTGAGCAGCCGGGCCGCGTTGGCCGAGATCAGCGAGGACAGGTGGGTCACCAGGACCGAAACCCGGTCGATCACCGTGGCTCCGGTCATTTCCGCACTGTGCCGCATCTCCGCCGGAACCCACTTGCCGGCCAGCCCGAACACCGGCTCCACCGTGGCGATGCCGGGCAGCGAGTCCAGGTTGTCGCCCAGCGCCAGTACCTTGCCGGCCGGGGCCTCGCCGCGACCGGTCTCCACGCCGGCAATCCGGATCGCGTAGGTGGAGAGGGGCAGATCGATGCTGTCGCGGGTGCGCACCGGCGGCACCACAATGCCCAGTTCCATCGCGATCTTCCGGCGCAAGGCCCGCACCCGGGCCAGCAGGTCGTCCGACGCACCGGAAACCAGGTCCACCAGGTCAGGTGCCAACTGGATCTCCAGCGCATGCACCCGCATCTGCTCGATCAAGTCCTCGGTGGTCTCCGAAGCGGGAGCCGACGGGCCCGCTTCGGCGGCAGCGGCGTCGTCGTTCTTCGCTTTGGCCGCCTCCGATGCCTTGAGCCGTTGGGCCATGAAAATCAGGAACGCGCCCACCAGGATGAACGGGATCTTGGGCATGCCGGGAATCAGCGCCAGCAGAATGGCCGCGCCGCCGGCGATCATCAGCGCCTGGCGGGACTGGGTCAGCTGGTCGGAGGCGTCCGAACCCATTTCCGAGTCCGCGTTGGACCGCGTCACGACCATGCCGGTGGACACGGCCATCAGCAGTGCCGGGATCTGTGTGACCAGGCCGTCGCCGATGGTCAGCAGCGTATAGGTGCTGACCGCGTCGCCGATCTCCATGCCCCGCTGCAGCATGCCGATGGCGATGCCGCCGACGATGTTGATGATGATGATGATGATGCCGGCGATCGCGTCGCCCTTGACGAACTTGGACGCACCGTCCATCGCACCGTAGAAGTCAGCTTCGGCGGACACCTCGGCACGCCGTTCGCGGGCCTGCACATCGGTGATCAGGCCGGCGTTCAGGTCGGCGTCGATCGCCATCTGCTTGCCGGGCATCGCATCCAGCGTGAAGCGCGCGCCCACTTCGGCCACGCGCTCGGCGCCCTTGGTGACCACCACAAACTGGATGACCACCAGGATCAGGAAGACCACCGCGCCGATAATGATCGAACCGCCCACGGCCACATTCCCGAAGGCTTCGATCACCTGTCCGGCGTACCCGTCGCCCAGCACCAGACGGGTGGAAGCCACGTTCAGGCCCAGCCGGAACAGCGTGGCCACCAGCAGCAGCGAGGGGAACACGGAGAAGTCCAGCGGCTTCTTCACGAACATGGTGGTCAGCAGGATCACCAGCGCCAGCAAAATGTTCACGATGATCAGAACATCCAGCAGCCCGGCCGGGATCGGCACCACCAGCAGCAGGATGATGCCCACCACGCCCATGGGGACAGCGAGCTTGGAGAGGTTGCGGTTCATCGGTCACCTCCAGGCGACGGTAAGGACAAGGCACGTCGGCCCTGCGGGGTTGAAGCATGGGCGGCAGCATCGGCATCTGTCATCGCCGGCTCCGCCATAGTGTGGACGCCTGCGCCTGTACTGGCCGAGGCGCCGCGGGCTTTGAGGCTCATCACGAAGGCCAGCACGCGGGCCACGGCGTTGTAGAGCTCCAGCGGGATTTCCTGCCCGATCTCGCACGCCGCGTGCAGCGCACGCGCCAGCGGCACGTCCCGCACCACCGGCACCCGCGTGGTCTCCGCTTCCTCGCGGATGCGGGCCGCAATCAGGCCGGCACCCTTGGCCACCACGCGCGGCGCGGATTTGCCCGGTTCGTATTTCAGCGCCACCGCGTAGTGCGTCGGGTTAACCAGCACGACGTCGGAGCCTCCGACCGCGGCGATCATCCTGTTCCGGCTCATCGCCAACTGCCGCGAACGCCGCTGCGACTTGATCAGCGGATCGCCTTCGCTGTTCTTGTTCTCGTCCCGGACTTCCTTCTTGGTCATCCGGGTCTTCTTCCGGTTCCGCCGGATCACCACCATCACGTCCAGCGCGGCCAGGACCAGGCCGGCGATGATCGCCGTCTGCAGCAGTCCGGCGGTGCCGGCACCGGCGGCGTCGAGCAGCGAGGAGACCGAGAGCCCGCCGGCGGTCATCAGCACCGGAACCAGTCCCTGCACCACAAAGTACAAGGCAAGCCCCACCACCACGGTCTTCAGCAGCGCCTTGACGCCCTGCCAGAGCGCCTGCATCCCGAACACCTTCTTGATCCCGTTGACCAGGTTGAACTGCTGGGTCTCCGGCTTGAACTTCTTCCAGTGGACGCCGCCCTGCAGCGCCGCGCCGGCGATGATCACGGCCACCACGGCCAGAAACATCGGCGTGAGCGTGTACATGATGGTGCCCAACCCGTCCTCCAGCGCCTTGACCACCAAACCAGGGTCGGGCGAGGCGATCACCCGTGTGACGGTGAAGAGCTGGTCGGTGCCGGCCTGCGAGGCCCGGTCGATGGTCATCGGCAGCATCACGGCTGCGGCGCCGATGCCCAGCCAGGCGGTCAGGTCCTGGGACTTGGAGAGCTGGCCCTTTTGGCGGACCTCCTTCATCCGCTTGGGCGTGGCTTGCTCTGTCCGTTCTCCGGAGCTTTCCTGCGACACCTAGCCCACCCCCGTCAGCGCCGTCACGGCCTGGCCGGCCAGGGACGAGACAATCCGCGGCAGCGCCACGAACACCACCCCGCCCAACATCAGGGTCAGGAAGATCTTCAGCGGAAAGCCCAGCGCAAACGCGTTCAGCGCCGGGGCCACGCGCGTGAGCAGGCCCAGACCGGCGTCGGCCAGGAACAGCACCACCAGCAGCGGCCCGGCAATCTGCACCGCGGCCAGGAACATCTGGGTCACGCCGGTGATCATCAGCTGCACCGGCTCGGCCAGGTCCACTCCCCCGGCCAGCGGCAGCGCGGTGAAGCTGCGAGCCAACCCGCCGATGATCAGCTGGTAGCCGTCGGAAGCGAACAGCAGCGCCAGCGCGGCCATCTGGAACAGCCGGGTGAACTGCGCGCCGTTGACCATCGACTGTGGATCGAACGCCTGCGCCATCGAGAAGCCGCCGAACAGGTCGATCAGCGTACCGGCGGACTGCACCGCGGAGAACACGATGAGCACCAGGAAGCCCAGCAGCGCACCCACCAGAATCTCCAGCACCAGTGCGCCGAAAAACCCGGCGGTGCTCAGCGGCTCGTACCCGTTGACCACCCGCGGCGACACCGCCAGGGCCAGCCCGACGCCGAGCATGGCCTTGATCCGGGCCGGGATGGCTCCGTAGGAAAACGGCGGGGCAATGAGCAGGAAAGCCACCATGCGGACTCCTGCCAGCATGGTGGCCTCGATCCACGCCTGGTCGAGCGGGATGTTCATTATCCGCCGCCGAGCAGGCCGGGGATTTTCTCGAACATTTCCTGGGTGAAGGACACCATCTCGGAGATCATCCAGTGACCGCACACCAGCAACGCCACCGCTACGGCCACGGCCTTCGGCACGAAGGAGAGCGTGATCTCCTGGATCTGGGTCATGGACTGCACCAAGGAGACGGCGAAGCCCACCACCAGCGCGGTGACCAGCACCGGGGCGGAGAGTTTGGCGGCGACCAGCAGGCCCTGCAGGCCGATGTCGAGGACGGCGTTTGTATCCACGGCTAGGTACCGTAACTTCCGACCAGGGCGGTGATGATCAGGCCCCAGCCATCCACCAGCACGAAGAGCAGGATCTTGAACGGCAGCGAGATCATCACCGGCGGGAGCATCATCATGCCCATGGACATCAGCGCCGAGGCGACCACGAGGTCGATCACCAGGAACGGCACGAAGATCACGAAGCCGATGATGAAGGCGGCACGCAGTTCCGAAATCATGAACGCCGGAATCAGGGTCTGCAGCGGCACTTCCTCCGGGTTCTCCGGGTTGGGCAGGTCCGCTGCACGCATCATCAGCGCCAGGTCTTCCTGCCGGGTGTGCGCCAGCATGAAGTTCTGCAGCGGAGCGGCCGCGGCCGACACCGCATCGGTGAACGTCTCGGTCCCTTCCATGTAGGGCTGGACGCCGAGCTCGTTCACCTGGGTTAGCACCGGCCACATGATGAACAAGGACAGGAACAGGGCCAGCCCGGCGAGCACCTGGTTCGGCGGAATCGAGGGCAGCGACAGGGCGTTCCGTGTCATCGCCAGCACCACGAAGATCTTGGTGAACGACGTCATCATCAGCAGCAGCGCCGGGGCCACCGACAGCAGCGTGATGCCCAGCAGCGTAATGACGGCCGACGACGGCGTGCCGTTGGGGCCGTTGATCTCCACCGAGAACCCGCCGTCGCCGTCGGGCGAACCCGGTTCGGTTGGCGCGAACGGGTCCACCGGGGGTGTCGGGGCGACCGGCGATGCGAAAGCCGACGGGGCGTTCAGCAGCGCGGCGGCTGCGGCAAAGAGCACTGCCAGCAGTAGTGCCAGGAGTGCTGTGGTGGCCAGACGAGGCCAGCGGCCTGCCGTCGGGGCCGGAGTGCCGGTGATGCTCAACGCGAACGGACCTGCTTCAGGGCTTCGGCGGTCTGCTTCCAGGTGGACGGAGAAAGGATCGAGCCGGCCAGCGGGGAATCCGGCGCCTGTTCCTGCCAGCCGGCCGCCCGCGAGGCGCGGCGGCCGGTGCGCTCGGAACGTCGCCCGCCCTCGATCGGGTACAGGCCCCCTGCCATCGCGGCATCAAACGGGTCGGAGGCGGCATCCTGCCGGCTGGCACCGGCCACAGATGACGTGCTCCGGCGGGGCGAGGTTCCGCCGTCGTACTGCGTTGTTGCGTGGCCAATGCCCGTGGAGCGCGCGCCGGCACGTCCGGCGGTTTGGTCCTTGCCGACGGCACGTCCAGCGGTCTGGTCCTTGCCGGCGGCACGGCCAGTGGCCATCTCGAGCAGCCGGGCGAAGCTGTCCGACGCGGTCTGCGGAGCCCGGTGGGAGGGCTGCGCCTCTTCCTCAACCGGTGCCTCGCGGGTGTCGAGCACACTGACGGCCTGGTCGGTCACGCCCAGCAGGAAACGCTGGCCATCGGCATCCAGCACCACTACCGAGGCCTTCGGCCCGATGGTTTGACGTTCCACCACGCGCACCAGTTTGCGCGCGCCGGTGCGGGCGCCGCGGCTGAAGCGGCGCTGCAGCACCCAGAGCAGTCCGAGCACCACGGCCAGCGACAGTGCTACCCGCAGGGCGAGGACCACGGTCTCCATTTAGAGGAGTCCTTCGGGCACATCGAGGATCTTGGTGATGCGCACGGCGTAGTCCTGGTCGACGACGACGACCTCGCCGTGCGCGATCAGGCGGCCGTTAAGCAGCACGTCCGCGGGGGCCCCGGCCGAGCGGTCCAGTTCAATCACACCGCCAGGTTCCAGGTTCAGCACATCGCGCACCGACATCCGGGTGCGGCCGATCTCCACGGTCAGCGCCATCTCCACGTTGTTGATCCGGCCCAGCTTGGCCAGCACAGAGTCGTCCACGCCGATGCCCGCGGGATTCTCACGCAGCCGGATGGCGAACCAGCCGCCGGCCTCGCCGTCTCCGCCGGTGAGCTTGAAGACCGCGGCTTCCGGATCGGAGAACAGCGCCGCAGCGTTGGCCACGTGCGCCTCCCCCAGCACACCGGCGCCGAGCACCGAGGTGGCCGCTTCCAGCGCCGGACGCAGCAGATCCGCGGCGGACACCAGCGGGGAATCGGTGCCGGCGGCAGCGGCCAGCGCGGCCTGATCGGCGACGACCAATGCCACATCGGCGGAGGTGCCGCCCACGAAGGAACCGACGACGGCGGAGGCTACCTGCCCAGGCAGCGGCCCGCCCTCGTCCTGGCGCACCGCGTAGAGCGGAGTGTTGGTGGGCAGCAGCCCCAGGAGCGCGTCGGCGGCAGCAGCCTGCAGGGTCTGGGTCTGTGTCATCGGGCGTTCTCCTCGGTTGTAACAATGACTCCGGCCAGGCGGTTGCCGTTGGCGCCGACGGCGGCATGGGCCAGACATTCGCCGTTAATGGCAACATCCAACGGGCGGTGCTGCGGGTGCGGCAGCGGAAGCAGGTCGCCCACGGACAGGTCCAGTACCTGGCCGGGGCGGACGCGCATGGGGGCGAACTGCAGCGACACATCCACCGGGATCTGCACCAGCTGGGTCTCCAGCAGTTTGCGGGCGTTGGCCGGGTTGCTCAGGGCGAACGAATCGCGCAATTGGGTCAGCAGCACTTCGGCCGGGATGGCCACCGTGGCCGGTGCGGACAGTTCCCCTACGCGGATCTCGAATGTCGCCACGATCATCAGGTCATTGGTGGCGGCCGCCTGGGCGAACTGCGAGTTGTAGTGGATCTGATCCAGACTGATCGGCGTGGTCAGCAGCGAGCCGAGGGAGTAGCGCAGGTCCTCCAGCGCGTCTTCCATCAGCCGACTGACCAGGGCCTGTTCGATCTGGGTGAATTTGCGGTCCGGGTAGTTGTGCGTGCCGTTCCCGCCCAGCATGTGGTCCACCCAGGTCATCGCCGCCTTGGTGGGAAACTGGATCACCGCCTTGCCGGTGATGTCGTCCAAGGCGCAGAGCACCATCGCGGTACTGGCCGGCAACGAGGCCGCGTACTCGTCGTACGTCTGCATCTGGACCTGCTCGGAGGTAACCGTGCAGATCACACGGACCTTGGCGGTCAGCTGGGTGCCCCACTGGCGGGCGAAGGTTTCGAAGGCCAGCTCCAGCACGCGCGAGTGCTCGCGCGCCAGAGTGGTCGGCCTCCGGAAGTCATACACTTCGACGGCTCTGGCCGGCTTTTCGGGCGCGCTGGATTGCAAATGTTCCTGGACCGTCACAGCAGGCACTATCGACAGCTAAATACTGCGCGTTAGGAGTCTGCGAAATGTAGTGCCCCCGGGTTGCCCTGAGGTCCCGTCCTGGTGTCGGTGGCTGGCGCCCGGTGACTGGCGGCCGCTCTCGGCGGTCGCCAGCCTGCCTCACTCGCTGGAGGACTTCCCGCCCGGGGCCGGCGCGTAGGTGGCATGCGGTGCCGGTCCGCCTGTGCCGTTGCCGCCGGTGACGATTTTGCCTCCGCCTGAGCCTCCTCCGCCCGGCTCGCCAGCCACCCGCTCGGCCTGTTTGCCTTCGGTGCCAGCAGTCTCTTCTGACTCGGCCGCCGCCTTTGCCGCCGCGTCGACTTCGGCCGCCTTTTTGGCCATTTCCGCCCGTTCAGCGGCAGCGTCCTTGGCGGCGCCGGCCGGGTCTTTGAGCACCTCGGGCATCAGGTTGCGGATGGCTTCGGGCTGGCCGGAGAGCACCACAATGTCGACGCGCCGGTTCATCGCCAGATCGTCGTCGCTCCCGCTGGTCTTCAGTGGCCTGGACTCCCCGAACCCCACAGCGGAGATCCGGTTCGACACCACGCCGCTGTCCTCCACCAGATGCCGCAGCACATTCACTGCGCGCTCGGAGGAAAGTTCCCAGTCCAGGGCGCCCGGGTCCAAATGTCGCACCTGCGCTGTGTGGCCTTCGACCTTCAGCTCGTAGCCGACCGGCTTCAGCACCGGTCCGACCACGTTGAGGATCTTGATGGTCTGCTGTGTAAGTATCGGCGAGTCCGGCTCGAAGAACGTCTCGCTGCCGAGCAGGCGTACGGTCAGGCCTCGTTCGTCCAGTTGGAAGCGGACTGCCTTTTCGAGCCCTTCTTCCTGCAGCCCCTTGTTGATCTTCTCCTGGATGCGGCGCAGGTCGCTGACTTCCTTGATGGCCAGATCCAGGTCGGTCTTCTGCTCGCCTTCGGTGTCCTCCTCGGCGTCGCCGGCGGTGAACCCCTGGCCTTCTTCGTCGATGAGTTCCGGAGGCACCACTACGCCCTCAGCCGTATCAACGGTCTGGGTCCGGGCCACTCCAAACCCGGTGGCCAGCGAATTGGCCAACTGCTGGAACTTGGCCGCGTCCACTGTGGACATGGCGAAAAGCACGATGAACATGCACATGAGGACGGTGACCATGTCCATGTAGGACGCCATCCACCGCTCGTCCGGGTGTTCGTCCTCTTCTTCGAGCGGCCGACGCGGACGTCGTGACTTCATGCCGCCTTGGCCTCTGGCTTGTTGTCGGATTTGCCGGACTTGCCTTCCTTGGCCGGTTTTCCGGTGCCCATCTCATGCGCCGGAACCATGGCCCGCAGACGTTCTCCCAGCAGACGCGGCTGGCTGCCTGCCTGCACGGCGAGCATGCCTTCCATCAGCAAGGTCATGCGTTCGGTTTCCAGATCGGAGAGGCGTTTCAGCTTGCCGCCGATCGGCAGCCAAATGAAGTTGGCGGAGAGCAGACCCCACAGCGTTGCTACGAACGCCGTCGCAATCATCGGTCCCAAGGTGTCCGGCGTGGACAGGTTCTCCAGCACGTGGGTCAGCGAGACGACGGTGCCGATGATGCCGATGGTCGGTGCGTAGCCGCCCATGCTCATGTAGAACTTGGACGATTGGCGGTCGGCACGTGCTTTCGTGGTGATTTCGTCTTCGAGGAGGATCCGCAGTTCTTCGCC
The DNA here is from genome assembly GCF_059089965.1 of Arthrobacter sp. SPT-J7. Taxonomy (NCBI): domain Bacteria; kingdom Bacillati; phylum Actinomycetota; class Actinomycetes; order Micrococcales; family Micrococcaceae; genus Arthrobacter; species Arthrobacter sp. SPT-J7. Next base: position 437,908 of record NZ_JBNHFF010000002.1, read on the forward strand.
GTCGGTGCCGTCGGCAATGTTCTGCAGCGCCCGCTGCATGAACGGATCCTTCTCCTCGGTAGCCTCGGCGTCCAGCGCCAGTAGGCCCTCACTGCGGGCTTTTTCGGCTAGCTCGACCACACGGTCGATGACTACCTGCGGCTTCGCGACCTTGCCGGTGAAGGCCTGCGGCAGCGCTTTGATCGCCTGCATGCCGTCCCTGAGCGTGGTGCTTGCCAAACCAACGGCGATGGTGGCGCCAAAGACCAGGATCATCGGGGCCGGGATGAGGAGCGCTGAAACGTGGGCACCCTCGAGGGTGATCATGGCGTAGAGCGAGCCGAAGGCCAGCAGGAGGCCTATAAGTGTTGCGGGATCCATTTACGTATTCCTAGGGCGCAGCGGCACAGTGTTACCGGTGTCCCCGGAGTCGTCTCCGGAAGCCGGCGCCGCGGGGGGCACAAGGCCGAGTTGGGGGTGGCTGTGCTGGGTTACTGAAGGCGGCAGCTCACGGGCCAGATGCAGCACGTAGGCGCGGTAGCTGGCGATCATCTCGATGACCTGGCTCATCGTCTCGGTGACGATGTACTTCGCCCCGTCCACCATCACCAGCGTGGTGTCCGGATTGGCGTGGATGCGCTCAATCAGGTCAGGGTTGACCGCAAACTGGCTGTCATTCAGCCGTGTTACTACGATCATCAGCCATCCCAGGTTTCTCGAGGGCTCCGGTGAGCCGCTACCTACTACCTTCGGCCGCGCGCGCCCCGCGGTTAGCTAAGCGGGCTGGATGTCAGATGCGTCACCCCGCGCAAGCCAACTTCGTTGAGGAGCCTGGAGTGGCTGGGGTGGGACGTGGGTTTGCCAGTACGAGTTGCGCAGCGGCCTGCGGTCGGGATCGATGTAGTCGGGCGGGGTGAACCAGGGGATCCCGCCGCGGACGGTGATCTCCCAGTTGCCTTGCTCGATCAGGTCGTGGTGGAGGCCACAGAGGCAGACCCCGTTGTTGACCTCGGTCCGGCCGCCCGCCCACCAGGGCACGACGTGGTGCGCTTCGGTCCAGAACGCGGGCATGGTGCAGCCCGGGAAGGCGCAGCCCTTGTCCCGAACCAGCAGTGCCCGGCGGATCGCGCGGCTGAAGAACCGTTGGGACCGGCCCAAATCCAGCACCTCGCCCTTGGAACCGAGGATCGCGGGGATGATTTCGGCGTCGCAGGCCATCCGGCGCACCGTTTTCGCCGACACCGGGCCGTTGAACACCGCGTTGCCGCCGCCCGAGAGCAGACCGGCCAACTGTTCATAGCCGGTAGTGACCATCACCTGGGTGCGGTGCCCGCCCGAGTCGGGAAGCTTTTCGACGTTCAGGGCGATCCGGCAGGCACCAATCAGCCCGGCCAGCAGCTTCTGCGCCCTGGTGAAGCCGTCCATTCCCGCCACGACCGCTGGATCGACCCCGTTGGGCTCTGCACCAGCTTCCGCAACATCGCCGCCTTCCACACCAGTGGGAAAGGAAGGCGCGCAATCGTTGTGGGAGGGTACGACCTTTTCACATCCGGTGCCGGCCGTGCCGGTCTCCGTGGTTCCGGTGGTCCCTGTGTCGTGGCTGTCGGGACCGGCAGGGGCTACCTCGCCGTTGGCGGCGGTTTCGATGGCGTCGGAGCGGATCCGCGGGTTCGCGGCGCTGTTCATTACCGTGGCCAGGGCCTCGTACTGGTCGTCTGTGGTGTTGATGACGAACTGGTGCAGGCCCCGACGGCGGCCGCGGTAGAACATGCCCTGCCGGGACCGCAGTTCCTCTTCCGAGGGCTCGGCACCGTCCTGATCGACCGCTGTCTCCCAGGTTTTCGCGACCATCACCAGGGTGTCCTCATCGCTCTCGGCGGCTTGCCGGACCAGCGACTCTTCCATCGCTTCCATGGTTTCGGGTGCTGCGGCGTGGCGGGTACGGCCGATTGAATCAGTGACCAAGACCGCGGCGTTCCCGCTGACTTCCCCGGCGGCCATGGCCTGGGCCAGGGCCGGCAGCGCCGGAGCACCCGGTTCGCCATCAAAACGCACCGGCGCGGTGACCGCCCTGCCGACCCGCAGCCGGCGCCGCGCTTCGACAATACCGATGCCCAGCCGGGAACGCAGATACTCCGCGTTGTTCCGGAACTCGGTCTTGCGGCGGCGCCGCGGCCGTTCCGGCCCCGCGGCATCGCCGACGGCAAGGGCGGGATCGGCATCACCGCCCGTGTTGATGGCGGCCGCCGGGTCCGCCCACTCCCCTACTCCCGCCGGGGAGGATGCCCCGGCACCTGCTTCGGTGCCGGCCGGGGCTGCGGTTTCCCCGTTCGCGGCGATGTCCGCCCGCTCCACGGCATGGGCGCCGGCGGCTTGCAGGAATTCCACCGTCTTGGAAATGTCCTCGACCGCCGCTACCGTGTTGGCAAGCTCCCGGGTGCTCAGCGAACCGGACTCGGCGGTGAAGCGGGCGGCGAAATCCTGCAACAGGACGCGCACGTCGGCGAGGGATTCGTCCATCCCTTCGTTTCGGTCCAACGGTGCAAGTGCCATACCACGATTTTATTCGTACGCATATTCGACCCGCCATCGAAACAACCCAATGTGTAGGCATAGTGGGACCCCGGAGATTGGCGGGCGTGAGTTCGGAAGCCGCTGGCAACGAAAAAGCGGCCGCCTGCGAACGGTGCAGACGGCCGCTGCAGCTGCCCGCGAACGGTCGGGCAGCTGCACTTCGGTGGTGGCTTTAAGGCCTCCGGACCCTTAGCGCTTCAGGTTGGTCAGTTCCTGGAGCACTTCGTCGGAGGTGGTGATGATACGGGCGTTGGCCTGGAAGCCACGCTGCGCGACGATCAGGTTGGTGAACTCCTGGGACAGGTCCACGTTGGACATTTCCAGCGAGCCGCCAGCCAGAGTGCCAAGTCCAGCGGTGCCGGCAGTGCCCAACTCAACCTGTCCGGAGTTTGCCGTGACGCGGTACGACGACGAGCCGGCCTTTTCGAGGCCGCCAGGGTTAGTGAAGTTGGCCAGGGCCACCTGCGCGACGACGGCTTGGGTTCCATTGCTGAACGATCCCATCAGGGTGCCGTCCGACGACATGGTGAATGATTCCAAGGCTCCGGCAGCGTGTCCGTCCTGACTATCGAAGGCAACAGTGGTCAAGCCGGCGTAACCGGTGAGTGCAGTCAGATCAATGGTGACACCGTTGAGGACAGGGGTAGCAGAAAGTGCCAGTGTGCCGTTCCCTCCGACCGTCAAGGTAGCGGTGGCCGCAGGAGTCGCGGTGCCGTCAGCTATCGATACGGCCCATTGCTTCGGCGCGGAGTTGCCGTCAAAAGTGAAAGTTGCCTGCACTGTCCGCTTGGAGCCATCAGGCCCAAAAGTTTCGATGTCGCGAACCAACTTGGCACCGTGCTCTGCATCGGACGGCAAGTTCCCGGCCATCACCGCTTTTTTCGTCTGTTCGGCGGGTGAGATGGCGTCCGGGGACAGATCGATGGCGGTGACGGGACCGCCCGTTGTTACAACCCCACCTGTGGCCATCCATCCCTGCAGGATGGCACCGTCCGGCGACACCAAGCGTCCGGTGGAGTCCAACTCAAAGGCGCCGGCGCGCGTGTAAAGCTGCTCGCCGCCCTTGCTGGTGACGAAGAAGCCGTCGCCGGAGATCATCATGTCGGTGGCTTTGCCGGTGGCCTGCGAGGAGCCCTGGGTGAAGTTGGTGGAGATGCCGGCAACCTGCACGCCGAGGCCCACCTGTGCCGGGTTGGTGCCGCCGGCCTGGGCCTGCGGGCCGCCGGCGCCTTGGGTCATCTGGGACAGGGTGTCCTGGAACTGGACCGAGGAGGCCTTGAAGCCGGTGGTGTTGACGTTGGCGATGTTGTTGCCGGTGACATCCAACATGGTCTGGTGCGAGCGGAGGCCGGAGATTCCGGAGTAGAGCGAGCGGAGCATAATCAGCGCCTTTCGGATCGTGGAACGGACGGTAGATTCAGTGACTGGGAAAATTTGTGGCTTGCAAAAGCGGCTTTAGGACACAACAAGTCAGGCGGCGCCCCCACTGGGCCCCGGGGCGTCGGTGCCGGAGCCACCCGAGGAGACCGAGGCGTCGGTGCCGGAGCCGCCCAAGGAGGCAGCGGCGTCGTTAGCCCCAGCGGAGGACTCCCCCGGCGCGGCGGCGTTGATCCCGGCGACCAGATCCAGCGGGATCTCCTTGCCGTCGACGATCACCTGCGGGACCGGCCCGGCGTAGGACACCGAGGAGGCGGTGCCGGTGATTAGCGAGCCGTCCTGGCCGTAGTAGCTCACCTGCTGGCCCACCAGCGCCGCGGCCACACCGCGCATCTGCAGCGAGAAGTTCTCCTCGCTGGTGGTGGTCATGGTGGCGATGCTCTCCATCATTGCCAGCTGGGTGCTCTGCGAGATCATCTGGTTGGTATCCATGGGCGAGCTGGGGTCCTGGTTCTGCAACTGGGTGACCAGCAGGTGCATGAACATCTCGCCGTCCATGGTCTGCTTGGGCGCGCGAACGGGCGGCGCGGTGTACGTCGGGGTGACGGAGCCGACGGGTGGGACTGAGTCGGTGGGCATGGTTCTCCTTGTCTCAGGCCAGCACGTCGAGGCTGGTCGAAATCCCGTAGGGACGTCTCAGAGCGGATGGGTCGGTGGTGTCAGGGGCGGTGCCTGTTCCGGCAGATGCGCCGGGTCGGCCGTCCTGGCCCGGCGAACCGCCGGAGGGCCGGCCGTCGGGCCCGAACTGCATGCCCGGGCGGGCATCGTTCGGCCGGTTTTGGTTGGACAAATCCAGGTTCGCGTTCATGCCGGTGGAGGCGAGATCGCGCTTCAGGTCGGCCATGATGGCGCGCAGGGCGTCGCGGCCGGCGTCGTTCGGCGCGAAGAGCTCCACGCGGACGCCCTCCCCCGTCACGTGGGCACGGACGGTGACCGGTCCCAGGTTGTCCGGCGTGACGCTGATGGTCATCACGTGCTCGCCGGGCTTGGCCTGCGCCAGGGTGAACAGCGGTCGCGCCACCTGCGCGGTGAAGGGCAGCTGCTGGTGCGGCGGGACGGGAGCCGGTGCCGCGGTCGGAGCCGTGGCCGGGGGCTGGGACACCGCGGCAGGCTGCCCGACGACCGGAACCTGGCCGTTCGGCGGCAGCTGTTCGGCCTCGCCACGGCCACCGCTGGTGGCAGCCACGGCTGTTGCTGCGGCTGCCCCGCCCGTGGAGGCAGTAGCTCCACCGTGAGCAGCCATCCCGGGCATGGTGTGGCCAGGAAGTACGACGCCGGTGGGCAGCTGGGTAGCTGTGGTCACCTGAGCCGGTGGCTGGTTTGGGACAGCTTGCGCGAGCGAAGCACCTGCCTGGATTTGCGTTGCTTCCCCAACCCCGGCTCCGGCTGCCGTGGCGGCAGCGGTCCCCTGGACGGCCAGCGCATCCGCGACCGACGCGGCGGCAGCAGCCGGAGAACCGGTTCCTGCCGGGCCGGGGCCGGTGGTGGCGGCGAGAGCATTCGCGGCTGCGCCTGCGGCTTCTGGTGTTCCGGTTCCCTGTCCGCCAAGGCCCGGATCGTGGACGATACCGGCACCAGACGGCGCCGCAGCAAGGAGTGCGCCGGCTCCAGCCTGGGGCGCACCGGCGCTAGCCGAAGTTGCGGCGCCAGCAGCCGACCCTGCGCTGCCGGCGGGATCAACAAGCATGGCGGGCCAGCCGGCTGTGCCCGCGGGCTCGGCGGTGCCGGTCGACTGGCTTCCGGTCATCGCATCAACGGGAAGAACCGACGTCGCCGTCCCCGCAGCTGAACCCGTGGCAAAAGCACCGGTTGCAGCGTCAGCTGTCGGCAGGGTTTGACCGCCAGCCAAGGGCCACGCCGTCGGGACGCCGACGGGCTGTGCCGAGGCAGCGGTTCCATCAGCCTGAGGGTCGCCGGAGGGGGCGGAAGCCTCAGCGGAAGGTCTGGAGGTTGCGTCGCCACCGGCACCAGCCGGCGTCGAACCGGGGCCAGCCGGCGCAGTTCCGGACTGCCCTGTGGCACCGGCGGAAGTCTTGCCGCCCCCGGCGGAGCCCCCGACGGAGCCCCCGGCGTCGTGCTTTGAAGGCTTGTGGGCGGAACCCTGCTGGAGTGCGCCTTGCATGGCGGCGTCAAAGCCGCCGCCGGAGGAGCGCGCACCGGTCGCGTTGCCCGGCCGGGACGGGGCGGCGGCAGCGATGGGCAGCGCGTTCACGGGAAGGCTCATGCTCGCTGTCCTGTCGCCATGGCTGCCTGTGCGGTGGCCAGCAGGTCGGTCAATGGTCTGGAACCGGAGGCGCCTTGGCCGCTGAGCATGGAGGCGAGGCCGGCGTTGCCGGTCTGTCCGGGCAGCATGGCGCTGATCGCGCCGGCGGTGCCGTTCTGGCCGGCGAGCATCGAGCCTAGCCCGCTGGAGGTGGAGAGTTGCGCGGCGCCGATCAGTTCGGTCAGCGCCCGCTGCTGGTCGGCGGTCAGTGCGGCCGAGCCGGACACAGCGCCGGAAGCACCAACGCCGCCGGCGGCCTGGACCGTGGGTTCATCGGGCAGGATGCGGCGGATGGTGGTGATGTTGGAGTCGTTCTCCCACGCATCGCGGACCTTGATGGTGTCGCCTGGCTGCGGGGCATCGATGGCCTTGCCATTGCCCAAATAGATGGACACGTGGCCGCCGTCGAAACTGAAGAGCAGGTCGCCCGGCTTGGCGTCGGCCATGGAAGCCACCGGAGTGCCTTCCTTCATCTGGTCCCAGGTGACGCGGGGCAGGTCGATACCGATGTCGCGGAAGGCGTGCTGCACGAAGGAGGAGCAGTCCAGTCCGACGGAGGCATCGTTGCCGCCCCAAACGTAGGGCAGGCCCACGTACTTCTCGGTGGCAGCGATCAGTTCGGCGGCGCTCCCGGTGGCCGCAGTGCCGGAAGCGGCGGCGCCGGAGACCCCGCCGGCCGCGGAGCTGCGGGAGGCCGCGGTGAGCGCGTCGGCAAACGTATTGGCCGTGCTGCCGGTGCTGCCGCTGCCGGAGGTGCCTGAAGCGGCTTCGGTGGCAACGGCCGGCTGGGTCAGCTGCGTCAGGGTGGACTGGATCTGCTGGATCCGGCCCATCGCGTCAGCCATGCTCATCGTCCGTCACCGCCCCGGGCGCCGATGGACAGCTCGTCCAGTACCAGCTGTTCGCGGCGGAGCTCCTCGACAGCCTCGGCCTGGACGTGCCGGGTTTCCAGCTTCTCCAGACCCACGGACTGCTTGCGCACGGCGAGGAACTCCTGCTGCGCCTGATGGGCCTCGTGCTGCCGGGTGCGGTCCAGGTTCTCCAGGTCGGCGAGCATGCTGCGCGAGGCGGACCGGGCGGCGGCCACGGCATGCAGCGTGGCGGCGTCGGAGACCTCACTGATGATGTCGCCCAGCTCGTTCCGGGCAGCCACCACGCGGGCACCGGACTCGCGGGCGCGGTTGTTCGCGGCGGCGAGGTTGCCGGCGGCCTGGTCCTGCTGGAGCTGGCGCAGCCGCAGCAGTCCGGCCAGGGGGAAGGATCGAGCCATCTCTACATACCTCCGAGGGTGCGGGTCAGGCGGTTCAGCTGATCCCAGGACTGGGCTGCGGGCGTCTGGTCATCCATCCGCTGCTGCAGGAACAGGTTGATGTCGTCTTCGTGCTGCACGGCCGCATCCACCATGGGGTTGGATCCGGCCTGGTAGGCGCCCACGTCCAGCAGGTCCTGCGCCGCCTTGCGGGCCGCGAGTACCTTGCGCAGGGCGCCGGCGGCGCGGGAGTTCTCCGGTGTGTTGACCTTGGAAGCCACCCGGGAGATTGACCCCAGCGGGTCCACCGACGGGTAGTGCCCGGAGACCGCGAGCTTGCGGTCCAGCACCACGTGCCCGTCCAGGATGGAGCGGGCGGAGTCGGCGATCGGTTCGTTGTGGTCGTCGCCGTCCACCAGCACCGTGTACATCCCGGTGACCGAGCCGGTCTCCGCCGTGCCGGCGCGTTCCAGCAACCGGGCCAGCACGGAGAAGGTCGACGGCGGGTAGCCGCGGGTGGCCGGGGGCTCGCCGACGGAGAGCCCGATCTCGCGTTGCGCCATGGCCACGCGGGTGAGCGAGTCCATCATCAGCATGACGTCGGCGCCGCGGTCGCGGAAGGACTCGGCGATCCGGGTGGCGGTGAAGGCGGCACGCAGCCGCATCAGCGCGGGTTCGTCGGAGGTGGAGACCACCACAATGGAGCGGGCCAGGCCGGCCTCGCCCAGGTCGTCCTCAAGGAACTCGCGGACTTCACGGCCGCGCTCCCCGACCAGCGCGATCACGGAGACCTCGGCGTCGGTGCCGCGGGCGATCATGGACAGCAGCGAGGACTTGCCCACGCCGGAGCCGGCGAACAGGCCCATGCGCTGGCCCTTGCCCACCGTGGTCAGCGTGTCCAGCACGCGCACGCCCAGCTGCAGCGGGGTGTCGATCCGCGCCCGGTGCATGGCGGACGGGGTGTCGTTGTCCAGCGGCACCAGCTGATCGAAGACCAGCGGACCTTTGCCGTCGATCGGCCGGCCCAGGCCGTCCAGCACCCGGCCGAACAGCCCGGCTCCGGTCGGCACCAGCACCGGGACGCCCTTGGCCTTGGCCGGCGTGCCGGTGTTGATCCCGGTGAGCCGGCCCAGCGGCATGCAGCGGATGCTGTCCCGGCTGGTGGCCACCACCTCGGCCTCCACCCCCTGGCCGTCGCCGATCACTACCAAGTCGCCAATGGCGCAGTCCAGACCAATGATTTCGACGCCGAGGCCCACCACCGAGGACACCATCCCGTAGCGCTGTGGCGCGGCAACCGCCAGCGCGTCGGCGAACCGGTCGGCGCGCGGGCGCCAGGCCACGGCGGTCACTGCCGCACCTCCAGCAGCGCGGCCTTGGCCCGGGCCAGTGCCGTGCCGATCCGCGCGTCCAGGACGCCATCGGCGAATTCGGTGACCGCGTCGCCGGGGGTCAGCGAAGAGTCGGGGCTGAAGTTCACCCCGGCGTGACTGCGGGTTTCCGGCGCCAACATGGTCAGGTCCGCCGGGTTCATCCGGACGGTGTGCACACGGGAGGCGTCCACGCCGGCCAACGCCCGGGTGAGGACCGAGCGCGCGGAGGCTTCGCCGTCGGACAGTTCGTGGCCCAGGATGGCTTCGGCCAGCTCCATGGCTGCCGCGGCCAGCGTATTCTGGGCCGCGGCCAGCACCGGTGCGGCTCGTTCTTCGAGTGCACGGGTGGCAGCACCCAGCGCGGCCACCGCCTGCTGCACGCGCGCACGGCCGTCGGCCATCATCGCGGCATGGTCCTGCTCCATGGCGAGCTGACGTTCGCGCATCATCTCGGCGCCTTCGCGCAGGCCGGCCGTGTAGCCTGCGGCATGGCCGCGGACCTTGGCCTGTTCGAATGCGCGCTCCTGCGCCTCGTCGTCGCTGCGCAGCTCGGTGTAGGCCACCTTGGAGAAGTTCTTCGCCCCGGTGTTCAGCTCCGGGAAGCTCAGCCTGGAGAACGTCGCGTCAGTAGACATATTCGTCTTCCTCCACGCCGCGCTGGACCGTGATGATGCCGCTGGCTTCCAGCTCGCGGATGGAACGGACGATGTCCGCGCGGGCCTCTTCGATCTGCGACATGCGCAGCGGGCCGGTGGCGTTGATCTCGTCGTCGAGGATGTCGCGGTTGCGTTCGGAAACGTTCTTGCGGATCAGTTCGGTGACCGGTTCGCTGGCGCCCTTCATGGCCACCGCCAGCACCGCGATCTCGATGCCGCGCAGCACCTGCTGCACGTCGCGCGGTTCCAGCTTGGTGATGTCTTCGAAGGTGAGCATCCGCGAGCGGACCTCCTCGGCCAGCTCCGGGTCGCGTTCGTCCAGCGCTTCCAGCAGCGCGCGTTCGGTGGCGACGTCGGCGCGGTTGATGATGTCCACCAGCGGCTGCACGCCGCCCACCACCTCCACCTGCTGGCGGGGCACGACGGCGCCGGCCCGCACCTTGAGCGTCTCGGCCACGATCGTCACGGCCTCGGGAGTGGCGGTGCCCATGGTGGCGATGCATTGGGCGACTTCGGGCCGGACCGAATCATCGAGCCCGGCCAGCACCGCGGAGGCCTGCTCCGGGCGCATGTGCGCCAGCACCAGGGCGATGGTCTGCGGAATCTCGCCGCTGAGCAGCGTGATCAGCTGGCTGGGATCGGCTTCGTCCATGAACTCGAACGGCTTGCCGGCCATGGAGGTGGCCAGCCGGTCCAGCACGCCAGCGGCTTTCTCCGCGCCGAAGGAGGCCGCCAGCAGTCCGGCGGCGAACTCCTTGCCGCCGCGGGGCCGGCGCCGGCCCTTGACCGTCATGTCGTGGAATTCCTTGAACGCCTCTTCGGCCACCTCGGGATCCACTCGGCCCATGCTCACCAGTTCGGCGGTAATTAGTTCGGCTTCCGCCTCGCTGAAGCGCCTCATCACCTCGGCGGCCCGGGCCTGCTCCATCTGCATCAGCACCACCGCCACCTTCTGGGTGCCGGTCAGGGCTGTCAATAGCTCACTCATGCGTTCTGCTTTTCATCCATCAACGACCGCAGGAAGTCGGCGGTCTTATCCGGCTCCTGGGCAGCCAGGGCGTCGATCTCGGCGCGCTTGCGGTTCATCTCCTTCTGCTCGTCGGACAGTTCCGGCGGGCCGGTGAGTTCCAGCGCGGTGGTCGACGGCCCGACCACGGGGATCGGCTCCGGCACGATCACGGGCTTCGGCAGAGGCAACTGCAGATCCTGCGGGGCCTCGATTTCCGGCTGGAAGTCCTGCAGTTCACCCAGGTCCACCGGCTCGCGGTTCTGGCGGCGCGACCAGCGGGCGTAGAGCAGCAGCGCGATGATCACCAGCAGGACGATGCCGGCGGTGATGATGGCGGTGCGGATCAGCTCGGCCTGGCGCGCGGCTTCCTCGGCGGCCTGCGCGGCGGCCAGCGCCTCGGCGGCCTCTTGCGCGCCGGCGGTGTTGAACGGCACCAGTTCCACGGTGACCTGGTCGCCGCGGTCGGCGTTGATGCCGGCGGCGGTGGTGACCAGTCCCTCGATGTTGGCCAGGTTCAGCGCACCGGCGGCGTCGGCGTCCAGCGCCACCGAGACGGTCTGGCGGTTGATCGCGCCGGCCGGGATGGCCCGGGTCTCGGTGACCTTGTTCAACGCGTTGTTCTTGGTCTCCGACTCGGAGGTGAAGGTCCCATCGCCGGCGGCGTCGCCGGGAACGGCGATGTTGTCCGGGCCCAGCACGCCGGCCGCTCCGCCGCCGGATCCCTCATACTCTTCGGTCTCCGTCGACTCGTTCAGCGCGGGCGCGCCGTCCGGCGTCGTAAAGGTCTCTTCCACGCGTTCGGCCGACTCGTAGTTCATGTCCGCGGCCACCACCACGGAGGAATTGCCCGGCCCGACCACGCGGTCCAGCATGGCCTGCACGGACGCGCGGACCCGCTCTTCATAGTCGGAGGCCTGCTTGTCCGCGGACCCGGTGGCGCCCACGCCGACGGCGGACAGCACGGTGCCGGCGGCGTCGATCACGGCCACGTTCTCCGGCTTCATCCCGTCGATGGACGCAGAGGTCAGGTGGACGATGGCCTGGACCTGGTCCGCGCCCAGCGTGGCCCGTTCGGTGTCCACGAAGACGGAGGCCGTCGGTTCGCCCTTCTCGGAGACGAACACCGTCTCCTCCGGGATGGCCAGCCGCACGGAGGCGGTCTTGACGCCGTCGAGCGCTTCAATGGTGTTGGCCAGTTCGCCTTCCAGCGCGCGCTTGTAGGTCACGGACTGCTGAAACTCGGACGAGGTCACGCCCATGTCGTCCAGCAGCGAATATCCGCCCGTGGAGGAGCTCGGCAGCCCTGCCGAGGCGGCCTTGAGCCGCTGATCGTAGACCTTCTCCTCCGGCACCAGGATGGTGCCGCCGCCGTTGGTCAGCTCGTACGGCACCCCGTCGGTGCGCAGCTGCTCCACGATGGTGTTGGCGTCGGCTGCGGCCAGGCCGGAGAACAGCGGAGTGTAGGAGGGCTTGGACGCCCACGCGGTCAGCGCGGCGATGCCCAGCACGACGACGGCGATGCCGATGATCGCGATGGTGCGCTGGGCGACGGTGAACTCGCGGATGGTTTTGCCCAGCCGGGAGAGCCAGGAGGAGACTGCGGTGGGCATCAGGCCTGCATCCTCATGATCTCGTTGAAGGCGTCAACGCCCTTGTTGCGGACCGCGGCCACCAGTTCCAGCGTCACCGCCGCGCGGGTGGACGCCAGCGTCGCGTTGTGGATGTCATTCAGGTCGCCGGTCACAGCCTGGATCGCCAGTTCGTTGGACGTCGACTGCAACTGCTGCAGATTGTCGACGGCGCCGGTGAGCGAAGTGGCAAAACCAACCCCGTTGGTGGACTGCGGGGCCTCGGCCGCGGGCAGGTAGCCGGTGCCGGTCACGCCCTGGATCGGCGGAATGGAAGAGAGCGGCATCAGTTGCGTCCAATCTGCAAGGCGGCCTCATACGTGGACTTGGCCCGGTCCACCACGGCTGCGTTGGCCTGGTAGCCGCGCTGGGCCATGATCAGGCTGCCCATCTGCTGGGAAAGGTCAATGTCCGGGTAGCGGACGTACCCGTTTTCGTCGGCCAGCGGGTGGTCCGGCTCGTGCACCATGGTGCCCTCGGCCTCGCCGAACTGGGCCCCGGCCACGTACACGCCGGAGACGCCCTGGCCTTCCTGCGCCACCACATAGCGGGCCTGGAAAGCGGCGCCGTCGGTGCTGCTGGCGTTGTTGGCGTTGGCCAGGTTGTCGGAGACAGCATCCAGCCACTTGCGGTGGACGGTCAGGCCGGTGCCGGCGATTCCAATGGCGTCGAAAGTCATCAGTTGGTCCTCATCGCCGTGCGGACGCCGTTGAAGGGGCTCCCCGCGGCCTGGGCTGCGAACTGGTAGCGCAGCACGGTTTCAATGTTGGAAAGAGTCTCGGTGTCCAGGTTGACGTTGCTGCCGTCCAGCCGGGTGGGCTCCAGCGAGCGGTCCATGCTGGCGCTCGCGCTGCCGTCCCCGCGGGCGACGGACTTGGCCAGCGCTTCCTCGAACTGCACGCGCTGGGCATGGTAGCCCGGGGTATTCACATTCGCGATGTTGTTGGCGATGGCACGCTGGCGCATGGCGAGGCCGTCCAGGGCGCTCTGCATGGCAGCCCCGGTCACAGATTCGAACACAGCAAGACCCGTCTTACTACTGGCGTGTGGTCGGCCGATCCATGGCCTGTTCGGTGAGCTATCCGTGCTCACTATCCAGTTATCGGCACGCAGACGGGAGTGCGTTAGGTAAATCCTGAGATTGGTTAACCGTTTACGTCTAGGTAGACGGATTGGCCGGATGCGCCGCGGGTGGGAACGGCATCCAGGAAGGCCAGTTCCTGCCGGTTCTGCCGCATATCGGCCCGCACTTCGCGGATCGCTTCCTGCTGGGCGGCGGCCAGTTTCGTGGCCCGCTCCACCAATTCGTTCGGAATCGGCCCCAGCCCCTGCGGTGCCTTCCACTGCACGACGGCGGTGCGCCGGCTTGCGTCCGGCTCCTCGCCCTCGCTCGTGGCTTCGGCGGCGGCGGCCAGTGTCTGTTCCAGCTCGTCCAGCACTTCGATCCAGCGGTGCAGCGCCGCAATACCGCTCTCCCGCAGCTCAGGCAACTCCGGTTCTGGACCCTCAGGCAATTCCAAGTTCGCCACCCAGGCCACCGGCGCGCGCAGGCTGTGCCGGCAACTGCCCGGCGGCGTCGTGCCAGGCCTCGCGCAGCGGTGCCAGCAGTTCGATGCACTCGCGGGTCCGTGCGGCATCGCGGTGGATGTTCGCGTTCATCATCGCGTTCAGTGTGTAGGTGTAGAGCGCCTTCAAGCCCTCTCCCCCGTCCCACACATCGGTTTTCAGCGAGGACATCAGCTCGGAAACAATGGCCTGCGCATGGATCAAGTTCTCCGATGCCACCGACCACTGCTGGTTCTGCTGTGCAGCCTCAGCCCGGTTCAGGTCCAGCAGCAGCCGGTCGTACAACATGGTGAGCAACCGTGCCGGCGTGGCGGACATGATCGCGTCACGCTGGAACTGGTTCCGCTTTGCCTGGGCTCCCAAGCCCGGCCCGTATGTCAGTGTCATTTCTTATGGCTCCCCCATGCGGGCAAGGTGGCCAGCTGTGAATTCAGCCAGTCGCCTTGCGATTGCAGGCTGTTCAGCGTTACTTCAAGCTGGGCCCAGGTGCGCTCCAGCGTGGAGCGGCGCGACGCCAGGCGTGTGTCCCAGTCGGTCACCTGGTCGTTGAGCGTCTTCACCAGCGATTCCTGGCCCTGAATGCGCTTGGTGATCGCGCCGTCGTACTTGTCCGAGGCTTCGGTGGCGGCAGCAGCCACACGGCCGGCGATCGTCTGCACGACCTTCTCGGCCCACGCCGAGTCTTCCTTCAACGCCTTGCCAAACTTCTCGGCGTCGAACTCAATCGAGCCGTCCTTGGTGATGCTGATGCCGATTTCCGACGGCGACCGGCCATCGATCGGACTAATAGCTGCCTTCATCATGCGCTGCTCAATGTCGCGCACGCTGCTGTCGCCGGTGAAGATCCCGCCCTTGGTCGTCGTTGACCCAGTGGACGTGGAAACGTTCACGGACGAGTTCTTGGAAATGAACGAGAACAGATCCGTCAATCCATCGACCAGCGCCTTGGCCTTCGCGGTCACGGCATCTTCATCCCGAGTGATGGTGAGGGTCGACCTCGTTTCGCCAGGAATTGCGTCAGCAGCGAGAGTGACGCTTACACCGGGCAGGAGGTCGGTAAAAGTGTTGGAGGACGAAGATACGGTTTGCAAACCGCCCCAAAGAGCAACTACAGCATCTTGAGCTGGTGGCACTTTATCGAAAGTGACGGGTACCCCTTCAAATCCGATGGTGAAGGATCCGGCTTTGCCCGACTCAGTCGCAGCGATCTGTAAGCGAAATTGTGGGTTGTTTGCGTCCGTCCCGACCGACACTTTTGTTGCTGTCACGCCTCGGTTGGCGTCGTTGATCGCCATGACGATCTGGTCCAGATCTTTGCCGGACGTCTCGACGTCGATTTCGCGACCGTCTTGAAGTGCGATGGTGAGCCGCGTAGCGGTTTCAGGCCAGTCGCTCAGCAACGCGGAGACGGAGACTTGGGCCTTGGCCAACTGGACAACTTCCAGATCGAGCCCGCCGGCTGAGGCTCCGTCTGTCGTCGTCACGGAGATCTTGTCCGAGCTACTGGTCGCCGCGTAGATGTCGAGCGACTTGGGCCTAGCAGTCTCTCCGGCGACCTTGCCCAGATCGGCGATGCGCGTGTTGAGCGACTGGAGCGCGCTAACCAGCGTTTGGGTGCTGGAGACCTTGTTCTTGAGGAGGGACTGCGGACGCGCTTCCAGCTGCATGAGCTGGTTGATCATGGTCGCGGTATCCAAACCGCTGATCATTCCGCCAATCGAAAACGCCACGCCAGTTCCTCCCGAAGAGTTTGTTTACTAGAGCAAATGCTGACGCCCGGCAGCGAAGAGTGTGAGGTCCAATTCGTTCGCCTCGCTGCCGGGCCGCATTCAGCCGTTAGCTACCCGGTTTTAGCCGAGGAGCTGCAGCACACCCTGGTTGATCTGGTTGGCCTGCGCCAGCATCGCGGTGCCGGCCTGGGACATGATCTGGTTCTTGGTGAACTTAGCCATTTCCGAAGCCATGTCAGTGTCGCGGATACGCGACTCAGCAGCAGAGAGGTTCTCTGCTGCAATGTTGATGCTCTTGATCGCGGTCTCAAAACGGTTCTGGTTTGCACCCAGCTCCGAACGGCCCTTCGAAACCGCGGCGATCGCGGTGTCGATGTTCTCGATCGTGGTCTTCGCGTCAGCCGCAGTGGTCACCACGAAGCCGGCGGCAGCGGTGCCAACAGTGCCGTCCGCGAGGGTGGCAACACTGGTGAGGGCTGCGCCCAGGTCAACCATGTTCACGGAGATGCTGGAAGCAGCATCGCCTTCGGCACCGACCTGGAAGCTCATCGCAGCCGGAGCGGTGGCGCTGGCCTGGAACAGGTTGATGCCGCTGAAGTTGGTGGACTCAGAGATGCGGGACAGTTCCGCACCCAGCTGGTCGGCCTCGTTCTTGATGGCCGCGCGGGACTCGGTGTTGTTCGAGTCGTTCGCACCCTGGACAGCCAGATCGCGCATGCGCTGCAGGATCGAGTGAACCTCGGTCAGGGCGCCTTCAGCGGTCTGGATAACCGAGATGCCGTCCTGAGCGTTGCGGGCGGCAACGTTATTACCGTTGATCTGCGAACGCAGGCCCTCGGAAATGGACAGGCCAGCTGCGTCATCGGCAGCGCGGTTGATGCGCAGGCCGGTGGACAGCTTCTCCAGGGACTTGGAGATGTCGCTCTGCGTGCTGGATAGGTTGCGGTACGAATTCAGGGCCGCAACGTTGGTGTTAATGGCGAAAGCCATGATGAAACTCCTCCATGAGATGTTACAAATTCACCGACCCGTCCATGGGCTGGCAACTGTAGCTATCGGAGGAAGTTGCAGGTTGGTTAGGAGAATTCTGAAAATTTTCCGGATCTCCACGCGGCGCTGGCGCGCCCTAGTCGATCAACGACTGGTTTAAGAAACCGCGGCCCTTGGCTGCGTGGCGGCGAAGCGTGTAATCCCGCCGATGGTCTGATCGGCCAGCGCAGTCAGGTACGCCTTCCGGCGCGAGGGAGCGATCCGCGACTCGGGCACGTGGCCGGCGCCGTCGTCGTCGGAATAGTGAGTCTGCAGGCCATCCCGGAGGAGGCGGATAGCCTCGGAGCGCTGCTGGGAGACGGCTGAGTGGGTAGCGCCGAGCTCTTCGGCAATTTCCTTGACAGAGCGGTCCTCGAAGTAGATTTGCTCCACGATGTAGCGCATCTTCGGGGGAAGGTGGTGCACTGCGGCCTTCAGGAAGGCGAGTCGCTCCTCGGTGAGGAGTGAACCTTCGGGCGACGCTGTCTCCGAAACCAGGAATTCGGCGGTTGTGTCGTCCAGGGCGGAGACAGTGCGGGAGGCATCGTCCAGGGCGGCCTCCGCGGTCTCGCGGTCAACTCCGAGGGCGGCAGCAAGCTCGTCAACACTCGGATAGCGGCCAAGTTCGGCGGTCAGAGTTTCACGGACGGACAGGGTTTCCTTGATGCGCTTGCGCACGGAGCGCGGCGCCCAGTCGATAGCCCGCATCTCGTCCGCGAAGGCTCCGATGATGCGACGCCGGGCAAAAGCGCCAAAAGGAACCCCCAGGGTCGGATCGAAGGCATCAGCCGCGGTGATGAGGGCGACGGAGCCGGCAGAGGCCAGGTCATCGCGAGATAGATGAGTGGCTTTCGCACACACTTCAGAGACCAAATATCCGACGAGCGGGAGGTTTTCAACCACCAGCACATTACGGTCAGCACGATCCACTGACATGTCCCCCTCCGGGCCAAGCTACGTGGATGAATCATTCGGATAAAAACGCCGAGGGGTGCGGCCTCGGAAGAACGGTTCATCTCTAGGTGAAACCTATCATCAAACACTGCTAACGAACAGGGCTTCGGGGCCGATAGATAGGAATGTAGCCGTGCCGTTACTTTCAGTTCATTTAGTGGCGGCCTTTTGACGCGGAACGTGGGGGCGGATCCGCAGAATCAACCAGGGGAGGTGCCTGACATGGGAGCCCATGAACTGTCCGCCATGCTGTGGCACGAACGCGAACTTCTTGAACTTTTGGTCTTCAAGCTCGAAGAGGAGCAGTTGCTGCTGACCGCCGGCAAGTCCCGCTGGCTGCAGCATGCCACCCGCGAGGTGGAGCAGGTGCTGGAGCGGCTGCGCGACGCCGGCCTGGCCCGCACGGTGGAGGTGGCCTTGCTGGCCCGGGAGTGGGGCACGCCGGAAGGGGCGACGCTACGTGAGCTGACGGACCAGGCTCCGGCAGGTCCGTGGGGCGAAATCTTCCGCGGTCACTTGCAGGCATTGACCCAGCTGACCTTGCAGATCCGCGAACTGCGTGACGTTAACGAAAAGTTCCTGCGCGCCGCGGCCCGCTCCACCCAGGAAACGCTGGCCAATTTCAACCCTGACGCCGGCACCTACGACTCCCACGGGACGGCAGGGGTTTCCGGTAACCGTTCCCAGCTGTTCGACACAACGATCTGAGGTTTTCGCAGTGAGCACCTTCAGCGGCCTGAACACCGCGTACACCGGCCTGGTGGCTGCCCGCCAGGGTTTGAACGTCGTGGGCCAGAACATCTCCAACGCCAATACCGAGGGCTACACCCGCCAGCGGGTCAGCACGTCGTCGATCGGGGCGTTGGAACGCACTGGACTGTTGACCGGAGGGGTCCAAATCGGACAGGGCGTGTCGGTGGACGCGATCGCTCGGCTGGGCGACATGCATCTGGATACGCGAGTGCGGTTCTCCGCTGGCGTTGCCGGGTATTCTGCAGTCCGAGCCTCGGCTCTGTCCGACCTTGAGACTTCACTCCGCGAACCAGGCAAGAACGGCATCTCCGGCCAACTGCAGGAGTTCTGGGCCTCTTGGCAGGACCTGTCTAACCGACCCAGCGATCCTGCGGCCGGCGGCGTGGTGCTGGAAGAAGCCAACATTCTGGCCAACATGATCAAGCGCGGCTACCAGGAAGTGCGCGAGCAGTTCTCACGCGTCCGCACCAACGTGGACACTATGGCGGCTGAGGTCAACGGCGCTGCGTCGCAGGTGGCCAACCTGAACGAGAAAATCCGTTTTGCAGTTGCGAACGGCGGTTCAGCCAACGAGCTGATGGACCAGCGGAACCTCCTGACCGAACGCCTGGCTGCCCTGACCGGTGCGACGGTTCGCCAAGGCAGCGACGGACAGGTGGACGTGCTCATCGGCGGGAACGCTCTGGTGACCGGTTCCAGTGCTCAAAAGATTGCAGTGGCCATCGGATCCGATACCGACATCACGGGCACTAAAGGTGTAAGTATGGCATGGGATAGTCCGAGCCGTGCAGGCATGCCCGTCGTGCTAGGCGGGGGTGAAATCGCCGGTGCGCTGTCGATGCTGGACAAGGTACCCGGCGGCCCGCTGCGGCATGCTGCCGACGAGTACAACCGGTTTGCCGCCGAACTCGCGAAGGCCGTTAACGATCTCCACTCAACCGGCCTTACTGCCTCCGGTGCTGCTGGAGGAGATTTCTTCACGCATGACAAGGATGCCGCCGGACTTCCGATCAACGCCGCTTTGACACTGAGTGTACGTCCGACGACTGCCGCTGAGCTGGCCGTCGCGGCAACCGGCGCGGGTAACCTTGACGGTTCCATCGCGGACAAGATCTCCCAGGTCGGTATCGGAGCCGGGTCGCCGGACCGTACTTGGGAAGGGATAGTCACGAAGATCGGCGTAGCGGCCAAGACGGAACTGCAGCAGGCCAATCTGGCTGACATCGCTTCCCAATCTGCGAAATCGCTACAAATCTCCAATGCCTCTGTGGATCTGGATGAAGAGAACGTGAACTTGCTGTCCTACCAGCATGCCTACCAGGGCGCAGCTCGAGTTATGACGGCGATTGATGAAATGCTCGATACGTTAATCAACCGCACCGGATTGGTTGGGAGATAGTCCATGATTTCGCGAGTCACTAACCAAACACTGAGCAGCTTTGCCCAGCGCAACTTGCAGGACAACATGGCACGCATTGCCAAGCTGCAGGAACTGGCAGCGGGCGAGTCGCTAATCGCGCGCCCATCAGATGACCCAGTGGGCACCGCCGACTCAATGCGCACACGTGCCGATATGCGGGCCAATGAGCAGTACAAGCGCAACATTGATGATGCCAACGGTTGGCTCACGACGGTGGACTCAGCTCTGGGCACCGTTACGTCACTGCTGAACAAAGCCCGCGATCTCACCATCCAGGCGTCCAACAGCTCCCTTTCTCAGACGGCACGCGAGGCCGTTGGCCTCGAGCTCGCCAGCATCAAGGAGAGCCTCCGCGATGCGACAGAAACGAAGTACTTGGGCCGCAGCGTCTTCGCTGGGAACTCCAATGAAGCAATGGTCTTTACCGAGAGTGGCGGCAAATACACGCTGAAAGATCCAAACACAAATGGCGTAGAGCGCCGCATTGGAGCGGGAGACCGCCAGACGGTGCAGGTCGACGCCAGCGCTGCGGATGTCTTCGGTGAGGATGGAACCGACGCTGCTGGCAATCCGACCACTTCAATCTTCGCCCTATTGGACTCGATGATCGGAAAGCTCAACGGCACCGGCGACGTCAGCACGAACCTCAACGATATCGACGCCCGGCTTAACTCCGTGATCAATGCCCGCGCCGAAGTCGGCACCCGCCATGCCCAGATCCTGAAAGCCCAGGAGACGAACTTGGACGAAGCTGTTTCACTGGAAGCCCGCCGCTCCGGGATCGAGGATCCGGACCTCGGCAGGGTGGTCTTGGACCTGAAGATGCAGGAAGTGGCCTACCAGGCGGCCCTGCAGGTCACAGCGCGCGTGCTGCAGCCGACGCTGATGGACTTCCTGCGATGAGCGCCTCACTGACCTTCGTCGCTCCTCCCCCGGGCCTGGCTCCGCTGGTGGACTTCACCTTGGACGAGATCGATGGCGCGGCCGGCTTGTACGCCCTGCAGCCGGTGGCCGAACCGGCCAAGCGCCTGTTCCTACTGGACGCTGCGACCTACCTGAACCAGTACACCCCCGTTATTTCCGACGACGACCGGGCGGCCCTGGACCTGAATGCTTCTGAGGACGCCATGGTGCTGGTCGTCGCCAACCCGGGAGAGTCCGGCACGACCGTAAACTTGATGGCGCCGATCGTCATCAACGTACATACCGGCATCAGCTCGCAGGTCATTTTGGAAGGTCAGGACTGGCCGCTCCGCGCTGAATTGACGCCCAAGGCGGCCTAGCAAAACCTCGGCGATCAGCTGCCTATCCACGTAGTGGTGGGAGAAGTCAGACGTCTAAAACTCTTGTTTGAGCGCACCTGTTATGCGAGATTTATCCAGCATGGTCCAGCGGACCTGTAGGGGGATCCCGGGATGACACCGGTTGAAAGGCTTCCGGCGGCTCATGGGGGAACCGCCGGAAGCAATCACCCTCAGCCCTCGTCAGGGTCCGACCGCTTGGCCCTGGTTAGCTCGGCGCGGCGCAGCAGTTCGCCACCGTCCGGATAAAGCACTTCTTCCAGTACCAACGGATGCGGAGGAGCGAGCTTGCTCTTCGAATCGCGGACCTTCGCCAGCATCCGGTCCCGCAGCCACTCCGGCGGCTGCTCGCCGCTGCCGACCATCAGCGAAGCTCCGATCAGGGCACGGACCATGTTGTGGCAGAACGCGTCGGCCTGCACCGTCGCCAGCAGCACGCCGTCCCTCCCTCGGATGAATTCAAACTTCTGCAGCTCGCGGATGGTGGTGGCGCCTTCGCGCGGCTTGCAGAAGGCCAAAAAGTCGCCGATACCGAGGAGTCTGGCGGCGGCGTCGTTCAGCAGGTCGACGTCGAGCGCGTGTCTGTGCCAGAGCGTGGTGTTGCGTGAGAGCGGATCCCAGAGCTCGGCGTGGTCGGCGATGCGGTAGCTGTAGCGGCGCCATAAGGCCGAGAACCGGGCATCGAATCCTGCGGGGGCGAGAACGGCATTGTTGACTTCGATGGCGCCGGCGAGGTCCCGGTAGGGCACCGGTGCGCCGACGCGGCCGCCGAGCACCTTGGCCAACACGCCGCGCAGCCGGCGGACCAAGGCAAGTCCGGGGTCAATTTCCCGGCCGCGGGCCAGCCCCTGCCACTCCCCCGGCTCCAGATCGAAGTGCACCACCTGCCCTCGGGCATGTACCCCGGCGTCGGTACGGCCGGCAACGGTGAGCCGGACCGGCCTGCGGATCATTGTCTCGAGCGCTTCCTCGATTGCTCCCTGGACGGTGAGCCTGCCGGGTTGCACCGCCCATCCGCTGAACGGGCCGCCGTCGTACGCAACATCCATCCGGACGCGCAGCAGACCGCCGTCCTGTTCGGGGACGGCGGAGGTGTTCAGGTGCATGCGTTCCATGCTACCGGGACCCCTGCGCAGCATCCGGAAGCGGCCGGACGACCGGATGAGTTGCAGGCAGCGGCAACTTCAGCGCAGCCCGGACGGTCGACGCGCGGGGCCATTCGGTCTATGTTGCTGGGACAGTGCCGCTTCAAAACGGCACGGACGAGGTCGGAGGAGCGATGGCAGCAAATGCCGGAAGCGCCGGAAGCACAGGAAGCGCAACAACGACGGACCACAACCGCAGGATCGCTCTGCCCGGCATCATTCTGGGCATCGGGCTGGGCGGCTTCGTGGACGGGATCCTGCTGCACCAGATCCTGCAGTGGCACCACATGCTCACCAGCGCAGACACCGCAAACATCAACATCGGTTCATATCCCGCCACGACCGTCCACGGACTGCAGATGAACACGCTGTGGGACGGGTTGTTCCACACCGTGACCTGGCTGGCGGTGCTGATCGGATTGGGACTGCTGTATTCGCGCGTCACGTCCTCGCGCGGGCGGGTTTGGGCGTCGCGGACGCTCTGGGGCTGGATGCTGGTCGGCTGGGGTCTCTTCAACCTCGTGGAGGGAATCATCGACCACCACATCCTCGCCATCCACCATGTGATCAGCGGCGAGTACCAGACTCTGGCCGATATCCTTTTCCTGATCTTCGGGGCGTTGCTGGTTCTGGGCGGCTGGCTGCTGCAACGGTCCGGCCGGATGGTGGACCTCACCGGAGCCGGCGGTGACCACGGTACCGGGACCGGCGGCGGCCGAAACCGGACAGTGGAATGATTACTGCTCACGCCGGCCACGCCGGGCACGCGCACCAGTCATCAGCGTTCGACGACGTGCTGCCACTGGCTCTGGTTGCGACCGCGGCGTACCTGGCCTTGGCGTGGCTGCGCAGCCATGAGGACCGCGGCTGGAGCCGCTGGCGCACGGCGTCCTTCGTGACCGGCGCGCTGCTCCTGGCACTCGGACTCTCGCCGCAGCTGATTCCCTTGCCGTCCGGCGGGCTGCCGGCCCACATGGTCCAGCACCTGCTGATTGGCATGTATGCCCCGATCGGGCTGGTGCTCGGCGCGCCGGTGACATTGCTGCTGAGGTCGGTCCCGCCTCGCCACGGCAAGCGGATCGGAAAGGTCCTGCGCTCTGGACCCGTACATCTGGTGGCCAACCCAGTGACTGCGTTACTGCTCAGCCTCGGCGGCCTGTTCGTCCTGTATTTCACACCGCTGTACAGTTTGGCCGCGGAGAACCCCCTGCTGCACCACGCGGTCCATCTGCACTTCCTGGCCGCCGGGTGCCTCTTTGCCTGGGTGATCGCCGGGCCGGACCCGGCGCCGCGCAGGCCGTCCGTGCCGGCCCGGCTGGTGGTGCTCGGGGCGGCCATCGCCGGGCATGCGGTGCTGTCGCAGTTGTTGTACGGCGGGTGGTTCGTGCAGGTCCCGGCCCCGGCTGCCGAACTGCGGCTTGCCGGAGAGCTTATGTACTACGGCGGCGACGTAGCGGAGCTGCTGTTGGCCTTCGCGCTGGTATCGACCTGGCGGCCGCAACGGAAGAACCGCGTCCGCAGGCGAGGCACCGCCGTCGTCATCCAATGACGCCGGAGTACGCAAAAGCCCGCCGTCCCCCGAAGGGAACAGCGGGCTTCAGCCGGTGAAGGTGAAGAACTACTTCTTCTCTTCGGTGGCTTCCTCAGCGGACTCGGCCGACGGAGCGGACTCCGCGGAATCAGCCGACTCAGCGGAATCGCCGGACTGTGCAGACTCGGGCGACTCGGCGGACTCGGCCGAAGCGGTCTCTTCCTCGACCGGGGCCGGGGCAGCCTTGGCGGTTGCCTTCTCGGCTTCGTTGACCACGGCCTGCTTCGGCGATACGGGCTCCATCACCAGTTCGATGACGGCCATGGGGGCGTTGTCGCCCTTGCGGTTGCCGATCTTGGTGATGCGGGTGTAGCCACCGTCGCGGGCGGACATGACCGGGGCGATGTCGGTGAACAGCTCGTGCACGATGCCCTTGTTGCTGATCACGGCCAGCACGCGGCGACGCGAGGCCAGGTCTCCGCGCTTGGCGAAGGTGATCAGGCGCTCTGCGAACGGACGCAGACGCTTGGCCTTGGTGACCGTGGTGGTGATCCGCTTGTGCTCGAAGAGCGCAGCAGACAGGTTGGCGAGCATCAGGCGCTCGTGGGCAGGACCGCCTCCGAGGCGCGGACCCTTAGCGGGGGTAGGCATTATGTTTTCTCCTCAATGGTGCCGCTGTGCGCTCCCGAGCGCCAAGGCGGCAGAATTCTTGCGATTTAGAGTTCGTCCTCGAAGGTTTCGTCCTCGTCGATGGCTGCCGCGCGGGCAGCCAGATCGAACCCAGGAGGCGAATCCTTCAGCGACAGACCCAGTTCCACCAGCTTTGCCTTGACCTCGTCGATGGACTTGGCACCAAAGTTGCGGATGTCCATCAGGTCGGCCTCGGAGCGGGCAACGAGTTCACCCACGGAGTGGATGCCCTCACGCTTAAGGCAGTTGTAGGAACGGACGGTCAGCTCCAGGTCCTCGATCGGCAGGGCCATGTCGGCAGCCAGGGCGGCGTCCGTGGGGCTCGGGCCAATCTCGATGCCTTCGGCGGCGGTGTTCAGCTCGCGGGCCAGGCCGAACAGCTCAACCAGGGTGGTTCCGGCAGAGGCGACGGCGTCGCGCGGTGCAATGGAGTCCTTGGTTTCGACGTCGACGATCAGGCGGTCGAAGTCGGTGCGCTGCTCAACACGGGTTGCCTCAACCTTAAAGGTCACCTTCAGCACCGGCGAGTAGATGGAGTCAACCGGGATACGGCCGATCTCCTGGTCGCCGGACTTGTTCTGGGCTGCCGACACGTAGCCACGGCCGCGTTCGATGGTCAGTTCGAGTTCGAACTTGCCCTTCTCGTTCAGCGTGGCGATGTGCAGGTCCGGGTTGTGGAATTCCACGCCGGCCGGCGGAGCAATGTCCGCTGCGGTGACGACGCCGGGTCCCTGCTTGCGCAGGTAGGCAACCACAGGCTCGTCGTGCTCGGAGGAGACGGCCAGGTTCTTGATGTTCAGGATGATCTCGGTGACATCTTCCTTCACACCCGGCACCGTGGTGAACTCATGCAGCACACCGTCGATGCGGATGCTGGTTACGGCAGCACCCGGGATCGAGGACAGCAGGGTGCGGCGGAGCGAGTTTCCGAGGGTGTAGCCAAAGCCCGGCTCCAACGGTTCGATGACGAACCGGGACCGGTTATCGGCCACTACTTCTTCAGTAAGGGTGGGGCGCTGTGCAATGAGCACTTAGTTTCCTTTCAGCGAGCATCCGCTATATGACGCAGCACGAATTGGTGGAAATGGGCGGCTGGTCAGCCTCCAGCGTGGAACTTTCGGCCGCCGACAGGATCTCCCGCAGAAGTGGGAGAAAGCTGTGCGGCGGCCAAAAGTATCCTTGGGCTGATTAGACGCGGCGGCGCTTCGGCGGACGGCATCCGTTGTGGGCGCTGGGGGTGACGTCCTGGATGGAGCCAACCTCGAGGCCAGCGGCCTGCAGCGAACGGATGGCAGTCTCGCGTCCCGACCCCGGGCCCTTCACGAAGACGTCGACCTTCTTGAGGCCGTGCTCCTGGGCACGCTTGGCGGCCGATTCGGCGGCCATCTGCGCGGCGAACGGAGTGGACTTGCGGGAGCCCTTGAAGCCAACCTCGCCGGCCGAGGCCCACGAGATGACGGCACCGGTCGGGTCCGTGATGGACACGATGGTGTTGTTGAAGGTGCTCTTGATGTGCGCCTGTCCCAGCGCGATGTTCTTTTTGTCCTTGCGACGCGGCTTGCGGACCGCTCCACGAGTCTTGGGGGGCATTTCTTCTCCTACAAAGTTGGTTGGTAGCTAGCTGACCGGCTGGGAATCAGCGGGTCTTCTTCTTACCGGCGACGGTACGCTTCGGGCCCTTGCGGGTGCGGGCGTTGGTCTTGGTGCGCTGTCCGCGGACAGGCAGGCCGCGGCGGTGGCGGATGCCTTCGTAGCTGCCGATTTCAACCTTGCGGCGGATGTCGGCTGCAACTTCGCGGCGGAGGTCGCCTTCAACCTTGTAGTTGCCCTCGATGAAGTCACGCAGCTGAACGAGCTCAGCGTCGGTGAGGTCCTTGACGCGGGTGTCCGGGCTGATGCCGGTCTCCGCGATAACCTGCTCTGCACGGGTCTTACCCACGCCGTAGATGTAAGTCAGGGCGATAATTACCCGCTTTTCGCGGGGAATATCTACGCCAGCGAGACGAGCCATAGTGGCGGTTCTCCTTGTTGTATCCGGAGGTCTGAAGCAGCACATCCCCGTTGTTCGGGTCCCCGGCCTCCGTACCGGGGGTATGCAGGTTGCCCTGCTGCGCTGCCTATTTCGAGTTACGACGCGTGGGCGTGTGGCCCCTGCTGAAGCAGGAGTCTTAGCCCTGGCGCTGCTTGTGGCGCGGGTTCTCGCAGATCACGATGACGTTGCCCTTGCGACGAATCACCTGGCACTTGTCACAAATCCGCTTGACGCTCGGCTGGACCTTCATGGTTTTCCTTTGCGTTGTTAGCTGATGCTGTTGTAACTACTTACGTTCCCCGCAGTTGCCTGCGGCATAAGTCTTTACTTGTAGCGGTAGACGATACGGCCCCGTGAGAGGTCGTACGGGCTGAGTTCCACCACAACGCGGTCCTCGGGGAGGATCCTGATGTAGTGCTGACGCATCTTTCCTGAGATATGAGCCAGCACAACGTGCCCGTTGGTCAACTCAACGCGGAACATCGCATTGGGCAGAGCCTCCTGCACAGTGCCTTCAATCTCAATGACACCGTCTTTCTTAGCCATATCCTCCGCTAACGTCAGTAACCATCGCTCGCGCGGTGGCTAGTTTTTGGGTTTTGCTTGCCGCTACACCCCACAGACGCCGTACGAATCCAAACGGCTTTCGCGGGCGCCATGCACCCGAAGATGGGCATGAAAGTAGAGACAACCAACAGACAACTGTACTCCGGATGCGGGATTAAGTTAAATCCGGATAACGGTGGGGCAGCGCCACGGGATGCTCGGGGATGCTGCCGCATGCGCAGCCGTGCCCGGGCGCGGCGCCCCCGGCGCAATGCCTCAGTCCGGGTACTGGTACTTTTCCAGTACGACGCCGGAGCCCTCCACCCGTTCGGCGCTCACCACCGCGTCCCTAATGGCAGCGGTGACTGCGTCCGCGGCCAGCACGTGGAGTTCCGCCCGGGGATCCATCGGGCCCTCCTGGATGAACTGCTGCTGCCCGGTGGCCAGGGCGAAGACCACATCCCCGTCCATCAGCGTGTGCGAGGGGCTGAGCGCCCGGGCCAGACCGGCGTGCGCGGCAGACGCGGTCCGTTTCGCCTGGGCCGGGTCCAGCACCGCGTTGGTCGCCACCACGCAGAGGGTGGTGTTCAGCGGGGCCGACGCCCCGAGCCCCGGTCGAACCGCGGCGCCCTTCAACCCCGGTGGTCGACCAGGGCGCTCGGCGCCCGTGTGGAGACCCGCGGCCCGCTCGCCGGACGGACCGTGGAACGGCGACCCCGCGGCGTTCACCACCGCAAGCGCGCCCACCACCACGGCGTCGTTGGCGCCGCTCATCCGCAGCGAAGCTGTCCCCACTCCCCCCTTGTACTGCTGGAAGCCAATCGCTGCCCCGGCACCCGCGCCGACGTTGCCGCGCTGCACCGCGCCGAAGTCTTGCATCGCGCCGGCGGAGGCAGCGGCGTCGTACCCCATCTGCTCGTCTGGGCGTGCGGTGATATCCCCGCCCCGGCCCAGGTCGTAGATGGCTGCCGCCGGGACAATCGGCACCACGGCATTGGCCGTGCGGAAGCCGCGCCCCTGTTCCTCCAGCCAGCGCTGTGCCCCGTGCGCTGCGACCAGGCCGAACGCGCTGCCGCCGGTCAGCACCACCGCATCCACGGTCGGCACCAGAGTGGTGGGATCCAGCGCGTCGGTTTCGTGCGTGGCGGGCCCGCCGCCGCGCACGTCCACGGCGCCCACGGTGCCGGGCGGCGGCAGTACCACGGTGACGCCGGTGAGCCAGCCGTCACCGGTCTTCTGGACCTGGCCCACGCGGATGCCGGGCACATCGCTGATCGAAGAAGCCATGGCCTCATCCTCGCCCGACAGCTGCGCCGGAGCAAGGATCTGGCCTTTCAGTGTGTTGGTGGCGCGGCGCATCCCCTCGACCGCCCGGCGGCGTTCAGGACTTGTTCCGCCGGCGGCGCCGGAGCACCGCGGCGACGCCCACGCCAGCGCAAGAGGCAGTCAGCACGCCAATAACGGCTGCCAAGAGGATGCTCGGCCCCGCCTCATCCCCGGCGCCGGCGACGAGGGCGAAGCCGGCGTCCACCGCCGGGAGCAGAACGCTCCCGAAGAGCGCGGCCACAACCACCACCAGCACTACCGCTTTCCCGTCGACGCGTTTCGGCTTCCGGTTCATCCAGTCTCTCCTTTGGTCCTTGCCATGCGTTCGGTACTGCCGGCCCGAGGGCCGCTGCAGTCAGCCGGCACCGAACGCCACCATGCTCTGCTGGCCGACGTCGAGGCACGCCCCGGCCAGCAGGACCACTACGTAGGCGCTGACCGGGACCAGCAGCGCCCATTCGCGGAACGAGCCGGCATTGCCCAGCAGCGGCAGGGCGAAGTAGCCGTTCCGCCGCCAGATGGTGTTCAGCAGCGGGATGCGGCGCCATACCTTGGGCGGCTTGATGCGCAGCGGCCAGAGCAGGTTCACTCCCCCGGTGGTCAGCATGTCGCCCAGCACGTGCATCACCACGCCGATGCCCATGGCCAGTGGAAACCAGTTCTGTTGTTCCGGTGCATACAGCGCAATGAACGCGGCCACGGACAGGCCCACGGCCCACGGGATTTTCTGCAGCCCGTCGGGCAGGAACTTCAGCGCCTTGGCGGCGAAAGCCACCAGCAGCACGCACAACACGCCCGCGCCCGGATAGACCGTGCCGAACCATTCGGTCTCCACGGTCCACAGCCCGGCGACCCAGGCGATAGCCACGAAGGCGGCCAACCCGATCAGCGAGTGCGTGCCGCGGCGGTGCCCGCCGGCGACTGCGCCCACGCCGGCGCAGACCGCGTTGGAGAGCGGCGGCAGCGAGTGCGCGATGGTGGCGTTGTGGTGGTCAGCGTCCGGCACCAGCGCGGCACCGGCGGTCACCATTGCTCCGGTGATCAGGCCCAGCGGCCCCACCTCCAGCAGCCCCCAGCCCAAGGTGAGACTCTGCTCGCCCCAGCCCATCGGCGTCGTGATGGCATCGAGCGGGATGTGCACTTGGCTGGTCAGGGCGATCCAGGCGGCGGCGCCGGAGAGGGCGTGATGGGATCCCATCATGGTGCGGGACATCCTTTCGGGGGAATGCATTAAATGCCCGAAGGCCGGTCCGGCTGGACGATCGGTCCAGCGGGACCGGCCTCGGGGCGAAGAAGTCGGGCCGGGTGCGTCAGTCCAGCGGCACCGGGGTGACCCCCAGCGGCGCCAGCCGTGCCGCTCCCCCGTCTTCGGCCGTCAAGACCCAGATGCCGCCGTCGTGCACCGCCACGGTGTGCTCCCACTGGCAGGAGCGGGAACCGTCCGTGGTCACCACGGTCCAGTCGTCGTCCAACACTTTGGTCTCGATGTCGCCGCGGACCAGCATCGGTTCGATGGCCAGGCACAGCCCGGGGCGGATCTTCGCCCCGCGGTGGTTGCTCCGGTAGTTCAGCACATCCGGGGCCTGGTGCATCGCGGTGCCGATGCCGTGGCCCACGTAGTCCTCCAGGATGCCCAACGGTTTGCCCGGCACCGAGGAGACGTAGTCGTCGATGGCGTTGCCGATGTCGCCCACGCGGTGGCCGTTGGCCAGGGCGGCGATGCCCCGCCACATGGCTTCCTCGGTGACATCGGAGAGCCGCTGGTCTTCCGGATCGGCGGTGCCCACGATCACTCCTCGGGCGGAGTCGCCGTGCCAGCCGTCCACGCTGCAGCCGCCGTCGACGGAAATGATGTCTCCGTCCTGGAGCACCTTGCCGCCGGGTATTCCGTGGACCACTTCCTCATTGACGGAAACGCAGACCGTCGCCGGGAAGCCGTGGTAGCCCTTGAAATTGCTCTTCGCGCCGGCTTCGTCCAGCACCGCTTCGAAGGCCGCGTCCACGTCCGCCGTGGTGGCACCGGGGACGGCAGCGGCCACCGCGGCGTCAAGGGCGCGGCTGACCACCAGCCCGGCGGTGCGCATTTTGCGGATCTGGTCGTTGGTCTTGTATTCGATGCTGGGCTGGCGGAACGCCATGGGCTGTCTCTAACTCTCTCGGTGTCAGGCCGTGACGGCCTTGAGCGCCGTCATGATCCGCTCGGTGACCTCGTCGATGTCACCGATGCCGTCGACGGTGGCCACAATGCCGCGCTCCTCGTAACGGTTCACGACGACGGCGGTTTCCTCGTGGTACAGGGCCAGCCGGCGCCGGATCACTGTCTCGTTGTCGTCGCTGCGGCCTTCCTGCGCGGCGCGGCCGAGCAGGCGCTTGACCAGTTCGTCGTCGTCAGCGGTCAGCAGCAGGACGATGTCCAGCTGCGAGCCGGCCTCGGCCAGGATGTTGTCCAGTTCGTCCACCTGGCCGCTGGTGCGGGGGTAGCCGTCCAGCAGGAAGCCGTCGGCGGCGTCCGGCTGCTTCAACCGGTCGCGCACCATGTTGTTGGTGACGCTGTCCGGCACGAACTCGCCCTTGTCGATGTACTTCTTGGCTTCAATGCCGAGCGGCGTCTCTTCCTTGACGTTGGCGCGGAAGATGTCTCCAGTGGAGATCGCGACAACGCCGAGCCGGTCGGAAATGCGGGAGGCCTGGGTGCCCTTGCCGGATCCGGGCGGGCCGATAATGAGCATTTGTGTCATCGCAGAAGTCCTTCGTAGTGCCGTTGCTGTAGTTGTGCGTTGATTTGTTTGACGGTTTCCAGTCCCACACCAACCATGATGAGGATGGACACGCCGCCGAACGGGAAGTTCTGGTTGGCGTTGATGAGCACCAGCGCGATCAGCGGGATCAGCGAGATGATGCCCAGGTAGAGCGCACCCGGCAGCGTGATCCGGGCCAGCACGTACTGCAGGTACTCCGCCGTCGGGCGACCTGCCCGGATGCCGGGGATGAAGCCGCCGTACTTCTTCATGTTGTCCGCGACTTCCTCCGGGTTGAAGGTGATGGCCACGTAGAAGTAGGTGAAGAAGACGATCAGGGAGAAGTAGACCGCCATGTAGAACGGCGAGTCCCCGCTGACCAAGTACGTGTTGATCCAGTTGACCCACTCCGGCGGCGCGGTGGTGCCGTCGGTCGGCGTGTTGAACTGCGCGATCAGCGACGGCAGGTACAGCATCGACGACGCGAAGATCACCGGGATGACGCCGGCCATGTTGACCTTGATCGGAATGTAGGTGCTGGTGCCGCCGACGGTGCGCCGACCCACCATGCGCTTGGCATACTGCACCGGGATACGGCGCTGCGACTGTTCCACGAAGACCACCGCGGCCACAGTCAGCAGGCCGACCAACAGCACGCCGAGGAAGACGTTCACGCCCTGGGTGTTCCAGATCTCGCCCAGCGAGCTCGGGAAACCGGCGGCGATCGAGATGAAGATCAGCAAGGACATGCCGTTGCCGACACCCTTTTCGGTGATCAGCTCGCCCATCCACATGATCAGGCCGGTGCCGGCCGTCAGCGTCAGGATTATCAGGCTAATCACAATGAGGTTGTCTTCGGGGATGATCGGAACCGGGCAGTTGCCCAGCAAGGCACCGGACCGCGCCAGCGACACCAGCGTCGTGGCATTGAGCAGGCCCAGAGCGATGGTCAGGTAACGGGTGTACTGCGTCAGCTTGGACTGGCCCTGCGGGCCCTCCTGATGCAGTTCCTGGAACCGCGGGATGACCACGCGAAGCAGCTGCACGATAATGCTGGCGGTGATGTACGGCATGATGCCGAGGGCGAAGATGGACACCTGCAGCAGCGCGCCGCCGCTGAACAGATTGACGAACTGATACAGCCCGCCGCTGGTGTTGCCCAGCGCCAGACACTGCTGCACGTTGCCATAATCCACACCCGGTGCCGGGATGAATACGCCCACGCGGTAGACCGTCATGACCCCCAGCGTGAACAGCAACTTGCGCCGCAGGTCCGGCGTCCGGAATGCCCGGCCAATTGCGCTAAGCAAGCGTCCTCCAAAAAGTTTCTGATGCCGCTGCGCGGCAAGTCACAAGATCCGAGTCTATCGGCTCGGCCCGTTCGCATTAAACGGATTAAGAATACGTCGTGTGCCTTTAAAGCAGCTGAACTCGTGGCGACCGGTAAATACCGGCCACCACGAGTTCAGTTAGGGGCTGCTAAAAGACTGCACCCGGTACGGGCTGCTAGAGCGCCGTCACGGTGCCGCCAGCGGCGGCAATCTTCTCAGCGGCACTGGCGGAGAAGGCGTCAACCTTCACATCGACCTTGACGGTGATGTCGCCGGTGCCCAGGATCTTCACGGGCTGGTTCTTGCGAACCGCGCCCTTGGCCACCAGGGCCTCCACGGTCACGTCGCCGCCCTCGGGGAACAGCTCATTGAGCTTGTCCAGGTTCACAACCTGGAATTCCACCTTGAACGGGTTCTTGAAGCCGCGCAGCTTCGGCAGGCGCATGTGCAGCGGCAACTGGCCGCCGGCAAAGCCAGCCTTGACCTGGTAACGGGCCTTTGTACCCTTGGTACCGCGACCGGCGGTCTTGCCCTTGGAGCCTTCGCCACGACCAACGCGGGTCTTGGAGGTCTTGGCACCGGGGGCAGGACGCAGGTGGTGGACCTTGAGAGTCTTGTTCTCTTCTGCCATCTTTACTTCGCCTCCTCAACCTTCACCAGGTGAGAAACAGTGTTGACCATGCCGACGGTCACTGCATCGGCGCTGCGGACAACGGAGTGTCCGATGCGCTTCAGGCCCAGTGAACGCAGCGTGTCGCGCTGGTTCTGCTTGCCGCCAATGACGGACTTGATCTGCGTGATTTCCAACTGTGCATCCGACGGGGTCAGATTCTTGGGTGTGGTCATTACGCACCTGCCTTCTGCATGTTGCGCAGCAGGATCGCCGGAGCAACCTCCTCCAGGGGCAGGCCACGGCGGGCTGCCACGGAGCGGGGCTCCTCCAGGCGACGCAGCGCGTCGACGGTAGCGTGCACGATGTTGATCGCGTTGGCCGAACCCAGCGACTTGGAAAGCACGTCGTGGATTCCGGCGCACTCGAGTACGGCGCGGACCGGGCCGCCGGCGATCACACCGGTACCGGCAGCAGCCGGACGCAGCATGACAACGCCTGCAGCGGCTTCGCCCTGCACCTGGTGCGGAACGGTTCCGGCGATGATCGGCACGCGGAAGAAGGACTTCTTGGCCTCTTCCACGCCCTTGGCAATCGCTGCCGGAACTTCCTTGGCCTTGCCGTAGCCCACGCCGACCATGCCGTTGCCGTCGCCGACAACTACCAGAGCCGTGAAGCTAAAGCGCCGGCCGCCCTTGACGACCTTGGACACGCGGTTGATCGTGACGACGCGCTCGAGGAACTTGTCCTTCTCGGCATCGCGTGCATTGTCGCGGCCACGTCCGCGGCCACCACGGTCGCCGCCGCCGCCACCGCTACGTTCGCCACGACGTCCGCCGCGGCGGTCATCCTGGCCGGAAGCAGCGGTGGTCTCAGCGGATCCCGCGGCAGCGGTCTCAGTTGCTTCAGTCACCTGAGTTTCCTTTTCGTTGTTCTCAGCGGTCACAGTGCCAGCCCACCTTCACGTGCGCCGTCGGCAACCGCTGCAATGCGGCCGTGGTACCGGTTGCCGCCGCGGTCGAAGACCACAGCCTCAACACCGGCAGCCTTGGCACGCTCGGCCACGAGCTCGCCGACGCGCTTTGCCTTGGCGGACTTGTCGCCCTCGAGGGCCCGCAGATCGGCTTCCATGGTGGAAGCGGAAGCCACGGTGATGCCC
Source organism: Arthrobacter sp. SPT-J7 (assembly GCF_059089965.1). NCBI lineage: Bacteria > Bacillati > Actinomycetota > Actinomycetes > Micrococcales > Micrococcaceae > Arthrobacter > Arthrobacter sp. SPT-J7. The sequence goes on from NZ_JBNHFF010000002.1 coordinate 471,937, forward strand.
TTGCTGTCGTCGACAACCTGGACAAAGATGTGGCGTGCGGAACGGTTGACCACCAGGCGCGGGCGGACCGCGGTACCGGTGATGCGCTTGCGGACGCGCAGGTGGCGGCGGCCGCGTGCTGCGGACTTGGACTTCGAGGTCCGCTTCTTATTAATGCTGATCGCCATGGTCTACTTACCAGCCTTTCCGACCTTGCGGCGGATTTGTTCGCCGGCGTAGCGCACGCCCTTGCCCTTGTACGGGTCAGGCTTGCGCAGCTTGCGGATGTTGGCAGCAACTTCGCCGACCTGCTGCTTGTTGATACCCGAGACGGAGAGCTTGGTAGCGCCCTCCACGGCGAAGGTGATGCCTTCGGGGGCATTCACGATCACCGGGTGGCTGAAGCCCAGGGCGAACTCGAGGTCCGAACCCTTGGCCTGCACGCGGTAACCGGTGCCGACGATCTCGAGGTCCTTCTTGTAGCCTTCGGTCACGCCAACGATCATGTTGTTGATCAGCGTGCGGGTCAGGCCATGCAGGGACCGGGATTCGCGCTCGTCGTTCGGGCGGGCAACGGTGAGGGTGTTCTCTTCGAGGGACACCGTGATGGGCGAAGCCAGAGTGTGGCTCAGCTCGCCCTTGGTGCCCTTGACGGAGACGACGTTGCCGTCGACCTTGACCTCAACGCCGGCGGGAACGGTGATGGGGAGACGTCCAATACGTGACATTTAATCTCTTCCTTTCCGTTACCAGACGTAAGCGAGGACTTCGCCGCCCACGCCCTTCTTGCCGGCCTGACGATCAGTCATCAGTCCGGAAGAGGTGGACAGGATTGCGATGCCCAGGCCACCGAGCACGTGCGGCAGGTTGGTGGACTTCGCGTAAACGCGCAGACCGGGCTTGGAGATGCGGCGGATGCCGGCGATGGAACGTTCGCGGTTCGGACCGAACTTGAGTTCCAGGGTCAGCTTCTTGCCGACCTCGGCCTCTTCTTCCTTCCAGCCGGCGATGTAGCCTTCGGCCTTCAGGATGTCGGCGACGCGAGCCTTGAGCTTGCTGTACGGCATCGACACCGTGTCATGGTAAGCCGAGTTGGCGTTGCGCAGACGCGTGAGCATGTCTGCGACAGGATCTGTCATAGTCATTGTGGGCTCTTGCCCTTCCTCGTAACGGTTTCCTCGCTCCGGACAGCACTGGGCACCGGGGCGGGACCTTTCACGTAGCTAGATTAATCTTCGGTCTTGAACGGGAAGCCCAGCGCCTTCAGCAGCGCGCGGCCCTCGTCATCGGTCTTGGCGGTGGTCACTACGGTGATGTCCATGCCGCGCACTCGGTCGATCTTGTCCTGATCGATCTCGTGGAACATCGACTGTTCGGTCAGACCGAAGGTGTAGTTGCCGTTGCCGTCGAACTGCTTGCCGTTGAGGCCGCGGAAGTCGCGGATACGGGGCAGAGCCAGCGAAACGAGGCGGTCCACGAATTCCCACATGCGGTCGCCGCGCAGCGTCGCGTGGGCGCCGATCGGCATGCCTTCGCGCAGCTTGAACTGTGCGATGGACTTGCGGGCCTTGGTGACCTGCGGCTTCTGACCGGTGATCTGGGTCAGGTCGCGCACGGCGCCGTCGATGAGCTTGGAGTCCTTGGCGGCATCTCCAACACCCATGTTGACAACGACCTTGACCAGGCGGGGAACCTGGTTCACGTTCTCGTAGTTGAACTCGTCCCGCAGAGCCTGCTTGATCTCGCCGGCGTAGCGAGTCTTCAGACGGGGGACGATCTTGGTGACAGTCTCAGTCATTAGAGGTCCTTCCCGGAGGCCTTGGACACGCGGATGCGCACAGTGCGCTCACGGCCATCACGCTCGACGGTTTCGGTGCGGTAGCCAACCCGGGTCGGCTTCTTGGTCTCGGGATCGACGATCGCCACGTTCGAGATGTGGATCGGTGCCTCAACGGTCTCGATGCCACCGGTCTTCGTGCCGCGTTCCGACTGTCCGGCCTTGGTGTGCTTGGTGACGCGGTTGACGCCTTCAACCAGCACACGGTTGGTCTCCGTGAACACCTTCAGGACCTTGCCCTGCTTACCGCGATCGCCGCCGCGCTCTGCCTTGGCACCGGTGATGACCTGAACCAGGTCACCCTTCTTGATCTTGTACTTAGCCATGGACTACAGCACCTCCGGAGCCAGCGAAATGATCTTCATGAACTTCTTGTCGCGAAGCTCACGGCCGACCGGACCGAAGATACGGGTACCGCGGGGATCGCCGTCGTTCTTGAGGATCACGGCTGCGTTCTCATCGAACTTGATGTAGGAACCGTCCGCACGGCGGCGTTCCTTCTTGGTGCGAACGATGACAGCCTTGACGATGTCACCCTTCTTGACGTTGCCGCCCGGAATTGCATCCTTGACGGTGGCAACAATGGTGTCGCCAATGCCTGCGTAGCGACGGCCGGATCCACCGAGAACGCGGATGGTCAAGATTTCCTTGGCACCCGTGTTGTCGGCGACCTTCAGTCGCGACTCCTGCTGAATCACTTATTACTCCTGTCGTCGCGCCGGTTCTCATAAGCTGAGCCTTGCGGAACGGATATGGGTAGCCCGCACCGTAACTCCCCCTGGCCACACGTAGGTGAGGTCCGAAGGCGGTTGCGGGAATTTGCCTATTCTGTCCATGCGGAAGGATGGATGGTCTTTCCAAACGGCACAGGCAAGATTACTAGTTTATGACCAAGACACCCCGGACGTGAAATCACGGCCAGGGGCTTGTACTTTTCAAAGGGCCCGCAGTTGCTTTTTCGGCAACCGCGCCCCTTCCAAACCCTTCCGCCTGCTCCGGCGAACCGGGATCCTTGTGCCGGAAGGGAAACTTAAAGGGTGCGGGGCCCGCCCGCTCGGCAGGCGGGCCCCGCGCAGGACGTAAGTCCTACTTGGCCTTTTCGATGATCTCGACCAGGCGCCACCGCTTGGTGGCGGACAGCGGCCGGGTCTCGGCGATCAGAACCAGGTCGCCGATGCCGGCGGAGTTCTGCTCGTCGTGGGCCTTGCGCTTCTCGGTCCGGCGAATCACCTTGCCGTACAGCGCGTGCTTCACGCGGTCCTCAACCTCGACCACGATGGTCTTGTCCATCTTGTCCGAGACGACGTAGCCGCGGGCGGTCTTACGGTAACCGCGAGCCTGAGTGGCTTCTTCCACAGTTGCATCCTTGTTCGTGTTTTCGCTCACTTGGCCTCATCCTCCGAAGCGGGGGCTGCGGTCTCGGCGGTGTCGGCGTCAGCAGCCTTTTCAGACTTCTTAGCCTTCTTGGCCTTCTTCTCCTCGGCCGGGGCAACAGCTGCCGCCTCGACCTCGGGGCGAATGCCCAGCTCGCGCTCGCGCAGCACGGTGTAGATGCGTGCGATGTCGCGCTTGACTGCCTTCAGGCGGCCATGGTTTTCCAGCTGACCGGTGGCGGACTGGAAACGGAGGTTGAACAGCTCCTCCTTGGCCTTGCGCAGCTCCTCTGCGAGACGGTCCTTATCGAAAGTCTCGAGCTGATCGGTTGCCAGTTCCTTTGAACCAACTGCCATTTCTATTCACCACCTTCGCGACGCACAATGCGTGCCTTCAACGGCAGCTTGTGGATCGCCAGGCGCAGTGCCTCGCGAGCTACCTCTTCATTGACACCGGAGAGTTCGAACAGAACCCGACCCGGCTTGACGTTTGCGACCCACCATTCCGGCGAACCCTTACCGGAACCCATGCGGGTTTCGGCAGGCTTCTTGGTCAGCGGGCGGTCCGGATAAATGTTGATCCAGACCTTGCCGCCACGCTTGATGTGGCGGGTCATCGCAATACGGGCCGCTTCAATCTGGCGGTTGGTGACGTATGCCGGCGTCAGAGCCTGGATACCCCACTCGCCGAAGCTGACTTCGGTGCCGCCGGTAGCAGCGCCGGAACGACCCGGGTGGTGCTGCTTACGGAACTTAACTCGACGTGGGATAAGCATTTAAGCTTCTCCTCCTTCTGCCGCCGGCGCTGCCTCAGCGGCAGGTGCCTCGGCCTTGGCTGCGCCCTCACCTGCGGCGGGAGCGCCAGGACGGTCATTACGACGACGGCGCTCGCCACCGGCGGGGCGGCCCGGACGGTCGCCACGGCCGCGCGAGGACGGAGCGGCGGCCTGCTGGGCAGCCAGTTCCTTCGCGGTCACGTCGCCCTTGTAGATCCAGACCTTGACGCCGATGCGGCCGAACGTGGTCTTGGCCTCGAAGAAGCCGTAGTCGATGTTCGCACGCAGGGTGTGCAGGGGCACACGGCCTTCGCGGTAGAACTCCGAACGGCTCATTTCAGCGCCGCCGAGGCGACCGGAGCACTGGACACGGATGCCCTTGGCGCCGGCGCGGGTGGCGGACTGCATGGCCTTCTTCATGGCGCGGCGGAAAGCCACGCGGGAGGTCAGCTGCTCGGCGATGCCCTGGGCAACCAGCTGTGCTTCGATCTCCGGGTTCTTGACCTCGAGGATGTTCAGCTGCACCTGCTTGCCGGTGAGCTTTTCCAGCTCGCCGCGGATGCGGTCTGCCTCGGCGCCGCGGCGGCCGATGACAATGCCGGGGCGGGCGGTGTGGATATCCACACGCACGCGGTCACGGGTACGCTCGATCTCAACCTTCGCGATGCCCGCGCGGTCCATGCCCGTGGACATCAGCTGGCGGATCTTCACGTCCTCGCGGACAAAGTCCTTGTAGCGCTGGCCGGCCTTGTTGCTGTCAGCGAACCAGTGGGAGACATGGTCGGTGGTGATACCGAGTCGGAATCCGTGCGGGTTTACTTTCTGTCCCACTTACTGGTCCTCCTCTTTCTCCGGGGTAGCGACAACAAGCGTGATGTGGCTGGTCCGCTTCTTGATGCGGTAGGCACGCCCCTGGGCGCGCGGCTGGAACCGCTTCATGGTGGGGCCTTCATCTACGAATGCTTCGCTGATGTACAGGTCGCTCTCGTCAAAGGCGACGCCGTCACGGTCCGCGATAACGCGGGCGTTGGCGACGGCTGACGCGAGTACCTTGCTGACCGGCGCCGAAGCTGCCTGCGGGGCAAACTTCAAGATTGCCAGAGCCTCATTCGCCTGCTTGCCACGAACAAGGTTGACGACGCGCCGGGCCTTCATAGGCGTCACGCGAATATGGCGCGCAATAGCCTTGGCTTCCATTGCTTTCCTTCTCTCGTCTTCTGCCGTAAGAGCAGCGCCTAGCGGCGCTTGCCCTTGCGGTCGTCCTTCACATGGCCGCGGAAAGTCCGCGTCGGGGCGAATTCGCCGAGCTTGTGCCCGACCATCGACTCAGTGACAAACACCGGGATGTGCTTGCGTCCGTCGTGTACGGCAATCGTGTGCCCGAGCATGTCGGGGACGATCATCGAACGGCGGGACCACGTCTTGATGACGTTCTTGGTGCCCTTTTCGTTCTCTGCAGCGACCTTCACGAAGAGGTGCTGATCGACGAAGGGGCCTTTCTTCAGGCTGCGTGGCATGTTCCCAGGCTCCTATCGCTTGTTCTTGCCAGTACGACGGCGACGCACAATCAGGCGGTCGCTTTCCTTGTTCGGGCGGCGGGTGCGGCCCTCGGGCTTGCCGTTCGGGTTGACCGGGTGACGGCCACCGGAGGTCTTGCCCTCGCCACCACCGTGCGGGTGGTCGATCGGGTTCATGGCCACACCGCGGACGGTCGGGCGGACGCCCTTCCAGCGCATACGGCCGGCCTTGCCCCAGCTGATGTTGGACTGCTCGGCGTTGCCAACCTCGCCGACGGTTGCGCGGCAGCGCACGTCAACGTTGCGGATTTCGCCGGAGGGCAGACGGAGCTGGCCGTACTTGCCTTCCTTGGCTACCAGCTGCACGGAGGCGCCGGCAGAGCGGGCCATCTTGGCACCGCCGCCCGGACGCAGCTCCACAGCGTGGATCACAGTACCAACGGGGATGTTGCGCAGCGGCAGGTTGTTGCCCGGCTTGATGTCGGCGCTGGCGCCGGCCTCAACGGTGTCTCCCTGCTTCAGCTTGGCCGGAGCCAGGATGTAGCGCTTGGTGCCATCAACGTAGTGCAGCAGAGCGATCCGCGCGGTGCGGTTCGGGTCATACTCGATGTGAGCGACCTTGGCGGGCACGCCGTCCTTGTCGTGGCGACGGAAGTCGATCAGACGGTACTGGCGCTTGTGTCCGCCGCCCTTGTGGCGGGTGGTGATCTTGCCGGAGTTGTTACGGCCGCCGGACTTGGTCAGCGGACGCAGCAACGACTTTTCCGGTGTCGACCGCGTGATTTCGGCAAAGTCGGCTACGCTCGAGCCGCGACGGCCCGGGGTAGTCGGCTTGTATTTACGGATTCCCATAGTTCAATTCCTCGTTAAAGTGGTCTCCGCTTAAGAAAGCGGACCGCCGAAGATGTCGATTGTGCCTTCCTTCAGGGTGACAATGGCGCGCTTGGTGTCCTTGCGCTGTCCCCATCCGAACTTGGTCCGCTTGCGCTTACCGGCACGGTTGATGGTGTTGATCGAGTCGACCTTGACGGAGAAAATCTTCTCCACGGCCAGCTTGATCTCGGTCTTGTTCGAGCGCGGGTCGACCAGGAAGGTGTACTTACCTTCGTCGATCAGGCCGTAGCTCTTTTCCGAAACGACGGGAGCAAGGATCACGTCGCGGGGATCTTTAGTGGTGGTCGCGCTCACTTGGCGTCCTCCTTGGCAGTTGCTTTAGCTGCGACGAACGCGTCGTAGGCGGCCTTGGTGAAGACCACGTCATCGGAAACCAGCACGTCGTAGGTGTTCAGCTGATCCACGTAAATGGTGTGAACATCCTCGATGTTGCGCAGGCTCAGGGCCGCAACATCGTTGGCGCGCTCGATGACTACGAGCAGGTTCTTGCGTTCGGTGATGGCGCGCAGGGCCTCGGTGGCGGCCTTGGTGGACGGCTTCTCGCCGGCAACCAGGGTCTCCAGGACGTGGATGCGGCCGTTGCGTGCCCGGTCGGACAGGGCGCCGCGCAGGGCAGCTGCCTTCATCTTCTTGGGGGTGCGCTGGCTGTAGTCGCGCGGGGTCGGGCCGTGCACCACGCCGCCGCCGGTCATGTGCGGAGCGCGGATCGAACCCTGACGGGCGCGGCCGGTGCCCTTCTGCTTGAACGGCTTGCGGCCGGCACCGGAAACCTCGGCGCGGGTCTTGGTCTTGTGGGTTCCCTGACGGGCAGCAGCGAGCTGTGCGACGACGACCTGGTGCAGCAGCGGCACGTTGGTCTGGACGTCGAAGATCTCTGCAGGCAGGTCAACCTTGAGCGTGTTAGCCATTGAACTAGGCTCCCTTCACAGCGGAACGGACGAGAACGACCGAGCCGCGGGCACCGGGAACGGCACCCTTGATCAAGAGCAACGAGTTCTCGGTATCCACGGCGTGAACGGTCAGGTTCAGCGTGGTCTGTTGGACGGCGCCCATGCGGCCGGCCATGCGCTGGCCGCGGAACACGCGGCCCGGAGTGGACGCGCCACCGATGGAACCGGGCTTGCGGTGGTTCTTGTGCGCGCCGTGCGAGGCGCTCACACCGGCGAAGCCGTGACGCTTCATGACACCGGCGAAGCCCTTGCCCTTGGTGGTTCCGACGACGTCGACCTTCTGGCCGGCTTCGAACAACTCCACGGAGAGTTCCTGGCCCAGCTCGTAAGAGTCGGCATCGGAGGTACGCAGCTCGACCACGTGGCGGCGCGGGGTAACCCCGGCCTTCTCGAAGTGGCCGGCCAGCGGCTTGGTCACCTTGCGCGGGTCGATCTGGCCGAAACCGATCTGAACGGCGGTGTAGCCGTCGACGTCCGCAGAGCGCAGCTGGGTGATGACGTTGGAGTCAGCCTTGACGACGGTGACCGGGATGAGCCGGTTGTCCTCGTCCCAGACCTGGGTCATGCCGAGCTTGGTGCCCAGCAGGCCTTTGACTTGGCGTGTAGTGGTAGACATATGAATCCGCACTCCCCTACAGCTTGATTTCGATGTTCACGTCCGCCGGCAGGTCGAGACGCATCAGCGAATCGACGGCCTTCGGCGTGGGATCGATAATGTCGATCAGCCGCTTGTGGGTGCGCATTTCAAAGTGCTCCCGGCTGTCCTTGTACTTGTGCGGCGACCGGATAACGCAGTAAACGTTCTTCTCGGTGGGCAGCGGCACGGGGCCCACTACCGTTGCGCCTGCACGCGTGACCGTCTCAACGATCTTCCGTGCTGAAACATCAATGACCTCATGGTCATATGACTTCAGACGGATGCGGATTTTCTGTCCCGCCATGGCGTCTCCGCTCTCTTTCTCAGTGCTGCTCTGTGGACTTTCTTCCTGTGCGCCCCGGTGGCCGTCTCCGGCGTGTCTGGCGCTCCTCCAGCAGACTGAATCCGGATGAATCCGGGTTCCTCACCCTGCTGAGGCTCCGACCCCCGCGGTCGGGCGTGTCGCGAACATTATGCGCACTCCGCCCGCTCAAAATGGAGGGTGGGTTATATTTGGGCTTTCCGGTCTGTGGAGCCTGACCCTGCCCCGGGCATTATCCCGGGCGGGACACAGCTTCGCACAAAGACATGCAAAAGCGCTTGAACAACTCGTCTAGTGTGGCAGACTTTGGCCTCGATTGCGAATCGAGGCCGCCGGCATCGCCGATGCCCGGGATGAGATCGCCCCGCCCTGGTGAGCAGGGCGGGCTATGGCGTGCTCCGGCAGGCGGTGCGATGCTGGTGCCTACCCGCTCCGGCGGAACCGGGCACTAAACGGCACCTGCGTTCTGGGCGGGACCAGTGTTTAAAGGGAGGATAAGCGCGAATGGCAGTGGGCAGCGAGCATCTGGCGGCGTTGATACCGTCAGACTTTACCCTGGGTGTGGCGACCGCGGCGTTCCAGATCGAGGGCGCCGTGGCCGAAGACGGGCGCGGACCGTCCGGCTGGGATGCCTTCACCCATGAACCGGGACGGATCGCCGGTGGCGCTACGGCGGATACCGCCTGCGACCACTACCATCGGATGCCGCAGGATGTGGCACTGCTGGCCGAGCTGGGCGTGGACTCGTACCGCTTTTCACTGTCCTGGCCGCGCATCCAGCCCGGCGGGCAGGGGCCGGTCAACCAGCGGGGCATCGACTTCTACGACCGTCTGCTGGATGAGTTGCTGGCGCGGGGCATTTCCCCGATGTGCACGCTCTATCACTGGGACACGCCGCTGCCGCTCGAGCATGCCGGCGGCTGGCTGAACCGGGACACCGCCTACCGGTTCGCTGATTTCGCCGCCATCGCCGCAGAAAGGTTCGGCGACCGGGTGGACCGCTGGGTCACCATTAATGAACCGACGACCGTCACCCTTAACGGTTACGGTCTGGGCGTCCACGCGCCGGGGCAGGCCGGGCTGTTCGATGCGCTGCCGGCGGCGCACCATCTCATCCTGGCGCACGGGCTCGGCCTCTCGGCGCTGCGGGCCGGCGGCATCGCGGGCGAGGCCGGCATCACCAACGTCTACTCCCCCGTGGTCGGCGCCAAGGACGGGCTGGCACACGATGTGCTGGTGGAACTGTTCGACGTGCTGCACAACAAAATGTTCTCCGATCCGGTGCTGCTGGGCCGCTACCCCGGCTTCAATCCGGTGCTCAAGCCCTTCCTGCAGTACCTGCGGGAGATCCCGGACGAGGACCTGGCCGTGATGAGCCAGCCGCTCGATTTCTACGGCTTGAACTATTATTTCCCCACCCGGATCGGCATCGGCCCTGGTCCGTCGACCGGCCCGGACTCGGTTCCGGACGGGCTGCCCGAGCCGCTTATGGAGCAGGGCGCGGAACTGCCGTTCCATCTGGCCGGTTGGCCCGGCTATGCGCGAACCGAGTTCGGCTGGCCGGTGGCGCCGGACTATCTGCCGGTGGCCTTGACCCAGATGGCGGAGCGCTATCCAGACCTGCCCCCGGTGTACATCACCGAGGGCGGTGCCAGCTTCAGGGATGTGGTGGTCCCAGATGCGCTCACGAACGAACCGTCCGTGGCGGACGTGCGGCGGGTGGACTACCTGGCCCAGCATCTTGAAGCTGCTCTGACCGCCACGGCACCCGGCGGTCCCGCCGCGGGCATCGACCTGCGCGGCTATTACGTCTGGACGTTGATGGACAACTTCGAATGGGCGGCCGGGTACAGCCAGCGATTCGGTCTGGTCTACGTGGACTTTGCCACCCAGCAGCGGATTCGCAAGTCCTCATTCCATTGGCTGCAAGACCTGGCCGCCCGCCGCCGTCGTGATACCGGCGTCCGCACCGCCGCCGCGCCGGCGCTCTCCGCGCCCGCGGAGAGCACACCCACGGCCAGCGCGCCCGCGTAAAGCGACCAGCCGTACACCTGATCTTGCTACTGTCTGCCGTTCGCGCGCCGGATGCGTCGGACGCGGTCCAGTTCATGGCGGAAGTACCGCCTGCCCCAGAAGACCGCCCCGACCACTGCGGCGATCAGGCCGATGATGATCCACACGATGAGCCATTCCATGGTTCCGATCCTAGCGTCCGGGCGGCAAATTTCGTGGTGTTCCACCAGATTCAAGGCCGGCGGTCAGGACTATTCTGGGAACTGTCCACCGCAGATGCTCCCAGGAGGCTGAAACGCCATGCTCAGCACCACCACCATGACGACGGTCCTGCCCGTGAAGGACATGGACCGGGCGCGCGCGTTCTACCAGGACTCCCTCGGCTTGAAGCCCGCGGGATCCAATGGAGACGATTCGATGATGTTTTCCAGCGGCGGATCCACCGCCCTAGAACTCATCGTCCGGCCCGAGGCAGATACTTCGGACCACACTTCGGTCAGTTTCGAAGTGTCCGATCTGGAATCCGAGATGTCCGAGCTGGCCGGCAAGGGCATCCACTTCGAGGATTACGACCTGCCCGGCCTGAAGACCGAGAACCATATCGCCGTCAGCGAGCACCAGCGCTGCGCGTGGTTCCCGGATTCGGAAGGCAACATTCTCTGCCTGCACCAGAACATCTGATCCGCACAGCGACTCCCCCCTGCGCGCGGTCAATCCGCGGCAAGCTGCACCGCCGTCGTGATTAAAAGAAGAACCCCCGCCATCGTCAGACGGCAGGGGTTCTCCTGATTCTGGCCGGAAACTCCGGTCAGCAGATCACAAAGTTACTTGGTGATCTTGGTGACGCGGCCCGAACCAACGGTGCGGCCGCCTTCACGGATAGCGAAGCCGAGGCCCTCTTCCATAGCGATCGGCTGGATGAGCTCAACGGTCATCTCAGTGTTGTCGCCCGGCATGACCATTTCGGTGCCTTCCGGCAGCGTGATAACGCCGGTCACGTCGGTGGTGCGGAAGTAGAACTGCGGACGGTAGTTCGAGTAGAACGGGTTGTGGCGGCCGCCTTCATCCTTGGACAGGATGTAGACGTTGGCCTCGAAGTCGGTGTGCGGGGTGATCGAACCCGGCTTCACGATAACCTGGCCGCGCTCCACGTCTTCGCGCTTGATACCGCGCAGCAGCAGACCACAGTTCTCGCCTGCCCATGCTTCGTCGAGCTGCTTGTGGAACATCTCGATACCGGTAACGGTGGTCTTCTGGACCGGGCGGATGCCGACGATCTCGACCTCGGAGTTGATGGCGAGGGTACCGCGCTCGGCGCGGCCGGTCACCACGGTGCCGCGGCCGGTGATGGTGAAGACGTCTTCAACCGGCATCAGGAACGGCTTGTCCTTGTCGCGGACCGGGTCCGGAATGTACTCGTCAACGGCGTCCATCAGGTCCTCAACGGACTTGACCCACTGGGCGTCGCCTTCCAGGGCCTTCAGGCCGGAAGTGCGGATGACCGGTGCGTTGTCGCCATCGAATTCCTGCGAGCTGAGCAGCTCACGGACTTCCATCTCGACCAGGTCGAGCAGTTCCTCGTCCTCAACCATGTCCGACTTGTTCAGGGCCACCAGCAGCGTCGGAACGCCAACCTGGCGGGCCAGCAGAACGTGCTCGCGGGTCTGGGCCATCGGGCCGTCAGTCGCGGCAACCACCAGGATTGCGCCGTCCATCTGGGCGGCACCGGTGATCATGTTCTTGATGTAGTCGGCGTGGCCGGGGGCGTCCACGTGTGCGTAGTGGCGCTTCTCGGTCTGGTACTCGACGTGCGAGATGTTGATGGTGATACCGCGCTGACGCTCTTCCGGGGCAGAGTCGATAGCTGCGAAGTCACGCTGCTCGTTGAGATCGGGGTACTTGTCAGCAAGCACCTTGGAAATGGCAGCGGTCAACGTGGTCTTACCGTGGTCAACGTGACCGATGGTGCCAATGTTGACGTGCGGCTTAGTCCGCTCGAACTTTGCCTTCGCCACGGGTTCCTCCTAGAACGTTTTGAGAAGAATTGCTCTCCGGACGCGATTGTCACGGCCGAAACTTGAACAAGTCTACTTCGGGCTTTTGTATTTGGTGAAATTACTGGTTCCGTCAGGTACCGGCAAAAGGATTGCGCGGTTCCCGCCGAGGGGTTGTGCCGGCGGCCGACTGTGTTGCGTGGCCGGCCGCCTGCACGGGGATGCCGGGTCCTTACGGATAAGGACCCGCCACCATGGTTTTACTCGCCGCGCGTCTTCTGGATGATCTCGTCGGCAACAGCCTTCGGGACCTCAGAGTAGCTTTCGAACTGCATCGAGTACACCGCACGGCCCTGCGTCTTGGAACGCAGGTCGCCGATGTAGCCGAACATCTCGGAAAGCGGAACGTTAGCGCGCACAACCTTCACGCCACTAGCGTCCTCCATGGACTGGATCTGTCCACGGCGGGAGTTCAGGTCGCCGATCACGTCGCCCATGTATTCCTCAGGGGTACGTACTTCGACGGCCATCAGCGGCTCGAGCAGGACCGGGTTGGCGCGGCGTGCGCCTTCCTTGAAGACCTGGGAACCAGCGATCTTGAAGGCCATTTCCGAAGAGTCGACGTCGTGGTATGCGCCGTCGAGCAGGATGGCCTTGACGCCGACCAGCGGGTAGCCGGCCAGCACACCGAGCTGCATGGCATCCTGGATGCCAGCGTCGACCGAGGGGATGTATTCGCGCGGAATACGGCCACCGGTGACCTTGTTCTCGAACTCGTAGAAGGTGCCGTCGGAGGTGTCCAGCGGTTCGAAGGAAACCTGAACCTTTGCGAACTGGCCGGATCCACCCGTCTGCTTCTTGTGGGTGAAGTCGACCTTTTCGACAGCCTTCTTGATGGTTTCACGGTAGGCAACCTGGGGCTTGCCCACGTTGGCCTCGACCTTGAATTCGCGGCGCATGCGGTCCACCAGGATGTCCAGGTGCAGCTCGCCCATGCCGCCGATTTCGGTCTGGCCGGTCTCTTCGTTCAGCGAAACGGTGAACGTCGGGTCCTCGGCGGAGAGCTTCTGGATCGCCGTGGAGAGCTTCTCCTGGTCGCCCTTGGTCTTCGGCTCGATGGCCACGAAGATCACCGGCTCCGGGAAGGACATGGACTCGAGCACGATGGGTGCGTCGACGGCCGACAGGGTGTCGCCGGTGGTGGTGTCCTTCAGGCCGATCACCGCGTAGATGTGGCCTGCGTGCACCTCTTCCACCGGGTTTTCCTTGTTGGCGTGCATCTGGAACAGCTTTCCGATGCGCTCCTTCTTGCCCTTGGTGGTGTTCAGCAACTGCGTGCCGGAAGTGGCCTTACCGGAGTAGACGCGGATGAACGTCAGCTGGCCGAAGAACGGGTGCGCAGCAACCTTGAACGCCAGAGCGGAGAACGGCTCGTCCTCGCTCGGCTTGCGGGTCAGCTCGATTTCCTCGTTCTTGGGATCGTGACCGATCATCGACGGGACGTCGACCGGCGACGGCAGGTAATCGATGACGGCGTCCAGCATCGGCTGCACGCCGCGGTTCTTGAACGCGGAACCACAGAAGACCGGGTAGATCTCCGAGTTGACGACCATCTTGCGGATGCCGGCCTTCAGCTCGTCGATCGAGATCTCTTCGCCTTCGAGGTACTTCTCCATGAGCTCGTCCGAGGACTCGGACACGGTCTCAACGAGCTGCGCGCGGTATTCCTCGGCCTTGGCCTGCAGGTCCGCGGGGATCTCCCGGGTCTCGTAGGCAGCACCCATGGTGACGTCGCCCTTGGCGTCGCCTTCCCATACCAGTGCCTTCATGGTCATCAGGTCGACGACGCCGATGAAGTCGTTCTCGGAGCCGATCGGCAGCTGCATGACCAGCGGCTTGGCGCCCAGGCGCTTGATGATGGTGTCTACCGTGAAGTAGAAGTCAGCACCGAGCTTGTCCATCTTGTTGACGAAGCAGATACGCGGAACTTCGTACTTGTCGGCCTGGCGCCACACAGTCTCCGACTGCGGCTCCACGCCTTCCTTACCATCGAAGACAGCAACGGCACCGTCGAGGACGCGCAGCGAACGCTCCACCTCCACAGTGAAGTCCACGTGGCCCGGGGTGTCGATGATGTTGATCTGGTTCTGGTTCCAGAAGCAAGTCACCGCGGCGGAGGTGATGGTGATGCCGCGTTCCTTTTCCTGTTCCATCCAGTCAGTGGTCGACGCACCGTCGTGAGTTTCGCCGAGCTTGTGGTTCACACCCGTGTAGAACAGGATGCGTTCGGTAGTGGTGGTCTTGCCGGCATCGATGTGGGCCATGATGCCGATATTGCGGACCTTCGTGAGGTCGGTTAGCACGTCCAGTGCCACAATGTCTCCCTTTGTAGGTGAGGGGTACGACGACGGCGGTTGGCGCCGTCGTCGTACCGGCTCTTTACCAGCGGTAGTGGGCGAAGGCCTTGTTGGACTCAGCCATCTTGTGGGTATCTTCGCGACGCTTCACAGCGGCACCGAGACCGTTCGACGCATCCAGAATCTCGTTCATCAGACGCTCGGTCATCGTCTTCTCGCGGCGGGCCTTCGAGTAGCCGACCAGCCAGCGCAGGGCCAGCGCCGTGGCGCGGCCCGGCTTGACCTCAACCGGAACCTGGTAGGTGGCGCCGCCGACGCGGCGGGACCGGACCTCCAGGGTCGGACGGACGTTGTCCATGGCCTTCTTCAGGGCGGCAACGGGATCGCCGCCGGACTTGGCCTTGACACCGTCGAGGGCACCGTAAACGATGCGCTCTGCGGTGGACTTCTTGCCGTCAACGAGAACCTTGTTGATCAGCTGGGTCACCAGCGGGGAACCGTGGACGGGATCTACAACTAGCGGCCGCTTGGGGGCCGGACCCTTGCGAGGCATATTACTTCTTCTCCATCTTCGCGCCGTAGCGGCTGCGAGCCTGCTTGCGGTTCTTGACGCCCTGGGTGTCAAGCGCGCCGCGAACGATCTTGTAGCGGACGCCGGGCAGGTCCTTCACACGGCCGCCGCGCACCAGCACGATGGAGTGTTCCTGCAGGTTGTGGCCTACACCGGGGATGTAAGCAGTTACTTCGATGCCGCCGGCGAGCTTGACGCGGGCTACCTTGCGGAGCGCAGAGTTCGGCTTCTTCGGGGTGGTGGTGTAAACGCGGGTGCAAACGCCGCGCTTCATCGGGCTGCCCTTCAGGGCAGGCGCCTTGGTCTTATTGACCTTGGGTGAGCGGCCCTTGCGGACCAGCTGGTTAATCGTAGGCACTTTCGTGTTCTCCGTTTTTCTTGGGCTTTGCCCCGCCTCACTTGCAGGGCCAGGCACTGTCGGTCGTCTTCGCACCCGCTGCCGAATTGAAGCGACCGTAGGCGTGCAAAAGTGTGGCATTCTCCGCGCAAGAACCCCGCGGACCGGAAACAGGCCCCGTCCCGGTTTGATTCGGAACGGCCTTCATCCACTGCCACACAAAACAATCGAAGAAAAGTCTATCAGAGAATCTCGCCGCCGGAGGACGGGCCCCGGAAAGAGCTGCCCGCACGGCGTTCAGTGCCCCATCGCCGGCAGCAGGCAGGCTTCCAGCGGCTCGGCCAGCGTCTTCATGTAGGTGCCGCTCAAGTGGTTCAAGTCCCGGTACACCAGGACGTTGCCGATCACCGCCGGGCAAGTCTCCCGGTCACAGAAGCGGGAGGACAGGTCAACGGCCGTGGTACGCGGGGCGAGCGCCGCTCCACCGTCTAATCGCTGTGCCTGATGGCGCTCCCCCGCCTGTGCGTGCTGCTGCTCCGCCGCCGCCGGCGCACCACGCACACGGAAAGCAGCACCAGCAGCGGCCAGAGCAGGTAGAACTGCTCCTCGACGGCGATGACCAGCAGGGCCGCGGGCAGGATGCGCCAGATGCGGGCCGCAGGCGGCTACCTCAGGCGCTTCGGCGCCGCCACTGGATGAGGGCCGAGCCGAGCACCAACAGTCCCGCTCCGCCGGCGGTCAGCCAGCCGGTGCCGACCGCACCCGTCTCTGCCAGGGCACTGGCGGGGACAGCCACCGGCAGCACGTCCGACGGTGCTTCTGGAACGGGCTTCCCGGCGGGAACAGGCTGCCCGGCGGGAACTTCGGTCGGGCGGACCGGGGTGGCGCCTGGTGCCGGTTCCTTGACCGGTTGCGCGGGCTCGTCAACGACCGGCCACCCGCCCACATCGCCGGGCCATTCACCGATTCCTTCGAACAGTTCGTACAACCAGAGGATGAGTTCCTCCCCGGCTGCCGGATCGGAGGCACTCATTTCGCGGATCATGGCGGCCAGCCCGTCAAGATCGCCCGCCAAAAGGTAGTCCAGCATCAGGTCCACGAGGTAGGTCATCCCCTCGGACTCGAGCACGAAGTCGATATTCTCCTCCACCCAGCGCATGACGGTCTCCTCATCGCTGGCGGCGATGTCATCCGGGATGTTGAAGTCGCTATGGGTTAGAGTGCGTCCGCCCACCACAATGGGCTCGACCAGAGCGGGTTTGGGCGCTGGAGGAGCAACGGGTGCGGGCGCAGCCTCCGGAACCGGCTCCGCTGCAGGAGCAGCCACTTCGGCGACGGATACCGGGGGCTTATTCTGCGTTGCCGGAGGCGGAGTGGACTGCCCGGCCACACCGCCGTCGGCACCCGCCGGTGCTTCACCACCCGTGCCGGACAACGCCGGGGCCTTGGCCCCTTCGGTTTCGCCCGGCGCCACGCCGGCGTCTTCCGCAGGGGGCACCTCGACCAGCACTTCGATCACGGCGTCCGCCAAAGCTTCTTCAGACTCGGCCGGAACCGGCGCGGGAGCGGGCATTTCTTCAGCCGGAGCGCTTGTGAGCGTGGGGGCGGCTTCAGAGGCGGCCGGCCCGACGACGTCAGACTCCGAGTCAGCCGCGGAGAAGATTTCTCCGCGAACGGGTGCCTGGGGATCGATTGGGTCCTGGCTGCCTGCGTGGGCGGGAACGGCCCCGAAGGCGAAGGCGGCGGCAACAGTGCCGGTGAGCAGCGCAGAGCGCAGTCGTGGTGTCACGTAGATTTCCTGTCCCCAACTCGGCTGTGCTGGCAGGGCGGATTACGCGCCGATCCGATCACTTCGGTGCCCTGACAGGCCCGGCATTTACCGGACCTGTCAGAAATATAAATGATCCAGGACACATCCCGTTAACCGACACGATGCAGTCCGCACGAAACGCACTTAGGCCCCGCTCCGCCCTGCCCTCCCCGGTGTTATCCCGGTTCCTGGCTGAGCGTGGCCTCGCCCTCCAGCAGACCGAGGGAACTGATCCACGGAAAGACGAACTCCAAGAGCACCAGGACGGCCGCCGCGAGGAGCATGAACGACAGCAGGATCCTTACGCCGAGCGGGCCGGGCAGGGTGCGGAAAATCCAGGAGTACATCTCAGGCTCCGCTCTGCGCGGCCACCAGGCGCGCGATTTCGCCCGGTGGTCCCGCGTCGGCGGGACGCCATGATTCCAGCGCGGCGTAGGCGATGTAACGCTCCTTGTCCCCGAACCTCGGATGACAGGTTGTCAGCGTCATCACCGGTCTGATTGGTTCGGCCCCGGGCTTTTCCGGTACGGGAAGCAGCACATCCGTCCGGTCTGGCGTCACGATGGTGTACTCCTCGAAGACGTAACTGAAGTAGCCGTCCGCGGTGCGCACATGAATTCGGTCTCCGGGCTGGAGCGTATCGATCTTGTCAAGGACCTTCCCGTAGGTCTGGCGATGGCCTGCCACCGCGAAGTTTCCCCTCTCGCCCGGCATCGCGGCGCCGGCGTACATGCCCAGTCCCAGCGAGTCGAGGATTTCGGGACCGACTCCCATGGAGACCGGCACGGAGAAGTCATCGCCGAAGCGCGGGATGTACACAATGCCAAACGTCTCCCCGTCTGCAGGCGGCTCGCCCGGCCGGGGCTCGCCGAAGTCATTGGCGGCGGACCGCTCTGCGGGATCCGCGAATTGCCGGGACATCGCCATGACCGCGCCCTGCTGTGCTGCCCGGGCGTCGAGGTTGGTCCACCAGAGCTGCCAAACGACGTAGAGGAGGACGATGCCGCCAATGGTCACGAGCAGTTCTCCCGCGACGCCGGAGGCGGACCGAAGCCGGCCCACGGCTTTGCGTGCTCCCATGTGCGCGGTCCTCCCTGAAGGAACTGGTAGGTGCGTGTTCGCCCACAGTCCGCAAGTGGCGGAGTGAGCGTCCTGGTGTGTGGCCTACTGCTGCGCGCGCAGGGCGTCGGTGATCTTGGCCGAGGCCGCCCGCAACTTGGGCAGGGCCTCAGCGAGCACCGCGTCCACATCACGGGTGCCGTCCGCCAGCGAAGCCTGCATCGACATGTTCAGCGCGGCGGCTACGGTGCCGTCCGGATGCAGGATCGGCACCGCCACCGAGCTCAGGCCGATCTCCAGCTCCTGGTCCACCAGGGACCAGCCTTGGCTGCGGACTTTGTCCAGCTCCGCCCGCAGTTCCACCGGGTCGGCGATGGTCCGGGGCGTCAGCTGCTCCAGCTTGGTGGAGGCCAGGCGCTCCTCCAGCTCCTCGGTCGGCAAGCCGGCCAGCAGCACCCGGCCCATGGACGTGGCGTAGGCGGGGAACCGTGTGCCCACCATGATCCCCACGGTCATGATCCGGCGGGTGTGGATGCGAGCGATGTAAACAATTTCGTCGCCGTCGAGAATCGAGGCGGAGGTGGATTCGTGCAGGTCGGCGGAAAGTTCCTCCAGCAATGGCTGCACCAGCTGGGGCAGACTCTGCCCGGCAAGGTAGGAATACCCCAGCTGGAGCACCAATGCGGTGAGCTCGAAGACGCGGCCGTCGGTGCGCACATACCCCAAATCCACCAGGGTGTGCAGGAACCGCCGCGCCGTGGCGCGGGTCAGGCCGGTCCGTTTGGAGACCTCGCTGAGCGTCATGGTGACGTTGTCGGCGTCGAACGCCCTGATCACGGTCAATCCGCGGGCCAGTGACTGGACGAACTGATCGCCAGGCGTTTTGGTCTCGGTCATGGTTCCTTCGAGCTGTACGTGGGTTTTACTCGGTGGGCGGAAGCAGCTTGATGTCCATCTTGGACTGCAGCTCTTCCAGCGTGGTACCGAATGTCTCGCGCACCCGGACACCTTCCGGCGTCAGCAGGAAGACCGCGTCATTAGTGTATACGCGGGTGACGCAGCCCACGCCCGTGAGCGGATAGCTGCACTCGGGCACCAGTTTGGGCGTGCCGTCCTTGGCGAACAGCGACATCATCACGTAGACGTCCTTGGCGCCGGTGGCCAGGTCCATCGCGCCGCCGACGGCGGGGATGGCATCCGGGGCGCCGGTGTGCCAGTTCGCCAAATCACCGGTGGCGGAGACCTGGAACGCGCCGAGCACGCAAACGTCCAGATGGCCGCCACGCATCATGGCGAAGGAGTCTGCATGGTGGAAGTAGGACGCCCCCGGCACTTCGGTGACCGGCACCTTGCCCGCATTGATCAGGTCCTGGTCGATCTGGTCGCCGTGCGCCTCCGGGCCCATCCCCAGCATGCCGTTCTCGGTGTGCAGCGTAATGTCCTGTTCGGCGGTCAGGTAGTTCGACACGGAGGTCGGCTGGCCGATGCCGAGGTTGACGAAGGAACCGGGCTGGATGTCCTTCGCGACCAGCCTGGCCAGGTCCTCGCGGCTGAGTTTCTCGCTCACTAGTGTGCCTCTCCTTCTGCGGCCTGCGGCGCAATTTCGACGACGGTGTCCACGTAGATGCCCGGGGTCACGATGACTTCGGGATCCAGCTGCCCGGTCTCCACGATGCCGGAGACCTGGACGATGCTTTTCTTGGCGGCGGCGGCCATGATCGGTCCGAAGTTCCGGGCGGTCTTGCGGTAGACCAGGTTGCCCTTCTTGTCCGAGGTCAGCGCCTTGATCAGTGCCACGTCGCCGTAGATCGGGGACTCGAGCACGTAGCCCTTGCCGTCGATCATGCGGGTTTCCTTGCCCTCGGCCAGCATGGTGCCGTAGCCGGTGGGCGTGAAGAAGCCGCCGATGCCGGCGCCGGCCGCCCGGATGCGCTCGGCGAGGTTGCCCTGCGGCACCAGTTCCAGTTCGATTTCACCGGCGCGGTAAGCGGTGTCGAAGTGCCAGGAATCCGACTGGCGCGGGAACGAGCAGATGATCTTCTTGACCCGGCGCTCTTTGATCAGCAGCGCCAAGCCGGCGTCGGCCTGGCCGGCGTTGTTGTTCACCACGGTTAGGTCCGTGGCACCGCAGTCCATCAGCGCGTCGATCAGTTCCATCGGCTGGCCGGCGTTGCCGAAGCCGCCGATCAAAACGGTGGCGCCGTCCTGGATACCGGCGACGGCATCCTGGGCAGTAGCAGCAAATTTTGCCATGCGGGGCTTACCTCCTTAGTTCTTGGTTGAGTTGACGTTTTCCAGCACGACGGCGAGGCCTTGGCCCACGCCGATGCAGATCGCGGCCACGCCCCAGCGCTCGCCCGACTCCTGCAGCCGGCGTGCCAGCGTGCCGAGGATGCGGATGCCCGAAGCGCCCAGCGGGTGGCCGATGGCCACGGCGCCGCCCCAGGCGTTCACGATGGCCGGATCGATGTCCCAGTTGTCGATGCAGGCCAGCGACTGGGCGGCAAAGGCTTCATTGAGCTCGACGGCGGCGACATCAGACCAACTGATGCCGGCCCGGCGGACGGCCTGGTTGGCGGCCTCGACCGGCGCGAAACCGAAGAACTGCGGCTCCAGCGCGGAGGCGCCGCGGCCGGCGATCCTGGCCAGCGGCTCGGTTCCCAGCAGCCCGGCGGCAGCCTCGCTGCCGAGCCACGCCGCGGACGCGCCGTCGTTCAGCGGCGAGGCGTTGCCGGCCGTGACCGTGCCGCCCTCGGGGCCGTCGGCAACCGGCCGGAAGACGGTCTTCAACCCGGCCAGCACGTCGACGGTGCTGGTGGGGCGGATGGATTCGTCGCGGGTCAGGTCGGTGCCCGGAACCTGCACCACCATCGAGTCGTATTTGCCCTCGTTCCAGGCGGCGTCGGCCAGGCGGTGCGAGGCAGCGGCAAACTCGTCCTGCCGCGCCCGGGTGACGCCGTGACGTTCGCGCAGCTGCTCGGTGGCCTCGCCCAGGGAGACGGTCCACTCCTGCGGCATCTTCTTGTTCACCAGCCGCCAGCCCAGCGTGGTGGACGCCATGGTCATGTTGCCCGCCGGGTAGGGCTTCTCGGTCTTCGGCAGCACCCACGGCGCACGGCTCATTGATTCGACGCCGCCGATCAGCACCAGGTCGCCTTCGCCGGCGTTGATCTGGCGGGAACCGATGATCGCGGCGTCCAGGCTGGAGCCGCACAGCCGGTTCACCGTGGTGCCCGGAATGGAGGTCGGCAGGCCGGCCAGCAGCGTGGCCATCCGCGCGACGTTGCGGTTCTCTTCGCCGGCGCCGTTGGCGTTGCCGAAGATCACCTCATCGATGCGCTCCGGGTCCAGGCCCGGCGCGCGGGCAACTTCCGCCTTGACCACTTCGGCAGCCAGGTCGTCGGGCCGGACGCCGGCCAGCCCGCCGCCGAACTTGCCGAACGGGGTGCGGACGGCGTCATACAAATATGCCTGGTTCATTCGAGGCTCCTTTGTGGCGCACTTCTGGCGTGCGCCGTGGGTTACAGCAAACGGCCCGGTCCAGCGCTGTGGCTGGACCGGACCGCTCCATAGACATGATGGGGATCCGCGCAGAAACCCCTCCGGGCCGGCGTCACCGGGCCCTAAACAGGCCCGGTGAACATTCGTTCTATCCCAGAAGTGTTCGCTTCACGAACGCATGTACGTTATATGAACTATATCGAGGCGCTGTGATCCTCGTCAAGGCTGGCGAAAACGCCCTTGGCCACCTTAAACGCCACGTTTGCGTCCGGCACGCCGCAGTAGATCGCCGACTGCAGCACCACTTCCTTGATCTCATCCCGGGTCATGCCGTTGGTCAGCGCCGCGCGGACGTGCATGGCGAATTCCTCCCAGTGGCCCTTGGCGATCATCGCGGTCAGCGTAATGGCGCTCCGCGTGGTGCGCGGCAGCCCCTCGCGGGTCCAGATGGTCCCCCAGGCGTAGCGGGTGATCAGTTCCTGGAAATCCTGGGTGAACTCGTCGATCGAACTGTTCGCGCGGTCCACGTGCGCATCGCCCAGGACCTGTCGGCGAACGGCCATGCCGTCGTCGTAGACCTCCTGCTGGGTCTTGGCAGGATCGAAGGTGCGGTTCTCGCTCACGGCGGGTACTCCTTGGCTAGTTTCAGTCATCGGTGCGGCTGGGTTCAGGCAGCCAGGAAGAAGTTGCGCAGCAGCGCCGCGGTTTCTTCGGGCGCTTCGGCGGGCGCCTGGTGGGCAGCGACATCGACGACGGCGGAGCTGCCCGTGCGCACTCCGGCGGCCACTGCTTTGGCGAACTCGGGCGGGCAGACTTCATCCGCACCGCCGGCAATGGCGATCACCGGGGTGCTGATCTCGCCGAGCCGTTCGCGGACGTCAAAGCCGGCCAAGGCCTCGCAGCAGTGCGCGTAGGCGAAGCGGTCGGCGTTCTGCAGTGTGTGCAGCAGCCGCGTGGTGCGTTCGGAATGCTTCTCGATGAAGCCCGGCGCGAACCAGCGCTGCGCTGAGCCGGCCACCATGGTGGGCGTACCGGCTTTGCGCACGGTCTCCGCGCGCTCCAGCCAGGCGGCCGGCTCGCCGATTTTGGCGGCGGAGCACACCACGCCGAGTCCGGCGAAGCGGTCCGGGTAGTCCAGGCCCAGCTGCAGTGCCAGTTCGCCGGCCATTGAGACGCCGGCGAAGTAGACCTTGGCTTCGGCGTGGATGTCGCCGGCCGCGGCCAGCTTGTCCAGCATGGCTACCACGCCCTCGGCGAGTTCGGCCATCGTGAACGGCTCGGTCGAGGCGGGGCTGGCCCCGTGGCCGGGCAGGTCCACCCCCACTACCTGGAAGTCCTGGAGGTACGGTACGGCATCGGTCCAGAGCGCCTTGGCTCCGGTGCCCAGGCCGGCGCCGGCCAACAGCACGGGCTTGCCTTTGCCCTCGGACAGCAAGGTGGGGGTGATGTCGGGAACGCTCACGAATGGCTCCATTCTGCATAGTGGGAAGTGATCCGGTCGATCAGTTCGCTGCTCTGGCCGATATAGCCAGCCGGATCCAGCAGTTCGGCCAGCGCCGCATCGCTCAATTCGTCGACGGGCACCGCCTCGCGCAGCAGCTGCGCCAATGCGCCCTGGTTGGCCAGCGATTGGTTGACCAGGCTCTGGACCTTGGTCTTGCCGGTGCCCGGGGATCCGCCGTCTAGCAACGGAGCCACGGTGGCCATGATCCGTTCGCTGACCACCAGGTCCCCGGTGAGGGCGAGGTTGCGGCGCATCCGTTCCGGACTGACCACCAGGCCCTCGGAAAGTTCGGCCAGCTTGGCGGCTGCCCCGCCGGCCAGCCGGAGCAGCTGGCGCAACGCCTGCCACTCCACGTGCCAGGAGCCGTCCGGCCGCTCGTCGATGGCGCCGGCGGCCGCGGCCTGGATCTGGGCCAGATGCCCGGGCCCGGCCAGTGCGGCGCTGCGGATCAGCACGGACAGCACCGGGTTCTGCTTCTGCGGCATCGCCGAGGAACCGCCACGGCCCTCGGCGGCCGGCTCGGAGACTTCGCCCAGCTCGGGCCGGCTGAGCAACAGCACGTCGTTGGCGACCTTCCCGGTGGCGGCCAGCACATCGGCCAGCGCCGCCGCCAGTTCGGTGACCGGCAGCCGGTTGGTTTGCCACGGCGCCACCGGGTCGGCCAGCCCCAGCCGGTCGGCGAGGCGGGCCGCCAAGGCCAGCGCACCGCCGTCGTCATTCGGAGCTACGGCGTGTGCCGCGGTGCTGGCGGAAGCTTCGCCGTGCGCCGCGGTCTGGCCCACACGCTGGGCGGGCCGGCGGGCCAGGTCGGTCAGCGCGGCCATGGTGCCGGCCGCCCCGCCCCACTGAAGCGGCAGGCTGCCGGCCACCTGCTCCAGCCGGACACCGGCCTGGGCCACACCGGAGAGCCAGTTCGCGGCCTTGAGCCCGAACGTGGAGGGCAGCGAATGCTGGGTCAGCGTCCGGGCCACCGTGATGGTGCCGCGGTGTTCGTCCGCCTGCCGTGCCAGCGCTGCGGCGGCGGACTTTAGGTCGGTGACAATGCCGGCCAGCGCGCGGCGCGCCATCAGCATCATCGCGCTGTCCAGGATGTCCTGGCTGGTGGCACCCTTGTGGATCGCCGAGGCGGCGGCCGGATCGTGCTTCTTGGTTTCCGCGCGCAGGTCGGCAAGCAGCGGGATGACCGGGTTGCCCCCGCCTTGGGCTCGCTCTGCCAGCGCCGCCGCGTCGTAGAGGTCGGCCCGCGAGGCCTGCTCGACGGCCGGAACGGCGTCCGCGGGCACCAGGCCGGCGTCGGCCAGCACGCGCGTCCATTCGAGCTCCACGTCGAGCATGGCTTGGATGAATTGGTAGTCGCTGGTTAAACGGGATGCTGCTGTCCCGGCCGAAGCCGGAGACAGCAGCCCGAAATCAGCGTGGTCCGCTAAATTCATGGATCCCTAGATCCCCGGGTAGCTCAGGAAGACGGTTTCGTCTTCACCCTGCAGCCGGATGTCGAAGCGCAGGTCGCCGTTCGGCTCGCGTTCGGCGATCAGGGTCTTCCGCCGCTCTTCCGGCAGCGAGGACAGCAGCGGGTCATTTGCCAGCGCCTCGGTGTCCTCCGGCAGGTAGATCCGGGTAAACAGCCGGTTCAGCAGGCCGCGGGCAAAGACCACCAGGGAGATGAACGGTGCCTTGCCCTGCTCGGTGGCGCCCGGGTTGACCGTGGTGAAGGTGTAGTGGCCAACGTTGTCCACGGCCACCCGGCCGAAGCCGGTGAAGGTGTGGTCGTCGCGGACCAGCGAGCCGGTTTCCCGGGAGATCTGTCCGTGTTCGTCGGCCTGCCAGATCTCCAGCATGGAGTCCGGGATCGGGCTGCCGTTGCCGTCCGTCACCACGCCGTGCAGCCGGATGGATCCGGGGTGCGCGCGGTGGACCAGCTGGCTGTCCTTCTCGTAAGGCAGCGCGAAGCCGTAGAACGGACCGATGGTCTGGCCCGGGGTGGCTACCAGTTTGGTGGTGGATTCGTTCATCAGTGCT
Organism: Arthrobacter sp. SPT-J7; assembly: GCF_059089965.1. Lineage (NCBI taxonomy): Bacteria > Bacillati > Actinomycetota > Actinomycetes > Micrococcales > Micrococcaceae > Arthrobacter > Arthrobacter sp. SPT-J7. The sequence continues at coordinate 497,387 of NZ_JBNHFF010000002.1, forward strand.
CCTCGCCTTCTTCCATCCAGGTGCGGTTGCTGCCGGAGAGGACGATGTCCCAGCGGTAGCCGGTGTTCCATTCATGGCTGGTCACCGAATGGTCGTACGTGGCGACCAGGCGGTCGCGCGCATCCTGGTCGGTGATCGCCTGGTAGATCGGATCCAGCGGGAACAGCGGATCGCCCGGGAAGTACATCTGGGTGATCATCCGCTGGGTGAAGTCGGTGCCGAACAGCGAGAAGTGGATATGCGCCGGACGCCAGGCGTTGTGGTGGTTCTTCCACGGGTACGGGGCCGGCTTGATGGTGGTGAACTTGTATTCGCCGTTAGGGCCGGTGATGCAGCGGCCCACGCCGGTGAAGTTCGGGTCGATCGGCGCCGGGTGCTGGTCGCGCTTGTGCACGTAGCGGCCGGCCGCGTTGGCCTGCCAGATTTCCACCAGCTGGTTGCGCACCGGGCGGCCGTCGCCGTCGAGCACGCGGCCCTGCACAACAATCCGCTCGCCGAGCGGTTCGCCGTTGTGCTGGATGGTCAGGTCCGACTCCAGGATGTGCACGTCCCGCTCGCCGAAGGCCGGGCTCCACAGCTCGATGGTCTCCGGATCCGCGTGGTGCAGGTCCTTGGTGGGGTGGCGCAGCAGCGAGGAACGGTAGGGCGCAAAGTCGATGCGCGGCTGCGTTTCCTGCGCTTCGCCGGCTTCCACGCCCTTGCGGTAGGCCTCGTGGATGTCGGTGATTTCCTGGCTGATCTGGTCCTGCGAATCCGCGGTGGCGGCAGGATCCAGCAGGTGGCTGTCGTCAAACGTCTCGGCGTCGAAAGCCTCGTCCTGAGCAGTAGCGTCGCTCATCGAGAACTCCTTTCTGTTTTACGGGTCTAGCAGTTCGGGGTTTACGGGCCTGCCTTGGGTTCACGCGGCAGGCGGTGGGTTACTTGTGCGGCCAGCCGGTGTAGGACTCGGCCAGGTACTGCTGGCCGAAGCGGGATCCGGTCACGGTGGCCAGTTCGCCCAGGGCACGCTTGGCTTCGAACGGCGAGGCGTCCTTGCGGGTGTGCAGCATGCTGGTCATCCAGTAGGAGAAGTTCTGCGCCTTCCAGACCCGCTGCAGTGCCAGGTCCGAGTAGCCCTCCAGCAGCGCGTCGCTGCCGGTGGTGTAGAACGAATCGATGGCTTCGAACAGCACCTTGACGTCGGCGAAGGCCAGGTTCAGTCCCTTGGCGCCGGTCGGCGGCACGGTGTGTCCGGCGTCGCCGGCCAGGAACATGCGTCCATGCGACAGCGGTTCGCGGACGAAGGACCGGAAAGCCAGCACGGTCTTGTCGAAAATCGGGCCCTGCTTCAGCTCGAAGCCGTCGGGTCCGTCCACCCGCTTCTGCAGTTCGGCCCAGATCCGGTCCTCGCTCCAGTCGTCCACGTTCTCGGTCGGGTCGCACTGGAAGTACATCCGCTGGACGGTCTCGCTGCGCTGGGAGATCAGCGCGAAGCCGTGCGGGGAGTTGGCGTAGATGAGTTCGGGCGCGCTCTTCGGGGCCTCGGTCAGGATGCCGAACCACGCGAACGGGTACTCGATCTTGTAGTCCTGCTCCCCCTTCACCGCGCGGCGGCAGAAACTGCGGGAGCCGTCGGCACCGACCAGGATGTCGCAGTGCACCTCGAAAGCGGTGCCGTCCTTGTCGGTGAAGCGGAACTTGGGCGTCGTGGTCTCCAGGTCAAGCACCTCGGTGACCTCGGCCTCGTAACGCACGTCGCCGCCGTCGCGCTTGCGGGCCGCGGCCAGGTCGACGAAGACCTCGTTCTGCGCGTACAGCGTCACCGTGGCGTCCACCAGGTCCTTGAAGTCCAGCGGGTGCGATTCGCCGTTGAAGCGCAGGTCGATGCCCTCATGCTCGTCGCCCTCGGTGAGCACCCGGCCGTCAACGCCGGTGTCGGTGAGCATCTTGACCGAGCCCGCCTCCAGGATGCCGGCACGGTGCGTGTTGCGGATGGTCTCGTGATCGCGCGATTCCACCACAATGTTGTCAATGCCCTGCTTGGCCAGCAGGTGGCTGAGCATCAGGCCGGCCGGTCCGCCGCCGACGATGCCGACCTTGGTCTTGATGATGTGCGCCTGCGCCATAAGTAAGTCTCCTGAAGCCGTAGTGGTCACGTCTTGATCCAGTGTGACCCGGCCGACAAGCCTAATGCGCCCGCGTTCTCATTGAATGAGAATTACGACGTCGGTGCTGCGGTCCGCCAAGTGGTGCGTCCCCCAGTGCGGGGCCCCCTCGGTACCATCCGGCGCTCCCCGGTCTTATCAGGGCAGCGCCACTCCCATCGCGCGGGAGATGCCGCGCGCCGCGGTCATCAGCGCCGGGACCACGGCGTTGAAGTTCTCGAAGCCCAGTGGCACCACAACGCCGAGGGCTGCCACCGGCCAGCCGGCGGGCCCCGCCACCGGGACGGCCACGCCGGTGGTGTCCACATCTATGCGCCCGTCGAACGTGGCATAGCCACGCTTGCGGATGTCAGCCAGGTGCCGGCGCAGGTCGAAGGAGACCGAGTCCCCGGAGGTGACGGCTTCCGGGTGGCGGGAGAGATAGGCCTCCTGGACGTGGTTCGGCGAATTGGCCAGCAGCACCATGCCCATCGAGGTGCGGTGGACCGGCATGCGGCCGGCGATCTGCGCCTGGTTGACCACCGAGCCACGGCTGGAGAGCCGCTCGATCACCAGGACTTCGTCATCGCGCAGCACCGCCAGCTGGGTGTGCTGGCGCACCACCGACTGAATGTCCTCCATGAACGGCATCGCAGCCTGCCGCAGGTCCACGGCCGGCGAACTCCGGTTGGCTAGTTCCCACAGCCGGAGGCCCAACCGGATCTCGCCGGTGCCTTCCTTGGTCAGCAGCCCGTGCCTCGAGAGCTCGTCCACCAGCCGGTAGGTCGTTGCCAGCGGCACATCCGCGCGGCGGGACAAGGTGGCGACGTTCATTGCCGGCTTGTCCGGCTCAAACGCCGACAGGATGCGCACCAGCCGGTCCAGCATCGAGTCTCCGGACGGGGAATTGGCCATGCTCCTAGGTTCTCACGCCGGACGCGAGGGTACGCGGGCGGGTGGGACATCCACGCCGGCTGGTTGTCTCACCCGCTGCTTAAACGCAACCGCCTCCCGCTGCCCCGGTATCGGGGAGCAGGAGGCGGTTCAGTGCTTCACGCCAGGGCGCGGGAGCGCCCTTCTCGCTAGCGGTAGTCGTTGCCCAGATCGTAGTCATCCAGCGGGATGGCGTGGAACTCGGGCGTCATCGAACCGTCGCCGCCGGCGTAGTCGAAGTCGCCGAAGGCGCTGGGGCCGGTGAAGAGGTTGGCCTTGGCTTCCTCCGTCGGCTCCACCGTCACCTGGGTGTACCGGTCCAGGCCGGTGCCGGCCGGGATCAGTTTACCGATGATGACGTTCTCCTTCAGGCCGAGCAGCGGGTCGGACTTGCCTTCCATGGCCGCCTGCGTCAGGACGCGGGTGGTCTCCTGGAAGGACGCGGCCGACAGCCACGACTCGGTGGCGAGCGACGCCTTGGTGATGCCCATCATCTCGTCACGGCCGTTGGCAGGCTGCTTGCCCTCGGAAACCGCCTTGCGGTTTTCCGCCTGGAAGCGGCTGCGTTCGGCCAGTTCGCCCGGCAGCAAGTCGGTTTCGCCCGACTCGATGACGGTGATGCGGCGCAGCATCTGCCGCACGATGACTTCCACGTGCTTGTCGTGGATGCCAACGCCCTGGCTGCGGTACACGCTCTGGACCTCGTCCACCAGGAACTTCTGGGCCTGGCGCGGGCCGAGGATACGCAGCACCTGCTTGGGGTCCTTGGCACCGGTGACCAGTTGCTGGCCGACCTCCACGTGCTGGCCGTCTTCGACCAGCAGACGAGCACGGCGCAGCACCGGGTAGGCGATCTCTTCCGAACCGTCATCGGGGGTGACGATGACGCGCATCTGGCGCTCGCCGTCCTCGATGGACACACGTCCGGCCACTTCGGCCATCGGCGCGACGCCCTTCGGCGTACGGGCCTCGAAGAGCTCCTGGATACGGGGCAGACCCTGGGTGATATCTTCCGCGGAGGCTACACCACCGGTGTGGAAGGTACGCATGGTCAGCTGCGTGCCGGGCTCACCGATGGACTGTGCGGCGATGATGCCGACAGCCTCGCCGATGTCCACGGTCTTGCCGGTGGCCAGCGAACGGCCGTAGCAGAACGCACAGGTGCCGACGGCGGACTCACAGGTGAGCACGGAGCGCACCTTGATCTCGGTGATGCCGGCGTCGATCAGTTCCTGGATCAGCACATCGCCGACGTCGGAGCCTGCCGCGGCCACCACGGTGCCCTCGGAGTTCACCACATCGGTGGCCAGCGTACGGGCGTAGGCGGAGTTTTCCACCTCTTCGTGCCGGCGCAGTTCACCGTTGTGGTCGGGCTCGGCAATGACCGTGGTCAGACCGCGCTCGGTGCCACAATCCAGTTCGCGGACGATCACGTCCTGCGACACGTCCACCAGACGACGGGTCAGGTAACCCGAGTTGGCGGTACGCAGCGCGGTATCGGCCAGACCCTTACGGGCACCGTGCGTAGCGATGAAGTACTCCAGCACCGACAGGCCCTCCCGGTAGGAGGACTTGATCGGGCGAGGGATAATTTCGCCCTTCGGGTTGGCCACCAGACCACGGATACCGGCGATCTGGCGAACCTGCAGCCAGTTACCACGGGCACCGGAGGACACCATGCGGTTGATGGTGTTCTCCTTGGTCAGGTTCTTCCGCATCGCGTCGGCAACCTCGTTGGTCGCCTTGTTCCAGATGTCGATCAGTTCCTGGCGCCGTTCGTCGTCGGCAATCAGGCCCTTGCTGTACTGGGACTCGACGCGTGCCGCCTGGGCTTCGTAACCCTCCATGATGGCGGCCTTCTCGGCCGGAGCGGCGATGTCGGAAATTGCCACGGTGACACCGGAGCGGGTTGCCCAGTAGAAACCGGCATCCTTGAGGTTGTCCAGCGTTGCCGCGGTGATGACCTTCGGGTAGCGCTCGGCCAGATCGTTCACGATCGCCGAGAGCTGGCCCTTGTCCGCCACACGCTCAACCCAGGGGTAATCCTCGGGCAGGGTGTTGTTGAAGACGACCTGGCCGAGCGAGGTTTCGATCAGCGCTTCCTGTCCCTCTTCCCAACCTTCCGGTGCCGGCTGGTCCACGCTCGGCACGAAGCCGGGCACGCGGATCTTGACGACGGCGTTCAGGTGCAGCTCGCCGGCATCGTGGGCCATGATGGCCTCGGCCGGGCTGGAGAAGACACGGCCTTCGCCTTCTGCGCCTTCGCGCTTGGTGGTCAGGTGGTGCAGACCGATGATCATGTCCTGCGAGGGCAGGGTCACCGGACGGCCGTCCGACGGCTTGAGGATGTTGTTCGAGGAGAGCATCAGGATGCGCGCCTCGGCCTGCGCCTCGGGGCTCAGCGGCAGGTGCACAGCCATCTGGTCGCCGTCGAAGTCGGCGTTGAAGGCTGCACAAACCAGCGGGTGCAGCTGCAGTGCCTTGCCTTCCACCAGCTGCGGCTCGAACGCCTGGATGCCCAAGCGGTGCAGGGTTGGTGCACGGTTGAGCAGCACCGGGTGTTCGGTGATGATCTCTTCCAGCACGTCCCAGACCTGCGGGCGGAAACGCTCGACCATACGCTTGGCGCTCTTGATGTTCTGCGCGTGGTTGAGGTCAACCAGGCGCTTCATCACGAACGGCTTGAAGAGCTCCAGCGCCATCTGCTTGGGCAGGCCACACTGGTGCAGCTTCAGCTGCGGACCGACCACAATCACGGAACGGCCGGAGTAGTCGACGCGCTTGCCCAGCAGGTTCTGGCGGAAGCGGCCCTGCTTGCCCTTGAGCATGTCGGAGAGCGACTTCAGCGGACGGTTGCCCGGCCCGGTGACCGGACGGCCGCGGCGGCCGTTGTCGAACAGCGAGTCCACAGCTTCCTGCAGCATGCGCTTTTCGTTGTTGACGATGATCTCCGGCGCACCCAGATCCAGCAGCCGCTTCAGGCGGTTGTTGCGGTTGATCACGCGGCGGTACAGGTCGTTCAGGTCGGAGGTCGCAAAGCGGCCACCGTCCAGCTGCACCATCGGGCGAAGCTCCGGCGGGATCACCGGAACGGCGTCCAGCACCATGCCCAGCGGCGAGTTGGTGGTGGTCAGGAAAGCGTTGACCACCTTGAGCCGCTTCAGGGCGCGGGTCTTGCGCTGGCCCTTGCCGTTCTTGATGATGTCGCGCAGGGACTCGGCCTCGGCGGCCATGTCGAAGTTCTCAAGACGGTTCTTGATCGCCTCGGCACCCATGGCGCCTTCGAAGTACAGGCCGTAGCGGTCGCGCAGCTCGCGGTACAGGCCTTCGTCGCCTTCAAGGTCGGCGACCTTGAGGTTCTTGAAGCGGTCCCAGACCATGTCGAGGCGCTCGATCTCGGCGTCGGCACGCTTGCGCACGTTGGCCATTTGGCGGTCGGCGGAGTCGCGGGCCTTCTTCTTCTCGGCGGCCTTGGCGCCTTCGCCTTCCAGGCGGGCCAGTTCGTCCTCGAGGTCCTTGGCGATGGCCGCGATGTCGGAATCGCGGGTATCGGCCAGTTGCTTCTTCTCCAGGTCGTGCTCGGCCTGCAGGTTCGGCAGTTCCTCGTGGCGGCGCTGGTCGTCCACGCTGGTGATCATGTAGGCGGCGAAGTAGATGACCTTCTCCAGGTCCTTCGGCGCCAGGTCGAGCAGGTAGCCCAGGCGGGACGGGACACCCTTGAAGTACCAGATGTGCGTGACCGGGGCGGCCAGCTCAATGTGGCCCATCCGCTCACGGCGGACCTTGGCCCGGGTGACCTCGACGCCACAGCGCTCACAGATGATGCCCTTGAAGCGCACGCGCTTGTACTTGCCGCAGTAGCATTCCCAGTCGCGGGACGGGCCGAAGATCTTCTCGCAGAAGAGTCCGTCCTTCTCGGGCTTCAGGGTGCGGTAGTTGATAGTTTCCGGCTTCTTGACCTCGCCGTAGCTCCAGTCGCGGATGTCGTCCGCGGTGGCAAGGCCGATGCGCATGAGGCCGAAGGAGGATTCGCTGGACATATGGTCCCTGTTCTCTCTTGTTCTCTAAATCTGAAAGTCTGTCGGGTTACGGAAAGAGGGGATGGGCGGCTGGCCGGCCGAAGGGCGCGGGGCACCTTCCGCCGGCCGGCCGGCCCGGCTAGACCTCTTCGACGGAACTCGGCTCGGCCCGCGACAGGTCGATGCCCAGCTCTTCCGCGGCCCGGAAGACTTCTTCATCCGAGTCACGCATTTCGATCGCGGTGCCGTCGGTGGAGAGAACCTCCACGTTCAGGCAGAGCGACTGCATTTCCTTGATCAGCACCTTGAAGGATTCGGGAACGCCCGGCTCCGGGATGTTCTCGCCCTTGACGATCGCCTCGTAGACCTTGACGCGGCCGTGGATGTCGTCGGACTTGATGGTGAGCAGTTCCTGCAGGGTGTACGCGGCGCCGTAGGCCTCCAGGGCCCACACTTCCATTTCGCCGAAGCGCTGGCCGCCGAACTGCGCCTTACCGCCCAGCGGCTGCTGGGTGATCATCGAGTACGGGCCGGTGGAGCGCGCGTGGATCTTGTCGTCCACCAGGTGGTGCAGCTTCAGGATGTACATGTAGCCCACGGACACCGGATCCGGGAACGGCTGGCCGGAGCGGCCGTCGAACAGACGCGCCTTGCCGGACGAACCGATCAGGCGGTCGCCGTCGCGGGTCGGAGTCGTCGAATCCAGCAGCCCGGTGATTTCGAACTCGCTGGCGCCGTCGAACACCGGGGTGGCCACCGTGGTGGGTCCGGTCTGGCGCGGCAGGTTCGGCAGGTTCTTGGCCCAGTCCGGATTGCCTTCGATGTTCCAGCCCTGCTTGGCAGCCCAGCCGAGGTGGATTTCCAGCACCTGGCCGACGTTCATACGGCCGGGAACACCCAGCGGGTTCAGCACAACGTCAACCGGCGTGCCGTCTTCCAGGAACGGCATGTCCTCGATCGGCAGGATCTTGGAGATGACGCCCTTGTTGCCGTGACGGCCGGCGAGCTTATCGCCGTCGGTGATCTTGCGCTTCTGCGCCACGTACACGCGCACCAGCTGGTTGACGCCCGGGGGCAGCTCGTCGTCGTTGTCGCGATCGAAGATGCGCACGCCGATCACGGTGCCGGACTCGCCGTGCGGAACCTTCAGCGAGGTGTCGCGCACTTCGCGCGACTTCTCACCGAAGATCGCGCGCAGCAGGCGCTCTTCCGGAGTCAGCTCGGTCTCGCCCTTCGGGGTCACGCGACCCACCAGGATGTCGCCGGCGTCCACCTCGGCACCGATGTGGATGATGCCGCGCTCGTCCAGCTGGGAGAGCACTTCCTCGGACACGTTCGGGATGTCGCGGGTGATTTCCTCGGCACCGAGCTTGGTGTCGCGGGCATCAACCTCATGCTCCTCGATGTGGATGGAGGTCAGCACGTCGTCGGAGACCACACGCTGGGAGAGGATGATCGCATCCTCGTAGTTGTGGCCTTCCCAGGACATGAACGCCACCAGCAGGTTCTTGCCCAGCGCCAGTTCACCCTGATCGGTGGACGGGCCGTCGGCAATGATGCTGCCGGCTTCCAGCCGCTGGCCCTCGGAGACGAGGACGCGCTGGTTGTAGGCGTTGCCCTGGTTGGAGCGGGCGAACTTCATGATCGGGTACCGGGTCTCGGTGCCGTCGTCGTTCAGCGCCGTGACCAGGTCGGCGGAAACCTCGGTGACCACGCCGGGCTTGGCAGCAACCACGGAGTCCCCGGCGTCAACGGCCGCGTAGCGCTCCATGCCGGTGCCCACCAGCGGGGCTTCCGAACGCAGCAGCGGCACAGCCTGGCGCTGCATGTTGGCGCCCATCAGTGCACGGTTGGCGTCGTCATGCTCCAGGAACGGAATCAGTGCGGTTGCCACGGACACCATCTGGCGCGGGGAAACGTCCATGTAGTCGACTTCGTCGGCCGGCACGAGTACCGGCTCGCCGCCGCCGCCGCGCTCACGGCTGAGGACCAGGTCTTCTTCGAAGTGAAGGTCCTCGGTGAGCGGAGCGTTTGCCTGGGCAATCACGCACTCGATCTCGTCGTCGGCGGTCAGGTAGTCCACCTGGTCGGTGACCTGTCCGTTGACAACCTTGCGGTACGGAGTCTCGATGAAACCGAAGGCGTTGATGCGGCCGTAGGAGGCCAGCGAGCCGATCAGGCCGATGTTCGGGCCTTCTGGAGTCTCGATCGGGCACATGCGGCCGTAGTGCGAGGGGTGCACGTCACGGACTTCCATGCCGGCGCGGTCGCGGGACAGGCCGCCCGGGCCCAGTGCGGACAGGCGGCGCTTGTGCGTCAGGCCGGCCAGCGGGTTGTTCTGGTCCATGAACTGGGACAGCTGCGACGTGCCGAAGAACTCCTTGATCGCAGCCACCACGGGGCGGATGTTGATCAGAGTCTGCGGGGTGATCGCCTCCACGTCCTGGGTGGTCATGCGTTCGCGGACCACGCGCTCCATGCGGGAGAGGCCGGTGCGGACCTGGTTCTCGATCAGCTCGCCGACCGCGCGGATGCGGCGGTTGCCGAAGTGGTCGATGTCGTCGATCTCGACGCGGAGGTCGACGTCGGCGCCGTCGCGCTTGCCCGGAATGGTGGCTTCGCCGGCGTGCAGGGCGACCAGGAACTTGATCATGGCGACGATGTCGTCATTGTTCAGGACCGAGGCGTCCGGATCGGTCAGCGGCTTGTCGATGCCCAGCTTGCGGTTGATCTTGTAGCGGCCAACCTTGGCCAGGTCGTAGCGCTTCGGGTTGAAGTACAGGTTGTCCAGCAGCGACTGGGCAGCCTCGACCGTCGGCGGCTCGCCCGGACGCAGCTTGCGGTAGATGTCCAGGAGGGCTTCCTCCTGGGTCTGGGTGGCGTCCTTCTCCAGCGTGGCGCGGATCGAGTCGTACTCGCCGAAGGTCTCCAGGATCTGGCCTTCGGTCCAGCCCAGCGCCTTCAGCAGCACGGTCACGGACTGCTTGCGCTTGCGGTCAAGGCGCACGCCGACCTGGTCGCGCTTGTCGATTTCCAGCTCGAACCAGGCGCCACGGGACGGGATGATCTTCGCGGTGAAGATGTCCTTGTCGCTGGTCTTGTCGGCGGTCTTCTCGAAGTAGGCGCCCGGCGAGCGGACCAGCTGGGAGACGACGACGCGCTCGGTGCCGTTGATGACGAAGGTGCCCTTGTCGGTCATCAGCGGGAAGTCGCCCATGAACACGGTCTGCTGCTTGATCTCGCCCGTGTTGTTGTTCATGAACTCGGCCTTGACGTACAGCGGCGCGGAGTAAGTGGCGTCGCGGTCCTTGCACTCGGCCATGGTGTACTTCGGATCGGCGAACTCCGGCTCGGAGAAGCTCAGGGACATGGTGCCCTGGAAGTCCTCGATCGGGGAGATTTCTTCGAAGATGTCTGAGAGGCCGGAGGTGGTGGCCACGCCCTGGCGGCCTTCTTCTTGGGCCTTGGCTACGCGCGCCTTCCAGCGCTCGTTGCCGACCAGCCAGTCGAAGCTGTCGGTCTGAAGGGCGAGCAGATTGGGAACGTCAAGAGGTTCGTGAATCTTGGCGAATGAGAGCCGCCGGGTTGCTCCGTCGTTCGACGAGGCGTCCAGCAGGCTGTTAGCGGTATCGGTATTAGAGGTGCTCGAGGCGACCAAGAGGGATCCTTCCACAGACCTTCAGGCTTGTCCTGCGCTTCCGCACTGCCGGCACCCCTGGTGAGGTCCGGACACAACCTGGATCCGCTATATGATCCTTGCCCACCGCAGGATCTGCAGTTAAATGCAGATAGGGCGTGGCGAAGCCCACCGCTATATGAAGGCCGAAGGTTTTGAGGGAAGACGCAAATACTAAGTGTACGGGACGGCGTCTCGGATTGTCCAGCATGCAGGGCAGGACGAGTTATCCACTCCCCCGTCATCGGGATCCGAGCGGCACGCTTTGGCCAAAGCGCCACGCGGTGCGAGATGCAAACCACAGCTAAGGGCAGTGCAAACGCAGGGCGAAAGGCGTCTTCGCGGTTGTCTTCCCCGGGACAACGCCACCAGCATATACCCGGTTGCCGGGATTTTCCGGCCTTCACTTCAGGCGAGTTCCCCGGTGCGGGTAATCTGTGAAGCAGATCATACCCAGCGCAGCAACCGCCAGTCGCAGTTTCCCGGCCCGTTCACGGCCTGGCCGGCGACGCAGAGAGAGGCACGTACACCATGGCCCAGAACATCAGCAGTCGCGACGACGTCGTCATCCTGGCCGGCGCGCGGACGCCCAACGGACGACTGAACGGCCAGTTGGCATCCTTCACCGCCGTCGAGCTTGGGGGCAAAGCCATCGCTGCCGCACTGGAGCGGGCCGGCGTCGCGGCAGCACAGGTGGACGCGGTCATCATGGGGCACGTCATCCAGGCCGGTGCCGGGCAGAACCCTGCGCGTCAGGCCTCCATTGCCGCAGGCTTGGGCTGGAATGTGCCCACCGTAACGATCAATAAGGTGTGCCTGTCCGGGCTGGCTGCCATCACCGATGCCGCCCGGTTGATCCGCTCCGGCGAGGCCCAGGTGGTGGTGGCCGGCGGGCAGGAGTCCATGACCAACGGCCCGCACCTGCTCCCGGGCTCCCGTCAGGGCTGGACCTACGGCAGCATGACCGCACTGGATGCCACGGCCCACGACGGCCTCACCGACGCCTTCGACCACGAGTCCATGGGCGCCTCCACCGAACGCCGGAACGGCGAGCTGGGCATTGGCCGCGAATCGCAGGATGAAGTGGCCGCTGCTTCCCACCAGCGGGCCGCGGCCGCCGCGGAAAACGGCGTATTCGACGACGAGATCGTCGTGGTCAAGGTGCCGCAGCGCAAGGGCGCCGATCTGGTGGTGGACCGCGACGAGGGCGTACGCCCGCAGACCACCGTGGAGAGCTTGGCCCCGCTGCGCCCCGCGTTTGCCAAGGACGGCACCATCACGGCCGGGAATTCGTCCCCGCTCTCCGACGGCGCCGCCGCCGTGGTGGTGGCTACCCGCGGTTTCGCGGAGGACAACGGGCTGGACTGGTTGGCCGTTGTCGGCCGGTCCGGGCAGGTGGCCGGGCCGGACACCTCGTTGCAGTCCCAGCCCTCCAACGCTATCTCGCAGGCCCTGGAACGGGCCGGCTGGAGCACCGCGGAGTTGGACTTCATCGAAATCAACGAAGCCTTCGGCGCTGTGGCTGTGCAGTCGCTACAGGACCTGAACTACCCGCTGGAGAAGTGCAATATCCACGGCGGCGCCATCGCCTTGGGCCATCCGATCGGCGCATCCGGTGCCCGGCTCGCGCTGACGGCCGCGCTTGAGCTGCGCCGGCGCGGAACCGGAAAGGCTGCGGTCTCGTTGTGCGGCGGCGGCGGCCAGGGCGAAGCGCTGCTGCTCTACCGCGACTAGGTTCCCGCGCTGCGCTTTCGGGACAGCCAGGGAATACCGGCAGGGCGCCTGGACTTGAACCGGACATGAGCAATGAATCCGGTGTCCCTGCCCTGCCGGCCGGCCTGCAACGTTTCCTGGCCGGCGCCGAAGCGCACTCGCTGCAGGTGGAAGTGGCCGAGCGGTCCGGCGCCCGCAGCCTGGCCGAGGCAGCCGAGCTGCTGGGCATCGTTGAAGCGGACATCGTCAAGACCCTGGTGGTCAAACACAAGGACGGCTCATTCCTGTTCGCCCTGATCCCCGGGGACCGACAGATCTCCTGGCCCAAACTCCGTTCGCTGCTGGGAGTCAACAAGCTCTCGCTGCCGCACGCCGACGTCGCCTTTGAGGCAACCGGCTACCGGCGCGGCACCATCACCCCGCTGGGCAGCAGCACGACCTGGCCGGTTTACGCCGACCAGTCCATCCGCGGCCGCCGGATTTCGCTGGGTGCCGGCGAGCATGGCTACTCCGCCTTTGTCGACGCCGATGCGCTCACCTCGGCGCTGGGCGCCACCGTCGCGGACATCTCCGACCCGGCCTGACCCGTCGTCGTCGTGCTTTCAGAAAAGACAAAGCCCCGCCGCCCTGTGAGGGCAGCGGGGCTTTGCAGCAGCTGAAGAAGCTTACTTGAGGGTGACGGTAGCGCCGGCAGCCTCGAGAACTTCCTTGGCCTTGTCGGCAGCTTCCTTGGTGGCGCCTTCGAGGACGGCCTTCGGAGCGCTGTCAACCAGGTCCTTGGCTTCCTTCAGACCCAGCGAGGTCAGGGCGCGAACTTCCTTGATCACTGCGATCTTCTTGTCGCCGGCAGCTTCGAGGACGACGTCGAATTCGGTCTGCTCCTCAGCAGCAGCTTCGCCAGCGCCGCCACCGGCGGGGCCTGCAACGGCAACAGCGGCAGCGGTGACCTCGAAGGTCTCCTCGAACAGCTTGACGAACTCGGAGAGCTCGATGATGGTCAGTTCCTTGAAAGCTTCAATGAGCTCTTCGTTGGTGAGCTTCGCCATGGTTGGCGTCCTTCCTGATAGGTGATGCGGCTGGTGTGTCCGCACCAAGAGTGGGGTGGGTGAAGAGTCTTACTGCTCTTCGGCAGCAGCCTCGGCCGGGGCCTCGGTTGCTTCGGCAGCGGGAGCTTCAGCTTCGGCAGCTTCGGCCGGAGCTTCGGCAGCGGCGCCACCGTTCTCCTCCTGCTTGATGCGCAGCGCATCGATGGTGCGGGCCAGCGCGGACATCGGAGCCTTGAGGACTCCGGCGACGCGTGCCAGCTGGTGCTCGCGGGACTCGAGAGCGGCCAGCGCAGCAACAGCGGAAGCGTCCAGGGCCTTGCCCTCGAAGATACCGGTCTTGATGATGAGCTGCGGGTTGGACTTTGCGAAATCCGTCAGGGACTTGGCGGCTGCAACGGCGTCACCCTTGATGAAAGCGATAGCAGTAGGTCCGGCAAGCTGGCCTTCGAACGCGTCGATGCCGGCTTCCTTGGCTGCAATGCCAGTCAGGGTGTTCTTTACGACCGAGAACTTGGTGTCCTGGCCCAGAGAAACACGCAGCTCCTTGAGCTGTGCAACGGTAAGCCCGCGGTATTCGGTTAGGACTGCAGCGCTGGATTCCTTGAAATCGGTGGTGATTTCTTCAACGGCTGCCACCTTTGTTGGCGTTGCCATAACCCTCCTTCCGGGGAATAGTGCCGGTGGTTCGGGTCGCATGCATAAAAAACGCCCCATGCAGATGCACGGGGCTTCGTTCCCTCACTGGCAGTCCAGTGGCGGGGCAATGCTTCGTTCACCTGCGCAGGCCGTCCCGGCACGGGACTTTCGGTTGAAAACATGGAGGATTTCAACGACCGACGGTCTTTGGTTCTTCAAGATTACGGGATGCTGCGGCCGGACTCCAAATCGGCGCCCGGCGCCGGTGCCGCCTGACCACAGCATGAACTGCTGCCTGGCCCGCTGCGGCCCGGCCTGGCACGGCGTCGGCGTGGCCTGGCCGCCGCATTCACTGCTGGACGCTCCGCAGCCGGCCGATCAGACGACGGCGGCCTTCCGCGCTTCCGCGGCCAGCCCCGTTTCGTCCGCTAACGCCGCCTGCCCGGCTACCCCGCCGTCGAGATCATCCTGCACCTGGCCCACATGGTCCTCCATGGCCCGGCGGGCAGCGCGCTGGTCTCCGCTTGCGACGGCGGCCAGCACCTTGCGGTGCATGGCCAGCGTGCGGGCGCGGACAGTTGGTGCGGCAAATGCCTGCCGCCGCGCGGCGGCCAGCACGCGGCCCATCGGCACGAAGACCGCTGGAAACAGCACATTGCCGGAGGCTTTGAGGATCACCGCGTGAAACAACCGGTCGGCCTCCACAAACGCATCCGCGTCACCGGCCGCATCCGCTGTGGCCATTGATTCCAGCTCCCGGTTCAGCTGTTCCACGTCATGGTCGGTACGGCGGACGGCAGCGAGCTCGGCTGCTCCGGCTTCGACCAGCCGCCGCACTTCCAGCAACTGCCGCGACGCCATGGAATCGCCGGCGCTGGCAGCGGCAGCCCGGACAATGGCCTCGACGGAGGTCCACTGGTCCGGCGGGGTAATAAAGGTGCCGCGGCCACGCTGCACGCTGATCACGTTGATCGCCCGCAGCATGGTGAGGGCTTCCCGAACGGTGAGCCGGCTGACTTGGGACTCTGCGGCGATGTCGGCTTCGGGCGGCAGGGCGTCGCCCGGGGCCAACCGGCCGGCGACGATTTCCTCCAGCAGCTTCTCCGCCACCGTATCCACCAGTGTCCTGTGTTCCATGGGCACGCTCCCGTCACTCCCGGCGCGGATGCCGGTGCGCAGTCATCGTAACTGCGCCCCGGGGTTACCGAGAGGTAGCATTACGTCGCGCCACACGGGGCACTGTCATGTCACAGACGGCCCGGACCTACGGGGCTGCGTGCAGCTCCTTCTGCCAGGCGGCTTCGTAGCCAACCGGAACGAAGCCAAGGGCCGTGTTAATGTCCAGCATGTGGCTGTTCTCCGCCGCGTTCCAGGTATAGAGCCGACGGCCTTGCGGCCATGCTTCAGCGATGCGCTGCAGGTTCCGGGCCTTGACCCACAGGCCCAACTGGTGGCCGCGGTGGGCACGCAGCACCAAGGTGTCCTCTTGGTACACGACCTCGGGTTGCTCCGGAAACCACTCAAGGACGGTATGCCCCACCAGGTCACCGGTGGGGACGTGCTGGGCTGCCACCACCAGGCTCCGGCCGTTCATGCGTTTCAGGTGCTCTTCGTTGTGTCGCACCCGGGCCGAGTCCCAGGCTTCTTCCTCGTAGTCGAGCTCGCCGAGCGGAACGTCGGTGCTCATCCGCTGGCGGAGGGCTGCATAGTAGTCCAGGTAGTCCGGCGGGCAGTTGTCTGCCCACTCCACCAGCCGGTAACCGTCGCCGGCGCTGGCCGCGGCCGCCTCCACCTGGTCGGCGAGCCGTCCGGATGGGGCGGGTAGCGGCAGCCTGCTGCACCGCTCCACCTGCTCCAGCCGGTAGCCGCTGGCCCTGGCGAAGCGGACGGCCGGCGCTGCCGCGGGAAGTGAGCCGACGCCCGTTTCGGCCTGGACGACGCCCGGACCCTCCAGCGCGAAACCGGCAGGGTGTTCGCTCCAGGCCTGCAGGGTGGTCCGCCCGCGGCTGCCGGCAAGCGCTTCGGCTTCGGCCAGCAGCCGCCGGCCGATCCCCCGTCGGCGGTACTGCGGGTGCACGGCCATAAAAACGTAGCCGTTCTGTTCATTGTCCTGCAGCGACAGTTCCAGCAGGGCACGGCCGACGTGCCGGTCACCGTCCCTGGCCGCCCAGAGATGAGTGACCGCGTAGTCGTTAGCCCGGGAACCCTCCAGCCGGGCCGCCGGGCTGACCCAGAAGTCGTTGTTCCCCCATGTCAGGCCGCTGACCAGATTGGCCAACTCCGAGGACGCGGTGAAGTCCGCGCCGGCTGAGCCTTCCAGCGACTCGGGGATCGGCAATGGCGCGATGGTGATCGTTGTGGTGGGCATGCCTGCTCCTCGACGGCGCACGAGTGATTGAGCCTGACCAATCAACTTACGGCATGCCGCCCGGCCTCCACCAGAGCAGGCGGTAACGCCGCTGGCCCGGCTGACCGAGACCACGCGGATCATGGCCACACAGGCACGGGATGGAAGGGTCCGGTGGTCCGGCGTAGGCTGTCCCATCACAGGTCCGGCCGGAGGCTGGATGGGAGCCTGCACCGGAACAACACAGCGGATACATGGATCGGAGACAGTCATGGCCAGCGACAGCGCTACCGGCACAGTCGTCGTAGGAGTCGACGGTTCCGAAGCCTCTCTCGAGGCCCTGCGCGAGGCCCAACGCCTGGCCGAGCCGCTCGGCGTCGAGCTTGAAGCCATCGCCGTCTGGGAGTTTCCGCAGATGTACGACGGCTATACGGTGATGGGAATCGATGGGTTTAAAGAGCGGGCCGGTCAGATTCTGCAGGAATCCGTGGACAAGGCTCTCGGCCCGGACAATAACGCCCGAACACGCCTGGTGCGCGGCTCCGCCCGGCAGGCACTGATCGAAGCCAGCAAAGGTGCCCGGATGCTGGTGGTCGGTCGCCGCGGGCACGGACGCTTCGGCGGCTTGCTGATCGGCTCGGTCAGCTCGGCCTGTGTAGCTCACGCCCACTGCCCGGTCATGGTCGTACATGTTCCGGAATCCGACAAGACGCACTGAAGCTCTCCGATGCACCGGTTGCCGAAGCCGGCACCGGTGGCTTAAAACGGCAATGGCCGCAGCTCGATGCTGCGGCCATTGCCGTTTTGACGCCGTTGCCGGCAAAGTCCTGACTAGGCCTCCACAGACACTTTGGTCACGTTCGGGTCCACGGCGATGCCGGGGCCGAAGGTGGTGGCGACGGTGGCCTTCGAGATGTAGCGGCCCTTGGAAGCGGACGGCTTCAGGCGCAGCACCTCTTCCAGAGCGGCGGCGTAGTTCTCCACCAGCTTGTTGGCGTCGAAGGACACCTTGCCGATGATGAAGTGGAGGTTGGCGTGCTTGTCGACGCGGAAGTCGATCTTGCCGCCCTTGATGTCGTTGACAGCCTTGGCCACATCCGGGGTCACCGTGCCGGTCTTCGGGTTCGGCATCAGGTTACGCGGGCCGAGGACCTTGCCCAGGCGGCCGACCTTGCCCATCAGTTCCGGCGTCGCCACGGCGGCGTCGAAGTCGGTCCAGCCGCCCTGGATCTTTTCGATCAGGTCGTCGGAGCCAACGAAGTCGGCGCCGGCGGCGATTGCGGCCTCAGCCTTGTCGCCGGTGGCGAAGACCAGCACGCGGGCGGTCTTGCCGGTGCCGTGCGGCAGGTTGACCGTGCCGCGGACCATCTGGTCAGCCTTACGCGGGTCAACGCTGAGGCGGAAAGCCACCTCAACGGTCGCGTCGAACTTCGACGGGTTGGTCTCCTTGGCCAGGGTGATTGCCTCGATCGGGGCGTAAACCTTGTCCGCCTCGATCTTGGCTACAGCTGCCTCATATGCTTTGCTGCGCTTTGCCATCTGCTTTTTCTCCTTGTGCAGTTGTGGTCTGCGGACCGCGCGCGGCCCTGCCACAACGACGGCGGTGTTCCCACCTTTGGCGAGCCATGTCGCCGTCGTTTTGTGAATTGTCTTGGTGAAGGCCTTGCTGGACGTTTGTCCTGGCGGCCTCCGGGTTGAGGGTGTTTAGCCCTCCACCTCGATGCCCATGGAGCGGGCGGTGCCGGCGATGATCTTGGCAGCAGCCTTGATGTCGTTGGCGTTGAGGTCTTCCATCTTGGTGCTGGCGATCTCGTCGACCTGCGCCTGGGTCAGCTTGGCAACCTTGTTGGTGTGCGGGGTAGCCGAACCCTTCTGCACGCCTGCGGCCTTCTTGATCAGCTCGGCGGCCGGCGGGGTCTTGGTGATGAAGGTGAAGGAGCGGTCTTCGTAGACCGTGATTTCAACCGGGATCACGTTTCCGCGCTGGGATTCCGTGGCAGCGTTGTACGCCTTGCAGAATTCCATGATGTTGACACCGTGCTGACCAAGTGCCGGACCGATTGGCGGTGCCGGGTTGGCGGCGCCTGCCTGGATCTGCAGCTTGATGAGGCCGGTGACCTTTTTCTTGGGGGCCATATCGGGTCCTTCTCTCACATTACGTACCGCGGCACAGGAGCGTGCCTGCGGTGGTTGGCCGCCATGGCGTGGCGGCCGCCCGCGCGGGTCCGGACAAAGCGGGTCCGTATCCGCACGAAGTCTTTGGTTACTGGATCTTGGTGACCTGGCTGAACGAGAGCGTTACCGGGGTTTCGCGCTCGAAGATGGTCACCAGCACCACCAGCTGCTGGGATTCCGGCTTGATCTCGGAGATCGTTGCCGGCAGGGTTTCGAACGGCCCGTCGTTGACGGTAACCGACTCGCCGACCTCGAAGTTGACGGTGATCGGCGTGCTTGAGGCTGCGGCCTTGCCAGCTGCCTTGCCACCGGCTTCCGCCTTGGTGCCCGTGATGGTGTGCTCCAGCATGGAAGCAACCTCCTTCAGGCTCAGCGGCACCGGGTTGTGGGCGTTGCCCACGAAGCCGGTCACGCCCGGCGTGTGGCGGACGGCGCCCCAGGAGGCGTCGGTCAGGTCCATCCGGACCAGCACGTAGCCGGGAATGCGCACGCGCTTGACCAGCTTGCGCGTGGTGTTCTTGATTTCCACGACCTCTTCCATGGGGACCTGGATTTCGTAGATGAAATCCTCCATGTTCAAGGTCTGGATACGCGTTTCCAGGTTGACCTTCACGCGGTTTTCGTAGCCGGCGTAGGAGTGGATGACGTACCAGTCACCGGGCTGGCGGCGCAGCTTGGCGCGGAACGCTTCCAGCGCTTCCTCTTCGGTCTGCTCGACCTCTTCTGCTGCCTCTTCGGCAGCGGCGGCTTCTGTCATGCCTGCCTCGGCAGCGGCTTCGGCTGCCTCGTCGAGAACCGGAGCGTCCTCGGCGGCCTGGTCAAGCTCGCTGGCCAGATCGGTACCGGCAGTTTCTGCGTCTTCAACGCCAGAAGCCGACACCTCGTCGGTGTCGGTCTCGGTAACCTGCTCGTCTGCTTCCAGCTCCACGTTCTCTTCGGAGTTCTGGGCTTCGAGTTCCTGGTCGGACACTTGGCTTCCTGCTTTCTTCTTCAGCTCACTTGGCTCGCGCCGGCTTTCCGCCGTCGTCGTCATCCATCCGTACGGCTGCCGCATACGCGGGCGTTACTGTTCGGGTATGCCGTCTCCGAAGACGAAGAACGCGGCCTGGCCGAAAACCAGATCCAGCACCGTAACGAGCAGCATCATGATGGCCACGAAAGCGATCACCACCAGCGTGTAGTTCACCAGTTCCCTGCGGGTCGGCGTGACGACCTTTTTGAGTTCTGCGATGGTCTGGCGGACAAACAAAATGATCCGGGCGAAGAAACCGCGCTTGTCGGTCTTTCGTCCGGTGGGGCGTCCCTTAGGACTATTGGCAGCCGTATCGGTCAACCTGGCCTCACTCATTCTGTCCGGTGTCCGGCCCCGGACGGCCTCGGCCGGCCTGAACCACTGCTTCGTGCTGGGATGCTGAACTGCTGCAGTCATATCTGCGACGGTTCTGCGCAGGGCAGACAGGACTCGAACCTGCAACCTGCGGTTTTGGAGACCGCTGCGCTACCAATTGCGCCACTACCCTATGGAGCCGAATATCGCCTGATGGTCCCGCCTGGCGGGCATGGAACATCATGGCGTTTTCAACACCGGAGATCTAGTTTACGCCAGCGATGCGCCGACGTCGAACCGGACCCCGTTCGCCACCCGTAAAGGCGACTGATCCATTATGCAACATTTCCGGCTGCCCCTTGACCACCCGCAGGCCCCCGGGGGCTCCCCGCGGCTTCTGGTGGCTTCCGGAAGCTCCGGGCAGCGGCGGCTTACCGGGGGCACACGGAGGCTCCAGGGCAGCGAAGGCTGGCATCCTCCCGGCCGCGGCGCTTGGTCATACAGGACACGGCCGACGGCCTGCACCTAGACTATGGAGCAGTCCTACTCGCTACTGAAGACGGGAATCCCATGCCTGCCAACGCCCGCGTCTCCCGGCGCATCGCGTCCATCGCCGAATCCGCCACCCTCGCCGTCGACGCCAAGGCCAAGGCGCTGAAGGCAGCCGGACGCCCGGTGATCGGCTTCGGGGCGGGCGAGCCGGATTTCCCCACCCCCGAGTACATCGTGGAGGCCGCCATCGAAGCCGCCCGGCAGCCGCGTTTCCACCGGTACTCCCCCGCCGGCGGGCTGCCGGAACTGAAGCAAGCGATTGCAGAGAAGACGCTGCGCGACTCCGGCTACCAGGTGGACCCGTCCCAGGTGCTGGTGACCAACGGCGGCAAGCAGGCCGTCTACGAATCGTTCGCCACCTTGCTGGATCCGGGCGACGAAGTCCTGGTTCCCACACCGTTCTGGACCACCTACCCGGAGGCCATCCGGCTGGCCGGCGGCGTGCCGGTGGAAGTTTTCGCCGGACCGGAGCAGGGCTACCTGGTAACCATCGACCAACTCGAAGCGGCGCTGACCGAAAACACCAAGGTGCTGCTGTTTGTCTCCCCGTCGAACCCGACCGGCGCCGTCTACGCGCCGGAACAGGTGGCAGAGATCGGCCGCTGGGCTGCCGCCAAGGGCCTGTGGGTGATCACCGACGAGATCTACGAGCACCTCACTTACGACGGCATGCCGTTCACCTCCATCGCCACCGCCGCGCCGGAACTGGGCGACAAGGTGGTCATCCTGAACGGCGTCGCCAAGACCTACGCAATGACCGGCTGGCGCGTGGGCTGGATGATCGGCCCGAACGACGTGGTCAAGGCCGCCACCAACATGCAGTCGCACGCCACCTCCAACGTGGCGAATGTGTCCCAGATGGCCGCGCTGGCCGCCGTTTCCGGACCCCTGACCGCGGTAGACGAGATGAAGGTCGCCTTCGACCGGCGCCGCAAGGCGATGGTCGACGGCCTGAACGCCATCGACGGCGTGGAATGCCCGACGCCGAAGGGCGCGTTCTACGCCTACGCCGATGTCCGCGGGCTGCTGGGCAAGGAATTTTCGACGGCGGACGGCACCATCCGTCCGGCGACCTCCGCCGAGCTGGCCGCCCTGATCCTCGATCAGGTCGAGGTCGCCGTCGTTCCCGGCGAGGCGTTTGGGCCCTCCGGCTTCGTGCGTCTGTCCTACGCCCTCGGCGACGACGATCTCGCCACCGGTGTCGGCCGGCTGCAGGAGTTCCTGGCCACGGCCAAGTAGTCCTTTGGCGGTCAGGGGCTCCCGGTCCCGAGGCTGGGAGCCGTGCCGGGCAGCCCCCGACCGCCCAGCCTCTTGGTCCGGTGCTTCACTATCCCGCCCGTGCAACTCCCGCAGCACGGGAGGCGAAGTACCGGCCGACCGGCCGCAAGACGGACTCCGGATCATCGAGGATGTCCCTGGCAGGTAGTACTAACAGATCGCGGCCGAGCAACGTCAGTTCGTTCCAGCGGCGTCGGTCCTCGATGAATGACGCCTCGTCGGAGTGATAGGCCTTGCCGTCGATTTCCAGCAGCAAGCGGTCCTCAACTTCCAGATCGATCCTGCCGACACCTTCGATCCGTCGCTGACAAACCACGTTGTAGCCAGACGAACGCAGTACGTGGCGGGCAAGCGTTTCCGGAATTGACATGGATGCCAGGTCCAAGGCATCCATAACCTCGTCGGCCCGCTTGCTTCCCCGGCCACGACTGAGCCGGCGAACGTCCTCAACCGTTACCTTTCCTTGGACCACGGCAGACTCCACGACGACAAGCGCTTCTCGTTGTGGGAGGCAACTTAGGACCTGCCGGAGGCAAAGTTCCATCGGAACGACTGAGCCATGTGATTCCCGCGTCCGATGCACTCTGCCGAACCGCGGCTTGGCAACGGTGCGCGGAGCACTCAGATGGAGCCCGCGGTAAGGCGTGTGCACCCACAAGCCGTGAAACGCCGCAGCGCTGAAACATCCGACGGAGGCACCGATCGCTTTGGCTTGTGCGAATTCGGCGACCACATCGGGAACAGCGTAAAGACCAAAACGGATCCGGTGGACGGTCCCCGCGTCCACGGCTTCCTTTAATCTTCGCGCCGACACACCTGCGTCCAGCAGCCGGCCCCAACGTGCAATTCCGCCTTGCTCGCGCAGAGCCATCAGCGGATCCATGGCACTAGCCTGCTAGGCGGCGCGTCGTTGCGGCGGCACCCGCCGGAAAGTGTGGATAACTACTGGATCGACTGCTGGATCATCCGCTGGCTCAGTGCAGAGGGACGACGGCGCGCTGTGACATGTACGGGATACGCCACGTTGCTTGCCCAACAGACCGGCTCTTTCCGCATCTGCGGATCACATAGACGCTTTACCATGCAAGTGCGGCAGCGTTGTGCTGGCCGCCAGGGCAATCTGGCGTATAACGTACATGGCCCCGATGGGACGACTGGGAGCTCAGGGCGGAGCAGCAATGAGGGAGCACACGCTTAGCAGGCCCGAGGTCCGCGGACCCCACCGTGAGCGCTCCGGCGTGGAGCAGACCCACGGGTCGTTCGCCCCGTTAGGGCACGGCAGACGCGCGGCCTGCGGTAGACGCGCTCCCGCAGAGGCTCGCCCCGGCAGGAGCGCCCCGCCCAGCAGCCTTACAAGATCCGGCGGTCGACGGCCCAGCGGGTCAGCTCGTGCCGGGAGGAGAGCTGGAGCTTGCGGAGCACGGACGAGACGTGGGTTTCGACGGTCTTGATGGAAATGAACAGCTCCTTGGCCACTTCCTTGTACTGGTAGCCGCGGGCAATCAGCCGCATGACTTCCAGCTCGCGGGCGGAGAGCTTGTCCAGTTCGTCGTCGACGTTGGCCACCGCTGCCGTGCCGAAGGCGTCCAGCACGAATCCGGCCAGTCGCGGCGAGAAGGCAGCGTCTCCGCCGGCCACGCGCTGGACGGCGTCGGAAATCTCCGCCCCGGAGACGGTCTTGGTGACGTAACCACGGGCGCCGGCCCGGATAACCGTGACCACGTCTTCGGCTGAATCGGAAACGCTCAAGGCCAGGAACTTGGTCTCGCCGAGCAGGGCCGCGCAGCCCGCGACTACCTCGGCGCCGCCGCCGCCGCGACCGCCGGGCAAGTGCACGTCCAGCAGCACTACGGCGGGCCGCTGCTCATGGATGGCCGCAATCGCCTCCTCCACAGTCGCCGCCTCGGCGACAACCTCGATCCGCTCGTCCAGATCGGCCTTGAGGCCGGAGCGGAAGATGGCGTGGTCGTCCACAACGACCACGCGGATGGGTTCGGTCACGATGCGGTTCCTTCCTGAGGATGGTCCAAGCTGAGGTGTACTTCGGTGCCGCTGCCGGTGTTGCGGATTTGGGCCTGGCCGCCGTGGCGTTCCATCCGGCCAATCAACGATTCGCGCACGCCCATCCGGTCCGGGGGCACGGACGCCAGTTCGAACCCGGGACCGCGGTCGCGGACAAAGACTTCGCTGCGTCCCGGTGTGCACTCAACATAGACAGAGATGCCGCCGCCCGCATGTTTGGCCGCATTCTGCACCGCTTCCCGGGTGGCGTGCACGAGGACCTCATGCCGGTCGGTCATCTCGGCATCACCGACGGCCACCACTTCCACCGGATGCCCGTAAGCATCCTCGATTTCCGCGGCCACTGCCTTCACCCGGTCCACCAGCTTGCCTTCTTCCTGGCGCTTGTCCCGGTACAGCCATTCCCGCAGTTCGCGCTCCTGTGCGCGTGCCAATCGGGTGACGTCCTGCTCAGATCCGGCACGGTTCTGGATCAGCGCGAGCGTCTGGAGCACTGAATCATGCAGGTGCGCGGCGATTTCGGCCCGTTCGGTTTCCCGGATGCGGCCGGAACGTTCGGTCTCCAGATCGCGCCAGTACTTCAGCACCCACGGCGCCAGAACCAGCAGGACCCCTGCCAGCACGGCCAGCGAAGCAAACAACGTGGGCCACATGGCCTCCCAGGTGATCGACCCGGACACCATGGTGACGATGCCGGCTACCACCAGGACAAGTCCGGCCAGTAACCGCACGGCACCCTGCGCGCCGGTGGCACCCGCGCGGTCCATCAATCCACTGCGGCGGGAATCGTCCAGCTGCATCCAGGCGATCACCGCCCCGGCCGCAATGGCGAGGACGGGAAGCCACGTTCCCCACGGCAGGTTGATGCCGGCGAGCTGTGCGACGACGGCGCCGCCCGCCAGTACAAGGGCTGCGCCGATCAGAATTTCCTTGCCGCCGCGCTGCAGCAGCCGCGGCGCGCCGGCGCCTTCGGCGTTCCCCGCGGGTGGTCCGGGTTGCGGGAGCGGCCAGCCGTTGGGCCCCGCTTTGTTGCCGTCCCGGCCGGTGCTGTCCCGGTCGGTGCCGTTCCGGCCGGCGCCGGGTGCGCCGAATCCCCGGGCAAAGTTTTCCGCGATATCGCGCGGGTTGAAGGCGCGGTCGGCGGCCATGGCTTGATCGGCGGTGGTTGGCACCAGCAGCCAGAGCCAAACGTAGAGCAGCACCCCCGCACCGCCGGCGAGCGCCAGGGCCGCCATGCCCACCCGGACGATTCCAACCGAGACGTTCAGGTGCCGGGCCAGGCCCGCGCACACGCCCGCGATGATGCGGTCCTCGGTCGATCGGATGAGTGGTTCTCGCATGGGTTAATCCAAGCATGCGCCGCAGCCCCCGACCTACCATCGGGCGGGAATTCAGGGGAACCCCGGCCGGGCGGTCAGGGAAGGGTCAGGGTGGCACCCCATAGAGGAAGGGTGCCGCCAGTTGGAATGATCTAACTATGACCTCACACGCACCGACCCCGAATGACGGCACCGACCGTACAGGCGAACCGGACCAGCAGCCGGCCGCACCCGAAACCACTCCCGAACCCGCCCCGGCGTCCACATCCGGCGAGCCGGAGTTCGTCGAAGCAGGGGCCGCACAGCCGGCGACCACGGAAGCCGACACTGCCGAGTACAACGCTGCCGAGCCCGACGCTGCCGAGCCCGACGCCACCGAAGCAGACACTGCGGGGCCCGCCTCTGCTCCGGCTGCTGCTACGCACGCCGACGACGCTGCACGCTACGAGGACACTGAGCCTGTGGAGACACCGCGGCCCGACGACGCTTCCCGCGACGACCGTGGGACGAACCCCACCGAACCGCTTGCCTCGGAAACCTACCCCACCACGCCGATTGCCTCGGAAACCTACCCCACCACGCCGATTGGCCCCAGCCACACCGGAGGGCCGGCCGGCTCCGGCCACACCGGCGGATCGGGCTTTGACGGCGGCAACGGGGGCTTTCCGCCGCTTCCGCCGTCGGGCGCTGCCGGCGCTTTCCCTCCCCCGCCGCCCGGTGCGCCGGTTCCGCCGCCGAGCAACCCGTTTTTCAGCTGGTTTCGCAACCTTGGCATCCCCCGCGGGCAGGACCGCTGGATCGGCGGGGTCGCCTCAGGCATCGGGCACCGGATCGGGTTGGACCCGATCCTGGTCCGCGGGTTGTTCATCCTGCTGGCCGTCTTCGGCATCGGCGTGCTGCTGTATGGCATCGCGTGGGCGCTGCTGCCCGAGCCGGACGGCCGCATCCATGCCGAAGAAGCAGGACGCAGCAGCTGGACGGCCGGCATGACCGGCGCGGTCATCTTCACCGTGCTGGGCGTGTTCAGCCGGCCCTTCGGCTGGTTCACCAACGATTGGGGCTGGGGCTTCGGTGGCTTCGTCTGGGCGGCTATCTGGGTGGGTGCGGTGGCGTGCTTTGTCTACTGGCTTGCCACCCGCAACAGGGACGGTGCTCCCGCCGGTACAGCGCAGCACGGAAC
This sequence comes from Arthrobacter sp. SPT-J7, assembly GCF_059089965.1. Taxonomy (NCBI): domain Bacteria; kingdom Bacillati; phylum Actinomycetota; class Actinomycetes; order Micrococcales; family Micrococcaceae; genus Arthrobacter; species Arthrobacter sp. SPT-J7. The sequence continues at coordinate 523,733 of NZ_JBNHFF010000002.1, forward strand.
CGGGGCGTTTCCGCCCGCACCCTCTGCCTCCGGGCCAGGTACCTCCGCTTTCACCAGCGCAGCCGGCACCACCGCCTCGACCGCGTCGGCCCCGGGCAGCCACTCCGGCCCGTCCCACTCCCCCGGCTCCAGCTTCGGTTCGGGCTCCAGCTACGGTTCGACGCCGGCCGCCGGCACCGGATACGGCGCCGGCACCGGATATGGCCACGGAACCGCGGGCGGGTACCAGGGCCCACCACGGCCGACGTACCCGCAGCCGCGCCCGTACCCGCAGCCTGCACCGTTGCCGCCGAAGCGCGCACCCCGAGGCCCCTCGGGCGCAGCCATCGCGCTGACCTTGGGCGCCGCCATGCTGGCCGCCGGCACCGTGCTGGGACTGAACGCACTGGAATTCGTTGAGCTAGGCCTGAACGTTGTCCCCGTCGCGATTGCCTCCGCGCTGATCGTGATCGGTATCGGCGTCGTCGTCACCGGTGCCATGGGCCGCACCTCCGGAATCCTCGGGTTCCTGGCCGCCGTAGGACTGGTGCTGTCGCTGGTTTTCTCCGCCGGAATGCAGTGGACCGCGTCCAACTTCGCCATTGCCTCCAACCGCACTTGGACCTCGACCGCGGCCCCGGCCGCTGGCGACGGCTACAGCGTGGTGGCCGGCAATGGCACCGTGGACCTGCGCGGTCTGGCCGGCTCGAGCGTCGGCGGCCCCGCCGTCGTCCCGGTCAACGCCGTCGCCGCGTCCGTCACCGTCATCATTCCTGACGACGTGCCGGTCAAGGTCGAAACACAGATGGCGCTGGGCAACGTCGAATACGCCACCCCCGCGGACAGCGGACGGCAGTCCGGCGTCTGGCAGCCCGGAACCTACATCATCAACGACGACGGCGGCGCGCCGCAGATCTTCCTGTCCGTCAGGGGCGCGGTCAGTAGCGTCGACATCCTGACCGTTAGCGAACTGGAGCAGAACCGATGAGCACTGAACTGAATCACGACGACGACCGCCGGCCCCGCGTGGGCACCATCATCTGGGGACTGATCGCCGTGGCCGTCGGCTTGCTGGTGCTGGCCGGATCCTGGTGGAACATCAGCTTCAACTGGGCCTACGTGATGATTGCCCTGCTGATCGGCTCCGGCCTCGCCCTGGTGGTGGCCGGCGTGCTGAGCGCCACCCGCAACCGCGGCAGGTAGCCCAGGCCTGCGGCTACCCCAGGCTGCCGCTTCCGGCCGCTGGCCGGCGGCCGGCCCAAAGGCAGCCGCCGTGACAACAGCTCCCAAACACGAAAGCATGGTTCCATGGAAACTTTTTACCGAGTGCTCCGCTCCAGCCCCATCCGCCGCGGCCCCGACCGCTGGGTAGCCGGCATTTGCGCCGGGATCGCTGCAAAGTTCGGCTGGGACGTGACCTGGGTGCGAATCGCCACGCTGCTGGTCTTCCTGTTCCCCGGCATCGGCATCGGCACCTACCTGGTGCTCTGGCTCTTGCTGCCGAAATACGATGGCAGCATCGCGCTGGAGAACCTGCTGCGCAGGTTCTGATTTGGCCGGGCAGTGGCAGCCACGCACCGGGAGCCTCCGCGGAAGCGGGGGCTCCCGGGCGTTAAGCACTGCTCCTTGTGACTGTGGAGAGGTTCCTACGTAGAATCGAGGCGGGCTCAATGGGGTGCTCGCAGACCGGCAAAGGCACCGAGAAGGAGTACCCATGAGAATTGGCATCATGACCAGCGGCGGCGATTGTCCCGGCCTGAACGCGGTGATCCGCGGCATTGTGCTCAAGGGGATCACCGTTCACGGCCATGAGTTCATCGGCTTCCGCGACGGGTGGCGCGGCGTGGTGGAGGGCGACTACATGGAGTTGCCGCGGCACCAGGTGCGCGGTATTTCCAAGCAGGGCGGCACGATCCTGGGCACGTCGCGCACCAACCCCTATGACGGCCCCAACGGCGGCCCGGAAAACATCCAGCGGACGTTGGACAAGCTGGGCGTCGATGCGGTGATCGTGATCGGCGGCGAGGGCACTTTGGCCGGTGCCAAGCGGCTCACCGACGCCGGGCTGAAGATTGTCGGCGTGCCCAAGACCATCGACAACGATTTGGAAGCCACCGACTACACCTTCGGGTTCGACACAGCCGTACAGATCGCCACGGAGGCGATCGACCGGCTGCGCACCACGGGGGAATCACACCACCGCTGCATGATCGCAGAGGTGATGGGCCGAAACGTCGGCTGGATCGCGCTGCACGCGGGCATGGCCACCGGCGCGCATGCCATTCTGATTCCGGAGCAGGGCGTCACCATGGACCAGGTCTCCGAGTGGGTGCTGCACGCGCAGAAACGCGGCCGGGCCCCGTTGGTCGTAGTGGCAGAAGGCTGGGTTCCGGACGGCGAGCTGGGCCCGCACGCCGAGCGCGGACTGGACCGCTTCGGCCGGCCCCGGCTGGGCGGCATCGGCGAACGGCTGGCCCCGGAGCTTGAGGCGCGCACCGGCATCGAAACCCGGGCCACTACCCTCGGTCACATCCAGCGCGGCGGGGTTCCCTCCGGCTACGACCGCGTGCTGGCCACCCGCTTGGGCATGGCGGCGGTGGATTCTGTGGTGGAGGAACGCTGGGGCACCATGGTGGCGCTGCAAGGCACGGACATCGCGCACGTGGGTTTCGAGGCCGCACTGAACAACTTAAAAACGGTTCCGCAGCACCGTTACGACGAGGCAAGGGTTCTCTTCGGCTGAGCCTTCAGTAATCTGGCCGGTATGCGATTGGACGCAGGAACAGCCGACATTGTGCTGCTGGCGTGGGCACGTTTGCTGGGATTTGCCGACGACGCCTTCGCCTCCGGCGCGGGCCGGCTGACCAGGATCAACAACGACGCCGGTGCGCTCACCTTCGTGCGCCTGTTCGACAAATCCGCGCTGGTCGGGCCGGAATGGGCGGTTGAAGCGGCCGCCACCTATTCGGACGACGAGCTGACCGAGTACCAGACGCTGATGCAGCTGAGCCGGGAGCATGGCGGCCACGGATTGGGCAAAGCGGTGTTGTCGTACGCCGACGATCTGCCGGTAGTGCAGCCCGAACGGGAGGTCACCGTGTCCACCGCGGGCAGCGACGTCGCCCGGCTGGAGGGCATGTGCCCGCCGGATGACAACCACGAAGTGGAGTTGGCCGGGATGGACAAGTCCTTCGTGCTGCTTGACGGGAGCACGCCGATGGCTGGCGCCGGTTACAAGGAGTGGCAGCAGATCCTGGCCAACGTGAGTGTGCTGACGGCGCCCGCCTACCGGCGCCGCGGCGCGGGTGCGTTGATCGCGGCGATCGCCGGCCACGAGGCGCTCTCCTCCGGGCTCATCCCGCAGTGGCGCTCGCATGAGGCGAACGAGGCCTCCCGGGCGCTGGCCGCGAGCTTGGGCTTCTGGGACGCCGGCACACAGACATCGGTGGTCCTGCCGAAGGGTTAAGACCCGAAAAGCGAAGACTCAGATAATCAGCGCGGCGCGCGCAGGAACCCGGTCTGCCGGCCGACCACCTGTCCGGCGTCGGTGGTGACAATAACTTCCTGCGCGGCGTCATAGCTCTCGCCGTCGTCCACCACGGTCAGCTGGGCCTGCGGATCGGTCGAGCGCTTCACCACGGCCAAGGCAATCGGCCCCATTTCATAGTGCTGCGCCGCCGAGGTGATGGCGCCGACGCGCTTGTCGCCGAGCAGCACGTCGCTGCCCGGGGCAGGCAGCGTGTGCTGCGAGCCGTCCAGCTGCAGGAACACCAGCCGGCGCGGAGGGTGGCCCAGGTTGTGCACGCGGGCGATGGTTTCCTGGCCCTTGTAGCAGCCCTTGGCCAAGTGCACGGCAGTGCGGAGCAGGTCCAGCTCGTGTGGAATGGTCTTCTCGTCGGTCTCCGCGCCGAACCGCGGGCGCCAGGCCGCGATCCGCAGCGCCTCGGCCGCCCAGACACCGGCCAGCTGCAGGCCGGAGACGGCGGCTTCGAGGTCGGCGGCCGGCAGCAGATATTCGTACCAGGTCCGTTCCAGGCCGGGGTGCTGGGGTTCATCGATCCCGGTGTAGGCATAGCCGCCGGCGCCGATCTGCGGCCACGGGTCCTGCCAGACGGTCCTGCCGTCGAACGCCGGCACCGGCTCGACCGAGCCGACCACCGCCCAGTCGGCGGAAACATCGGCGACGTCCACGCGCATCATGAACTTCATTGACTCCAGCCACGCAGCCAACGGCGCGGCCTCGAAGGATTCGACGATCAGCCAGGTGCGTTCGCCGTCGTCCACAATGCGGGCATCGTATTCAATCCGGCCCTGCACGGTGAGCAGCAGCGCCTCGCTGGACTGGCCCGGCTGCAGGTTCAGCAACAGCTGCGAGGAGAGGGTATTCAGCCAGCTCAGCCGGTCCTCGCCGGCCACGGTGACCACGCCGCGGTGGGACAGGTCTACCACTGCTTCACCACGGGCCAGCGCACGCTGTTCGCGCAGTGGGTCGGAATAGTGGGCGGCAACGCCGGCGTCGGTCCCGGAGGCTTCGACGGCGCCGGGCTGCAGGAGCAAGGGGCTGCGGTAGGTCATATTGGCATCAACTCCTGACGGCGGTGCCGAATTCCCGAGGGGCCGCACCGCGGGCGGTGCCGTCCCTGCCAAGAGGGAGGCGCGGTGGCGTCCGGACTAATTTAGGGGCGCTTGCTGAGGATCGCCGAGGCGTGCGGGGCCAGCTCGTTGCCCTTGGCGGCGGCCACGTCCCAGCGCCAATACAGGTCATTGTTGACCAAGCCGAAGATCCGGGTGGCCGCGCTGTAGTCCTTGGACTGCGAACCGCGCATCACCATGTCCGTGCTCAGCTGCACGCGCGGGCCCTTGATCTGCCCGTAGTACAGCTCGGAGATCCCGCCGGGATGCACGATGGTGGCCGTGATGTCGAAGCCGCCGTCGGCGTTGCGCAGCTCTTCGACCTCGTCCGCTGACTTCAACGCCGGCACAATCTCCGCCGGGACCAAGCCCGGACCGACGTCGGCGTCGTTGAGTTTGCGGTCCAGCGCCCAGAAGCCGGTTTCCACCGACAACGGCCGCAACCGGTTGCCGTCCTCATCGGTGAGCCAGCTTTCGGCGGTGTACTGCAGGTAGGGCAGGCCGTTTTGCGAGAACGTGGCCCGCTGGACGAAGTGTTCGTCCTCCTCCTCGCCCGCACCCAGCCGGCCAGCGCCTTCCCAGGTGCCGAGCAGCCATGACAGCGGCACCAGTTCCGGGGTCAGCTCCGTGGGGAGTTCAATCGGCATGATGAAGCGACGGGCCGCTTACTTCTGGCCCTTGAAGAGGCGGACAACCACCAGCGAGGCGACAGCCGCGATGGACAGGCCGGCGAGAACCAGTAGGGAAAGGAAGGCGATTTCAAGACCGAGATACGACATGGCTCCATAGTAACGGCCCGGACGAAAGGATGCCTGCTTGCGACGTAACCACCCGCTGTGACCTCGATCAAACCCGCGTACATCACGTCACCCCGCGCCGCATGTTCCCGGGTCGCGCCCAGATCAGCGCAGCAGCATCCGTTCCAGGAAATAGACCAACGAACCGGCGGCCATGACCGGTGCCGCACCGGCCGCCAGCATCGCCGGCACACGGGTGGGGCCGCCATCGGCCAGGATCAGCCGCCTGAAGCACACCATGATGATGCCGACGACGGCGCCCACCACCGCTGCGGGAAGCATCGGCACGCTGGAGAACAGCGGGGCGGCCAGAGTCCCGGCCAACGTGGCCAGCACCACGCCCAGCGGCGCCACAATGCGGTCCGGCCAGGGCAGCAGGCAGGCGCCGATGGCCAGCAGCACGCTGATGCCCGTCACCAGCATCATGCCGGTGTTGGCGGTGTTGGCCGCCAGCCTTTCGGCCGCCACCCAGCCGGCGCCCAGCGAGGTCAGCACCAGGCCGGTGCTGGTGCCGAAGGTGGATTCGAGCCGGTGCGGCTGCCCGGTGCCGCGGATTAACTGGATCAGGAAGACGGCCATCACGCCGAGGGCAATCACCACCGCCGTCCACAGCAGCGGCATGCCGGCGGGCGCCACAGAGGCGAGCACCGCCGTCGCAATTCCTGCCAAGGAGATGACCACGGCCAAGGTCTTTTTGGCCGGCACATCCAGCAGCACCGGCCAGCTGACGCCGATCACCACAGCGGCAACACACACCACAGCAGTCAGCACGGGAAGGGACAAGTAGGAGGCACCGATGACAGCGCACAGTACGGCGGCCGCGGCTACGGCGACGATCCACGTTTTCACGCTAGTCATACTGCCCTATGACGCAGGGGCGGTGCGAGAACCCGCGGCTCCACGGGCTGCGGGCGCTATACTTGTGCCACCGTCCGGCAGGATTCCCCTGCTGAGTGAGGACCTTCCGGGCCCAGCCCGATGGTGTGCGCCGCAACCCCCTTGGAGGAACCATGCCGCACATTCTGCTGTTGACCAACAGCCCCGGCTCGTCGGTTGGCGTGCTGCCGGCCCTGGAGCTGCTGAACCACAAGGTCCACATCCTGCCGGCCGAACCCACGGCGCTGCTGGAAACCGATCCGGCCGACGTGGTCATGGTGGACGCCCGCAAGGACCTGGTCGGCGCGCGCTCGCTCACCCAGCTGCTGAAGGCGACCGGACTGGGCGCACCGCTGGTGCTGGTGCTCACCGAGGGCGGGATGGCCGCCGTCAGCGCCAATTGGCTGGCCGACGACGTGGTCCTGGACACCGCCGGCCCGGCCGAAGTAGAGGCGCGGCTGCGTCTGGTGATCGCCCGGGCGCACGCCGGCGACGAGCAAACCAGCACCGAGATCCACGCCTCCGGGGTGGTGGTCGACGAGGCCAGTTATACGGCGCGCGTGGGCGGGCAACCGCTGAACCTGACCTACAAGGAATTTGAACTGCTCAAGTACCTGGCCCAGCATCCCGGCCGGGTCTTCACCCGGGACCAGTTGCTGCATGAGGTCTGGGGGTACGACTACTACGGCGGCACCCGCACGGTGGACGTGCACGTGCGGCGCCTGCGCGCGAAGCTGGGCTCTGACCATGAGCAGTTGATCGGCACCGTCCGCAACGTCGGCTACCGCTTCACCCTGGTGCGCGCTGCGGAAGAAGCACCCGCCGACGTCACCGGCTGACCCAGCTTGGGGCGCTTTCGTCATGCGGCGGGCCGCGTTTCTCCGCCGTCGCTGCCTGCTCGGATAGTCTGTGCTCATGACTGCATCGGATTCCGACCTGTGGCCCGTGCTGACCATCAAGGGCGCCCCTGACACCGAGACCCTCGCGGACATCAAGGCGCTCGCCGCCGCTGCCGAAGAATCCGACGGGAACCCGCCGCTCTCCGAGCAGACCTGGGTGAACCTGCGCACCGCGGACTGGGCCGACCTGCTGGTGCTGGCCACCTACGCCGGCGAAGAGCGCTCCGATCCCGCCACCGCGAGCGCGCTGGCGGGCGTCGCCGTCGTCAGCCTGGCCACCGCTGCCGGCGCCGACAGCGTCCTGGAACTGGTGGTGCACCCGTCCTACCGCTGCGAAGGTGTGGGCCTGCGGTTGGCCGAAGCCGTGCAGCAGCACACCGAACTGCCCGACGTGAGGGCGTGGTCGCACGGCGGGCACGAGGCCGCGGGACGGCTCGCCGCGCGCTTCGGCTTCGCGCCGGTGCGCGAGCTGTGGCGGATGCGGCTGACCCATCCTGCGGGAATGCCCGACGCCGAACTGCCGGCCGGCGTCGTCATCCGCGCCTTCGTGCCCGGCCAGGATGAGGAAGCCTGGCTTGCCGCGAACGCCGCCGCCTTCGCCGACCATCCGGAACAAGGTGCCATGACCCTGTCCGATTTGCGGGCCCGGATGGCCGAGGACTGGTTCGATCCGGCAGGATTCCTGCTGGCCGTGCGCCAGGACAGCGGCGAGTTGCTTGGTTTTCACTGGACCAAAGTCCATCCGCGGACCGGCAGCCACCCGTCCATCGGCGAAGTGTACGTCGTCGGGGTGACGCCGCAGGCGCAGGGCACCGGGCTGGGCAAGGCGCTGACCATCGCCGGCATCAAGCACCTGCAGGACGCCGGCGAACAGGCGATCATGCTCTACGTGGACGCGGACAACGAGCCCGCGGTGGGGCTGTACCGCAAGCTCGGCTTCACCCGCTGGGATGCGGACGTGATGTATGCGCCACAGGCTCAGGCTGGCGCGGAATAGTCGCTAACCTTAGAGGTACCCGGGCGCCCCTGTGCGAGGCAGCCCGGCCCGCCGACGCAAGCAGGAGAAAGCATGGTCACCGAACCTGAAGCCGCAGCCATTCCCCGCTTAGGGTCTTCCGAAATGGTGCCTGCCCGCGCCACCCAGGACCGCATCGACATTCCGGAGTTCGCCCCCTCGCTGGCACCCGACGGGGACTTCACCCTGGAACGGTTCCTGGACCGGGAAATCAGCTGGCTGGACTTCAATGCACGCGTCCTCGAGTTGGCCGAGGATGAGGACCTCTACCTGCTGGAGCGGTTGAACTTCCTGTCCATCTTTGCCTCCAACCTCGACGAGTTCTTCATGGTCCGGGTGGCCGGCCTAAAGCGCCGGATCGCCACCGGCCTGGCCGTGCCTTCCGCCGCCGGGCTCTCCCCCAGCGAGCAACTGGAACAGATCAAAATCGCGGCGCACAAGCTGCAGCATCGGCACGCCCGGGTCTTTGCCGAGCAGATTAGGCCGGCCTTGGCCTACGAGCACATCCACATTGTGCGCTGGGATGAGCTGGACGAAGCCGCCCGCACCGAGCTGTCCGTGATGTTCCGGGAGCGGGTGTTCCCGATCCTGACCCCGCTGGCGGTGGATCCGGCCCATCCGTTCCCGTACATCTCCGGGCTCTCCTTGAACCTGGCCGTGATAGTGCGCAACCCGGTCAGCGAGAAGGAACTCTTTGCCCGGCTCAAGGTTCCGGACCAGCTGCCGCGGCTGATCTCGGTCGACGGACCCCGCGCCGGCTCGGTGCCCGGCCGCACCGCGCGGTTCATCCCGCTGGAAGACGTCATCGCCCAGCACCTGGACCTGCTCTTCCAGGGCATGGAAGTGCTGGAGCACCACACGTTCCGGGTCACCCGCAACGAGGACTTGGAAGTCGAAGAGGACGACGCCGAGAACCTGCTCCAGGCGCTGGAAAAGGAACTGCTGCGCCGCCGCTTCGGACCGCCCGTGCGGCTGGAAGTGGCCACGGACATCAACCCGAGCGTGCGCGAGCTGCTGGTGCGCGAACTCGGCGTCGAAGAATCCGAAGTGTACGCGCTGCCGGCGCCGCTGGACCTCCGCGGACTGGAAGCCATCTACGGGATTGACCGGCCGGACATGAAGTACCCCAAGCAGCTGGCCCACACCAGCCGCCACCTGAACGAGAGCGAAACCTCCAAGGCCGCGAACGTGTTTGCTGCCATGCGCCGGCGCGACATCCTGCTGCACCATCCCTACGACTCGTTCTCCACCTCGGTGCAGGCCTTTTTGGAGCAGGCAGCGGCAGACCCCAAGGTGCAGGCGATCAAGCAGACCCTGTACCGGACCTCGGGCGATTCACCGATCGTGGATGCGTTGATCGACGCCGCCGAAGCCGGCAAGCAGGTGCTGGCCTTGGTGGAGATCAAGGCCAGGTTCGACGAGCAGGCCAACATCGACTGGGCCCGGAAGCTGGAGCAGGCCGGCGTCCACGTGGTCTACGGCATCGTGGGCCTGAAGACCCACTGCAAGCTCTCGCTGGTGGTGCGCCAGGAGGGCGACGGGCTGCGGCGCTACTGCCACATCGGCACCGGCAATTACCATCCGCGCACCGCCCGGTACTACGAGGATCTGGGCCTGCTGACGGCTAATTACCAAGTGGGCGAAGACCTCTCCAAGCTGTTCAACCAGCTGTCCGGCTACGCTCCGAAGTCCACCTTCAAGCGGCTGCTGGTGGCGCCGCGGTCGGTACGGTCGGGACTGATCGACCGGATTGAAAAGGAAATTGCCAACAGCAGGGCCGGTCTGGCCGCCCGCGTGGCGATCAAGGTGAATTCGATGGTGGACGAGGCGATCATCGATTCGCTCTACCGTGCCTCGCAGGCCGGCGTGAAGGTGGATGTGATTGTCCGCGGCATTTGCGCCGTCCGCCCGGGCGTGCCGGGGCTCAGCGAGAACATCCGCGTCCGCTCCGTGCTGGGCAGGTTTTTGGAGCACTCCCGGGTGTTCGGCTTCGCCAACGGCGGCGACCCGGTCGTCTACATCGGCTCCGCGGACATGATGCACCGCAACCTGGACCGCCGGGTGGAGGCCCTGGTGCAGCTGAACTCGCGTGAGGACATTTACGATCTGCTCGCCCTGTTGGACCGGTACATGGACCCCGGCACCGCCAGTTGGCACCTGGACAGCGACGGCTACTGGACCCGTCACCACAAGGATGACGACGGCAACCCGCTCTCGGATATCCAGTCCTGGCTGCTCGCCTCCCGGTCCCGCCAGCGCACCCTGACCCGCCGCTGATGACGCAGAACAAGACCGACGACGCCGGCGCTCCCCCGGGCGTCAAAGTCACTGCTGCGGGGGCTCTGTGTTGGCGCGTCCGCCAGGGGCGGCTTGAAGTGCTGCTGATCCACCGGCCACGCTACGACGACTGGTCCTGGCCTAAGGGCAAATTGGACAGCGGCGAAACCACTCCAGAGTGCGCCGTCCGCGAGGTCGACGAGGAAATAGGCGTGCAGATCCGGCTGGGCATTCCGTTACCCACGATCTACTACCGGGTGAACAGCGGGCTCAAGCAGGTGCTGTACTGGGCGGCCAAGTTGGACAAGCAGGAACCCGTTCCCGATGGCAGCGAAGTTGACCGCGTGCTCTGGTGCCAGCCGGCCAAGGCGCGCGAACTGCTGACCAACCCCTCCGACGTCGAACCACTGGACGCACTGGAGGCCGCACACCAGCGGGGCGAGCTCGACACCTACCCGTTCGTCGTCGTCCGCCATGCCAAGGCCAAACCGCGCTCAGCGTGGTCCCAGGCCGAGGGCGAGCGTCCGCTGGTGGCCACCGGGCGGCGGCAGGCGCTGGCCGTGTGCCGGATGCTGTCCGCTTGGAGACCGAAGCGAATTGTTTCCAGCCCCTGGCTGCGCTGCGTGCAGACCGTCACCCCGTACGTGTTGCACACCCAGACCAAGCTGCGGACCGTTGAGGCCATCACCGAACACAACAATGAGCGGAACCCGAAGAAGGCCCGGGCCGCGCTGTTCCAGTTGCTGGAGAAGGGCAAGCCGACCGCCGTCTGCACCCACCGGCCCGTGCTGCCGAACCTGTTCAAAGTACTGGCCGACCGGATGGACCCCCTGCTCGCCGCGAAACTGCCCACCGAGGACCCCTACCTGCGGCCCGGTGCAGTGCTGGTCTGCCACATCTCCAGAAAGCAGAACGGAAAGATCGTTGCCATGGAGATCCTCGACGCCTACGACGACTAGCCGCACCTGATGGCTGCCCCAACAACCCTGAGGCGCCCCAGCCCTGAGCCGCCGCACTGGAGGCGCCGCAAGGCTTGATGCCCGCCGGCAGTCGCCAAAGCACCCCTCAACTACACTGGACGCTGTGAACGCGATTCCCACCCCGTATGAAGACCTGCTGCGCGACGTGATGGCCAACGGCACGGCCAAATCGGACCGCACCGGCACCGGCACGCGCAGCGTCTTCGGCCGCCAGATCCGCTATGACCTGGCCCAGGGCTTCCCGCTGATCACCACCAAGCGTGTACATTTCAAGTCCGTGGCGCTGGAGCTGCTCTGGTTCCTGCGCGGTGACTCCAACGCAAAATGGCTGCAGGAACGCGGCGTCAAAATCTGGAATGAATGGGCCGACGCCGACGGCGAGCTCGGTCCGGTCTACGGGGTGCAGTGGCGCTCCTGGCCGACGCCCGACGGCGGGCACATCGACCAGATCGCCAACCTGGTCGAAGACCTGAAGAACAATCCCGACTCGCGCCGACACATCGTCTCGGCGTGGAATGTGGCGGAGATCAAGAACATGGCGCTGCCGCCGTGCCACGCGTTCTTCCAGTTCTACGTGGCGGACGGCAAGCTCTCCTGCCAGCTGTACCAGCGCAGCGCGGACATGTTCCTGGGCGTGCCGTTCAACATCGCCTCCTACGCACTGCTCACCCTGATGCTGGCGCAGCAGGTGGGCCTGGAGCCTGGCGAATTCATTTGGACCGGCGGTGACGTGCACGTCTACGACGACCACGTGGACCAGGTCCGCGAGCAGCTTTCGCGCGAACCCTACCCGTACCCCACGCTCAACATCCTGCGAAAGCCGGAGAGCATTTTCGACTACTCGCTGGAGGACTTCGACGTGGCGAACTATCAGCATCACCCGGCCATCAAGGCACCGGTGGCCGTATGAGCGCCGACAACATCCCCGGTCTCGCTGACGCGAGCCCGGCTGACGCGGGCGCCGTTGCAGGTGCCGCTGACGGCGCAGCCATCGTCGTCTCCGCCGGCGCAGCCGACGCCACCGCCTCCGGCTCGACCTACGCCGTCGACCGCCCGCGCCCCTATCCAGACAGCGTCGCCGAGGCAGTGTCCGCCGCAGCCGTCACCGGCGACGGGCAGCCGCAACGGCTGGCGGCACCGGTGGTCGGCATGATCTGGGCGCAGACCACCAACGGCGTGATCGGCCGCGACGGCGGCATGCCCTGGCACCTGCCCGAGGACCTGGCGCACTTCAAGCGGACCACCCTCAACCATCCCGTGGTGATGGGCCGCAAGACCTGGGAGTCCTTCCCGGACAAATACCGGCCGCTGCCGGGACGCACCAACATTGTGATCAGCCGCCGGCCGGAAATGCGCGACCAGCTTGTTGCCGAGGGTGCGGTGGTGGTCGAATCCGTGGAGGAGGCGATGGCCGCGGCCGCAGCCAGTCCGGGCAGCGACGAAATCTGGATCCTTGGCGGCGGCGAGATCTTCAACCTCACCACACAGCATTCCAACGCGGCGTCGGTCACTGTTATTGACACTGAGACCGACGGCGACACTTACGCCCCGCAACTGGGCCCGGAATGGAAGTTCGACGGCGTCTCCCCCACCGAAGGCTGGAGCACCGCGGCCAACGGCACCCGCTACCGCATCTCGCTCTGGGTCCGCGGGGAGGACAGCAGCACGCAGTAGCACCACGCGGAGATTCTGGTCGGCCTAGGGGTGCATGCGGACGGTCAACCGCAGGGCGGCGGGGGGCCGTGCGTCAGCGCGACCGGACGGCACTCAGGCCGGGTCGAGGCATCCAACCCGAGCACCGCCGTCGTACGCGTACCCTTGATATGCCGCCGGAGTGATGCCGCCAGAGTCGCGTAACTCACCAGCACCCGAATTGACCCTGCCCGTAAACTAGGTGATATGACTTCCCCGGTAGCCAATTCCTCTGCACAGTCCGTCGGCCTGATCGGTTGGCGCGGCATGGTCGGTTCCGTCCTCATGCAGCGCATGCAGGATGAAGGCGACTTCGACCTGATCAACCCCGTCTTTTTCTCCACGTCGAACGCCGGCGGCGACGCCCCTGCGTTCGCTGAAGGCGCGGGCAAACTGCAGGACGCGTACGACATCGAGACGCTCGCCAAACTGCCGATTATCGTCACCGCGCAGGGCGGGGATTACACCTCCGAGGTCTACCCGAAGCTGCGCGACGCCGGCTGGGACGGACTCTGGATTGATGCCGCTTCCACGCTGCGGATGCAGGACAGCTCCATCATTGTGCTGGACCCGGTGAACCGTGACGTGATCGACGCCGGTCTGGCGCGCGGCGTCAAGGAATTCATCGGCGGCAACTGCACCGTGTCCTGCATGCTCATGGGTTTGGGCGGGCTGTTCAAGAACGGCCTGGTGGAGTGGGGAACCTCCATGACCTACCAGGCAGCCTCCGGCGGCGGCGCCCGGCACATGCGCGAACTGCTGAACCAGTTCGGTTCGCTCAACGCTGCCGTGACCGCCGAACTGGCCGACCCTGCCTCTGCCATTCTGGAAATCGACCGCAAGGTCCTGGCCCTGCAGCGCAATCCTGAGCTGGATTCCTCCCAGTTCGGCGTGCCGCTGGCCGGTTCCGTGATCCCGTGGATCGACAAGGATCTGGGCAACGGACAGTCCAAGGAAGAGTGGAAGGCGCCTGCCGAGACGAACAAGATCCTGGGCCTCAGTGATGACAAGCGCATCCCGTTCGACGGTCTGTGCGTGCGCATCGGCGCCATGCGATCCCACTCGCAGGCGCTCACCCTGAAACTCACCGAAGACCTCCCGGTGGCCGAAATCGAGCGCATCATCGACGCCGACAACGAGTGGTCCCGCGTGGTGCCGAACACCAAGGAAGCCACCATGGAGCAACTCACCCCGGTGGCGGCCAGCGGCACCCTTGAGATCCCGGTCGGCCGCATCCGCAAGCTGGAAATGGGCCCCGAGTACATCAGCGCCTTCACGGTCGGCGACCAGCTCCTGTGGGGCGCCGCGGAGCCGCTGCGCCGCATGCTGCGCATCGCCACCGGCAACCTGTAAGCCAGGCGCCCCTGTAGGGCAGCCGGCACAGCTGGTGAATCACGGCTTGTGGAGCCCGTCCCTTCGCGGGGCGGGCTCCTCTTGTTGAGTCCTCTTGTTGAGTCCTCGGCGAGGTCTTGGGCGAGGTCCTCGGTCCGCCGTCAGCCGCTTCCCAAGCGCGACGGCGGTCCATCGCCGACATCTCCGCTCCCACCTTCCCCTCTTGCTTGGACCATCGGCGGCCGTGAAAGCTCCCCCGCCGGCTTGCCTCCTCCTCGCAGGCCTGCTTCCTCTGATACCAACGCGTCTTGCCCTCCACAGGGTCCTCTCTCGGCCTCCACAGACGACACTTGCCCTCCATAGGCCGTCTCATCCCCTGCAGGGAGTCTCCTTCCCCACAGACGTGTCTTGTCCTGCACAAGTCGGAGCCTTCCCCGCTGGCGACACGTACCTTCCACAGGGCCGGCTCCGTCCCCCAGGGACGTCTCCTCCTCCACAAGGAGGCTCCTCTCTGCAGACGCGTCTTGCCTGCACAAGACCGACTCCAGCCCCGCAAGACGCCTTCCTCCCCGCACAGACGCGTCTTGTCCTCCACAGGACCGTCCCGGGCGGTGTTTGTGCACATACGTCGAACGCTCGTTCTAGTCCGAACTTGCGCTGCATAGCGTTGAAATATGGCAGCGGAACCCTGGGACGAGGCACAGGAGCCGGAAGAACACTCCGGCTCCTCCGCCGTGCCAGACGGTGCTGCCGCACCTAGTGACGCGGATGCAGCTCCGGACACTAGCGCTCGCTCCGACAGCGGCTCAAGCACAAGCGTCACTCCAGTGGAAGAAGCCGCCGTAGATGCTGGCGCCCATGCTGTCACACCGGAAGACAGTACTCCATCGGTTTCTGCTTGCCGGGAGTTGTGGGAGGAGGATTGGCGGGAGCTGGAGCCGGCGGAGCTGGCCGGGCTGCTCGCCGGCACCGACCCCGGCAGCCTCGATGACTGGTCCGTGCTCGAATACCTCAAGGCCGTGCGTAAGCACGAGGCATGGACCCAGTCCCGCCGCACCCGCGCCCTCCACCGGATGGCCGTGCTCCGGCCCGCCACCGGGACCGACGCCGGCGCACCGGACGGGATCAGCCGGCACGCCGCCCAGGAGCTCGCCCCCGTCCTCGCGGTGCCCGGCAAGCAGGCCGCCGCGGAACTGGCCGACGCGCACCAGATCGGCACCCACCTGCCCGCCACCCTCGCCGCCCTCGACGACGGCGCGATCGACCTGCCCCGCGCCGCCGCGATCGCCC